>JAJFGZ010000066.1 GCA_021775855.1 Hyphomicrobiales bacterium
CGTCACGGTCGAAGAATTATGCCGACTGGCGGAACACCCAAAGGTAGTTGGGATTGGCGAGGCCGGACTGGATTTTCACTATGACAATTCACCCCGGGACCTTCAGGATGCGAGCTTTCGCGTGCATATCGCCGCCGCCCGACAGACGGGATTGCCGCTGGTCATCCACACCCGCTCTGCTGATGAGAAAACCGCTGAAATCCTGGACGATGAAATGGAGAAGGGGGTGTTTCCTTTTCTCCTCCATTGTTTCTCGTCCGGGGCAGCATTGGCGCGTAAAGGGATTGAGCTCGGCGGGTATATTTCGTTTTCCGGCATTCTGACGTTCAAGGCCGCAGAAGAACTGCGCAGCATTGCCCGCGACGCCCCGGAAGACCGGATTATGGTCGAGACCGACGCGCCATTCCTGGCACCCGTGCCGCACCGTGGCAAGACCAACGAACCCGCTTTCGTGCAGCACACGGCGGAGGTGTTGGCCAGCGTACGGGGTGTTGATCAGGAAACTATCGCCCAAACCACAAGTGCTAATTTTTTCCGGTTATTTACCCGTGTTTCCAAGCCCGAAGGATATACCGGATGACGGCATCCGTTACCATTCTGGGGTGCGGGTCATCTGGCGGTGTCCCACGCATCGGCAACCATTGGGGCGCGTGCGACCCGGAGAACCCTAAGAACCGCCGCCGTCGTTGCTCAATTCTAGTGCAGCGTAAAGGGCCTGGCGGGATTACAAACGTCCTCGTGGATACCTCGCCGGATATGCGCAACCAACTCCTCGACGCTCAGGTGGATTGGCTGGACGGCGTTCTCTATACCCACGAGCATGCCGACCATATCCACGGAATTGACGATCTGCGCATGGTCGCGATCAACGGCCGCAGCCGCGTATCGGTCTATATGAACGAGCAAACCGCAGAGCTCGTCACCAGACGATTTCATTATTGTTTTGAAACCCCAGTTGAAAGTCCGTACCCGCCGATCCTGGACCTGGAACATATATCGGCGGGACAGGACGTCACGATTGATGGTGCCGGTGGCGAAATAACGTCGCTGCCGTTTACGCAAATACACGGCCATATCGACTCGCTTGGATTCCGGTTTGGAGATATTGCCTATTCGAGCGACTTGAACGATCTACCGCCAGACTCGGTATCTGCGTTGCAGGGCCTGGACGTGTGGATCGTGGATGCCTTGCGCTACTCGACCCATCCCAGTCATTTTAGCCTGGAAGAGACACTGGAGTGGATCGAACGGTTGAAACCAAACCGCGCTATCCTGACTAATATGCACATCGATTTGGATTACGAGACACTTCGGCGCACATTGCCAGCCCGTGTGGAACCGGCTTATGACGGCCTCAAGATTGAAATAGATAGCTTATAATGTTCCATAATATATATTATGCGCATCAATATAGTTTATTTGCGGATGATCCTGTAGCGATGCTTTACACGCCCAGACTACAGCAGTTGGCGAATATTCTCACATGAGCAAGCCTGTGCAGCCCACTGAATCCATTGAGCAATTGCTGGAGATCATGCGGGCCTTGCGCGATCCGGATACGGGCTGCCCCTGGGACGTCGCGCAGTCGTTTGAGACGATTGTACCCTATACAATCGAAGAAGCGTACGAAGTTGCAGACGCTGTTGAGCGTGGCGACATAGCCGACCTTGCGGACGAACTGGGTGACCTGCTTCTGCAGGTCATCTTCCACGCACAGATGGCTTCGGAAGCCGATCTGTTCACGTTTTCGGATGTAGTCGGCAAGATCAACGCAAAAATGATCCGCAGGCATCCACACGTCTTTGGCGACGCTAAGGCACGCTCTACGGGCGCTGTAAAAGGCATGTGGGAGGATATCAAGGCCTCTGAAAAACAGGCACACCGGGTGAACATGGCAGAAACCGCCTATCTCGACGAAGTCCCCCGCGCCCTGCCCGCGTTAATGCGCGCGGTCAAATTACAGAATCGCGCACAACGGGTTGGATTTGATTGGGACGACGTATCACCGGTCTTCGATAAAATCCGGGAAGAGATTGACGAACTCGAAGCTGCAACCCGGCAGTTGGGAACGGACGACCAGACCAGGCAAGATCAAGAAGCGGAACTTGGCGACGTATTATTCGCCATCACAAATCTGGCCAGGCACCTTGACCAAGATCCAGAAGTGGCGCTGACAAACTCGAATAATAAATTTGTACGTCGGTTCACCTATATCGAAAAACAACTGGCCGCAGACGGAAAAACCCTGCAGGAGGCCTCGCTCGATCGTATGGAGAAATTGTGGGAAGCGAGCAAGAGTGAGACGGGATAATCTATACCGGAATCACACTTCAAGCAGCCGCACACCAAATTTCCGTTGGAGTTTGCGTCGTACAATATCCGGCACACGGATCTCCAGGCCGATCCCGCCGCTGGATGCATCGTCGCTACGCTCAATAATTTCAACATTCTCGTAGAGCCAGTTGAGGGCCTTTCCCTCCTTTGCTTCAAGCGTCAACTTGTAATGGTCGGCGTCTTTCTCGATCGACGTTTCAATCCTCTCAATCAGGTTTTGGATCCCCTCACCCGTTGTTGCCGAAATCGCCACAACATTAGAGCGCCGCGCCGCATGGTTCGAAATTTCCACAAATCTGTCAGAGTCCAGCAGGTCGCTCTTGTTCCAGGCTTCGATCAGGATCTCATCATCGTCAGTATCGATCCCCAGTGTTTTGAGAACGTCGACCACGTCCGCAGCCTGGATATCCGATTCCTCGTGAGCTATGTCACGCACATGCAGGATAATATCTGCTTCGACCACCTCTTCGAGGGTCGCGCGGAATGCGGCTACCAGTTCGTGAGGCAATTCTGAGATAAATCCGACCGTGTCGGACAGTATGACCCGGCGGCCAGATGGTAAATCCAGGCCCCGCATGGTGGGGTCGAGGGTCGCGAATAGCTGGTCTTTGGCGACCACGCTGGAATTCGTTAGCCGGTTAAACAGCGTTGATTTGCCGGCATTGGTATACCCGACCAACGCGACAACGGGGTACGGAACTTTTTTCCGGCTTGACCGGTGGAGCGCCCGCGTCTTCTGTACTTTGCCCAGCAAACGCTTGATTTTTGTGATCCGCTCACTGATCTGGCGACGGTCGGCTTCGATTTGGGTTTCCCCAGGTCCGCCAAGGAAACCAAATCCACCGCGCTGGCGCTCAAGATGGGTCCAGGATCGCACCAACCGGCTTCGCTGGTAATTCAGATGCGCCAGTTCGACCTGGAGCCGGCCTTCGGCGGTCTGTGCCCGGCGCCCGAATATTTCGAGGATCAAGCCCGTCCTATCCAGTACTTTGACCTTCCAGTGCCTTTCCAGATTGCGTTGTTGCACCGGCGACAGCCGTCCATCGAAGATCACCAGATCGATATCCTCAGAAGTTATAACCAGACCAATATCGTCCAGTTTCCCCTTCCCGATCATCGTCGCGGGGCGCGGCTTGGAAATGTTTACGATCCCGGTCTCGACGATTCTGAGGTCTATAGCAGCAGCAAGGCTGACCGCCTCTGCCATTATATTCTCGGCATTCCGCCGATCAATTCCGGATTGATCTGTGTTGGATTGATTTTTCAGGACCGGACATACGACCAAAGCGCGAGTTTGCCCGGTTGGATCAACAACCTTGGGTCCACCCAGCATGTGTTCGCCATGATCGCTGGTGATCTTGTCGAAGGTATTCAGTTCCCCATTATCACGCTGACGCAATCGCGATTAGTCCTCGCTGGTTGTTTCACTGGCCTCATCATCATACAGATGGACCGGCTGATTGGGCATGATGGTCGAAATAGCGTGTTTATAGACAAGCTGGGAATGACCATCGCGGCGCAACAATACACAGAAATTGTCGAACCAAGACACAACCCCCTGTAATTTGACCCCGTTTATCAGAAAGATAGTGAGAGAGACTTTATTCTTCCTGACGTTGTTTAGAAAAGTATCCTGCAAATTGTGCGCTCGTTCCGCTGCCATGGTTTTCCCCACTTGTTATCCTGCGCCTTAAACAGTCAATATTGGCCGCATCGCCAAAAAAGCTCTACACGGCCATTAGACGTTGAATCATGTGATTTTTGCAACATTTTTCGTAATTTTCGGATTGATTTTGAATTTATGATCGCCAAAAAGTCAGGTTGAACACGACGATCAATCCAATGATTTCAAGCCGGCCTAAAATCATGGCGATAATCAGCGTGATCTGCCCGCCAATCGAAGTTTCGCTGTATGCAAGCCAGTCAGGGTTCTGATTTGCCAATGCCTCGTATACTGGCCCGGCATTGACCAGGTTGGCTATGGCAACTGTGATGGCGGCTTCAAAACTGAACCCAAACAGGCCAAGGAGTGCTGCAAGAGCCACTGAAATTCCAAGATAGAGAATAAAAATACTCCAGACGGATTTCATCATCTGGATATCGTAGACCTGGCCGCCGAAATGCGCCGGGCGCACACCGTGGGGATAGATCAGCCGCCGGAGTTCGCGATTCCCCTGCGCCAGCATCGCACCGGCGCGGTATAGTTTAACTCCGCCGGCGGTAGAAAACCCTGCCCCACCGATCAAGCAAACGCCAAGAAGCAGAGGCAGGGAGAGGATGGCGAACCCCCCTTCCCTGAATTCAATTCCTGTCGTTGAAATCAGGGATACTGCGGTAAAAAAGCCGGTCTGCAAGGCGGTGAAAAAATATAGGCCGGCCGGACCATCGAGGCCGTAAAAGAAACTCCACGTAAAATATGCCCCGATGACTACGGCAAGCCCGAGAAACCAGAACGCTTCGCGGTGCTGTTTTGCCAAAGGCCACCGTCCCTGAGCTAGCATCCGATGCCAGATGAAACTGGTGCCACCAATCAACATTGCGAAGCCAACAATTATTTCCGCCGGATGCGACCCGTATGCGCCAATTCCACCATCACGCGGCATAAACCCGCCGGTAGAAATAGCTGATAGCGCAATACTAAAACTGTCGAGCAAAGGCAGACCGGAGGCAGTAAGCCCGATAAAACATATTAGGGTAACGAGCGTGTAGAGCGGAGCAATCCGCCCCGTGGTCGAAAGAACACGCTTTTTAACCGATCTGGCGCCGCTCTCGATCAGGGCAAGTGGGCGCTCCGGTATCCCGCCAAGCTGGGCCGGTGCGAATACCAGCAATACAATCATGACGGTTGTTAGTCCGCCGATCCATTGGAGGATTGCGCGCCAAAGGATTATGGTACGGGGGACCTGATCAAGCGACCCAAACAGTGTGGAACCCGTAGTTGTAAACCCGGACACAGCTTCGAACAGCGCACTGACCAGCGTTTGCGAAATCCCGGAAAGCCAAAACGGGATCGCGCAAAAAATCGGTACAATGATCCAGATCGCGGCTGCCAGTCCCATGACCTCGATACGCCGCATTTCTCTGTAACGCCCGCGCAAGGCAATTGACAGGCTACCGCCAACGAATACCAGCATCGCGGTCGAGACCAGAAATGTCATGGCCATACCGGGTTCGTTGACCAATAACGCCAGTAAAGTTGTGAACGCCATCGCCCCTGCGATCACGTTCAACATTAGTCCGGTTAGATAGAAGATGCCGGCCAATGGAGAGCCTTTCTCACTGTTTTACGCTTGGTGCATACCGGCTTAGAAAAATTCCAGGCTTACCCTGAATAAGTGTTCGACCCGGTGAACCATGTCTGACATGGCGAAAATGACGATCCGGTCATGGGCCATAATCTGCGTATCACCGCGGGGAAGGATAACCTCATTGTTGCGGTAGATGCTGCCGATCCGTACACCATCGCCAAGATCAAGATCACGGAGGGATTTACCCACTAGCGGCGATGTATCCAACGCTTCCGCTTCCAGGACCTCGCCAAGCCCTTCCTGGACAGAATGGACACCGCGAATGCGGCCCCGGCGCACATGCTGCAGAATTTTTGAGATCGTGATTGCTCGGGGATTGATGTGGGCGTCGATATCGAGCGATCCGAGGATCGAGCTATACCCGGAATTGTTGATGAGTGCGAGTGCGCGTTGGCACCCCAACCGTTTGGCCATAATTGAAGACAGGATGTTGACCTGATCGTCGTTGGTCAGCGCCACGAAGGTATCGGCCTGCTCCACATCTGCTTCGCGCAGGATTTCTTCATCAACCACGTTACCGTGCAGGACGATCGTCCGGGACAACTGATCGGCTATCGAAATGGCCCGGTCGCGGGAAACATCGACCAGTTTCACCTTGGAATGTTCTAGTCGTTTTTCGAGCTCAGACGCGACATACAATCCAATATTGCCGCCGCCCGCGATGACCACGCGCGACGACGCGCGTTCCTCGTGTCCGAAAATTGATAATGTGCGTTCAACCTGTCCTTTTTCCGCGACAAAATAAACCCGATCGCCTTCCAGCATCTGGTCGGAACTATGCGGCACAAATAAACGTCCCTCGCGCACAATCCCCACGACCACGGCTGAAAGATCCGGGAACAGTTCGGTCAACTGGCTGAGCGGTGTGTCGACAACCGGGCAATCTTCGCCGCACACCACGCCAACAACGGAGATTTCACCGTCAGCAAAACTCATCACGTCGAAAGCACCGGGCAGGCTCAGGCGCCGCATCACCATCTCGCCAACCTCGACTTCGGGTGAAATGATGACGTCGATTGGCATATTGTCGCGCGAAAACATATCGCGCCAATGTTCCTGCAGGTAATTTTGCGCGCGAATCCGGGCAATACGGGTGGGTACGTTGAACAGCGAATGGGCCACCTGACAGGCGACCATATTGACCTCGTCGAAACGGGTCACCGCGATGATCATGTCGGCGTCTTCAGCGCCGGCTTTTGCCAGAACATCGGGATGCGATCCGTAACCGAGGAATCCACGCACGTCCAAAATGTCGGAAATCGACTGGATCAAAGCCGGATTAGTGTCGATGACGGTAACATCGTTGTTCTCACGTGCCAGCCGCTCTGCGATACCGAACCCGACCTGGCCGGCACCGCATATAATGACTTTCATTTATCCCTGGTCCCCCTGGACAGCCTCCGCCAGTCGTTCCAGCGATCCTACACCGAGTGATTTCAATTTTCTATGAAGCGCGGACCTTTCCATGCCGACAAATTCAGCGGTTTTAGTAACATTTCCGCCGAACCTGCTGATTTGCGCCAGCAAATAATCCCGCTCAAAATTTTCCCGGGCATTTTTCAATGGCATCGCCATCAGGTTTTCACCGCCAGAACCATTGGTAGCAGGGGATAAACTGTTGCCGACTTCAGGCGGCAACATATCGGCGCTTATCTCGGTATCCGGATCGCCGTTCACAAGGATCAGCATGCGTTCAAGATTGTTGCGCAACTGGCGCACATTTCCCGGCCAGTCCAGGGACTGCAGGACCGCGATGGCATCGGCGCCAAGCCGCCGCCTCGGCAACCCGGTCGAGAGCGCAATCTGATCAACCAGGTGTTCAATCAGTTCGGGGATATCTGTGCGCCGTTCTATCAGGGACGGAACCCCGATCGGGATCACCCCCAAGCGATGATAGAGATCTCCTCGGAATTTCCCGTTGGCGATTTCAGAATCAATATCCCGGCTGGACGAAGAAATAATCCTGACGTCCACATGAACCCGATTGGCTCCACCAACCCGCTCAAAATTCTGATCAACGAGAACCCGCAATACCTTGCCCTGGGTCTCGTATGGCATATCCACAACTTCATCGATGTAGAGTGTCCCGCCATGGGCGGCTTCGAGAAGGCCGACTTTGCGCTCGCCATCTGTCAACTCTTCACGGCCAAACAATTCCACTTCCCAGCGCACTTGATCAAGTGCCGCTGCATTCAACACCACAAAAGGCCCGTCCCGCCGCTCTGAAAGCTGGTGGATATTTCTGGCAACAAGTTCCTTACCCGAGCCAGACGGGCCGGTAATCAATATCCTGCTGTTGGTCGCCGCAATCCGCTCGATCATGGCTCGCAATTGGCCCATCGCCGGGGAACGGCCGATAATCCCGGTTTCTCCCCCGGTCTTGCGGCGCAACTCGTTTAATTCGCGCTTTAGACGCGATGCTTCAAGGGCTCGTTCCGCCAGCAGTATCAGGCGATCGGCCTTAAACGGTTTCTCGATAAAATCATACGCGCCGCGTTTGATGGCCGAAACCGCGGTCTCGATATTGCCGTGACCACTGATCATGACGATGGGAAGGCCCGGATGCTGTTTCTGAAAAATATCCAGCAATTCCAAACCATCATATTGACTGCCCTGGAGCCAGATATCGAGAAATACCAACCCCGGACGCCGGGCGACAATTTCGGCCTGCGCCTCGTCGCTATCCTTGGCAAGCCGGGTTGTGTATCCCTCGTCTTCAAGAATCCCTGAAACGAGCTCCCGGATGTCTTCTTCGTCGTCGACAACAAGAATATCAGAATGCATGTATGTGCTCCTGGGGCACTGAAACTACGGGGTCTATGGCAACAATCATCCTCGGATCGCCTCACCCTCTTTGACTTCTAATTTGGGTTCTCCCTGGCCCGAACTAGGTTCGTCCCGGTCGAAGTTTCCGGCTGGAAACTCGATCTGCACCATTGCCCCGCGCCCACCGTCCGCAACCTGCGGCGCATCATGCAGCGTCACAAACCCGGAATGCTCTTCGGCGATTTTACTGACAATCGCCAAACCAAGACCTGTCCCCTTTTCCCGGGTCGTCATATAGGGTTCCAGCAGCTGGGAACGGTTTTCGGCGGGCAATCCACGGCCATTATCGGTCACCGAGATGCGGATTCGATCGCCATGTTGTTCAAGATTGAGCTTGATCCACCCCGGTTCAGATACCTTGCGTTCGGACGAACCAATAGCTTCGCTGGCATTTTTGATCAGATTGGTCACCGCCTGTGAAATCAGCCGGCGATCGCAGAGTGCAAATATAGGCTCTTCCGGCAGGTTTACGCTGACGTCGATGTTCGGCTGGCTGATTTCTGTCAGGAAGGTCGCCTGGCGGATCAATTCACCAACATTCTCCTTGCCCATGACTGCCTTGGGCATGCGCGCAAAAGAGGAGAATTCATCAACCATCCGCCCAATATCCCCGACCTGGCGGATAATCGTATCTGTGCACTGGTCGAAAACGTCGCGGTCTTCAACAATAACCTTGCCGTATTTCCGGCGCAGCCGTTCCGCCGAGAGCTGGATCGGGGTCAGTGGATTCTTAATTTCATGGGCAATGCGGCGCGCAATATCGGCCCAGGCTGAGGTCCGCTGGGCTGAGACCAATTCGGAAATATCATCAAGCGTGATGACCACCCCGCTATCACCTTCCAGGGTAAACTCCCCTGATACCCGGAACGATATGGTCCGCTCTTCCCCCCGGCGTTTCAATGTAATCTGACCTTGCAGGTTCCGAACAACTGACAAAGTCACTTTTTCCACAAGGTTGGAGAGCTCAGGCACCAAATCCGACAAAGGTTTGCCAATTGCCGTGTCGACATCCAGATCCAGCATGTGTTGAGCTGATTCGTTGAGCAGGTTGATTTGTTTTTTAGCGTCGAGCCCAATGACACCAGCCGAAACGCCAGCCAAAACCGTTTCCGTGAAACGCCGACGACGATCAATCGTTTTGTTTACTTCAAGCAATTCGCGGCGTTGTTCTCGCAACTGCTTGGTCATATCGTTGAAGGTGGCGCCAAGGTTACCGAGTTCCCCCTCCGACGCTTTCACCGGAACCCGAATATCAAGCTGTCCTTCGGAAACATTTTTAGCCGCCCCGATAAGTCGTCGGATAGGGGCGACCAGCCGGTTCCCGAACCAGAGACCGAGCCATACAGCCGATAGCATCAGGATCAATGCAACGCCCAGGTAAATGAGTCCAAACGCTACCTGAAGTCCAAACCGCCGGTCCTCGAGATTTTGGTACTCAATCGCGACTTCGCCGGTATTCGCCAAATGTTGTAAAACCTGACTGTCAATCTCACGCACGACAAACAGGTAATAATTCTCGTAATTCTTGAGTTTGACCAAGCCACCGATTTGATTATTCCCGGTCGGCGGGATGATGATGGCACCGCCCACCTCTGCACGAGCAAGAGCTTCTTCAGGAGGTACACGAAACTGGCGTTCCTCGTCATACAGGGCGCGAACAACAATCGAGAGGTCTCTGTGAATAACATAGGCCCCGGGGAATGCCCTGATAATACCCTGCGTCCGCACAAAATTTGCAAATTGATCAGGGTTTTCTGCTGCCAGCTCTGCAACATTGTCAAGATCGGTGGCCATAATGAGCATATCATTGCGCAATTGCTGGGTATGCTCTGCGACGTAAGTTTGTGCGACGCGGACCGAATTTTCGATGATCGATTGGGTACGGGTTGAGAACCATCGGTCCAACCCACGATCGAGTGTAATCCCGGCAACAATCGCCACCAGCAGTGCGGGTGTTGCGGCAATCAACACAAACAATCCCAGGATACGGACTTGCAATCTGGCGCCGGCGACACCCTTTCGACTGGCGGAAATGAGTTTGTAGATTTCCCAACCGATCAGGAGTAGCAGGCAGATCACCAGGAATAAGTTGGTCCCAAGTGTCGAAACGACGACAATATGCCGTGGTACAATCGGCGTCAGGCCTGTCAGGATGAAAAAAGAAATCGTGCCGGTGATCAGCGCCAGAAGAACAATGACGGGTCCAAGCGTCGACGTCCGCAATATCCCCCGCCCCGGCGTGAGCAGGCGTCTTTTTTTCTTTTTCCCGGCCGTTGCCGGACTTGGGGCAAATGTGTCCGCACCAACGTCCTGATTATTTACGATAGCGTCCGGTGTGTTTGCATCCAGAGACACAGAATTATCTGTCATGATCGTCCGCTGCTTGAGGGTCAGAATTTGGATCAACAGGACCTAATTTGACCAAAGTGCTGCAAATAGGCAACATTGTGGCGAAGATGTAACAGAACCAGCGGAATCAGATCAACAAATCGAGCCCATCCTGGTTAAATTGTTATATTACAGATAGTTAAATCGCAGATAAGTTGACTTGCTTGCTACGTCGATCAACAATTATGTCCAATTCTTTCATTTTTTTGCGCAAAGTGTTGCGATTAAGTCCCAACAACTCAGCAGCCCGGAGTTGATTCCCGGCAGTGGCATCGAGCGCCGCCTCGATAAGTGGTCCCTCAAATTCGCGTAAGATTCGCTGGTAGAGACCGGCAGGTGGTAATGCCTGACCAAAATCCTGGAAATACGAATGCAAATAGGCTTCCACATATTGGGGCAACGCCATTGTGGCGAGATTCATGCCGGTATTTTCAGGTATTTCCGCCTTGTTGCTCAATTCATGATCCACATCCTGGACCGGGATGGTTTCATGGGGACAGAGAACGACCAACCTGAGTACCAGGTTTTCCAGTTCGCGCACATTGCCGGGCCACGAATGCTGTTTCATGCGGGTGATCGCGTCATTCTCGATCTGTTTGTCACCGAGACCGTTTTTTCGTGACTGGGTCAAAAACAGTTGCACCAGATCGGGGATATCGTCGATCCGCTCACGTAGCGGCGGCAGCCGCAACGGAACAACATTCAGCCGGTAAAACAAGTCTTCCCTGAATAACCCCTGGCGCACAAGTTTGCCAATGTCGCGATGGGTCGCGGCGATTATCCGTACATCTGCCTTAACCGGCGTTTGCCCCCCGACCCGCGTAAATTCCCCTTCCTGCAGGACCCTGAGCAAACGGGTCTGGGCTTCCATGGGCATGTCGCCAATTTCATCCAGAAACAGTGTCCCTCCATCGGCCTGTTCGAAACGACCGGCATTTCGCCTGGCCGCCCCTGTAAAGGCCCCCTTCTCATGGCCGAACAACTCGCTCTCGATAAGGTCACGCGGGATAGCTGCCATATTGATCGCAACGAACGGGCCGTTCTTGCGTTTGCCGTAATCGTGCAACGCTTGTGCGGCGAGTTCTTTCCCGGTGCCGGATTCTCCTGAAATCATAACAGACAAATCGGTCTGCATCAGTCGTGCTAAAACCCGGTAGATTTCCTGCATCGCCGGCGAGCGCCCGATCAGGGGAAGTTGCATCTCGTCGCTTTGCTTGACAGCAGCCGGTCCCTGCAAAGGTTCGACCAGGGCGCGCCCGATCAATGACGTTAACTCGTTGATATCAAACGGCTTGGGTAGGTATTCATACACACCAAGCTCTGACGCCTGGATCGCCGTCATGAAAGTATTTTGTGCGCTCATAACAATGACCGGCAGCTCCGGCCGCAACCGCCTGACCTGGGGCAGCATGTCGAACGCGTTCTGATCCGGCATCACCACATCGGTCAGCACCAGATTGCCCTCGCCGGCGGAAATCCATTGCCAAAGGGTTGCTGCGTTGCCTGTAGCGCGGACTTCGTACCCGGCGCGGGACAATGCGCGGATCAATATGGTGCGGATAGCAGCATCGTCGTCTGCGACCAGAATTACGCCCTCGGGCATCGTCTACGCCCTCCCGCCGGTTTCAGTGTATCGTGACATCAGCACCCGGAATTTGGTCCGGTGGTGATCAGACTCGCATTCGATCACCCCGCCATGGTCCCGCACGATTTTTGCAACCAGCGCCAGGCCCAACCCGGAGCCGGATGTTTTTGTCGTGATAAATGGGTCGAATAGGTGTGGAACAAGATCGGTTGGAATACCCGCGCCGTTATCGATCACCGAAAATTCCAGCGGCAACGTAATCTTTTCGCTGACGCCTGGAACCGACAACCGGATTCCCGGCCGGAAAGACGTGCGGAGAATGATCCTGCCGTTCCCAGCATCGCTGCCAATAGACTCAACCGAGTTTTTGACCAAATTCAGAAAAACCTGCACCAGCTGGTCCCGGTCTGCCAGAACAGGTGGCAAGGACGGATCGAACTCGTCTATGAACTGGATATGGCGCGCAAACCCAGATTTCGCCAACTGTTTTACGTGATTCAAGACCTTGTGAATGTTGACTTTTTCGCGTTTCCCCGGTGTATCATCGCCAAAGGCCTCCATCCTGTCGACAAGCCGACAAATGCGGTCTACTTCGTCCTGAATGAGCCGCGTTAACGGTTGATCGTCATCGCCCACGACGTCCTCAAGCAGCTGCGCTGCACCGCGAATGCCCGAGAGCGGATTGCGCACTTCGTGGGCAAGCATAGCGCCCAAACCGGTCAGACTCCGCGCCGCCCCCTGGAAGGTCAGATGCCGGTCCATTTGCTGCGCGACCGTGCGTTCCTGAAGCATAACGAGGATATCGCCCGGCGATTCCAGAACCGGCGATACCTTCAAATCGACAGGATTATAGCTACCGTTTCGTGGTGTGCCCAGATCGACCCCGTATTCGCTGATCGCCGCAATCCGGTCGCGGACCTGATCCACAAGCACCAGCAACGGGCTGCCGAACGGAACAATTTCATCCAGCTTGTGCCGGCACATGATCGGTGCGCTGAAACGGAAAAAATGTTCGGCCGCCATATTGGCGTAACGGATCTGGTTGTTCGCGTTGATGCGCAGAACCGGATGCGGCAGGGAATTGAGCGTGGCCAAGGCATCCGCCTCGCCGTTTGGTTTTTGTCCGAAAACCCGCTGTTCATGCTCTGTGACTATCGCCATATCACGCAGCCTGCATGGCCGGATCGGCAGAGAAGAAATTACACAGCAGCCCGACGACATCCTCGGGCGCATTGTCTCGGCAAAACGCTGCCCGCCAGGACCGCCAATCCATCCCTGGCAACAGGTTTTTCTCGACGTAACCCGCCAGATGCTTGCGTACCACGCGGGCCCCGTGTTCGCGGCCATAATGCGAAAGCGTGTCTTCAAAATGCTGGACCGCAATTTCCGTGTATTGGATCCGGTCCATACGAGAAATTGTCTGTCCTTCATCCAGCGCCAGCTTGCCGGGCATCCAGGGTTGACCGACGCTAGCCCGCCCGACCATGACGCCATCTGCGCCAGATTGCCGGAGCGCTTCGCGGGCACTCAGGACATCATCAATATCGCCATTGACGATGACGGGAACAGAGACAGCATCCTTGACCCGGCGGACCTGAGCCCAATCGGCCTGGCCTTTGTAAAACTGACACCGCGTCCGGCCATGGATGCTGATCATCTGGACCCCGGCATTTTCTGCTCGCAGGGCAATATCCGGAGCGTTGAGCTGGTCGTCGTTCCAGCCAAGACGCATTTTCAACGTGACCGGTAAACTGGTATTGGCAATAACCGCCTCGATCAACATCAACGCATGATCCGGATCGCGCATCAAGGCGGACCCTGATAGGCCGTTTGTGACATTACGCGCTGGACACCCCATATTGATGTCGATCATGTGTGCGCCAAGGTCTTCGGCAACACGAGCCCCCTCACCCATCCAATACGCTTCACGGCCTGCCAATTGGATGACGTTGCAATCGGATCCGGTCATCTCTGCTTTGCGGCGGAATATCTTGTGGTTTTTCGCAATCGCCTCGCTCGCCACCATCTCGGAGACGACAAGCCCTGCCCCCAATCGCAGGACGGTACGCCGAAACGGCGCGTCGGTAATGCCGGACATGGGCGCGAGTAGCACCCGGTTCGGGAGCGTTACGGCATTGATTTTCAAAGGATCGGTGAGATTGATCGCGGACATGGTGTGGCCAGATTGACTAAATTATAGGCAGTTCTATTGTCTGCCTATATTTTGGTCAACGAATAAATCGTCAGACTTCGGCCCGGCGGGGTTTTCAAAAGATTATGGCTTCTGCTTGGACACCGGAATGGTATCATCTTTATAGAATCCTGGACAGAGCATCGCAACATCATGAAATACATTGCCTTGATCGTGGCGGCAGGACGCGGATCTCGCGCCGCCCCGGAATCCGGCAACGCCACCCCTAAACAATATGCCCGTCTTCGAAACAAAGTCGTATTGCAACACACAATCGACCGGTTCGTCGCCGTCCCTGAAATCGACAATATCCTGGTGGTCATCCACCGGGATGATCACTATCTTTACGCAGCAAGTATCGCGCCGAATTCCAAATTGCTATCTCCGGTCGAAGGTGCTGATACCCGCCAGGGCTCGGTATTGGCGGGTTTGCGCGCACTTGAGGCAGAGGCACCGGATTTTGTGCTGATCCATGATGCTGCCCGCCTGATCGTTGCTGACCCTCTTATCCGTCGGGTTCTAACGGCGTTGAAAGATTATACCGGCGTTGTTCCAGCTGTCCCCATTGCAGACACACTGAAACGCACCCACAGAAGCCTTGCCGGGGCGGTGATCCCTCGTGACCATGTTATGGCGATACAGACCCCACAGGGGTTTACCTATCAGGACATTTACAACGCGCACAAACTGGCAATAGCGGACGGAAACCTCGACCAGACGGATGATTCAGAAATCGCCACGCAGGCCGGTATGCCGGTCCACATTGTGGATGGCGACCGAGACAATATAAAGATTACGACAACCGCGGATTTCGAAACAGCGCGGCGAATACTGGATTATGAGGAGAACCGTGAGACCATGAATGTGTGCACCGGGACGGGTTTCGACGTCCATAAATTTGCCGACGGAGACCATGTGACTTTATGCGGGATTAAAATTCCCCATAGCCAGCGCCTGTCTGGCCATTCCGACGCCGATGTGGGACTGCACGCGCTGACCGACGCTATTCTTGGCGCGATCAGCGCTGGTGATATCGGCAGCCACTTCCCGCCATCAGACGCCAAATGGTCAGGTGCAGATTCCGCATTGTTTCTGAAACACGCGCAAAATCTGGTTTCTGAAAATGGCGGTCGCATCAATAATGTAGACGTGACCCTGATTTGCGAAGAACCTAAAATCGATCCCCACCGGGACGCGATGTGTCAGCGCATCGCTGAAATTATTGCGGTCCCTGTATCTCGCATCAGTGTGAAAGCAACCACCAGCGAGGGGCTTGGATTTACCGGCCGAAAAGAAGGCATTGCCGCCCAGGCCGTCGCGACTATAACCCTTCCGGATTGTGAGGAATAACATGCTATCTGAAAAAACGATTGAACAGGCCGCGATCCTTCTCGAACGTTGCCGTCGTGCTGGATTGATGATCGCGACGGCGGAATCCTGCACGGGCGGACTGATCGCCGCAATCCTCACGGAAATCCCGGGGTCTTCCGACGTGTTCGAGCGCGGGTTTATTACCTATTCCAACGAAGCTAAATCGGACATGCTCGGGATCAAAAAAACTCTGATCGAGTTCGAGGGCGCAGTGAGCGAGGCGACCGCGCGCGCAATGGCCGAGGGGGCACTTGCAAATTCAACGGCCGATCTGAGCGTCGCGGTCACCGGCATCGCCGGGCCAGGTGGCGGCACACCGGACAGGCCGGTAGGTCTGGTGCATCTGGCAACGGCGTGGACTGGGCACCAAACCACGCACCTCGAATTGCGGTTGGGCGACCAGTCGCGGCATGATATTCGCCAACACACGGCACTTTCCGCCCTCGCCCTGCTGAACAAATCCCTTGATCAGGCGTCCCCGTAAACCCGATCGGCGCGCTGTTCAAACGCTTCGGCAAATCTTGAAAAGGCCCGGTCAAATACCGCCCCGGCGATCATCTGAAACATCCGGCTCTGGAATTCGTAGGCGATGTAAAACCGCACATCCGAGCTGTTCGCGCCTCGACTCTCAAACGTCCACACATTGTTCAGGGATTTGAACGGCCCGGTAAGATACTGAACGACAATCTGGTTTTCCACGCGGTTCTCGGTCACCTTGCAGCGGAAGGTCTCCGACAGCGCCTTGTAGGCAACCGACATGTCCGCGATACGGATACGGCAGTCACCGTCTTCGGTCTCATTGGTCACCCGTAGCCCGGCGCAAAGCGGAACGAATTCCGGGTAGCATTCGATATCTGCTACCAGATCAAACATCTTCTCAGCCGAGTGCGCGACAGTCCGGATTGTCTCGAATTTTCGCATGCCCGCGTATACCTTGCCAGCAAGCGTAGGTATACGGATTTGCCGGGTTTTGTCCTAATATTACCGCGCACGGCACCGTTTCTATTCGCGTTCCCCGCCTTCGGGTCCCCAGAAAACCACCCAGGTTCCGAAATCATCGGTAAAGTCCTCAAACCGGTGCACATAGCCCGCCGGCGTGAAAATAGCGTCACCGGCCTTGAACGGAAATCGCTCAAGTTCGTCCTCGCTTGGTCCAACGGCGTAGGAGCCCGACCCGGACATGACGATATAAACCTCGTCCTGAGTATGCGGTGTCTGCAAATCCTTGCCGCGCGGCTGATAATACAGAAGCCGCATCGAGCCGTTGGTCAGGATTTCAGCGGACCTGGCACCGTCAGCTATCGGTGCAACTTTCGCGTCCGCCAGTGACGTGACCCAGTTTTTCATTGCCGACATAATGTTCACCCTATCGGTATGTGAATTTCTTGACATCTTCCGGCATCGGGATTGCGGGATCAAGGCGCGCGTCTGGTGCCGGCTGTCCGGCAACCATCTGGACGGGGAGTGTTCCTGCCCATATCGGAAGCGCGTAATCCTCTTCATCATCAACAGGATCACCGGACCGTATTTTTGCAGCGCCTTCCTTAATCTCCATCGAGAGTATGGTCGTCGCTTTCAGTTCCTTTTCGTTCATGGGGCGAAGCGTGTCCCAGCGGCCCGGAAATATCTGGTCGACAAAGGTTTTCAGGCGCTCGGTTGCGTTCTCATCACCTTCAACTTTTTTCGGGGTCCCGAACAGCATCACCGATCGATAATTGACCGAGTGATGGAATGCCGAACGCGCTATCACGTACCCGTCCATATGGGTCACTGTCAGGCAAACTTCCTGAGTTGGTGCGTTTTTGAGCATCCGGCCGGCTGAAGATCCATGCCAATACACATGATTTCCTTCTCGCCATTGAAACGTGGGCAGGCAATGCACCCTGCCATCGATCGTATAGGCCACATGACAAAGCGGACCGGCATCGAGAATCGCGTTGATGGTCTCCCGATCAAACGCCCCGCGTTTATGCAAGCGCCGCAACCGGGACCTTTCGGTTACATTCAATTCAGACATGTTAACTCCTGTATTCGATGTTGCTGGCCATCGATAACGAATTTTTGGCTTTATAAAAATGGCCAATTATGGATAATATGATCAATCCAATTTAAAATCGAAATTGTACCATGTCCAAATTCCTTGCTCTGACAATTGCCAAAAACACCGATCAACCAGCCTATGTCCAGATTTACCGCCAAATTCGGGAATTGGTCCTGACAAGCAGGCTCACCGCGGAGGATAAACTTCCGCCTACGCGTACGCTCGCTGTGGATCTGGGATTGTCTCGATCCACAATTGTCGCGGCCTACGACCAGCTTGCGAGCGAGGGTTATGTTCATTCCCGGATCGGTTCAGGAATCTTTGTGGCGTCCTTGCCACCCGATCATCTGCTCCATGTGCGCGATCCACAGGCAACCCAGAAATCGGGCATACAAGAAGAAGACAGCAGGTCCGGGCGATCCCATATCCCGTTCGAAATTGATGGCGCTGTCTATGATCTGTTCCCGGTGGAGGATTGGACCCGCCGCCTCGCTGCCTCGTGGCGAAGAGGCCACCCCGACTTGCTGTCGTTCGAGGACCCATTTGGACACTTTCCACTCCGCGTGGAGATTGCCGAACACCTGTTGCAATGGCGCGGGATCAATTGCGATGCAGACCAGATCATCATTACAAGCGGGGCGAGCGATGCCCTTGATCTGATCTTCAGAACGCTGGCTCAAGCTGGCGCTGAAATCTGGATGGAGGATCCGGGTTTTGAGGTGATCCGGAATTGCATCACGGTCGGTGGCATGAAACCCGTGGCCGTTCCATTGGACGAAAGCGGATTCAATTTTGGTCTGGCAAAATCAATTGCACCGAGCGGTAAGATCGCAATCGTGACCCCGTCGCGGCAATTTCCGCTTGGCGTCACCATGACTTTTGCCCGGCGACTGGAGTTACTGGATTGGGCGCATCATTCCGGCGGCTTGATCGTGGAAGACGATTACGACAGCGAATACCGGTACGAGGGCCGCCCAATTCCTGCAATGGCCGGGATCGATGAACACGGCAACACATTGTATCTGGGAAGTTTTTCCAAGGTTATGTTCCGTTCGCTCCGGCTCGGCTATCTGGTGATCCCGTCGCGATTACTGACGCGTTTCAGAAATGTGTTATCCCGGCAATTGACCAAGGCTTCCTTTGTTGCCCAACCCGCACTCGCGGATTTCATGGCCAGCGGTGCGTTTGGCGCCCATATCCGCAAAACCCGGCGGGTTTACGCAAAACGCCTCACCGCCCTCCAGAATGCGCTGGCCGAGCACGCCGAGGGACTATTGATCGCACCTCGGCAGAGTAGCGGCATTCATCTGATCGCCGCCTTAGATGCGGAGATTTCCGGCCGGATATCAGACGTCGGCATTGCCATTGCAGCCCAACATAAAGATATATATATCAAGGCCTTATCCGATTATTATGTCAACGAGGCGGAGATCCAGGGCCTGGTTATGGGTTTTGCCGGCTTCAACGAACAGGTGATCGAGAAAGGCGTGAAGACTCTGGCCGAAGCTATTGTGGAGAGCCTTAGCCGGAATCGAGACCGATAAAAAAACGGATTACGGAAAAAGCGGTAATTGTTCCAATCCGGTTGTCTCTGCATACCCAAAGATCAGATTGAAATTCTGCAACGCTTGCCCGGCCGATCCCTTGACCAGATTGTCGAGCGCCGAGATGATGATCGCCCGGCCAGAAATCCGATCCTCGAATACCCCGATCAGAACGTGGTTTGAACCCCGCACATGCTGGGTCGCCGGGATAACGCCACTTTCCAGTACCCTGACGAAAGGCTCATCCCTGTAGCGCTCGGCCAATGCAGTGCGCAAATCGTTTGCCGTGGCCTGTCCCGTCAACCGCACATAACAGGTACACAATTCCCCCCGGCTCATGGGGATGAGATGCGGGGTGAAATTGACGACCACATCAGATCCCGCGGCAACCGAGATTTCCTGCTCGATTTCAGGTGCGTGCCGGTGGCTACCGATCGCATAAGGCGATAGGCCCTCGCCGGACTCGCAAAAGTGCGTTGCTTCCTTTGCAGCGCGACCCGCGCCGGACACGCCTGATTTTGCATCGATGACCAAATCACCTGCATCCACCAGACCCGATGAGACAACGGGCAGCAAAGCCATCAGGACCGCGGTCGGGTAGCAGCCCGGGCACGCCACCAATCCGGCATTTTTGATCTCGTCGCGGTAATGCTCGGTCAGGCCATAAATTGCCTTCGTCTGCAATTCCGTCGCGCGGTGTTCGATACCGTACCATTCGCCGTAGGTCTTAGTATTGCGGAGCCTGAAATCCGCCGACATATCGATGATCTTGGCGTCCGGATGGCTGTCGGTGAGTGACCGCGTAATATCTTGCGTCGTCCCGTGTGGGAGACCACAAAACACGGCATCCATTTGCCCCCAATCGGCGTCGTCGATCTTGATCAGGTCCGGCAATAGCGAATGACCAAGATGGGGAAACACTTGCGCCATTGGCTTTCCGGCATGGGCATTTGCGGTGAGTACAGAAATTTCTATGTTTGGATGGCGGGCCGCAAGGCGTACGAGATCTGATCCTGTATATCCGGACGCACCCAACACACCGATTTTGACCTTACTGTTTTCCATAACTCAATCCATTCATTCCAAACTGCATTTTGATTTGGTGTCATTTCAGACACCCAGGCAATAAAAAAAGGCGGATCCGAAGACCCGCCTTTTGAAAACCTGGTTCTGAAACCCCTGGGTCTGGACCCTATCGTTTCGAGAACTGGAAGCTCTTGCGGGCTTTGGCCTTGCCGTATTTTTTTCGCTCTACAACGCGTGAATCGCGGGTGAGAAATCCACCTTTTTTCAATACGCCGCGCAGATCAGGCTCATAATAAGTCAAAGCCTTTGAAATACCATGACGGACCGCGCCTGCCTGACCGGACAATCCGCCACCGGATACGGTGCAATTGACGTCATACTGGTCCTTGCGCTCGGCCGCAATCAGCGGCTGTCTCAGGATCATGCGCAGAACGGGACGGGCGAAATAGGTTTCTATATCGCGGCCGTTGACAGAAATCCGCCCTGCCCCTGGTTTGATCCAAACGCGGGCAATGGCGTCTTTGCGTTTTCCAGTCGCGTAAGCGCGGCCATGATCGTCCAGTTTCTGCACCCGAACCGGGGCTTCTTCTACAGTCTCGGTGACACCCAGGGCATCGCCGAGGTCTTCCAAAGTCTGAACCTCTTGATCAGCCATTATTGCCTCCGGGTGTTTTTGGTGTTCAACGATGCAACATCTAGTGTTGCAGGATTTTGAGCCTCGTGCGGATGGTCCGAGCCGGCATAGACCTTCAGATTGCTCATTTGCTGGCGCGACAAAGGACCACCAGGCAGCATGCGCTCGACCGCTTTAAGGAGAACCCGCTCCGGGTGTTTCCCCTCCAATATCTGGCGCGGTGTGCGCTGCTTAATCCCGCCCGGATACCCGGTATGACGGTAATAGATCTTGTCTTCGTATTTCTTTCCGGTGAAGACGACTTTATCTGCATTGACGACCACAATGTAGTCGCCGCAATCCATATGCGGGGTGAATGTCGGCTTGTGTTTCCCACGGAGCCTGAACGCGATGAGCGTTGCCAACCGGCCAACAACCAGTCCTTCGGCATCAATCAACAGCCATTTTTTGTCCAGGTCAGCGGGGGTCGCTGAAAACGTGCGCATTGTCTATCCTTAAATTTGTGAAGCAGGACGCCGAAGCCAAAAAAACCGCATGCAAAAATTGCGTCCAATTTCTGGAGGGTTTTCTACCGCTTGCGGTCACTTGGGTCAAGCACAATATCGCGTTTGTATTTTGAAAAACGCAATTATAACAGATATTTATTGTTAAGGTAATATATTACCGTTTAATGTTTCGGGATCGCATAGGTCACCGAGGCTTGCGCCACAAGTGCGTCGCTGTTGGCTGATCTGATCCGGACATCGAATACCGCGAGTGTCCGTCCAAGTTTGATAATTTCGCCCTCAGCGATTAAATCACCCGGCTCCGGTTTTCGAACGAAATTGATATTGAGATTGGTCGTTACCGCAAGCGCCACCGGACCGATATTCCCCATGAGAACCAAATAGGCAGTCACATCGGCGAGCGCCATCATCGCCGGACCCGATATCGTACCGCCCGGCCGGATATGGCGTTCATGTTCGAAGAGTCGAATTTTCCCGCCCTGGGTCGTGATCTCCAGGACTTCGTAGGTCTTGCCGTGGTAGCTGGCCTCAGGAAAATCGTTATCGAGGAACGCCGTAACTTCCTCGGTGGTCATGACGGTCCGGTCGTTGGAATTCACTGTCGTCACTTGCATCTGTCCCTTGTTTGGGGTTTTAATGTCACACGAGCTAACGCCAATCAGGTCAGAAAATCAACGGGTTAAAGAGGCTGTCTATGTCAATCTCTGGTAAGGTCTCTATCTGGATTTCATCCTTCTTGATGACCATTTGGCTCCTAATACCCTTGGCTTCGTCAGACGCCCAGACGACCATGCCAAGTATCCCCGGCATGGGAGCTATAGAGCAAATCGAACTGACAGATAGCATGGCGATGAATGCGATCGATTCTTATATCGCTTTGAAAGAGGAATATGGCGACGACGCGATCACGCCAATCGACCCGAATAGCCCCGCCGGAGTCCTGCAAGGCCTGCAGGCCCACCAGGGAATGTTGGCGATTGTAAACCAGTATGGGTTTTCGGATATAAATGATTGGCATCTCTCATTGCGTAGCGTGATCATGGCCAATTCATTCCTCGAAGAGGGGCGTATGGAGGAATACGAACAGTCGATATCCCAAATGCAGCAACAGAATTTACCTGAACCGATGGCCAGTCAGATGTTGGCAATGTTGCAAAGCCTGAAACCTTCTGAAAACAATCTGGCCGTACTGACCGGCCTGGCGGCAGACGCCGAATACGGGTCGAAACTTATATCCGTTCAAAATTGAGGAAATTCTATTCGCCCTTGACGAGCAAAACCGAATTGAAGAATTCAATATGAGTGCCGCGCCGCCCTACACCTATCGCACGAGTCATGGCAACATCGCCATTTTACGTCTGAACCGGCCGTCAACCTTCAACGTGCTCAGCGTTGACATGATGAGTACACTCCAAACCGAGTTAGACAGCCTTGCGGCAGATGAAACGATAAGCGTTGTAATTATTCGCGCCGAAGGGCCAGGATTTTGCGCCGGCCACGATCTCAAGGAAATGCAGGAACGCCGTACCGACAAGGATTCGGGCAAGGCCTTCTTCAAGGACCTCTTTAGCCAATGTACCCGGCTGATGACGACAATCACCGCCCTCCCCCAAACGGTTATTGCGCAAGTACAGGGAACCGCCGTCGCTGCTGGATGCCAACTCGTAGCGACGTGCGACATGGCCGTCGCGAGTGAAAACGCCAAGTTTGGAGTCAACGGCATCGATGTTGGCTTTTTCTGCTCAACACCGAGCGTGGCGCTGAGCCGAAATATCGGGCGCAAAATGGCCATGGAATTGCTGACCACAGGCGATATGCTGAGCGCCAATGAAGGCGTCGATGTGGGACTGGTCAATCTTGTTGTAGGGCGAGAAGACCTGGAGAGCGCGACGATGAATTTGGCGAGAAAAATCGCGTCGAAGCCGCGCAAAATTCTTGCCCTGGGCAAACGAGCGTTTCAGACCCAGATTCAATTGCCGCGCGAGGAAGCCTACAAGGCAATGGAGGCGGTCATGGTGGACAACCTGATGATGGATGAATCGATCGAGGGGTTTTCAGCCTTTATCGAAAAACGCCCACCGAAATGGCCTGAATAGTTCCATGGACCACGACACTTATTCCGACACCTATATCGGCGGCATTCTTGAGCGGACAAAAATTGTAGCCATGGTCGGCGCGAGCGCAAACCGCATTCGCCCGAGCTATTTCGTTTTGAAATACCTGTTGGCAAAAGGGTACAAGGTCATTCCCGTCAATCCGGGCCTTGCCGGACAGGAACTCCTTGGCCAACCAGTGGTTGCCGACTTGTCGGAAATTTCAGGCCCGGTGGATATGGTCGATATATTTCGCAATTCTGAGGCAGCCGGAGGTTTCACCGATCAGGCGACAGAAATTGGCGCCCAGGCGGTGTGGATGCAACTCGGGATCAGAAACGATGAGGCCGCAAGCCGCGCCGAAGCCGCGGGTCTTAAGGTTGTCATGAACCGTTGCCCGAAAATAGAATATGGCCGCTTGTCTGGCGAGATATCATGGGCTGGCGTCAATAGCCGAACGATATCAGCACGAAAACCGGCCCTTGCTGGTAAGGGATTTCAACATCTGACCATCCGCCCGGTCCGGCGGCGGGTAAACCAAGATGATGAAAGCTGATTTGATCCGTTCGCTGTACACGTTAGACCTGTAGTCCCTATTTTAAGTTCGCCCCGAGAGAGTATTAGTCATGAGTGAAGATCGGATTCCCGGATTTGATACCCTGGCAGTCCATGCCGGTGCGCAACCGGACCCGACGACGGGTGCCCGGGTAACACCGATCTACCAGACCTCCAGTTTCGTCTTCGACGACGCCGATCACGCCGCGTCGCTCTTTGCTCTGGAAGCGTTCGGCAACATTTACACCCGGATCGGTAACCCCACCTGTGCCGTGCTGGAAGAACGTGTGGCTGCACTCGAAGGCGGTACAGCCGCCGTCGCGGTCGCATCCGGACACGCGGCCCAGCATTTGGTTTTCTACACTTTGATGGAACCAGGCGATGAATTCATCGCAGCCCGGCAACTTTACGGCGGCTCGATCAACCAGTTCGGTCAATCCTTCAAAAAAAGTGATTGGAACGTGGTCTGGGCGGATACCGACAATATTGAAACCTTCGAGAACGCCGTGACCCCTCGAACCAAGGCAATTTTTGTCGAGTCGATTGCCAATCCCGGCGGGCGTATCACCGATATCGCGGCCATATCGAAGGTCGCGAAACGCGCCGGCGTCCCCTTGATCGTCGACAATACTTTGGCCACCCCCTATCTCTGCCAGCCGCTCGAACACGGCGCGGATATTGTTGTGCATTCAGCTACCAAGTTCCTCGGCGGACACGGCAATTCGATTGCGGGCGTCATCGTCGATGGCGGTACATTCAACTGGACCCGGGAGAACCGCTATCCCCTGCTTTCCGAGCCGAACGAAAGCTATGGCGGGATCATACTTTATGAGACCTTTGGCAATTTCGCGTTTGCCATTGCCTGCCGCATGATTGGATTGCGCGATTTCGGCCCAACATTGTCACCGTTCAACGCGTTTCTAGTCCTCAACGGCATCGAAACCCTGCCCCTGCGCATGCAACGCCATTGTGAAAACGCGCTCGCCGTCGCTGAATTTCTCAGTAATCATCCTAAAATAGCATGGGTCAACTACGCCGGTTTGCCGGGAGACCGGCACTACAACCTGGCAAAACAATATTGCCCGAAGGGCGCCGGATCGGTCTTCACTTTCGGTGTCAAAGGCGGCTACGAAGCAGGCATCCAGGTTGTCTCGAATGTCTATCTGTTCAGCCACCTGGCCAATGTGGGCGATACCCGGAGCCTGATCATCCATCCGGCGTCTACGACCCACCGCCAGCTCACCGAGGAACAACTCAGCGCCGCAGGCGCCGGTTCCGACGTCATCCGCCTCTCAATCGGCATTGAGGACAAGGACGATTTGATTGCCGATCTCAACACCGCGCTGGAGTCGGTCGGTTAAGTCAATCTCTGGAAAGTCTGAGATCACGCTGGCCGTAAAATCCGTGAAGATGGATGACGGCTGCCAGCAATACCACGATCGCCATCCCCTGATGGAGCAGCCCGAGACTGAGCGGCACCACCTGGACCAGGGTCCAGATTCCAATTGCCGCCTGAAACAGAACCAGCCCGGCTAACATCAGCGATTTTCCGGCGGTTTTGACATTGGCGCGAAATCGACCTACAGCGTGCCAGCACGCCGTGGCAACCAACAGATACGCCACCATGCGGTGAACGAATTGCACCGTGCGTACATTTTCAAAGAAATTGATCCACCACGGTTCCATGACAAACAGGTCATCGGGAATAATTTTTCCGGCCATCAATGGCCAGCTATTATGGCTGAAGCCAGCATCGGTGCCGGCAACAAGTGCCCCCAGAACAATCTGGACAAAGATCAATCCGGTCAAAAGCACAGCGCCTCCACGCCCACTCCCGTCTGGCGCGTCGACGGGTGGCCCGGATACGCCTAGATAGGTCCAGGCAATGACAGTTAGAATGAGAAATGCCAGGCCCAAATGTGCCGCCAGCCGGTACTGGCTGACATCGACCCGATCAACCAGCCCGCTGGAGACCATGAACCAGCCAAGACCGCCCTGTAGTCCTCCCATCGCAAGAATAATCAACAGCCGCACGTTCAAGGCCGGTCCGATTCTCCGCCCGAGTAAAAACACCAGATACGGGGCCACGAACACAATCCCGACAATACGCCCAAGGAATCTGTGCGCCCATTCCCACCAGTAAATCAGCTTGAATCCGGCCAGGGTCATGTCCGGATTGATGAGTGCGAATTCGGGAATTTGCTGATATTTTGCGAACGCCGCCTGCCACTGGATTTCATTGACCGGTGGAACAATGCCTGTAATCAACTGCCATTCGGTGATCGACAGTCCGGAATCAGTGAGCCGGGTCGCGCCGCCGACGATGATCATGGCAACGACCAGTAATCCAAGACAGACAAGCCAAATGCGCATTCAGCAAAACTCGAAGGGACCAGGTAATTCATGTTCCTGAACGCCGGGTGGTTTGGCGCCCAATACTCTCTTGCCCTCACCTATCGCGCCCGCTAACAAGCTGCAAGGTGTGACTTGGTCGCAGTCAACGGGAATTCAGGATCCATCCAAATGCGCATGCTAGTCGGAATGATCGGTTTGCTGGGAATGATGGTTTTGTATGTCGGATTGGTCCTGATCCTGGCAGACCAACTGCCCCCGTCTACACCATCTCTCGTCCTGCTGGCATTCTATATTGTATGCGGATTGGCTTGGACCTGGCCGGCAAAATGGATCATTCTCTGGAGTAGACGTGAGTAAAGAGCCCCATCGTCAAGCAACATCCAACTTACGCATGCGGTTCTTCAACGAAAATACTGAGCCGGACAGGAAAACATCGAGATACCTTAGTGCCTGGTAATTTCCGTTCAGTGATATTCTCGGTAGTGCGGTCATATGATCTGCATGCTCTTTGTGGATCACGCCTTTGCGCGTTGTCACGGCAGTCGTGAACCCGGCGGCACGGGCAATCTCGAATTCCCTGGCTCCTGCCGACCCTGGATCCCCATACGGAAAACTGAAATGGCGAGGCATCTCGCCGGTATAGGAGGAGATGATCTCTGCGCTGTTGATCATCTCGTTTCTGGCTTCGTCTTCGGTCAATTTTGCCAAAGCGTAATGATTGACCGTATGTGCCCCAATCGTCACCAAAGGATCGCGTGCCAGGTCGTGGATTTCATCCCAGCTCATGACTAGCTCTTCGCACATGGCGGCAAGGTCCACGTCGTACCTCGAACTGAGATCGCGGATAAATTCACGTTGCTTGGCGTTCGACAATTTGCGAAGCCACCAGTATATCCTCGCCCAAACCTGATGCTTCTCGGTCAATGATGTAGATGGCAGATGGAGTTGCTCGCCATCAATACGAAGGCCGATAAAGTTGCATTTGGTGATCACGCGTTCAAGCGCGATCCACCATAACTCTCCGACCCGGTCCGGGTAACTCGTCGCCACATAAATTGCAAACGGTGCGTCATAGGCTTTCAGGATGGGGTACGCATTCTCCAGATTGTCCCGGTACCCGTCATCGAAAGTCAGGCTGACAAAGGGCTGCTCGGGGTCAGAACTGATGATGCGCCGATAGGCTTCGTCGAGGGATACGATGTCGTACCCTTTTTTGCGGATATTGATCACCACCGCTTCGAGAAATTCCGGTGTTATTTCTAATATCCCATTGGGCGCAAAGCTCTTTTTCTCTTTTGGCAACACGTGATGCATAGTCAAAATGGCACCAAGCCCGCAACAAAACGGGCGCATCATCACATGGCCACCAGTGAAATAGATCGCGTCCAGTCCAGCTTTAATTAGAGTTGTCTTAACCATTCGGCCCATAACCGGTTTCGGAAATTGCTATTCTCAGTCTGCCAATACTTTTTTGACAATTCGTTGCCATAATTGCGGCCAGTTCATTATTTTTGTGTAAATGAGATATCGAGGCTCATGCCAGTCATTTTGCAAGAGCCATTGGCACGGAATACCGTCCAGCTGTCTGATTCACTGCCATTGGTTGAGACCTGCCAGCTCGAAGAACTTGGCCTTGATATCAGGGTAACCGAGACCCTTGGCGATATCGAAAAAATCTGGCGCAATCTTGAAAGCAAGGTAGCGATTTCATGCTACCAGCGTTTTGACTTTGTTGAAGCCTGGTTCCTTCATCTGGGTTTACGAAAAGGATTCCGGCCGTTTTTCATTTCTGGATTTGAACGGGAGAATAATATTGCATTTCTCTGGCCTTTCGCGTTCCAGAAAACCAGGTTGGGTACGCACCTGGTTTGGCCGGGTGAAAAACACGCCAACTACAATATGGGCCTAACCAGGCCGGAATGGATCCCCTCATTGAATGGCGAGGTCATCCGCCAAATATTCGAGACAGCACGCAAAACCAAGCCTTTCGATGCGGTTCACTTGCTAAACCAACCGGAAATCTGGGAAACGCGGCGAAATCCCTTCCTTCTTTTCAAACGGAATTTTTCACCGAGTTTCGCCTATTGGGCAGATTTTTCAGATGGATTCGACGCCTATATTCTAGCCAACAGGAGCAAACGTGCCCGCAAAAGGTTGCGTTGGCAGGAACGCCGCCTCAAGGAAGTAGGCGAATTGACAGTTGAACGGGCAACAAGCCCAAAGACAATCAAACAGTTTCTCGATGCCCACTTTGAGCAGCGCAAGCTAAGATTCGGGCAACTCGGCAAATGGGACAGCCTGCGCGAGGACGGCGCCAGAGAATTCCTGACCGATCTCGCCCACCGGCAACCCGGGTCCGCAAGACCTCCGTTGGAATTGTACGCTCTCCTAATCGATGGGGAAGTCTATTCAGTCTATGGGGGCGCAGTCGCGGGGAGACGTTTTTCAGCCTTCTTCAATTCCATCAACACCGGGCCTGCCAGTCGCTTCAGTGCTGGCGGAACACTACTCCACAACCTTTTGCGCAGCTGTGCGGAGAGGAATATTACGTCCCTGGACCTTGGTATCGGAGAGGCCGACTACAAACGCAAATGGTGCAACCGAACCGATATCCTGTTTGACGCCTATCTTGGCTTCACATTCAGAGGAAAGCTATCGTGTTTGGGACTGACTATTTTGCGGCGATTGAAACGGGTTGTCAAAAGTTACCCACGGCTTTTGTATTTCGCCCAGAGGTTTCAGGCAATTTCACATTTCAGGGGATAGCGACCGCGAACGCGGTAGCATTCAGGCAGATTCCAGAATGGCTTCCCGAAGACCGGGCGCGGGATCTTTTTGCGCGATCTCCGGTTCGGCTCCGATCACTCCCATTGGCTGGCGATCGTAATCCGTCAACACATCGCGGGATCGCTCAACCAACCTATGTCCACCGGGCAATGTATCCTGAACAATGACTGCGCAATCGCATCGTGCCGCGAGTATCTGGGTTTCAGAGGCCAGCAAAACTGGTGGGCCATCAATTACAATAAAGTCGTATGTTCCCTCCAGCGCATCCAGCACCTGTTCAAGCCTGTCCTGGCGGATCATGCGGCTTGGGTCCGATAAATGTGTTCCGGCCGAAATAATATGGATCCTGGATTCGGGATCACGCTGAAGAACATGAACAAATTCATGGGTTTCCGCCAAAAGATCGGAAAACCCCGGGGCAGTTTTGAGACCAGTCTGCGTAGCAACACGAGACGCCCGCATATTGCCGTCGATCAATACAATCTTGTGGCCGTCCTGTGCCAACCCGCGTGCAATATTGAGCGCTGAATAATTGTCCGGGTTTTGTCGCTGCGGCGAGCAGACAATTATGCGTGATGCTTCATCCGATATGCCCATCTCGTAGATTGCAGCGATCGTTGGCTGGACCGCGCCGGAAACAGCTTGGGTCGAATGCGGTCTCACAATGCTGATGGGCTGTTCCAGATGCTGATCATCATGGACCACCGGTTCAACCGACGGATGAAAATCAACGGGTTCAGGAAGCGGCTGTCGGGATCTTACATGACTGGTATTTATAGATGCTCCTGCCTTCACCAGTTCGGTTGAAATGATAATTGCAATGGCCAGAAGCGCGGATCCTATGGTCGTGACCAATAAAATTGGAACGGTCCTCGGAAAGGATGGATCAGTAGATGCAGCAGCACGGGAAATAATACGCGCTTGGACAGGCAACGCAGTGAGCTGCTGCTGGGCAGAGGCTTCACGGTATTTCGCAAGGAACGATTCGAGCAGTTCGCGCTGCGCGGTCGCTTCGCGCTCAAGTGCACGCAGTTCGACTTCAGCACCGCCATTCTGCCCTGCATCCTGACTGAGCGAATTCAGGCTTGCCCGCAGCGCGTTTTCTCGTGCACCTGCAATGCTTGCTTCATTCTGCAATCCTTCGACAACTTTTTCGGCTTCGCTGCGGATTTGCCGGCGCAAATCGGTAATTTCCGCGTTCAATTGCATCATCTGCGGGTGCGATGGCAGGAGTGTCGCGTTCAACTGCGCGATTTGTCGACGCAGTGTAACCATCTGCTCCTGAAGCCGTTGGATCAATGGTGAATTGAGGACATCGGACGCACTATCAAGATTGCCACCGGCGCGGAGCATCTCACCGATCATCTGGGCGCGGGCCTGGGATTCGGCCCTGGCCGTCCGTGCCAAGATTAATTGCGTGTTGAGTTCCGACAATTGCTGACTGGACAATGTTGCGTTGCCCGCACCGAGCAACAGGCCGTTGCTGCTACGATAGCTCGCAACTCTCGCTTCGGCCAACTCGACCTTGTTTCTCAATTGATCAATCTGTTCTTCCAGCCACACAGCAGCATCATTTGTCGATTGTTGTCGGGCTGTTCGAAGAGTTTCGATATAGCGATCGACCACGCCGTTGGCAATGTCTGCGGCCAGACGCGGATCAGTCGATGTGAAGTTGACGGCAATGACCCGTGAATCGCTCACCCGTGTAACGACCAGCCGGTCAAAATACGCATTAATTACATTCTCTTCGGCTGTCAGATCTCTCGGATCATGCGAAAGGCCGATCATACCCATAAGGCGCTGGAATATTCCGCCGACCGGTCCACTTGGTGAAAATTCAGATTTTTCAGGCAAGTCCAACTGCAAAGTTACATCGCGCGCAAGATCGCGCGAGAGCAGAAGTTGTTCGTGGCTACCGATCGCAAGACTGTCTGGGGTAACCTCCTGCCCGTTTTCCTGCTGAGGCCGGGAAAAAGTTGATTGAGGCGTATTGACCAGGATCTGCGCTGTCGATGTATACCGGGATTTTGTCGAGGTCAGGATGGCCAGCGTGCTGAGAAACACGATCAGAACGGGTAGAATGATAAAAAGTTTTCGGTTCCAAAGAGCCGCGATGAGAGAGGCCAGCGATATTTCATCGCCAGTTCCCTCGGTATCTTGCCGGTTTGTCTCGATAGGGTGAGACGTCGCAGAAAATGAGTTCATCGGTCGGCCTGATTCTGTTGGTTAACGCAAGTACAGCCTTTTGCGGTAACCAACTGGTTAACAGTTGGCGAATTAGCCATGTCGGACAGAAATTATTAACCAAGATCGTGTCAAATCGAACGTGATGTAACCGATAGTCAGAAACGGCGATTCCAATGAGTATGCGTATTTGGTTGTTAAGTGCCCTGATGAGTTTCACGCTCACGGCCTGTGCTTCGGACCCAGGCCCTTCACGAGCTTTCAATAATAGTCTGGCTAGCGCCTACCAACTTGACAGCGGCGATCAGCTGCGTGTCGTGGTGTTTGGCCAGACCGACCTGTCCAATACCTATTCCGTCGATGGCGGTGGCAACGTTGCCTTCCCCCTCGTCGGCGCGGTACAGGCGCGCGGCCTGACCATTCGCGAATTCGAACACCAACTTGGCGCCAAGCTTGGCGCCCGGTATCTCCGCAACCCTGATGTTACCGTCGAAGTTGCCCAATACAGGCCATTCTTCATTCTCGGTGAAGTCCAGAATCCTGGACAATTTCCCTTTGTTGCCGGCATGACAATCCAGACCGCAGCGGCGATCGCGGGTGGGTACACCAGCCGGGCCAAAACGCAATCCGCGGACATTAGCCGCCAGATATCGGGCCGGATCATTACAAACAACGTTTTGTCAGGTCACCCGGTAAACCCTGGCGATACGATTACCGTCCGCGAACGTTTGTTCTAGCAGCGGCGCCGGAACACCATGCCGGTTCTCAAAATTATGCAATGCCTGCGCGCGCCGGTGGGCGGTCTGTTTCGCCACGTTTGCGATCTGACAAATATACTCGCCGACGCGGGGCACGACGTGGGCATCGTTTGCGATGCTGCGACCGGCGGAGCGACAGCAGATCAGGCCCTCGAACAAATCGAAGAAAAGTGCCGACTGGGAATTTACCGGATCCCCATGGGCCGTATGCCCGGCCTGTCCGATCTGTCCGCAATAAGAATCGTGTCCAGGGTCGCGCGAGATTGGAATGTTGACATCATGCACGGACACGGCGCCAAGGGTGGTGCCTATGTTAGACTTGCAAAATCCGAACGGCCAATCCCGCCAAAACGAATTTACACTCCACATGGCGGAAGTCTGCACTATTCCAAGGCAAAACCTGTCGGCGCGGTCTTTTTGATGCTCGAGAGATACCTGATGTCGCGGACCGACGGGATCATATTCGAAAGTGCCTATGCACGAACCACCTATGCTGCCCATGTGGGCGAATTGCGTTGTCCGAGCATTGTTGTCCATAACGGTGTGCTTGAGAGCGAATTCGCACAGGTAAAACTGCAACCTTCCCCGGATGATTTCGTTTTTGTCGGTGAATTACGAACACTGAAAGGCGTCCCGATTCTCCTGGAGGCAATCCACCACTTGAAAGAATCCGGCGTGCAAGTCAGCGCTACGATTGTGGGGTATGGGCCTGACGGGGACGAATTTGTCAGGATGTCTAAGACCCTCGGGATTGACAATTCCGTCACTTTCGCAGGCGCGATGCCGGCCCGCGATGCCTTCGCGCTTGGCCGGATTTTGGTTGTACCCTCCCTCAAGGAATCTCTCCCCTACATCGTATTGGAAGCAGGCGCGGCCGGCCTACCTGTAATTACGACAAATGTCGGTGGCGTGCCCGAGATTTTTGGACCCCTTCAGAATGAACTCGTCGAGGCGGGCAATGCAAAAAGCCTGGCCAATAAAATGTCCGAGCACCTAACCTTCGCAGACCATCGCGACCAGATCAGTACACATCTAAAATCCAGGATCAGGCGGGAATTTTCTGCCCAGCAGATGGGTGAGGATATTCTCAAATTCTACCGCCGGACCGGGAATTGATACTCGGGCGAATTCTACCCTCGCAATGATCCGTTGAACGCCGGTTCATTAAGGAAATTTATAGGGATTGCCCGTAAATTCGGGGCAGTTGTCAAGGGTTTGTGTGTAAATGAGTCACAGCGAAGATCATCAAGGCGATACGGCTGGACGTATCCTTGCAGCCAGCATATCCAACGCCGAACAATTTACCGGCAAAAGGGGTGCAGCTGAGGCACCGCGACTAAGTAAACTTGCGCGCAAAATTGCTGATCAAGAAGTCGCCGACGCAATCTCTCCGGTGGTGGTTACCGGGTTGGTGCGAATTTTCGAATTTCTTTTGATCATAGGCACCGGCATGGGTGTCTATTTTGCCTATGTATTTCCGCAAGATCCCACAAATGTCTGGTTGTATACGATCACCGCGTCCGTCACTTCGTCGGTATCCGTGATCGTTTTCCAGGTGTTCGATCTGTACAATCTGCAATCCTTGCGCGGTTACCTGGTTCAGGCTGGGCGCCTTGGTGCTGCCTGGACGATTACCTTGGCGCTGGCGCTCGCAGGCGTATTCTTTACGAAAATCACCGGCGAATTTTCCCGCGTATGGCTTCTTGGCTGGTACCTTGTCGGGTTCGTCCTCCTAATTCTGGGACGGATGACAGTCGCGGCCTTTATCCGGCATTGGACAAAACAGGGCCGATTGGAGCGTCGGGCAGTTATTGTCGGGGGCGGAGAAAATGGTACCAACCTGATCCAGGCTCTAAATAGTACAAAAGACAATGATATCCGGATTTGTGGCGTATTCGACGATCGCTCTGACGATCGTTCGCCGCCTAACGTCGCGGGTTTTCCAAAATTGGGCACTGTGAGTGAGTTGGTCGAGTTTGGCCGGCAGACCCGGATCGACCTTCTCATCGTGTCGATCCCCGTGAGCGCAGAGAAACGTGTTCTCGAATTGCTCAAGAAACTGTGGGTGCTCCCGGTCGATATCCGGCTTTCCGCCCATACCAACAAGCTTCGTTTCCGACCGCGGTCTTACTCGTATATTGGCAACGTCCCGTTTTTGGATATTTTTGATAAGCCTTTGGCGGACTGGGACTATGTGATGAAGGCCCTGTTCGATCGCGTGATCGGCGGCATCCTTCTCGTTGCACTGCTCCCGGTTATGGCAGCGGTAGCAATCGCAGTTAAGCTCGATTCTCCCGGCCCCGCATTTTTCCGCCAAAAGCGCTATGGTTTCAACAACGAGCTGATCGAGATATTCAAATTCCGCTCCATGCACGTCAACCAGAGCGATGCCAACGCGACCACGCTGGTAACCAAGAATGACGCCCGGGTGACCAAGATCGGTCGATTTATCCGCAGAACCAGCCTCGATGAATTACCGCAGCTGATCAATGTGGTCGTCCATGGTGATCTGTCGCTGGTTGGGCCCCGTCCCCACGCGATCCACGCCAAAGCCAAAGACCATCTCTATAACAACGTTGTGGATGGATATTTCGCCCGCCATCGCGTCAAACCCGGAATTACCGGTTGGGCACAAGTCAACGGCTGGCGCGGCGAAACGGATACGGAAGAGAAAATCCAGCGCCGCGTTGAACACGATCTCTACTATATTGAGAACTGGTCACTGCTGTTTGATTTCCACATTCTGGCAATGACACCGTTCTCCCTGCTCAATACCGAAAACGCTTATTGAGGTCTGTGGGATGACGTATATCCAACCGGCAGATACATCCCTCGGGGTTCTGGCCGGGGATCGCGTATTCCAGAAACTGGCCCATGGCCTGGTTTGGATTGCCTTTGCCGCCAGCGGTTTCGTTTTGTTTGAACCGTCCCCCTATGACGTATTGATGCTCGGAACCGTCCTGATATTTTTTCTTGCCGGGCTGCCAATCCCGCGCCGTTCCTGGCCTCTATTTCTTCTTTTGGCAGCTTATATTGCCGGTGGGTTTTTCGCTTCAATCGTGCCCGCCCTTTTTGCCCCGACAAGCATCAACGTGATCATTACCGGGTACCTGATCGCGTCGGCGATATTTGTCGCAAGTTATGTCCCGCAAAATCCACTAGCGAATTTTGAGCGGATAATGAACGGCTGGTCGGTCGCCGCATTTTACGCCGCACTCAGCGGGGTACTGGGCTACTTCAATCTTGCCGGGCCCCTGTCCGGCACATTCCTCGTTTACGGGCGGGCAAAAGGCACGTTTGAGGATCCGAACGTCCTTGGTCCATTCCTCGTCGCGCCCCTGCTCTATGCGATTTATAAATTGCTGCGCGGACGGGTCCAAAACTATATCTGGGTCCTGCCGCAAATCCTGGTCCTATCTCTCGCACTGCTGCTCGCGTTTTCGCGCGGCGCATGGGGTCATGCGGGCTTGTCGGGAATTGTTTTTGGCTATTTCTTGATAGTAACCGCCCGCAATTTTCAGGAACGCGTGCAGATTATTCTGTTCGGAATTTTCGGTATGATGATGATCATCGTCCTTGGTATCTGGGCCGTCTCATTCGACAAAGTAGGCAATCTGTTCGACGACCGCGCCACGGTCTCTCAATCCTACGACTCTGGCCCAGCGGGCCGCTTTTCAAGACAACAACAGGCACTGGACATCGTGCTTGATAATCCAGCCGGTATCGGTGCGGAAGAATTTGTGAAAATATTCCCCGAAGCCCCGCACAATGTTTATCTCAATGTCTATATCATTACAGGCTGGCTCGGCGGCACCGTATATCTAATATTGGTATTGGCGACGCTCTCGATTGGCTTCAGACAGGCGTTGGTCCGGGTTCCCTGGCAAAATGTCTATATACTGATCTACGCCACCTATGTCGGCGTTACCTTCGAGGGCCTGATCATCGACACAGATCATTGGCGGCATTTTTATATCCTGATGGGACTGGTCTGGGCAGGTGCCTTATCAACCGGGGGTATTTTGACCAGGCGAAAAAATGCGCGCCCAACGGTCCCTGTTCCCAATTAAAAAGAGACCGTTCGTTGCCTTTGCATCATAAGTTCGATACATGATGCGGCGGGTATGGGACGGAGCGTGGCGCAGCCCGGTTAGCGCACCAGTCTGGGGGACTGGGGGTCGCTGGTTCGAATCCAGCCGCTCCGACCAACACCATCATTTTGACACGTAAAACAACAACAGGCCGTCAGCTTTGGCCCTGCTGGATCGACTGCAACATATCCCGTGCATCGCGTAATTCAGTCAAAACGGAGCGCAATGCAGACTTCATGTCCGGACTGATTTCAGCCACAGTGGCACGGGCAACGGCCACCGTCTCACGTTCGCTCCGCAAAGGTTCGGCCGTGACAGGCTGGGTATCCAAAGGTTTAGCGGCTTCCGGAATTTCAGGCGATGCGTCGACGGGTTGCACATCCTCCGGCCTGCTTCCGGCCTCGATAAAACCGTCCTGCCAGCATTCATTGACAAATCGAACACCCTGTTCGGATATAACTTTCTGCGCACCCTTGATTGTGTACCCCTGGACATACAGCAAGTGTTTAATTCCTTGCAGGAACTCGATCTCGCCGGGCCGGTAATAGCGCCGTCCACCGCCGCGCTTCATGGGTTTGATTTGGGAAAATTTTGTCTCCCAAAACCGCAAGACATGCTGCGGCAAATCTAATTCGCGAGCAACTTCACTGATGGTGCGAAAGGCGTCTGGTGATTTTTCGGGTGCCATGCGAATCTCCAACAATATGAAGAAGCATACCGGAATCCGGAACTAATTTTGACTATTTATTCTCGTTGGATTGCCCGGTGTTGATCTTGTCTTTCAATACATTGCTTGGTTTGAAGACAAGAACTTTGCGAGGTGGTATCGGGACTTCTTCGCCGGTTTTCGGGTTACGTCCGATACGTTGATTTTTTTGTCGAACGATGAACGAGCCGAACGAGGATAATTTTACCGTTTCACCCTGCTCAAGACGCTCGGATATTTCGTTCAAAAAAGATTCTACAAGCGCAGCAGATTCAGAACGTGACAGGCCGACTTTTTGGTAGACCGCCTCGCTCAAATCAGCTCGCGTAATTGTTTTCCCCCCCATGCAACCTCCTCGAAAGAAAAACTGTTGCCGTGGAACAGCTTAGCCCTGTTGCCGCCTCCACGTCAATAAGGCCTCTCGGTAACCTGGAACTTGAAATTGACCGGGTGTTACCAGCGCACCAACGCGCTGCCCCAGGTAAAACCGCCGCCCATCGCCTCGAGCAACACCAGATCACCTGGTTTAATTTTTCCGTCATCAAGCGCAACACGAAGCGCAAGTGGAATTGAGGCCGCCGAAGTATTGGCGTGCTCGCCGACGGTTAAAATCACTTTGTCCCAGGAGAGCCCCATCTTTCGGGCGGTCGCTTCAATAATACGGCTATTGGCCTGGTGCGGGACAAACCAATCGATATCCCTGGTCTCGAGACTTGACGCATCGAGCGCCGCCTCGATCACTTCGGATAAAAAGCCAACCGCACGGCGAAACACTTCCTGCCCCTGCATGCGCAAATGCCCGACGGTTTGGGTTGATGACGGTCCGCCATCGACATAGAGCTTATCGTTATATTGCCCGTCTGAGCGCAAATGTGTCGAGATGACCCCTCGGTCACTGGAATCGCCTTTGCCTTCGCCCGGCTCGATAATAATGGCGCCGCCGCCATCGCCAAACAATACGCATGTCGAGCGGTCTTCCCAGTCGAGAATCCGGGAAAACGTTTCCGCACCAATAACCAGGGCGCGTTTCGACTGACCGGTGCGGATGTAGTTGTCAGCAATGGAAAGGGCGAATACGAATCCCGAGCAGACGGCTTGAATATCAAATGCAAACCCGTGATGGATACCCAGCCGGGCCTGTACTGTCGTGGCTGTGGCAGGAAAAGTGTTGTCGGGGGTCGAAGTCGCGAGGACGATTAGATCGATGTCCTGGGCCGATAGCCCGGCATCCTCCAGCGCCCGTTCAGCAGCAATCGTTGCGATATCAGCGGTGGTTTCGCCGTCGGCTGCAAGGTGACGTTGCCTTATCCCGGTCCGTTGCTCAATCCACTCGGCGGACGAATTTACCTTCGCCGCAAGTTCCGCATTGAGCATGATACGTTCGGGAAGGTAGGACCCGCATCCCCGGACAATTGATCGCGTTACACTCACTGAGACGGTTTCTCTTCTTCGTTGCTGGATTCCGCCATCTCAATCTCATTTGCACGGTGCAAGTCGAGATCCGTCGAAATTTTTTCCAACAATTTATTGGATGCCATTTCGTACCCTAGAGCGACCGCCGCTGCAAATCCTTCATTGTCTGTACCACCGTGACTCTTGATCACAATTCCGTTTAAGCCAAGAAATACGCCACCATTTGACCGTCGCGGGTCCATTTTTTCTTTCAAAGATTTGAACGCCGAACGCGCGAGCAAATATCCCAAACGAGACAAGATGGTCTCGTTCATGGCGCTGCGCAGATAGGCGGCGAACTGTTTTGCAGTTCCCTCAGCGGTTTTGAGCGCGATATTGCCTGAAAAACCTTCCGTGACGACCACATCGACCGTGCCTTGCCCGATATCGTCACCTTCCACAAACCCCACATAGCGCATGGGTAAATTCGAATCGCGCAATCGCTGGTGCGCCGCTTTTACTTCATCCAGGCCTTTGACTTCCTCAACGCCGATATTCAGCAATCCGACGCTTGGCCGCTCGATACCGAATAAGGCACGCGCCATCGCTTCGCCCATGACCGCAAAATCCACCAACCACCGGGAATCAACGCCAATAGTCGCTCCCATATCCAGGACGATCGATTCTCCACGTAGTGTTGGCCAAATGCCAGCGATAGCCGGACGGGACACGTTCGGCATCATTTTCAGAGCGAACCTGGCCATCGCCATCAACGCCCCGGTATTGCCGGCCGAAATCGCAAACCCTGCACGTCCGTCGGCAACTGCGTTCAACGCCATCCACATGCTGGAGACGCGGCGGCCCCTACGCAAAGCCTGACTTGGCTTATCGTCCATTCCAACCGCAATGTCGGTATGAATAACGTCAGATTTTTTTTGAAGTTCAGGAAATTTTGCAAGCTCAGGCATAATCTTTGCCTGATCGCCGACCAGTAGAAACCGGGTGTCCGGCAATCGCTGCAAGGCCAGCGCACAGCCCGCGACACTAACTGACGGGCCGCTATCACCGCCCATGGCGTCAACGGATATTGTGATTTGATCTGGCATATGAATTAGCCTGGAGACAATCCTGTTGACTGGTTTTGGCGCGGCAAACTACGTCAAAAGCCTCCTCGCGTTCCTAAGCAATAGCAAAGGATAGCCGATTGAAGCCGACTGACAACCGTAATTGTGCGTTCCCAACAGCTTTGTATCATCCCTATTCGCCGGAATCGCTGGCCTGAATCGACTTCAAAACTGCGAATGGACGAACATCTGCATCACTTGTATCGTCTGCGGTCGTAGTGCCGGGAAAACTGAATTCGGCGGTTCCTGGCGCCGTGCTGTGTCTCGGATAGGGATTGAGTCCGAGCGAAAACTCCTCGAGCGCCATTTTTCCTATATCGATTGAATTTCCGGTGAGAATATCCGGCGGATCATCGTCAAGCGGCTCGATAATGACCTCAACACCATCGTCTCGCCGCTGTTTGTCCTTCTTATTTTTACGCTTGCTGTTATCCCTATCGCGAACAAACAGACGATCAAAGTCGAAATCCATCTTTTCAGCAACCGGCAATAGGGTAACGACACATTTCTGCTCAACCGAAACGGCCAACCGTCCTTTGACCGTAATGATCCCCTGCTGACCCTGCCGTAAATCCACTTCCAGACGGAAAAGATGGGCCGCATGCAGGTCATAAGCCTCCCTGATAACCTCAATTTCGGTATCGTTCGCTTCGTAAGACAGGCTGACGCCGTTCCTTGCGAGCTTTTTGACAGGGACCGTCCAATCAAGGCTATCGAAATTTTTCGTCATCACGCCTGTTCGTTTATCTCAAGGGTAAATACAGGGAACTTGATGTTTCCCCGTAACAGCTGGAGATCTTCCTGACCCGCCAGCTCCGATTCCACACCGAACATATAGTCGGCAAGTGTACTGGTTGCGCCTTCAGGTGCACCAGATTCGGCGTAGATATTGCGGGCGATTGCATCAGCTAGCGCAACCCTGTCGTCACCATCCAAAGCCGATTCGTACGCCGAACACCGGCCATAAAACGCCTTGGCCATGACCTTTATTTTCTTGGGCACGCTGAGGTCACCGACCCCGATTTCCCGCAACGATCGGTCCATATCTATAAATAGATCATCGAATAGTTTCTGAGCCAGTTCAATTCCCGACTCACCCGCTCGATTAAGGCGCCTGATGACGAGAAAGCTGTGCATGACGATCATATCGAAACGTCCGTCCAGATTGTCGGGAACGCCAGCACCAGCATAGAATTCGCGGCTGCGGGCCTGCGTCACAAGAGCGCCATAAAGTTGATACGATATGTCGTTGTTGCGACCCAAAAACGTTCTGATGCTTTTAGCAATCGTCATGAAAATTGTATCCAAAGCAGCAGCATCAGTTACCATGAGGGAACCTATCTGTTGCAAATAGCGCCTCACACGTTTAGGTGAATTCCGTTAATGCGGCGAACGAGAATTTGATACCAATATGTCCTATTGCCACCAACAGCAAGTAAGCCCCAGGAAATACCTGAGGGCAATTGTTATTGCCTTGCCGGTTGTTCTTGCGGGCTGCGGAGAAATCACCTCTCAGCACGGTTATGTGGCATCGCAATCGGCCCTCGATCAAATCCAGATCGGGTCAAGCAAGGAGCAGGTCCGCCTCATCATGGGCACGCCCTCAACGTCATCGGCTATCCAGGACAATGTCTATTTCTATATTTCAGAAATCCGGACCCAGAAACTATTCCTGACCGTGGAGACGAGCGAGCGGCGCGTACTCACGTTTCATTTCGACGATGATGATCGCGTCGAGCGCGTTGCCAATTACGGTCTGAACGACGGTAAGGTATTCGATTTCATTACGCGAACGACTCCGACCCGGGGTGATTCCCTGACGGCCATCAGACAGATGCTTGGCGACCTCGGCAATTTCGGTAACGAGTAACCAAAATCCCGCGGCGCCTGGGCCCCGCGGGATCACATTTGTTTATAGTTTTAAGCCTTATTTGCTAGTGGCCCAAAACCGCGAGCATGAGAAGCGCCACGATGTTCGTGATCTTGATCATCGGATTGATCGCCGGACCGGCAGTATCCTTGTAAGGGTCGCCCACCGTATCGCCCGTTATCGCGGCTTTGTGGGCTTCAGAACCCTTACCGCCATGATTGCCATCTTCTATATACTTCTTGGCATTGTCCCAAGCACCGCCACCAGCGGTCATTGAGATCGCGACGAATACACCTGTCACGATGACACCGAGAAGCATGGCACCCAGAGCAGCGAACGCATCTGATTTGTCAGCAATCGCGTAGACTGCCGCAAAACAGACAATCGGCGAGAGTACCGGCAACATGGACGGGAGCACCATTTCCTTGATCGCGGCCTTGGTTAGCATGTCAACAGCGCGGCCATAGTCGGGACGCACCTCACCCTTCATGATGCCGGGATTTTCCTTGAACTGCCGTCGCACTTCTTCAACAACCGCGCCGGCAGCCCGGCCAACAGCCATCATGCCCATCGAGCCGAACAGGTAAGGCAGAAGGCCACCAAACAGCAAACCAACGACGACGTAAGGGTTGGACAGTGAAAAATCGACGTTGACGCCATAGAAGAACGATCCGGGTGCAGCATTGGCCGCGAAGAATTCCAGATCAGCCGTATAGGCGGCAAACAGAACCAGGGCACCAAGACCGGCGGACCCGATGGCGTAGCCTTTTGTCACTGCCTTTGTAGTGTTACCAACCGCATCCAGCGCATCGGTTGTTTTGCGTACTTCAGGAGGCAAGTTCGCCATTTCGGCGATGCCACCTGCATTGTCCGTGACGGGGCCAAACGCGTCGAGTGCGACCACATATCCAGCCAATGCCAGCATGGTTGCGACGGCGATTGCGATCCCGAACAAACCTGCCAGGTTGAACGTCGTCAATATACCGACAATGATGATGATAGCCGGAACGGCTGTCGCTTCCATCGATACCGCAAGGCCCTGAATGACATTGGTGCCGTGCCCTGTAACCGAAGCGGACGCGATCGACTTCACGGGACGATATTCAACACCTGTATAATATTCCGTCACCCAGATGATCAGGCCGGTAATCGCCAGTCCGGCGATACCGCTATAAAACAGATCGAGCCCGGTAAACGAGGCATCCGCGACGTTCATAACCGTATCAAAACCAATCAGGTAATTGATAACGAAACCCACGCCCCCAATCGAGAGTAACGCACAGGCGATAAAGCCCTTGTAGAGTGCGCCCATGATCGAATTGTTGGAGCCGAGCCGGACAAAGAAGGTCCCGACAATCGACGTCAAAATGCAGATTGCACCAATCGCGAGCGGTAGCAGCATCATGGATGACAGCAGCGCGGAGCCCGAGAAATAGATCGAGCTCAGAACCATCGTCGCGACAACCGTCACTACATAGGTCTCGAACAGGTCAGCCGCCATGCCGGCGCAGTCGCCAACATTGTCACCGACATTGTCCGCAATCGTTGCAGGGTTGCGTGGATCATCCTCCGGGATACCCGCTTCAACCTTGCCGACAAGGTCCCCGCCAACATCAGCACCCTTGGTGAAGATACCGCCACCAAGACGGGCAAAGATCGAAATCAGCGATGCCCCAAATCCGAGCGCAACCAACGCGTCGACCACCAGGCGATCACCGGGGTTGTTCCCCATAACGTCTGTCAGGATGTAGTAATAAATGGCAACCGCCAACAGGGCAAAACCTGCCACCAGCATGCCGGTAACGGCCCCTGCCCTGAACCCGACGGCCAGACCGGCCGCTAGACTTTTGCTTGCTGCTTGCGCGGTGCGCACATTAGCGCGGACCGAAACATGCATGCCGATAAATCCGGCGAGACCGGACAAAACCGCGCCGATCGCAAATCCAATCGCAACCGGGATCGACAGCAAATAGGCAACGAGGGCGAAGATAACGACGCCCACCATGCCGATTGTTGTGTATTGGCGCGTCAAATAAGCTTGCGCACCTTCTTGAATAGCTCCTGCTATTTCCTGCATCCGGGCGTTGCCGGCATCAGCAGACATAACTGCCTGACTGGCCCACAAGCCGTATACAATCGCCATGGCACCGCAGGCGAAAATCAGCCAAATTTCCATATCAAGTTCCTGTAATTCGATTGAAGCCCCGTTTAAGCGACATCCTTCTGCGCTTCCACCACCTGCGAAACGGCTCAGGTCTATCGCTCTACTCTGAATTCCGCGCGAACATGCCAAAAATCATACCGCAAAGCAACATATGCTTGTATTTCGCGCACAGCTAGAATTTTCCGGATAAGTCAGGATGAAAACGTCCCTCTCGCTGCACGACAATGGCGTCAAATTCAGCTGCGCTGCATGCGCCGCTTACGGACCGAAATCCAGATTAGCAATCCAAGGCATAGACCAATCGCCGGTAGTACGATCGTAGCCACCATCTCCCAACCATAATAGAAATAGATCACGCCCGCCGATAGAGACGCGGCGGCATTCAGACCAAAAATCAGGAAATCATTCAGACCCTGGACCTTGTTCATTTCGTCCGACCGATAGCAATCCGTGACCATTGCCGTGGCGCCGATATATCCGAAATTCCAACCCATCCCGAGCAGAACCAACGATGTCCAGAAATGTCCAATAGTCTCGCCCGACAGGCCCACAATTGATGCTCCGGTCAAGAGCAGCATCCCGGCAATTACGATATTGATTTTTCCATACCGGTCGATCAGGTTCCCGGTGAAAAAACTCGGTAGATACATGGCCACAACATGCCACTGGATTCCAAGCGCAGCCTGGGCATGGCTATGCCCCCCGCCAACTATGGCCAAGGGTGAAGAGGTCATAATGAAGGTCATGACCGAGTAGCTGACAACCCCGCAAAATACAGCAACAACAAAGCGGCGCGAACGCGCAATCTCTGCCAAAGGGCGTCCACTCGAAGCGCCTTTCATAATAATAGGTCTTGCGATCCGTACTTGTGTCACAATCAGCATCGAGAGGACAATCAGACCGGCTCCGGCAAGGTAGGTCGCCGCAAAGATATGGTTCGGGATTATATCCTGGGTGAATATAATTGTCTGCGGTCCTATAACCGCTGACGCTAAGCCACCCATCATGACCCAGGATATAGCCTTGCTCTTGAACTTTTCGCTGGCAATATCGGTTGCCGCGAAACGGTAACTCTGGACAAAGGCCCAATAACCACCTGTGGCAAAGGTTCCCAGCGCAAAAATGTGGAAATTGCCTATGTATACGCCGTAGGCCGCGATCAACATGGCAACAAGCCCGATCAAGCTAGACAAAAAATACCCGCCCCGACGGCCGAGTTTGCGCATAGCCAAATTTGCAGGCAACGTTGAAAGGGCGGTGCCAAGAATAAATGCGGAAACCGGCAATGTTGCGAGCGAGCGATCATCCGCAAGCAACGCTCCGACATGTCCGCCGGTCGCGATAATGATGGTCGCAATGGCCCCGCCCAACGCCTGACCGCAGGCAAGCAACAAGGCATTGCGCCGCGCCTGCGAGTCGTCAGTTTGAATATCGTCAAAAACCTGATCAGACATTGTCGTTTATGAATCCGGAACTGCCGGTCGTCAGGATCCGGACCGGCATTGAAATTGGCAGCTTAAAAATGCTCGAAACTGAGAACGCCCGGCAATTCAAGTTTTTTGGAACCGTCAGTTAGCCGGACGCCTTCTTCAGCCTCTATCATTCCAATAGGTGACAGCACAATACTCGACAAGGTGGCCAATTCCCGAAACCTGTCTATGCGATCAGGCGAAACCGCTACCAAGATTTCATAATCGTCCCCTCCGGTCAGAACGGAATCCCAAATTTTCTGGTCCGATTTCAACGCGTTATCTGCGGCTCTGGATATTGGGATCAGGTTCCGGTCGATTGTGGCGCCAACCCCACTCGCAGTACACATTTTTGACAGATCACCCATCAAACCATCGGATATATCCATGGCGGCGCTGGCAGATTCACGCAAAGCGTGCCCCAAACCGAGGCGCGGTTCAGGCAAGAGATAGCGTCGCCGCAGATAATCCTGATCCCGGCCCACCGCGTCCCCTGCCCTTAAGCCAAGCGCGGCATCGCCGATCGTGCCCGTTACAAATACATGATCACCGGCTTTCGCGGATCCGCGCCTGATCATTTGACCAGCCGGGATAATCCCAAAGGCTGTTATGGAAATCGTCAGGGGCCCGGGTGTCATTACCGTATCGCCGCCATAGAGCGATATTCCAAAAGTTTTCTGGTCGGTACCAAGTCCAGCTGCAAATTCGCCTAGCCACGCCTCGATCCAGTCCGAGGCAAGCGCCAAAGACAAAAAATACCCGAGGGGTTCCGCACCCTTTGCCGCAAGATCGGATAAATTGACCCGCAGCGCTTTGCGGGCGATAAGGTCAGCCGGATCGTTTTCGCGAAAATGCACGCCTGAAACCAGCGTGTCCAGCGTGACGACCAGTTCCTTACCGTCCGGGACAATCAGGCTGGCCGCATCGTCCTTAAGCCCGTAAGCGCCCGGGCTGGTTGCCAGGGGAGCAAAATAGTGCGCAATCAGTGCGTCTTCACCGATGCGCGTATCAGAACATGATGTTTTTTGCGTCATGGGGTCTATCCGAACTCGAATTCTCGAGGCAGATCAGGCGGGTAATTCAGCTTTCCGCAGTTTTTTTGCCAAAGCATCGAGAACACCATTTACGACCTTGCCCTCGTCACCATCGAAGAAATCATGGGCCAATTCGATATATTCGTCCAACACCACCTTGACCGGCACGTCCGGACACCAGCCGAGTTCGTACGTCCCGGATCGCAATATGGCACGCAACGTTGCATCCAGGCGGGCCAAACGCCATCCCGCCGCCAAATGATCGTTCACATGGGGGTCAATATCGCTCTGATGGTCAACCACACCAGAAACGAGTTCCCTGAAAAACATCTCATCAGGTTCACCAATCTGTTCCCCGTCAGGCCCTTTCCCGAGATACATCGCGGAAAATTCCGCGAGCGCGCGGGACAGTTCACTTCCAGCAATATCCATCTGGTAGAGTGCCTGGACTGCCCCCAGCCTAGCTAGACTGCGCCCCTTATGAGTAACGAGTTTGCTCAACTATTTTCTCCAGCAAAAAGTCGTTTAAGCGCCAACAGTTCGATCGCAGCCCGCGCGGCGTCCCGGCCCTTGTTCTTGCCACTGGTCGCAGCCCGAACCAAAGCCTGTTCGCGGTTTTCTACGGTCAGAATACCGTTGCCGACGGGCACCCGATTGGCTACGGCAAAATCCATGATCGCCCGCGCTGATTCAATCGCCACGATGTCATAATGAGAGGTTTCACCCCGGATCACGCAACCGAGCATGACGAACCCGTCAAAACGCTTTTTTCTATCCGGGACCGCTGCATCGAAAGCCATCGATAATGCCGCCGGCATCTCAAGCACGCCTGGTACGGAAACCCGATCATGTGTTGCCCCGGACGATTCGATCTCGCGTGAGGCACCTGCGCACAATTCGTCGGCGATATCATCGTAGAAACGCGCGTCGATGACTAAAAAGTGGTCCATGACCTAGTTGTCTGCCGGGTGAGAATCTGGCGCAAGGGACCGGTGCTCGACGATTTTCAAACCGTATCCGTCCAATCCAACTACATTCATTGCTGGCCGGTTGGACAGGAGGATCATCTCGCGAACCCCAAGGTCCAGCAATATCTGTGCACCAACCCCGTATTCAATGAGACGTTTGTCCTTGACCTTGCCTGGATTGCTTTTTTCTTCGCTGTGCAGGCGATCTGTGACGGTTGTCGGGCGCGTATCGCGGATCACGACAATGACGCCGCAGCCCTCGTCTCCGATTTTCTCCATGGCCCGGTGGACGAGGTTTCCTGTCCCCACATGAGCACCGACAATATCGTCGACAATGTTGACCGAATGCATCCGGACCAGAACCGGTTTGTCCTTCGGGATATCCCCTTTGACAAGCACGATATGCTCGGCATATTCCATGGTGTTGACATAAACCTTCAGCGTAAACTTGCCGCCAAACTGGCTCTCGACCTCGGTTTCGTAATCCATCCGAACGAGGCTGTCGTAATTCCGCCGGTAGGCAATGAGATCGGCGATTGTGCCGATCTTCAATTCATGTTCCCGCGCAAAATTGACGAGATCAGGCAGGCGCGCCATTGTGCCGTCGTCGTTCATAATCTCGCAAATCACCCCGGATGGGTTGAGACCTGCGAGCCGCGCAATATCGACAGCCGCTTCCGTGTGCCCTGCCCTCACCAGCACTCCGCCGTCCCTGGCGATCAGCGGAAAAACATGTCCGGGAGAGACCAGGTCTACATGTGATTTTGTAGGATCGATAGCGACAGATATCGTATGCGCCCGGTCATGGGCAGAAATCCCGGTGCTGATCCCTTCCCGCGCTTCGATTGATACCGTGAATGCGGTTTGGTGACGCGAACGGTTCGATTGAGACATCATCGAGAGATTGAGTTGGGTCGCTCGATCATTGGTGAGTGCCAGACAGACCAGCCCACGGCCATACTTGGCCATGAAATTGACGGCCTCCGGGGTCGCCATTTGTGACGGGATGACCAGATCGCCCTCGTTTTCTCGGTCTTCCGCATCAACAAGGATGATCATCCGTCCGTTGCGGGCGTCCTCGATCACGTCCGTGATGGGAGACAGAAACGAGGAATAATCTTCAATGGCGCGCTGGTTCAATTTCAACTCCCGGCCCTGTCGGTCTGATACTCGAATAATCTCGCAACATACCGTGCAATTAGATCAACTTCCAGATTGACCTGATCGCCCACTGCCTTTTTGCCCCAGATTGTTGCGTCCAAAGTATGCGGGATTAGATTAATGGAAAAACGTGTTCCCTCTACTCCATTTACGGTCAGGGAGACGCCGTCAAGGGTCACCGATCCCTTTCGGGCTATAAACCCCGCTAAATCAACCGGTGCTTCGATATCGAACCGGACACTGTCGCCGTCTTTTTCGAGGCCAGCAATCCTGGCCAACCCGTCAACATGTCCAGTGACCAAATGTCCGCCCAGTTCCATGGAAAGGGTTACCGCGCGCTCCAGATTTACAGGACTGCCCTCTTCCCATGTTCCCAACGTAGTCATTGCCAGGCTCTCGTTAGAAATATCGATATCGAACCAGCTCCCGGTATCTCCCGGGCCGAACTTGACCACCGTAAGACAACAACCGGAACAACATATCGAACACCCGATCTCGATCGAGTCTACCGGATATCTTGTATCGATGCGGGCGGTCATCCCGTCTGGTGACTTGGTCAACGACGCGACGCGGCCGATGTCGGTAATAATTCCTGTAAACACAATCAGGCGTTCCGTTTCCGGTAAATTTTCATCCTGTCTTCGCCGATGTCTCGCGCCTCTGCAAGATAAAAACCCGGTGACCTGGTGATCACCTCGATTCCCTGGTCCACAAACGGGAGCAAACCATCCGACCCAATCTCGACGGGGCCTGTAAATACGACCAGTTCATCGACCAGATCGCCATCGATCAAGGACTTTGCAAGGTGCGCGCCGCCTTCAACCATGAGGCGCGTAATGCCCCTCCCTGTGAGGGAAACCAGAACACTATCCAGATCAAGAAATTCGCCTTTTTCGCCATCTATTGATTCGACACTGACGCCCATTTCCTGAAGCCTATCGGACCGACCCATATCCGGCTTGGCTGATGTATAGATCCATACTGGCGACTCCTGTGCGGTTTCGCCAAGCTTCGATCCGGGAGGTAAATTTAAGTGAGAATCCAGCACCACGCGCACCGGTGACAGATCGCCGCAGCCCGGCAATCGGCAGCGCAAATCCGGATCATCGGCCTTCACTGTCCCCGTGCCAACCATGATCGCATCACTCATGGCGCGCATGCGGTGAACCAGCGCACGGGTCTCTTCACCTGTAATCGTAGTCTGACTGGCGTCGTTTCGACCAATAAAGCCATCGGTTGAAACTGCAAGTTTGAGTTGAATATACGGTCGATTGCGGGTGACCCGTGAAATATGCCCGGCGACAATCCCCTTGGCCCTGTCTTTAAACAGACCGATGTCTACGTCGATCCCTGCATCGCGCATTTTTTGGATCCCGGTTCCAGACACCCGGGCATCCGGATCCAGAATCGGGCACACAACCCGTTTTATTCCAGCAGCGATAATCGCTTCGCAACATGGTGGGGTATTGCCATGGTGGGAGCAAGGTTCGAGAGTCACAAAAAGTGTCCCGCCCTCGGTACGCGATTTTGCCTGGGAAAGGGCAATCGTTTCAGCATGCGGCCGCCCTCCGGGCGCTGTTGTGCCGATACCCGCAATGAACCCGTCTGTATCGACTACAAGCGCGCCAACTGCTGGATTAGGCCAGCACCGGCCAAGTCCGCGCGTCGCCAGTCTCAATGCCGCAGCCATATACCGATCGTCGTCTGGAATGGGACTGCTCGTCACCTGAAAATTTCTAGAGGATTATTCGGTCTCTTCAACAAGCTCTGCCGAACCAGACGCAATTTCTTGGGACAATTCGTCGATAAATTCTTCAAAGTCCTTGGCCTCGCGGAAATTTCTGTAAACAGAGGCAAACCGTACATACGCGACGTCGTCCACGTTACGCAACGCATCCATGACCATGTGACCGATCAACTCGGTCTTGATCTCGGCCTCGCCTAGACTTTCAAGTTGGCGCACGATGCCGCTAACCAATTGCTCGATCCGTTCCTCCTCGATATGGCGCTTCCTAAGCGCGATCAGGACCGAGCGCATTAGTTTGTCACGTTCGAACGGTGCACGCCGGCCACTGCTTTTGATGACCGACAATTCACGCAACTGAATGCGCTCAAAGGTTGTAAAACGACCATCGCAATCGGGGCACGCCCGCCGACGCCGGATCGCCGCGCTGTCTTCTGTCGGGCGAGAATCCTTAACCTGACTATTGTAACTGCCGCAATACGGACACCGCATTCAATGTCTCCTGACGAGAATCAGTTCCGGCACTTCATTTGTCAGTATATCGGAAAACGAGCACAAAGCGTGCCGACTCTTTCGCGGACTGCTGCCTCAACCGCCTCATTCCCCTCAGCCCCATTATCCGCGAGGCCATCAAGTACTTCAACAACCATCACCCCGATTTCACGAAATTCCTGTTCGCCAAACCCGCGTGTAGTACCCGCAGGCGTGCCAAGCCGGATACCAGACGTAATGGTCGGCTTTTCAGGGTCAAACGGAACGCCGTTCTTGTTGCAGGTAATAAAGGCTCGCCCCAGAGATTCTTCGGCGTCATTGCCCTTCAAACTCTTCGGACGAAGGTCCACGAGCATCAGGTGGGAATCCGTGCCTCCTGAAACGATATCGTACCCGCCCGCCTGAATGGTTTCAGCAAGAGCATGGGCATTCTTGAGGACAGCTTCACAATAGACCTTGAATTCGGGCTTCAGAGCCTCACCGAACGCAACGGCCTTGGCGGCGATAATGTGCATCAGGGGACCGCCCTGGAGACCCGGGAAGACAGCCGAATTGATCTTCTTCGCAATCACCTCGTCATTGGTCAAAATCAGGCCGCCGCGTGGACCGCGTAGTGTTTTATGCGTTGTGGACGTCACTACGTGTGCGTGCGCGATCGGACTGGGATAAACCCCGGTCGCGGCAAGCCCGGCAAAATGGGCCATATCGACCAGCAGAAAGGCGCCAACGCTATCAGCAATCTTGCGAAAACGGGCAAAATCGATTTTTCGCGGATAGGCAGACCCGCCAGCAATGATGATCTTTGGATTATGCTCTTTGGCGAGACTTTCCAACTCGTCATAGTCAATCTGGCTATCCTGACGCCGAACCCCGTAGGACACCGCGTTGAACCATTTGCCGGACTGGTTGGGTGGCGCGCCATGGGTTAAATGTCCACCGGCCGCAAGGCTTAGTCCAAGAATGGTATCGCCGGGTTTTGCGAGCGCCAGGAATACAGCCTGGTTGGCCTGTGACCCCGAATGGGTCTGAACATTGGCAAATTTACACCCGAATAACTTGGTAACCCGCTCGATCGCCAGGTTTTCCGCGATATCCACATACTGGCAACCACCGTAATAGCGCCGCCCCGGATAGCCTTCGGCATATTTATTGGTCATGATCGACCCGGCTGCTTCCAAAACCGCCTTGGAAACAAAATTTTCCGAGGCAATCAGCTCAATTTCATCGCGTTGACGGCCATTTTCAAGTGCGATGGCCTTGGCGATTTCGGGGTCTGAATCTTTCAGAGGATTGGTGAAAAATCCGAAGTGATTAAAGCCCATGGGGAAATCCGGTAATTTGAATGACGAGTTAATTGGTCGCGCTGACTAGCACGGTAAGAAATGGGCTGCTAGCTCAAATCAATGGTCTTTTGCCAGTCGCATCCGGAGTTTGCGCAGAGCCACGTCTTCGAGTTGTCTGGGATTGGTCCCGGCCGGGCCCATAATGGAGACTTCAACACCACTATCGGCATCGACCGCCACGACCTTGTGGTATACCCCGAGCTGAATATGTTCGAAATAAATATCGCCTGAATTCTTTTTCTGTGCTGGCATACCTCACCCGCATCCGGATTTCGGGAAACTCAGAACCAAAACATACCAAAATCAATCGCAGAAAAAGCCTCTAGTAACTCGCTGCAAGCTGGTCTACGCCATCACGCTCATAGACGTCGCGGCGGAATTGGATATTGCCGTCAGGCTGCGACCAAGCGGTCACATAGCTGAGATAGATCGGGACGCTCTTCTCAAGAGGAGCATCGATACGTTCGCCACTGGCTATAACGGAATCTACCTTGGCGCGGTCCCATTCCTCCCGCTGATTGCCGGCCAGCAGCCAGGTAATCAAATGTTCTACATTCTGCACCCGGACGCAGCCCGAACTGAAGGCCCGATAATTCTCGTCGAACAATTCCTTGCCCGGTGTATCGTGCAGGAAAACGGCGTGCGGATTATAGAAGTTGATTTTTACGGCGCCCATCGCATTAAGGTCTTCGCCCGGATCTTGCCGGAACGAATATTTAAGGGGTTCGTCGGTGTACCAGTCGAGGGTATCCGGGTCGATTTCCTCAAGTTTATTGTTGTAGAGCCTGATCTGGTAGCGGGCCAGGTATCCAGGATCCTCTTGCACCTGCGGAATGATATCGCGCTCAATGATGCTGCGCGGCACATGCCAGTACGGACTAAAATTCAATTCGTGTATATTTGCAATAATGACCGGGGTCTGGCGATCCGGTTTGCCGATAATCGCGACATGCCGGGAATACGCGAGCGAACTCTCAATAGCCTCGACTTCCTGCGCCGGGATATTCACCAGCACGTATTTTTCGGGGACATTTTCAGACAGGCTGCGCAGGCGAACTATGTTCACGCGGAGTTGTTGTAAGCGATCAAATGCAGACACGTTCAGCGCGGCAAGCGTTGCCTCCCTGATCACGCCGTTTGGATAGAGACCGTGCCGGTACTGGAACCGCCGTACGGCCATTTCCACATTGGAATCAAATGAATTGGCTCGACCTTCGTCGCCCTCAAGGTCGCCGGTGATTTTCAGGCGATGGCGCAAAAGCGTAACATTCGAATTCCGCTCACCAAGCCGCATAACGGTGCCTTCGGGGAGCGTCGGCCAACCGCCATTTGCAGCGATGACAGAGTATTTTTCAATCGCGCTCTCGGTCGCCTGCAGCGTGGTCGGTGCAAGCGTGGCATAGTCCGTGGAGGGCTCGCCGAATAGCGACCGCCCCAAATTTGCGTCATAGGGCTCTTCCCATTGACCCTGAGGCGTAACCAACGAAGCTACATCGATGCCCGTTGTCTCCGCAAATGCCGTGCGCGCAACAACTGCTGAAGAAGCCATTCCAAGCGCAAATTGACCAAAAGTCCTGCGGCTCAACATTGGGTTTATTTTGAATTTATCACGCATCATTTGAGTTTCCAGAACGAGAGGACTGAGCCCAAGGAGGACCGATTCAGATTTTGCGACTTATATACAACCATATCAGCGGTTTGGTTAATAAAAAATAGGTTTTTTGGTACTTTCCCGGACCGTACTCTTATTGGACGTAAATTCGGGCAAAAAAAGGCCCCGGACAAGTCCGGGGCTGGATTCTCTATATTCGATTACAGGCGGTAAAGAATCTGGTCGGTCCAGAACCTTTCCATCCGGTGCAGCGAGCGGTTCAACGCCTTCAAATCATCGAGAGAAATGCCGCCGACCTGTTCGATGGTCTCCAGATGACGCTGATAAAGCTCTTGCACGATCGTGCAGATTTCAGTGCCCTTCTCGGTCAACCGGACACGTACTGACCGGCGATCCACGTCTGATCGTGTGTGGAGAATGTATCCAGCATCCACGAGCTTCTTGAGATTATAGGAGACGTTTGAACCCAGATAATAGCCGCGTGTTCGCAATTCACCCGCTGTCAATTCGGCATCACCGATATTAAACAGCAACAGGGCCTGCACGCTGTTCACTTCGGAGCGTCCACGCCGGTCGAACTCGTCCTTGATTACATCCAGAAGGCGCCGGTGCAGCCGTTCTACCAGAGTCAGCGACTCCAGATAAAAAGGCGTGAATTCGTTTGCGCCGGGAGCCGTCTCATGCGGAACTGCTTTTGTCGCAATGTTCATTTTGTTTGGCCTCGTTTTTTGCGCAAGGTTTTCTCCCCTGCTTGACGGACAATCTACAGAAAGCTTTCTAAAATCCGCTTAAACGAAAGGGATAATAGCCCGTTAAATGGCTAACGATCCCTTGCCAAATTTCTTCGAAATCGGCGGAAAACAGTCAATTGCCGTCCGGCCAGCACCTACAATACAAAGGATTGATTTACGATATTCCGCGAAGGAAATTTATCACCCCTGAAAAATCGACAGCGCCATTTCCCGCGCCCGTATAGAGATTGTAGATCTGCGCGGCTTCAGCCCCGAGCGGCGTTGATGCCCCCGAAGTGTTGGCTGCATCCTGTGCCAGCTTCAAGTCTTTCAGCATCATCGCCGCCGTAAACCCAGCCTCATAATCCCTGTTGGCGGGCGACGTTGGTACCGGCCCTGGAACCGGACAATAGGTCGTCATTGACCAGCATTGCCCCGACGCGGTCGACGAAATATCGTAGAGTTTCTGATGATCGAGTCCGAGCTTTTCGGCAAGAACGAACGCCTCGCTGACACCGATCATGGAAATCCCGAGGATCATGTTATTGCAAATCTTGGCAGCCTGGCCGTTCCCAGCCCCGCCCGCATGGACAATCGTCTTGCCCATGGCGTTGAGATATTCTTCGGCCCTGGCAAAGGCGCCTTCCGGCCCACCAACCATGAAGGTGAGCGTACCGGCACTGGCGCCGCCGACGCCACCGGAGACCGGTGCGTCGATCATCATCATGCCCGCTTCAGCTGCCGCAGCCGCCACATCGCGCGCGGTCTGGACATCGATGGTGGAGGAATCAATAAACAGCGTCCCCGGTTTGGCCACTGCCAGAATACCGTCATCCCCGAGATAAACCTGGCGCACATGGGTGCCTGCCGGCAGCATGGTCACGACAACGTCCATGCCCGTGACAGCATCGGTCGCGGTGGCGACCGAATCTCCGCCATTGCCCCTGAACGTGTCGATCGCGTCAGCACTCAAATCAAAGCCCGTAAGCGCGTGCCCCGCATTGATCAGGTTGGCGGCCATTGGCCCGCCCATATTTCCGAGACCGATAAAACCGATTTTCGCCATCATGCTACTCCCGATATTTTGTGATCAGTTTGCCGGAACCGGCAATTGCAATTCATCTGCGCCAAGATTGGCAAAAAACTCATCAACAAGCCCGTCACTCACCGCGCCAAGACTGCCGGGCTGCCATTTTGGGGCATTGTCCTTATCGACTATAATGGCCCGGGTGCCTTCGAAAAAGTCCGGGGCCGAGAAAATACGATTGACCATCCGGTATTCCACCCGCATGCAATCCTCGAATCCCAATTTGGCGCCTTCGCGGATTTGCCGGAACGTGATTTTCAGACTGGTTGGTGATTTCGTGGCAAGGATCGCTGCCGTTTTCCGACCCCACTCGCCTGCCGCTCCATCAAGACTTTCCAGCTTGCCAATGATTTCCTCGACATTGGATCCGTTGAATGTCGCATTGATCCAGTCTGCCAATTCCACAAGCTGGCCCGACTCCGGTTTTTCGGCGATCTCAACAAGACAATCTTCAACGTTGTTGCCAGTCATCTTATCAAGAAGACCCGGCAATTTTGTACGCGGAACGAAATGCGTGGCGATCCCCGCATGTAGAGCGTCGGCGACCTTCAGCCGCGCGCCGGTCAATCCGAGATACATACCTATCTCACCAGGACACCGCGGCAGGAAATATGTCCCGCCGACATCGGGGAAAAGCCCTATCCCCGTCTCGGGCATGGCGAAGGTGGCAAATTCGGTCATCACCCTGTGCGAACCGTGGACCGATACGCCGACACCACCTCCCATCACAATCCCGTCGATAATCGCGACATACGGCTTCGGATACCGCTTGATCATCGTGTTGAGCTGGTACTCGTCGTGGTAAAACTCCAGGAAACCCGTATCGCGGGCCTTGCCCTGTTCATACAGCCGGCGCACATCGCCACCGGCGCAAAAGGCTTTGTCACCAGCGGCCTGGATGACGATCTGCTCGATATCATCGCGATCAACCCAGTCCACCAGATTGGACTGGATCGCCAACGCCATATCGTGGGTCAGGGCGTTGAGGGCCTTTGGCCGGTTGAGGCAAATCAGACCCGTCCCGCCGGCGACTTCAAACAGAACGTCGTCATCGTTAGTCAAATTATCAGGCTCCGAAAATATTACGGGCAATGATTAAGCACATCACTTCATTGGTGCCTTCAAGGATTTTGTGCACGCGCACATCGCGCAAGATCCGCTCGATTGGGTAGTCCCGCAAATACCCGTACCCGCCATGTAGTTGCAGCGCCTGATCGACGACATCGAAACCGGAATCGGTGGCAATTTTTTTCGCCATTGCCGCCATCTGGGTTGCCCCTGGCTGTTTGTTCCCGACCATCACGGCGGCTTTCCAAATCATCAACCTTGCTGCTTCAAGCGCGCTCGCCATATCGGCAACTCGAAACTGCAGAGCTTGAAACTGCGCTAGCTCCTGGCCGAACTGTTTGCGCTCTTTCATGTAGGCAACGGCCTGATCCAGACAAAATTGCGCACCTCCAATGGAACAGGCGCCGATATTAACCCGCCCGCCATCGAGCCCGGCCATGGCGATTTTAAACCCGGCGCCCTCGCCGCCAACGAGATTTGCGGCCGGTACCCGGCAATCTTCGAAGATGACTGCCGCCGTTGGCTGGCTTTTCCAGCCGAGCTTTACCTCCTGGGCGCCAAACGAGAGCCCGGGGGTATCTTTTTCAACTACAATGCAGGAAATCCCCTTTGGTCCGGCTTCGCCGGTGCGCACCATGCAGACATAAATATCTGCAACCCCGCCCCCGGAGATAAAGGCCTTGGTGCCATTCAAAATATAGTCATCGCCGTCGCGGACGGCTTTGGTTGACAACGACGCCGCGTCCGACCCTGCCCCCGGCTCGGTCAGGCAATAACTGGCGAACAAATCCATGGAGCAAAGACCCGGCAACCAAGTGTTGCGCTGATCGTCATCTCCAAACGCGTCGATCATCCAGGCCGCCATGTTGTGGATCGATATATAAGCGGCGGTCGACGTGCAGCCTTTCGATAGTTCCTCGAAAATGATTGCAGCGTCCAACCGGGTCAGGCCGGAGCCGCCTACATCGTCATCGATATAGATGCTGCCAAACCCGAGCGTGGCCGCTTCCCGGAGGGTATCCACCGGAAAATGTGATTTTTCGTCCCATTCCCGGGCGTTGGGCGCCATTTCGTTCATGGCAAAGGCGTTTGCCATCTCCCGGATAGCCGTTTGCTCTTCGCTCAACTCAAAATTGATTGTCATATGTCGCCCCAAAATCTTCTGAACGAATATCGCCGCACTGGATGGGCGTCAAGCAAAGGCAATTTAGCAAATGAACCGGTTGCATTTGCACGCCCCCGTTGCTTGCAATAAGCTTAAACCCTGTTTTTGTTTAGGCATTCACGCATGACACCCCCGATACCACCTGCTTTTCCCGCCATTCGCATGCGGCGCAACCGGAAATCCGATTGGGCGCGCCGGATGGTGCGCGAGTCCCGGCTATCCCCGGACGACCTGATCTGGCCGGTATTTCTTGTGGACGGCGACAATATCCGCCAACCAGTGGCGTCGATGCCACACGTCGAACGGCTGTCCGTGGACCAAGCTGTTCTTGCGGCCAAAGAAGCCCGCGAGTTGGGAATCCCGTGCATCGCGCCTTTTCCTTACACAAACCCGGAATTGCGCGACGCAGAAGGGTCCGAAGCACTCAAGTCCGACAACCTGGTAAGCCGGGCCTGCCGGGACATCAAGGATGCGGTGCCCGAAATCGGCATTCTGACCGATGTCGCTCTTGATCCCTATACAAGCCACGGACACGACGGGCTGATGGACGGGGATTCAATCCTGAACGATGAAACCGTGGACATCCTTTGCCAACAGGCCATCAATCAGGCAAAGGCGGGCGCAGATATCATAGCGCCTTCCGATATGATGGACGGCCGTGTCGGGGCGATCCGCAAAGCGCTCGATGATAGCGGGTTCGAAGACATCCAGATCATGGCCTACGCCGCCAAATACGCATCTTGCTTTTACGGTCCGTTCCGCGATGCGGTCGGTTCAGAGTCTCAATTAAGGGGTGATAAACGCACCTATCAGATGGACCCCGGAAATTCCGATGAAGCCATGCGCGAAGTCGCGCTCGATATCGCTGAGGGCGCGGATATGGTGATGGTCAAACCCGGGTTGCCCTATCTCGATATCGTATACCGGGTAAAATCCACATTTGGCATGCCAACCTTTGCCTATCAGGTATCCGGCGAATACGCGATGATCGCAGCGGCTGCACAAAATAGCTGGCTCGACCATGACCGCGCTATGATGGAAAGCCTGATGTCGTTCAAACGCGCCGGCGCGGACGGTATTCTAACGTATTTTGCACCAGCAGCAGCCAAATCAATGCTTCAAGACTGAAAACGGGGAGAAATTCAATGACCATTCCGACCGAAGGCTGCGGCAGCGTTCCGCGTCCCGCCTATCTGCTCGAAGCCATGACCGCAGCCCAGGAAGGGAAACTGTCGCTCGAGGATTACGCAGCGGCGATCGTGAAGGCGCTTACCGAGACTATCGCCGAAATGGAGGCAACAGGGTCGTCGATCATCACCGACGGCGAGCAATCCAAACCAAGTTTTGCGACCTACCCTCTCGATGGTCTCACCAACCTCGGACCCGACGGTGTTGTAATCCCCTTCGCAGACGGCCATTCCCGTCAATTACCCTGTTTGACCGCCGGGCCCTTCAAGTACGGCGGCTATACGGGCACCTATGTGGATATGGCGCGCAAGATGACCGACCTGCCCCTCAAACAGGCCGTTATTTCGCCGTCTGCCATGTGCCTTCTCTATCCGGAAGCGGGGATAGACGGCTATGCCCGCGAACAATTTATCGAAGACCTGGTGGGTGAATGCGTGAAGGACATCCGCTCGGCGTTCGATGCCGGCGCGGAGGTGGTCCAGATCGACTTCACAGAAGGTCGGCTGGCCTGCAAGCTCGATCCGTCAAAAGGCCTGCTCAAGCAATTCGTTGATTTGAATAACGCGGTTCTGGATCAGTTCACGGAAGCCGAGAGGGCCAATATCGGGATCCATACCTGTCCCGGCGGCGACCATAATTCGACCCATTCGGCAGACGTCGATTATTCCGAATTGCTGCCTGACCTGTTCCGGATGAAGGCGGGCCGTTTTTATCTCCAGATGGCAAGCGAAGCGGACAAACCACGCGTCCTCGATATCATCGAGCG
>JAJFGZ010000067.1 GCA_021775855.1 Hyphomicrobiales bacterium
TTACAAGGATCCGGTGAATGGACTTCACGCTTTCGGAAGAACAAGAGGCGCTGCGTGAAACAGTGCGCCGGTTTGCGGCCGCGGAACTGCCAGACGCGGCGCGCCGTTGCGAGGAGGACGATGAACCGCCGCCGCGTGCGTTGATCAAACGCTATGCGGAGCTCGGCCTGCTGGGGGTCAATCTCGACCCGGCCTATGGCGGCGGCGGACAATCTCATCTGGACGCGGTGCTGGCGCTCGAGGAGGTGGCGAAGCTGTCACCGGCGCTGGCCTTTCCGATCTTTGAATCGTGCTTCGGGCCGGTCCTGGCGATCGCCCATTTTGCGCCCGAGGCGCTGCGGCAACGGGTGCTTCCCTCGGTCTGCCAAGGTGACATGATCGTTGCGGTCGCCATGTCCGAGCCGGATGCCGGCACCGCGCTGACCGATCTTGCGACCTCGACACGGCAGGACGGCGACCGGATTATTTTGAACGGCACAAAACGCTGGTGCTCGGGTGCGGGACATGCGGATGCCTATGTGGTCTATTGCCGGATGTCGGACGAACCCGGCGCCAAGGGCGTTGGTGCTGTACTGGTGGACAAGGACACAGATGGTTTCACCTTCGGTGCGCGCGAGCGGCATATGGGCTTTCGCGGCATCTGCAGTGCGGATATGCATTTCGACGATGTGCCGGTGGCGGCTGAAAACCTGATCGTGCCGGCAGGCGGCTTCCGCAAACTGATGGAGGCGTTCGATCTGGAACGCTGCGGCAACACCACCATGAGCCTGGCGATTGCCCAATCGGCCTTTGATACCGCCCTCGCTTACGTTCAGGAGCGCAGCCAGTTCGGCAAAAACCTGATTGAATTCCAGGCCGTGCAATTGTCCCTGGCGGAGATGAAAATGAAACTCGATGCGAGCAGGCTTCTGCTGTATCGCGCCGTCGTCAATTCCGGCACGGGCCTGCCCTCCGTCGGCGACAGCTCGATCGCCAAATGCTTTGCTAACGAAATGGTCCGCGAGGTCACCGGCAAGGCCATGCAGCTCATGGGTGGATACGGTTATGCGCAAGAATATGGGATCGAGCAGAAAATGCGCGACGGGTGGGGATGGGGCATCGCCGGTGGGTCTATCGACATCCAGAAAACCAATATCGCCGCTGCGCTTGTGGGCCGGCGGTTCGACCAGCGGCGCTGATATTCCATGACCACAGATCAAGACCTGCCGCTTGCCGGGCTCCGCGTTCTCGACATGACCACAGTTGTACTCGGCCCCTTCGCCGCCCAGATGCTGGGAGACCTCGGCGCCGATGTCGTCAAGATCGAAGCCCCCGGCGGCGACATGACCCGGGTTATTGGGGCACGCCGCAACGACAAGATGGCATCTCTGTATCTCGGCTCGAACCGCAACAAGCGCAGCATCGAACTGGACCTCAAGCGCGACGCACCGAAAGCCGCCCTGTGGCGCCTGTTGCAGAGTACCGACATTTTTCTGCACAATGTGCGCCCGCAAAAGATCGCCCGGCTGGGGTTCGATCCCGACAGCGTCTTGAATCGCAATCCGGAAATTATTTATTGTGCGCTTCATGGCTATGGCGAAGCCGGACCGTATGCCGGTCGGCCCGCCTATGACGACATTATCCAGGGCGAATCCGGGCTCGCCAGCACCTTCGAGCGGCGCGAAAAAATTCCCATGCTGGTGCCTTCGATCGTTGCCGACAAGACCACTGGCCTGCTCGCGACCACCGGGCTTCTCGCCGCCTATATAAAGCGATTACGGACCGGCAAGGGTCTGTATCTCGAAACCAGCATGTTCGAGGGCCTCGTCGGCTACACCCTGGTCGAACACCAGCACGGCACCATTTTCAACCCGCCGGAAGGTCCCCCGGGATACCCGCGCGCCTTATCGCCGGAGCGCAAACCTTTTGCGACCGAAGACGGGTACATCTGCGTGCTGGCCTACACGGATGAACAATGGCGCAGCTTTTGGGACATTGCCGGTATCCCCGGTCTAAAGGACGACCCCAGATTTCATTCCATGGCGGCACGCGCTGACAATATCGATATGGCTTACGAACTGGTGGCCGCAGAATTGCACAAACGCACATCCGCCTTTTGGCTGGATCGGTTGCGCGCCGCCGATATCCCTTGCGGTCCCGTCAACCGGCTCGAAGATTTGCGCGAGGACCCGCATCTCAAGGCCGCGGGGTTCTTCCGCCCGTTCACCCACCCGACCGAGGGGGAGATGGAAATTCCTGAAACCGGTCTGCGGTTCGACCGCCAACCCCTCCCGATCCGCCGGCACCATCCAAATCTCGGCGAACACGGTCGTGAAATTCTGGCCGAGGCCGGATATTCGGACGCCGAGATCGACGAAATTCTGGACTGAATTTTGAGACCCTCATATGCGGTCGAATAAAAATCGAGTGGATTTATTTGCGCACATCAATGTCGCAAATTGACCCAAACACCACCAGATGCAGCAAGCGAATTGCAAGACGCCAGCGCCACCAATACGTCAGGAGATCAGAAGATCAATTTCATGGTCGAAGAAACCATACCGCGACATCATCTTGCGATGGGCCGGGGTGCCAACGTACCGCACAAGAACTTCGTCAACCGCGTGTCTCAATTCTGCATCTGCTCGCCCAAAGGCAAATGAGCCGAATGCCGGGGCCTTCTCCAACAATGGAACCGTCACGACGTCCAGTGCCCAACCCGGGTTTCGTTGTACGAAACCGGAATGCGCTCGCCCAACACTCGCATATGCGTCAACACGACCATCTCTGACTGCGATCGCCGCAGCGGAATAAGTTTCAAAGATTGCAATGCGATCCTCTGGGATGCCGAAATCCATGGCCGAGCGATGTTGGAATTGATCCCGGATGACCGCGAGGATGCAATCCAAATTCTCTGCGATCGAGCGATATCCGTGCAAACGCAAAGGATTTCCCTCTCTGACGAGCAGGCCGTCCGACAAAGCCCAAATAGGTCTACTGAATGAAGCGAATTCCCGACGCTCGTCTGTTCCAAACAGTCCGGTTGTCATCTGCCAGCGCCCGGCCCCAACGCCCGGAAGGAGTTCCGCAAATTCTGACTCAACAAATTCGATTGGGCTGCGGCCAAGTTCAGAAAGCACATACTCCGCCAACTCGATATCGCACCCAACAACAACCCCATCCTTGTCTCGGAAATTGAACGGTGGTTCAATTAGATATGCAAATTTCAATTTCTGTCCTCAGGGCTGCGCTCCCGATAGCTGGCAATCTTGACCGCAAGAACGGTTTCACATCTATCCAGCATCTTTCGTCGCACGTGGAGCTGCTCAGAGTGATCCATCAATATTCTCCTGCGTTCTGAAACTGTTGCAGGACCGGCTTTTGCCAGACGGGTAAACCGGCGCATTTGGGCCATCGACATCCCAGTCTCGCGCAGCCAGTAAAGCAAGGTAAGCCACTCAATATTTTCTTGGCTAAAACGTCTATTGCCATCACCTCCCCGGCCGACTTCAGGAAGCATTCCCGATTTCTCGTAATACCTGATCGTATCTGAGCTTAAACCGCATTTTGAGGAGGCCTCGGAAATTTGCATGGTCTCGTCAACTCCATTCTCCATTGCTGGTTTTACACGCTTGGAGCTACTCTAAGTCAAGCCCAAAGGAACGTCGGTTGCGCTGGTCGCCAGCGCACAATTGTCCGTATGGGCAACAAAGCTCCGCACTCGAACACAGCCGGGAAATTCCGGCCGAGACCGGATATTCGGACGCCGAGATCGACGAAATTCTGGACTGAATTCTAAAGCGCGTCGGCCTGGGTTTCGCCGGTGCGGATCCGCATGGCGGACTCGAGATCGATGACGAATATTTTTCCGTCACCGATCTTCCCTGTCGCCGAAGATGATCTGATCGTCTCGACTACGGAATCGGCCATCGTGCTCTCGACGGCAACTTCGATTTTCACCTTGGGCAGATAATTGATCAGATATTCAGCCCCCCGGTATATCTCGGTATGGCCCTTCTGCCGGCCAAAGCCCTTGACTTCGGTGACCGTCATGCCGTGCACATTGATCGCCGTCAGCGCTTCCCGAACGGGATCGAGCTGGTGCGGCTGGATGATCGCGATAATCCACTTCATGGTTCGATCCTTAGAGGTTGTAGCCTTTTTCGCCATGGGCCGTAAAATCGAGCCCTTCGATTATGTCTTCGTCGCTGGCCCGAAGCCCGCACACGATCTGCACGAGTTTGAGGATCAGGAATGTCGCGACAGCCGACCAGAGCGCAACCGCGCCGACGCCAATCGCCTGGGTTACCAGCTGGTCTCCCAGGGACACCCCGTCGGCCAATCCAACACCGCCGAGCGACGATACAACAAACACCGCCGCCAAGAGAGTTCCCGTGGCGCCTCCGACACCGTGAACAGCCAGCACGTCCAGCGAATCGTCGACACCGAACCGGCGCTTGACCAACTCGACCGCCCAATAACAGATCAGGCCACCGGCAAGCCCCAGCGCGAGCCCGCCGAGCGGGCCTACATACCCGGATGCCGGTGTGATCGTTGCCAACCCGGCAATGGTCCCTGTCACAATGCCGACAAGACTTGGTTTGCCGTATTTGACCCACTCGATCACCATCCATACCAGCGATGCGGTGGCGGCGGAAATATGCGTGACCAGCATCGCCATGCCGGCATCGCCCCCGGCCGATAAAGCGCTACCTGCGTTAAACCCGAACCAGCCAACCCAAAGCATGGCGGCGCCGACCATAACCATCCAGGGTGCGTGTGGCGGACGCACGGCTTTTGGAAACCCGCGCCGTGGGCCGAGCATTTTTGCCATCACCAGAGCCGAAACTCCGGCCGTGACATGAACGACAATCCCACCCGCGAAATCGAGCACACCCATACTGCCAAGCCAGCCGCCGCCCCACACCCAATGGGTGACCGGCGCATACACGATATACAACCAAAGGCCGGAGAAGAGCAGAACCGCTGCGAACTTGATCCGCTCTACATAGGCACCAACGATGAGCGCCGGGGTGATGATTGCAAAGGTCATCTGGAACATGAAAAACAGAGATTCAGGGATCCCGGTCCCGCTAAAGACCGTTTCCCGCTCGACCCCCATCAACAGAAATTTCGATAGGTCACCAACAACCGGGGTCCCCTCGGAAAAGGCGAGGCTGTAGCCTCCAAACAGCCACAGCAACGACATCAGGCAGGCAATCGCCGTACAATGCATGAGGACAGACAGGATATTTTTGGATTGAACCAGGCCGCCATAAAATAATGCCAGACCCGGCAAGGTCATGAACAGCACCAACGCGGTGGATGTCAAAATCCAGGCTGTATCACCCGCATCGACCATAACGAAGCTCCCCCAGTAAAACGTCTGAAAATTTTAGCCAGTCGAATTGGCGTGATTCCTATAGGCGACGATTGCTCAAGGCAACCGGTAACGGAAAAGATTAACTTCAGCCTCGCTGCTGCCACTGGTCGGGCGTGGACAGTGCAAATGCTCGCGTCAGCATATGTAAGTAACTGATATTGCTTATTTATCTACAAAATACTGATCGTTGAAGAATGCACGCGATTCCGATCTCCAGGTGGCGAAGATAAAAATAATTCCAGGAATACCGGTTGCAGGGTCGAAGTTCCTTGAAAACGCGAAACTGACAGTCACATGGCCTGCTGTGATTATCGGTATCGCGAAATTTACTCGGCGGTTTCAGCAATAACGGGACCGAAACCCTGATTTATTTATCCGGTGCCGGGATAAACTCATCCTTGTCGCTGGGGGGCAGGCCGAACGGTCCCGCCTTCCAGTCGCCTGCGATCCAGGCCTGCTTCGCGGCTTCGATCTTTTCGTGCGATGACGAGACAAAATTCCACCAGATATGCCGGGGGCCGTTCAGCGAATCACCTCCAAGCAGGATGAACCGCGCGCCCTGCTCCCCTGCCTTCAGCGTGATCTGATCCCCGGTTCGAAACACCATCATCTGCCCGGCCTCGAATACATCGCCTGCAATGACAACCGCTCCTTCAAGGATATACGCGCCGCGATCTTCGTGGTTGTCGGGTAGAGGAATTATTGTTCCGGGCTTCAGGGCAATATCCAGATAAAACATCTCAGAGAATGTTTTGACGGGCGCCCGTTCGCCAAAGGCCGATCCGATGATCAGGCGTGCCGTGATTCCCTCGGCATCCAGCACCGGGAGAGACCCGGCGCCATGATGCTCAAATCCGGGCTCAGTATCTTCGTGGTCTTCCGGTAGCGCCACCCAGGTTTGAATCCCGTACAGGTCGTGCGGCGCTTGCCGCGTTGCCTGACTGGTGCGCTCGGAATGGGTGATTCCCCTGCCCGCGATCATCCAGTTGACATCGCCTGGGAAAATCATCTGATCGTTGCCGAGGGAATCCGCGTGTTGAAACTCGCCTTTCAACAGATACGTGATTGTCGCCAGACCGATATGTGGGTGGGCGCGGACGTCCAGTCCTGTTCCGCTCAGAAATTCCGCCGGCCCAATATGGTCAAAGAAAACGAATGGCCCGACCATCCTCCGCCCCGGCGCCGGCAGGGCGCGGCGCACCTCAAACCCGCCGAGATCCTGGGTGCGGGGGACAATCTGGATATCGATCGAGTCTGAACTTCCTGCCTCCTCCAACGTTCCGGCAAATTCCGGGTTCCACGACATGAATGGCTCCTCTTCAAATATCAAACTACACAATTGCATGTGTACGCAATGTTATAATATAACATACCCGCAATCCTTCAAAGCGGAAGCGGCAATGAAACTCCTGCAATTACTTTTGTTGATCCCATTAACGTTTCTGTCTGGAACACCGGCCAGAGCGCTTGAGAATGTGGTTGTTTCAATCGCGCCGTTACAGTCGCTTGTTGCTGGAGTTATGGGAGATACGGGAACGTCGGTTCTGCTTGTGCCTCCCGGAAGTTCGCCCCACAGCTATAGTCTGCGGCCATCTCAGGCCCAGGCCTTGCAAGACGCCATGATCGTGTTTCGGGTCAGCCGCGGGCTCGAAACGTTTCTAGAGAAATCACTCGAGACCCTGGCTATTAATGCCGAGATCATAGCCGTTGTAGAGACCCGCGGATTGACCCTGTTGGGTTTTCGAACGACAAACGGTGAGGCCTTGCGAACCGGACCAACACGTCTGCACGAACACGATCAGGATCCCCATGTCTGGCTCGACCCGGTCAACGCGCAAAAAATTGTCGGTGCAATCGCTGCCGCACTTGGTGCCGCGGACCGGCGCAATAGCGCCACATACCGGCGCAACGCCGCGCGGCTGCAGGCACGGCTTGAGGCGCTGAACAGCGACTTGTCCGCCGCGTTAGCTCCTTTGAAGGACGTGCCCTTCATCACTTTTCACGATGGCTTTCAGTATCTGGAATTCCGCTACCGACTGAATAGCGCCGGGTTCGTGACCACATCACCCGACTTGCCGGCAGGCACGGGGCGCATGGATACACTCCGCGCCGGCCTCGAAGCCGGTGAAATCAAGTGTGTATTTTCCGAACCGCAATTCAACGCGACCGCGATCGAAACCCTGCTCGAGGGGACAGGTGCGCGCCACGCAATCCTTGATACTCTTGGCGCAGATTTCACCCCTGGCCCCGAATTATATTTCGAGATGATGGCGCAGAATCTCGCCGCACTGTCGGAGTGTCTGCAACCCTAGCCCATGCAATTTTCGATTCCACGAGTCCCTATGACCGGTTTTCATCGTCTGCTGGCAGGCCATGCTTTCCGCAATTGTCAGGCCGGCCAGAAGGAAAGTTTAGCGACGTCCAGAAGGCGCAGGAGACCTGCCTGCGGTGGGCCAAATCGGCCCATCGGTAGGGTTGAACGGATCTATCGCCAAATGGATCCCGTGGAATTGAAAATCGCTCTAATATAGCCGCTTTGACACTATGAAACTTCCTCGGAATCATTGAATAGCGCGCTCATCGTATTAAAGGCAGAACTCCATCCGCCGGCAAAGTTGTTGCGAGTGGTCTCGTCATGGATGGCGGAATGCACCAGGCGGATATCGGTCCCGCCACCTTTCACTGTAAAAGTTACCTCGACCTGCGAGGGCGGCGTGGCCTCTCGTCTGCCATCTGCATGTGTGGTAACGAACGACCAGGTGAAAACCAGGCGTGCACCGGATTCAACGATGAGATATTCGCCCGCGAAGCCGGCGGATTTTTCCGCGTCGCTCGACTTCAGGAACTGCCAGGCGCCGCCCGGACGCAAATCGATGGTCGCCGAGAAAAGCGTATTTGGCGTACTACCGAACCACTTCATTACCTCATCAGGGATTGTCCACGCCTGAAATACACGTGCAGGTGGCGCCGCGAGATAGCATTCAACAATGATCGGATCATCACCCGGTTCGGTTTTGACAAATTCCAAAATTATTCTCCCTGCCCGGAAACATGCCGCGCCAGATTATTAAACTGTTGCGGCCAAAAGCCCTGGTAGTCCGTGAGCCAATCAGAGGCGTCTTTCATTGCATGCGCATTGAGCCGGCAATGCCGGGTTCGGCCGCGTTTTTCCAATTCTAAAAGCCCCGCGTCACTTAGTACACGCACATGTTTGGAAACCGCTGTCTGAGACATGTCGAATGGCGCGGCCAAATCAGACAGCCGGGCCTCGCCTTGCATGAGCCGCCCAAAAATTGCGCGGCGCGTTACATCGCTTAAATCGGCAAAAGTGGTGTCGAGATTGCTCATCAGTGCCTCGTTTTTACCAAACCATATGGTTGACTATATAACATATCTATATTAGTAAACCAAATAGTTCAGTGTTCAGCGAGATGGAAATCTCAAAACACACACTCTGCAACCGTTTGAATCCAAAGGAGAACTTGCATGCCAGATTTTTTTGAATTTCCACCGACCCGTTCCAACCGAACCAAATGGGCTTTGGAGGAATTAGGTGTGGATTACACCAGCCGCATGATTGATCTCATGAAAGGCGAGCAACATTCGCAAGAGTATAAGTCCGTTCATCCTTTGGGCATTGTCCCCGTATACAGGACGGACGAATATACGATGGTCGAATCCGTGGCGATCGTGCTGCATGTACTCGACGAGCATCCCGAGAAAGGCTTGGCACCTGCGATTGGCTCGCCCGAGCGCGGGCAGTATTATCAATGGTGTGTGTTTGCAAGTTCAGAACTGGACCCGGCGCTCTCGGACGTGATGATTCACTCCATGCATTTGCCGGAAGAAAAACGCGTTCCCGAAATTGCCCAACGTGGGCGTGAGAGGTTCGCCGCGCGTGGCGCAATGCTCTCCAAGGCCCTTGATGGCCGGAACTATCTTCTCGGTTCAGAGTTTTCCGGGGCCGATATAGCGATTGGCTATTGTTGCAATTGGGCGGCCTATACCGGACTGATAGAAGACCACCCAACTCTCGTGGACTATTATGAAAGGCTCCAGCAAAGGCCCGCTTTTCAGAAAGCGTTTGCAAAATGAAAAGAAAAGTATCGACCACGACAAAACCGTTTTGATAGTGATCAACGGCCTTCTGGTCGCCATGCGTAAATGCTCGAACGGCGGTGTCCGCGTCTCGGTCTTCAACATAGGCCCAGGCGCGGATCTCGCTAATTCCCACGGCCACCCTCGGTCCGCATCAAAGCGGAAAGCCTTAATGGTCAACCCGTCGACATCAATGCGAAGACCTATAACGCGGGGGTAATCTTATATTGAGGGGCGATCTGGATAGCTTAAAGTAGCTGCTAAGCTGCTTGATCCACATCAATGAGCCAACCCCGCACCGAGATACAATCGCTGCAATGGTTATTGGTGAAAGCGTTGTGGTTGACAGCTTTGCCGCGCCAGGTGCGGGCATCGCCACTCAATCAAGTTATCACAGAACTTTTCTCACACGCGTTCATCGATCCGCCAGCAAATATTGGCCGCCCGGAAACCTAGTTGGAGATTTACGATGTTGAAAAACCCGTCTTTGGTAACCCGCATAATGATCGGCGAGAGCGTCGGCCTTGCCGTTGGCCTGATCGGTTTCTTGTCCATGGTCTACTTCTGGCCCGAGGTCTCGACACTGACCCGTTGGGGAATCCTGCTGTGGTATACGACGCTCGGCGCGATCATCGGTGTCTTCGGTGTAATGACATGGCACCCCATATTAAAATTGCCCCTGCCATGGTGGATCAGATCACCATTTATCGGCGGGTGGATGAATTTCGTCCTGACCTTTTTCGCCTTCGACGTGATGAAATCCATGCTTAGCTCCACCTTTGGAGATATCGGATATCTGACGTCGCCCTTCTGGTTTGTCCTGGAAGGCGCGATCGTCGGCCTGTTGATCGGCTATCTGGCCACTAGGTTTGGCGGCGAAGGTAAAGAAGCTGTCGATACCGAACAACCTCAGTCGGGCTGATTGAGGTCAAAAGGAAACTGGGTCGACAGAAAAGCACCCGTCTTTCCAGCACAATGTCGGACGTCAGTATAACTCTCATCGGGGGAAGGAACCGGTTTACCGACCGGTTTCTATTCGCAACTGAAAATTCTTTTGATCTGTGCTATGAATAGTTTCGCAGATCAGCATTTCAGTGACTACTCGCATGGGAGGTCCTTCAATGTACGTTCGATTTATTCTCAATTTTTTCATCGCCCTGACGTTCTTGTTGGGCTCCATACCTGCCAGTTTGTCCCAGGAACTCGAAACCGAAATCCGAGACGCCGTTGATTCACTTGGGTCAGGATTTCCGGCCGGCGATGTTGATGGATTCAACGCGTTGTTGGCAAATTCGGACCTTGGTATCCAGGGCGACACGCTCGGCCACATGCTCTACGCCCGCCGCCAATTTGATAAAGCGGCATGGTTTTTCGGGACCGATGCACTCGGCGATTTGACCGATCCGGCATCGCTCAACAATTTTGCCGCGATGCTGGTGGAAACCTACGCCGACGACCCGGATACCTATCCAGTCGATTGGCTAAACGCAGCTTATAGCGCCAGCAAAATGGCGCTCGAACTAGCCCCCGATGACGCAGTTTATTCCAACAATCTCGGCCACGTGGCGCGCCGCCTCGGGTTGCATGAGGAGGCAATCGCGAACAGCCGTCGGGCGACCGAACTTGACCCCGACGAACCGCTCTACTGGACCAACTTGGCCCGCGCCCTGCATGCAGCGGGTGATGTCGCCGGCGCGTCAGAAGCGCTTGCCCGTGCCCACCAGTTGGACCCGGCAGGCCCGGCCCTGATTTACGCCACGCAATCCATGCCGGATACGTTGCCGGGTTTCCGTGAATCGATCGCTCCCCGCTGCAATGTCAATTTCCGCTGTCAGGAAATTTGCCCCAAAAGCATCATAGGTGGGTTGATGTCGGTGACTTGCGAGATGGAGAATTCCAGCGCCCAGATGGCCTGTACAGAAGGCAGACCTTATCCAGCTTCCTATGACTGCAGAGAAGATCTGCCTGAATACGGCATCCTGATCCCCGGCCTGAATTCCGGATTTTCCATTGCCGTGCCAGGGTTCAGCGTCCACGTGCTGGTCGATGGCGAGGGAAATGTAGATGTCCGTGTGGAGGCCGGCGTCAGCATCGGTCCGGTCGGCGGGTATATCGGCACTGATGGACATTTCTCCCCCGATGGCGGTGTAAGCTTTGACAATACCCGAGGCGGGGTACGCCTCTCGCTGCTGAACAATGGCCCGGGCGCATCGACAGCCAATTCCCTCGGCCACCCCCCTATCCATATCGAAGCTGAAACGCTAAATGGTCAGCCGGTCGACATCAATGTGGAGACTTATAACGCGGGTCTGATTTCGTATTGAAGGTGGATTGGGGCTGCTTGGACAGACAAAAATCCCCCAATACTAGGGTTTTTTGGCCCCGTTGACATCCATCAGGCTTTCTGCGAACGTTACTCCAGCGTCTGAAATTGAATAAGGTTGTTCAGTTTCGGGCGTTCTGTTTTCGACGAGAAAACGTTTGTTGCCGGATTTTTCCGCAGCACCAAATCCTCAAAAAGAGGGGTGTAAAACGTTCATCCGTTACAAGATTTTATAAAGCCAGCACCAAAGAGCAAAAAGCTTGGGGTTGCTTTAGCCATTAACGGAGGACCCTCCTGTGGTTAAAACAGCCGACAAGCATCTTGCCTCGCTGGACGACGGACGGACGGTATACATTGCGGGCCAGAGGGTTCGCAACGTTGCCAGCCACGCCGCGTTCAAGAATACTGCCCGGACCGCCGCGTCGCTGTATGATTATCAGGCCGCGGACGCACACATTGAACGAATGACGTTTGAGTCTCCCTCAAGCGGCGAGCGCGTCAACAGGCTCTGGCAGCTGCCCCGCACATACAGCGAACTCGTCGCTCGACGAAAAGCCATGACCGAATGGGCCGAATTGTCTTGCGGCATGATGGGCCGGTCTCCCGATCATGTGGGGTCGTCCCTTGCGGGCATGTATATGGGCCTCGATGTTTTTGAAAAATACGACCCAAAGCGGGCTGGCGCCCTTCGTGACTATTATCATTATGCCCGCGATGCGGATTTATACCTGTCCTATGTGATCATTAATCCCCAGGCCGATCGTTCGAAATCAGCCGGCGAACAGCCGGGCGCCGATCTGGTCGCCTCCGTAGTGGACGAAGATTCGCTTGGAATAACTATCCGCGGCGCGAAAATGCTGGGTACCGCCGCACCGTTTGCAAACGAGCTTATGGTATCCGGATTCATGGGATTGCAACCCGGCGAAGAACGCTTCGCCTTCACTGCAATGGTTCCCATTGGAACGCGCGGCGTGAAACTATTTTCCCGCAAGTCATATGAGCAGGCTTCCGTTTCAGAATTCGACAACCCGCTATCGAGCCGGTTCGATGAGAACGATGCGGTTCTGTATTTCGACGATGTGAAAATTCCCTGGGACCGCGTATTCGTCAATCAGGACCTCCACATGAGCCAGGCCCAGTGGCACGAAACGCGGGCACACGTGTTCCAAAACTATCAATGCCAGGTTCGACTGGCGGTCAAGTTGCGCTTCCTGCTGGGAATAGCGCGCAAAGTCACGGAGATAAACGGGATTATCAATATCCCCCAGGTGCGCGATACGCTGGGACTGTTGGCGGCGAAAGCAAAAAACATCGAGGCGCTGGTCTACGCAATGGAATCCGCCGGCGAAAAGTATGGCGATTATTTTGTTCCGAACCGGTCCATCCTTGCAGCCAGCCAGGTGATCGCCCAGACATTGTATCCGGAAGTGGTTGATACCATCCGTACCCTGGCCGGCGGCGGCCTCATAATGCTGCCATCGGCAGCTAACGATTTTCACGACCCTGAATTCAGGGATGTGATCGATAAAACCCAGCGTTCGCCGGTCGCAAATTCGCTGGAACGGGTGAAGTTTTTCAAGCTTGCCTGGGACGCCATCGGTTCCGAATTTGGGTCCCGGCATACCCAGTACGAAATGTTCTATTCTGGCCCGGCATTCGTCACCCGTGGCCATTCCTATCGTTTCTACGATTGGGACAATGTTCGCGGAATGGTCGACCAGCTTATGGCAACCTACGATTTGCCCGAGATGGATACCGAACTTCCAGGGTCCGAATAGATTAAAACTCCTCCCCGGACCGACCCGCGTTTCCGACGCAGAAACCAGTCGGCATCTTTTGAACAACCCAAATTTCCCAGGAGATCGGACTCAATGAGCAACAATTCAGAACACCTTTTGATCGTCCAGGCGCAGGTGGAGCCAGACGTCGAACAATCATGGAACCAGTGGTACGACGAAGTTCACCTGCCGGAAATACTGGACTGTCCGGGATTTGTCGACGGTACGCGCTACGTGTCCGAGACCGACGATGGGCGCAAATACCTGGCAATCTACACGCTGGATTCCGGTGACGCACTGGAGAGCGGTGAATTCGCGTCGCGTCGCGGCTGGGCGGAATTCAAGGCACATGTAACCGCTTCCGTCCTGGTTTACAGCAAAATCCGGAAAGGGAGCAAAGCCAGTGTCCGATAAAAGCGAGAATTGGTATTGGGAAAAGACCTGGAGCGATTTTCGCCGGGGAAGCAGAAACCTTGTCATGGAATGGGATGGTGGCGAAGCCGAGATCGCCCTGTTCAACGAGGGGGTACCCCGCACCACTGCTGCGCTTCTGGAACATTTGCCGATCGAACTACCCATGGTCCATGTCGCCTGGAGCGGCGATATGGTGATGAGTGCGCGCGCCAACCCCATCGGCATAGAAGAACACGAGCACCATGTGCGGCTCGTGCGCCCAGGCGACCTTGCCTACGATCCGAAGTTTGGCGAGTTTACAGTTACTTATGGCACAGCCGAGGCCCGTCTCCCTTCCGGCCCGAATACGCTGGTGGTGTTTGGACAAATCGTTAAAGGGCTGGATACTTTCGCCGCTTGGGGCAGGGCCCGGCGGTTTGAAGGCGTGGGGACCCTCGTTTTCCGGCTGGCACCATGACTATGCCGTCTGCAGTTGAACCCAAAGCGCCTAATAAAGACGAGCATTCAGGCGGATTGCTGCACCATTGCCTTGGACATTTTGCGACTGGGGTCACCATTGTTTCCTACCGGGCCGGGGAAGGCACGCGGGGGCTGACGATTAATTCGTTCACGGCGGTGTCGCTCGACCCGCCGCTCATTCTGATATGTTTGGACAAACGTTCCAACGCAATCGAAGTCGTCCCTTATTCGGGTTTTGCCATCAACGTTCTGGGTTCCGACCAGAAAGATCTGGCGATGCACTTTTCCGGGCGAAAACGCGCCAGCGTAGCCCCCCAATGGCGCGATGTTGGAGGTGTCCCCCTGCTATCGTCAAATTTGGCATGGCTTAGGTGCGAGCCGGCGTCTGTCCACGATGCAGGCGACCATACGATTGTAGTCGGGCAGGTCATGGATTTTGGTGCGAGCGGGAGGGATCCTCTGTGCTTCTTCCGTGGCCAGTTTCTCCAGTTCGACGACATTCCCTCGCCGGTGGACCCAAAAAACTGATCGGCAAAACGAACAAACCTCAACCCGGGCTTATCTTGGAGCTTCAAATGGATGATCAATCCTTGTCAGATTCTTCTATCGTCAAATCCTCCGCAACAACGGAATCGTTTCACGTTATTTCAGAACCCGCGGTACTGTATCTAGGCACCCCGGTGGTTCTGATTACCTCTGAGAACGAAGACGGCAGTCCGAATATTTCGCCCATGTCGTCCGCATGGTGGCTTGGCTGGGGTTGCATGCTTGGTCTCCTGGGCAGTTCTAAAACAACCGAAAACATGCGGCGCACCGGGGAATGCGTCCTCAATGTTGCCTCGATCGATATGGCCTCGGCGGTGGACCGTCTGGCATTGACAACCGGCAGCAACCCGGTACCGAGCAACAAGATGGAGATGGGTGTCCAGTTCGTGCCCGACAAATTTGGCCATGCTGGGCTGACCCCCGCAAACTCGGATATTGTCAGGTCGCCGCGCATCCATGAAAGTCCCGTCCAACTGGAAAGCAAGGTCCATAACGAATACCAATACGGGGCAAATAACCCGCGTGTGCGTACCGAGTTGGTGACGTTCGAGGTTTGTATCGAGCGCATCCATGTGGACAGCCGTATTCTGGTGGAAGGAAATCCAAACCGCATCGACCCGGACAAATGGCGACCGTTGATTATGAGTTTTCGCGAGTTCTACGGGTTGGGAGACAAAGTCCAGCCATCGCGCCTGAGCGAGTTTCCCGAATATTATTACAAACACCCGAAGTTTCGCGGGCCGGAATCCTGAACCCATTGACAAGTCCAGTTTTGGCACTGCGCCACTTGATTTATGTCCATACACACCCCGGGCTGGCAGATACAAAAAACCGCCGCTGCAATTAAGCAACGGCGGTTTTTCTTTGAATTCGTACAGGGGACCCTGAATTGAAGGACCTGAAGATGAAGCCAGTTGGCTCTTTGTCCCTGCCCTTGGCAGGGCTGGCAACGACCTACTCTCCCACACCTTAAGATGCAGTACCATCGGCGCTGGGGCATTTCACTTCCGAGTTCGGGATGGGATCGGGTGGGGGCGCCTCGCTGTAATCACCAGCCCGGCGAAGGGCAGGAATAGAATAATTTGGAAGAGTTTATTTCGCTCGCGACGTATCCGCGTTTACAACGCGGGTCTGCGCGGGCGCGGCGCATAAGCGCCGGGCCTCAGTCGAGGCCATCCGTTTCTGCAGGGTAGCAGAAACGGTTCTATTTCATTCAGGTGTATGTCACTTGAACAATAACCGTCATCGATCCGCATCCAGGCTCACGCCTGTGATGGACACAGATAAATGAAAGCAATCAAGCCAATCGAGCTATTAGTACCGGTAAGCTCCACGCATTGCTGCGCTTCCACACCCGGCCTATCAACGTGGTGGTCTTCCACGACTCTCAAGGGAGAACTAGTTTCGAGGTTGGTTTCCCGCTTAGA
>JAJFGZ010000068.1 GCA_021775855.1 Hyphomicrobiales bacterium
GCGGCGGCGGAAGCGGCGGTTCCGGTTCGGGCCGAATTGCTCGCAAACGTGGAAGACCTGGCCCATCGACGCAAGCGCGGCATGGCGCGGGTTCTGGCGGAACACAAAGCCGCCCTGCGCGCTGCTGCCCGCGGTCTGCCCCGGCTCACCGATCTTTTGGCCGCGCCGCGCCAGCGCCTCGATATCACGGCGTCACGCATCGGCCAGTCGCTGGCAATGTTCACGGCTGGCTACCGCAATCGTCTGGATGTTGTATCAGCACGGCTAGCGCCGCGCCTCGCGGAGCTACTGGTGATACCGCGCCATCGCCTGGAGAATGTCGCGTCGCGCCTGGGCCGTGCGTTGGTGCTTTCTACTTCCGGTCACCGCAATCGACTTGCCGTCGTATCGGCTCGGCTAGTACCGCGTACGCTGCTGGAATCGATCAATCGTCAGCAACGGCGGGTCGGAGAACAGGGCGCAAGGTTCGCCCGCGCTATGCGTCAGCGGCTCGACCGGGCGGACCGATCTCTTGCGCACCAGGCGAGTATACTGAAGACCCTCAGCCACAAGGGCGTGTTGGCGCGCGGTTTTGCCCTTGTTCGCGACGAAGCAGGCCATATGATCCGCGCGGCAACCGGGCTGAACCCGGGACAGGCGATCAGCATCGAATTCGTCGACGGTGTTACCACCGCTGAAATAACCGGTGGGGTTGACCCGGCAAAACAGTCAAAAAACCCCCGAACGTCAGCGACGAGGGGTAAACCCAAAATCAAGGACCAGGGTTCGCTCTTCTAGCTGGAGACTACAAAAAAGGTGGACAAATCCCGTCGTTCCTGCTTTCGCCGGAATGACGGAATTAGTGGATTGACCGGTTTGTTCGCGCCTTCGACCATTTTGGGGTAAAAAGGTAACGGCCTAGCATTCGGCGTTCCACCACGCTATTTAGGATGGATAGCCAACGGACCATGACAGTATGAACCGGTTTGAACCAAATTTTCCCGCAGGCGAAGAAGCCGAAATCCGTTACGGCGACGGTGATTTTGATGTTATCCGTCGTGGAAATTTCGTGCGCTGCAGCGTGACGGGAAAAATCATCCCGCTGGAAGAGTTGCGCTACTGGAATGTGGACCTGCAGGAAGCCTATGTCACGGCTGATGTTGCGTTTACGCGGTACCAAGATATCCGTGGCGAAAAGCCATAGATTAGGCTTTCCCGGTTGCCGCGCGTTGGATCAGGCCTGTAAAGCCGACTTCCTTTTCAAACGCCATCTCGATCGGGTAGACCTGTGACGCCGCCTTCAGCGCGCCGATCGACCCGGTTTCCCCAAGCCGGACAAAGTCCTTTTCTGTTGTCACCAGTTTGGCACTCGCTGCGGCAGCCAATTCTAGCAGCCGGGCGGCGTCGCGTTCAGAAAAATCGTGGTGATCGGGAAACCCGACAGTCTCCGTAACCGCCGCGCCAGCTTCTCGCAGCGACTGGAACAGTTTTTCGGGCCGCGCGATGCCCGCGAATGCCACGACCTTTGCGCCCGATAGGTCCGGGGCGCCGGAAGCAGGCCCGATCGTTGCCCGGTAGATGGGCAGGTGCGCAGCCCGGGCTTTTTCCGCGACGGCGTCTCCGGGTGCACCCGCTCCAACGATGAGAATGGCATCGGCCAGCCCAAGCTGGAAGCCGAGCCGCGCACGCAGGGGTCCGGCGGGCAAAACCAGCCCGTTGCCAATTCCCGTGGCGCCATCCACAACGGCGATTGCGAGAGTTTTTTCGAGCGACGGGTCTTGCAACCCGTCATCCATGATGATCACATCTGCCCCCTCTATGCCTGCCATCCGGGCACCCGCCTGCCGGTCTTTTGCAACCACCACAGGCGCCGTGCGGCACAGGAGCAGGGGTTCATCACCAACTTCTAAAGCGTGATGCCTCGCCGGATCCAGGACAAGCGGGCCTTCGGCGCTGCCGCCATACCCCTTGGACAGGAATACCGGTTTGACGCCTTCGGCGATCAGCAATTTGGCGATGGCAATCGCGGCCGGGGTTTTCCCCGACCCTCCGGCAGTGAAATTCCCGACACAAATGACCGGTACGCCGATATCAAGCGGGTCACCCCGGGCAATCCGCAGCCGTGTCGCCAGGTGGTAGGGAAGGCCAACCACCCCCAGGAGAGGTGTAAGGACACCTGCGGGTTTGGCCCATAATGACGGCGTGCGCACGGCTTGCCTCAGCCTCGGCCAGGACAAAAGGGGCGCAACAGCTGTACGGTGCGGTCCAGCGCGCCGGTTAATCCGGTGATGATTTCCTGGCTTTGACGCGCCATCCGCTGCCGTGACGTGGGCTTGGTCAGCATTTGCCGGATCGCGTCCGCCAATTCAAGGGAATCGCGTACCGCGATTCCGGCCGCCGCCCGGTCGAGGGCATCGTATATCCACGCGAAATTATGCACATGGGGTCCATGGATCACCGCTGCGCCGAGCTTGATCGGCTCGATTGGGTTCTGTCCACCATGGGGGACCAGCGACCCGCCCATGAAGACGGCGTGCCCGGCGCTGCAAAACAGGCCAAGTTCACCAAGGGTATCGGCGAGATAAATGTCGGTCGTCGACCCGAGCGGTTCATTGAGAGAGCGTTGAGCAATATTAAAATCCCGCCGTTGAAGTAATTTCGCAATCTCGCTGCCGCGTTCAGGGTGCCGGGGAACAATCACGGTCAACAGACCCGGCACCGTTCGCCGGGCTATTTCATGAGCGTCCGCGGCAAGGTCCTCTTCACCGGGATGGGTGCTGACCGCGACCCAGACCAGGCGCCCGCCAATCTGCATTTTGAAATCGCTAAGGGTTACCAGATCGACCGCCGGGGGAGGGGCATCGAATTTCAGGTTCCCGGAGACGACAATTTTTTCAGCCCCCAGCTCCTTCAGCTTGGTGCCGTCATCTTCGCTTTGGGCGATACAAAGATTGAACCGGCCGAGCAGATGCAGGATCGTTTGCGGCAGGCTTTTCCAGCGCTGGAACGAGCGGTCCGAAATCCGGCCATTGACCATTATTGCGGGGACCCCGCGTTCGCCAAGGGTTTCGAGCATGGTCGGCCATAATTCCGATTCCGCGAAAAGCGCAAGATCAGGCTTCCAATGATCAATGAACGCGCCGACGCAATCTGGAAAATCAATCGGCGCGTATTGGTGGATCAGGTTCGGTACCGCGCGGCGCTCAACAAACGTCGCAGAGGTGACCGTCCCGGTGGTCATCAGAATATTCTGGCACGAGCCCTCTTGCAGAAGTCGAACGGCGAGAGGCAATACAGCGACGGTTTCTCCGACGCTCGCCGCATGAATCCAGATGAGTGGCCCGCCGGGCCGTGCGACGGTTGAGTGCCCATAGCGCTCATTCAGGCGTGACGGATTTTCCTTGCCCTGATTCACCCGGCGTTGCAGATAAATCTGCGACAGGGGCCTGATCGCCGTGCCCGCAATTCTGTAAGCCAGCAATGGGAGAGGCGTTTTATCCGTCATTCTTGTCGCCATCCACGATCTCGAGCGCACGTCGGGTCACATCATTCAGCGTATCTTCGACCCGCCTGCGATAGTTTTCCAGTCCTTTTTGACTTGTCTCCGGTGGCACCATGATTGGGTCGCCTGCTACCAAAGCACCCCTGCTAAAGGGTAGGTTGATCGAGGAGCGGTCCCACGAATTTACGTCAATTCTGCGGCTCGTCGCAATCGCGATCGGGATCACCGGTTGCCCGCTATCACGCGCCAGCATAACAATCCCGCGCCCCGCGACCCGGGAAATCTTTGGCACGTCGGCGGTTTGCACGATCGTTGCCCCGTCGTCCAGTTCGCGGACCATTGCCCGGTGGGCCCGGCTGCCGCCCTTGCGCAATATCTTGTCCTGCCGATCGGCACCTGTATTGCGGATTAAGCCTGATCCACGAACGGCGCCAGCGCCGAAATATTCAACAACCTGGGCGTTTATTTCCCCGTCCCGGTGCCGGGATATCAGGGCGCGAATCTTGTCGCCGGGACGTTTGAAAACCGTCACCATGAAATGCTGGCCGTGCCACATGGCGAGAATAACCGGCCATTGGCGATCAACCTGCTCGTAGAAATCTGCCGGTTCGATCTGCCAACTGCTGGTGGTATGGACCAGCCGGATGTAGCGCCCGATCATGCGCCCTAACCAGCGTTGGAACCATTTCGATCGGGAAAGCCGTTTCAACATGGCAATCGGGATCAGTTACTGCGATTTTCGGTGGTCGTGACCTTGCGACTTGTCATTCGGCGTTTGGGAGCTTTTTCGCTGGCCTCGCCCGAGGACGCTTCGAACTGCGAACTATAAAGTTCGGAATATACGCCGCCGGTATCGACCAATTCGTCGTGCCGCCCGACTTCCACAATTCGACCATGGTCGAGAACGCAGATGATATCGGCATTCTGGACTGTGCTGAGCCGGTGGGCGATCATCAGAACGGTGCGCCCCTTGACGATCTGCGACAATGCCTTCTGGACCTTCCGCTCCGCCGTTCCGTCGAGGGAGCTGGTCGCCTCATCCAGAAGCAAAATAGGTGACGATTTTAGCATCGCCCGGGCGAAGGCGATGCGCTGGCGCTCACCGCCCGATAAAAGCGAACCGGCTTCGCCCACGCGGGTATTGTATTGCTGAGGCAATTTTTTAATGAACTCGTCCGCCGCAGCCGCTTTTGCGGCTTTTTTTATATCCTCTATCGTCGCGTCCGATTTGCCATAGGCGATATTGGCTGTAATTGTATCGTCAAAAAGGAACGGCTCCTGAGTGACCAGGGCGGTTGTCCCGCGCAGGCTTTCGATCGTTACTTTCGAAATATCCTGGCCGTCGATCCGGATACTGCCTGAACTGGGATCGAAAAACCGCAATAGCAGGTTCAAGACTGTGCTCTTGCCTGCGCCGCTCGGTCCGACAATGGCAACGGTGGCGCCTGATGGAATCGTCAACGTAAAATCCCGCAAGACCGGAGCGTCGTTGTTGTAGGAGAAATTGACATTGTCGAAAACAATCTCGCCCTTGCCGACAACAAGAGGCGCGGCATTGGACTCCTCGCGTACCTTGACCTCTTCGTCGATAATTCCGAAAATCCGGTTTGCTGCCGCAACTCCCTCCTGCAGGGTGGTGTGCAATGTGGCCAACGACTTGAGTGGTTGATAGGCGAGCAGGGCAGCGGTCATGAAGCCGACAAAATGCCCGATTGTGACGTTTCCCTGGATGCCCTGGTAGCCCGCGTAAAAAATCGCCCCCGCCATGCCGATCCCCGTCAGGGTTTCGGTGATCGGTGCGGAAAGCGCCCGGGCGCGGACGCTGCGCATTATAAATTCGATGGTCCGTTTGATGGTATCGTCAGCCCTGGAGACTTCGAGTTCTTCCTGGCGGTAGGCCTTGACCACCCTGATGCCTGATAGCGTTTGCGAGATCAGCGACCCAAGGTTGCCCATTTCCTGAAGCGAACTGGTCGCGGATTTGCGCATTTTGTCGCGTTGTCGGTTAACGGTCACGATGCCGATGGGGGTAAGCAAAGCAGTAATTGTCGCCAGGCGCCAATCCATCCAGAACATCGAAGCACCTAAAACAATGACCATCAGGGTGTTCTTGCCGATAGCCACTAGAACAGTGCTGGCGGCGCGCAATATTATGTTCGAATCGTTGAGGAAACTGGAAACGAATCTCCCCGAATGGGTGCGCTGCAGCCAGCTGAGATCAGCGTCCGTAAGCTTGCGGAACATTTCCAGGCGAAGATCCGCGACGATACTCTGGCCGATATAGGCTTCCGTTACTTTGGAGACATATTCGGCAATCGATTTGACCAACGTGACCAGAATGACGGCGATGGGCAGCAGATAGAGATAAGTCTCGTTGCGGTTCTCAAATACCTCGTCAGTCGCGGTCTGGATCAGAAACGGAACCGCGCCGGTTGTGATCGCAATGAAAAACATCGCAATGAGGGAAACAACGATCAGCTTCGCGCGTGGACGCAAATGGTCCATGGCTATCCGGCGGACCACTTGCCACGTGGTGTAATGATGATCCTGCAGGGAATCTTGGCCCTGATCATCGGTAACCTGATCTTTGAAGATTGATTTGTTCAATCGATTTTACCCAGAACACACTGGAAGGACCGAGTATTTCAACCCTTCAATCGTTGTGCAGGTCCTCGTCATCTTCTTCCGGTTCTTCCGGATCGAGAAGCCGGTGCATATGGACGATAAAATACCGTGCATGAGCGTTATCCACCGTCTGATGCGCGGCGGCTCTCCAGGCGTCGTAAGCCGTTGCGTAATTTGGGAAAATTCCAACAATGTCCAGGTTATCCAGATCGCGAAATTCTACATCGCCGTCAAGACTATCCAGTTCGCCACCGAACACCAAGTGCAACAATTGCCGGTTTCCGGTTTCTTTATCGGTCATGGTTAAAATTTATCCCAGATATTCCAGTCAGGTGACGTTGCGTCGGAATGGCCAGTTTCTGGTACGGTCGACAAGTCCTGGATGCAAATATTTGCCCGCTGCAATAATATCCGGTTTGCGCAATACATCCCCGCCATACTGAAATGGCTGACCACCGAAATCAGTAATTTTTCCACCCGCTTCCTGCACCAAAAGATCACCGGCTGCAAGGTCCCAATCGGACTTTCCGCTGAGCGTTATCATAGCATCGCTGGCACCACTGGCGATATTTGCAAGTCGCAACGCCATCGAATTCAGATGGCCGTAGGTCATGTCGGGCCAGGGTTCGGGCCATTCCGGCCGGGACAAGGCTTCTTTGTAAGCGATCACCCGGCATCCTTTGATCTTGCGCTTGGGGGAAACGCGAGCCGGATGACCGTTGAGAATTGCCCCATATCCCAGACGCGCTTCGTACAGATCGTCTGTACGGGGCTGGTAAATCCCGGCAAGGATTACCTTGCCATCTTCAACAAGGCCGATGCTTACACACCAATCATCGCGTTTGCGCACAAAAGCCCGGGTACCGTCGATCGGATCGACGATCCAGGTTCGGTTGGTTTTGTGCGCAGGTTCGGTCTGGCTTTCTTCAGAAATCCAGCCATAGCCTGGACACGCCGCTCGCAGGCGCGCGTATATATGCCGGTCGACCGCAATATCGGCTTCGGTAACAGGCGTATTATCCTTTTTCGTTTTCACAATGGGGTCGCGGCCGAAATATCGCAATGCGACTTCGCCTGCCTCCCGCAACACCTCGTGGAGCGCTGCCTGGGCTTCGGCTGTGGTGGACTGTCTACTGTCCGGCAACGATCATCCTCTCAACCAGGATGGTCGGGGCGTTGGTGGAAAAGCGAAACTCGAGATCGTTCGCAGGCGCGAGAGAGGCAAAAATGTCCGCCAGGTTTCCGGCGACCGTAATCCCGCTTACGGGCCAAGTCAGTTCGCCATTCTCGACCCAGAACCCCGATGCCCCTCGGCTATAGTCCCCGGTCACAATATTGACCCCCTGGCCGATCAGGTCGGTCACGTAGAGGCCGTTGCCAATCGACTTGATCATGTCCGCAGGATCGATGTTGCCTGGTTCCATATGGAGATTGCTGGCGCCGGGTGATGGCGGGCTGCTGACCCCGCGCCGGGCATGGCCGTTGGTTTCAAGCCCGAGTTCACGTGCGGTCGCGCTATCGAGCAACCAGTTTTCCAGCATGCCGTCTTCGACAAGTGCAAGCCGGGCGGCGCCGACGCCTTCGCCATCAAAGGGACGGGAAGACGGGCCGCGTGGCCGCAGCGGATCGTCAACAATGGTGACACCCTTGCCAAATACCTTGGTGTCCATTTCGTTGCGTAGAAAACTCGCCTGGCGGGCAACTGCGCTGCCTGATATAGCGCTCGCGAAATGGCTAACAAGGCTCCCCGACACGCGTGGATCGAAAATGACCGGGACTTGCCCTGTCTCGGCTAGTTTCGGATTGAGTCTGCGAACTGCCCGCTCGCCCGCCTCGCGGCCAATATCGGCGGCACTCCGGAGATCCTCCAGATGCGTGGCGATGGAATAATCATAGTCGGTCTGTTTGTCTGTCCCTTCGCCTGCGACGACCGAGCAGCTGACCGAATGGGAGGAGCGGGCGTAGCTGCCTTCAAACCCGTCGCTGGAGACCAGACTGACGCCGGACGAAGACCAGGCGGCTGACGCGCCACTGGAATTGGTCACCCCGGAGATTGCCAGTGCGGCGTCTTCGGCTTCAAGCGCGCGTGCATCCAGGTCACCGGTCGAGACGGAGGCGCCGTCGTAGAGATCAAGGTCGGGTAGAGATGTGGCCAATAGGCTCTTGTCGGCGAGCCCGGCATATTTATCCTCTGGCGATACCCGCGCCATTTCTACCGCCCGCGCGGCCAATTCGCCGACAAGGGCGTCGTTGGTATGGTTGGACGATACAATGGCCTGCCGTTTTCCGAAAAAAACCCTCAGGCCTGCCCCATCGCGCTCGGACCGGTCGGACGCTTCGACTTTACCGAGCCTGCACGTGACCGATTGCGAGCGGCCCTGGACAACAATCGCGTCGGCCGCGTTCGCGCCGGCCTTTAATGCCGCTTCGACAAGTTGCCGGGCGTGCTTAAGCAAAGGTTTCTGATTGTTCATTTCAGACATGAGATGGAAAGACTCCGGTAAGGATTCGCCAAGATATAGCAGGATTTCCGCCAAATTTCAGATTGATTCACCAAATTTCATGGAACGGATTTTTAACCGAGTCCCTTAAGCCGATCGCAATTGCGGTGTGGCATTCTCCTCACATAACAGGAAGCCCGAACAAAAAAATAATCAGGGCAAATGGAGGTTACCGTGAGGCGTCAAGAAATGGCTGACGGACAATTGTCTGTATGGGCTGCACAGGAGCTGCATCCCGATAAAAATATATTGCCCGTATCTTATTCCATCGCGGAATGCCGCGATGGAACGGGATCCGGTGCACAACTTTCAATCTCGATCGATGACGACAATATTATTGTTGCCCAAGATCTCGATGGTGGTTGCCGCGAGATCAAATCGGTCGTCTCCCTCAACGACTATCTTGGTGTCACAATGGCCCTTGCAGTCGCGAAGGACAAATATGGTGAGCCGGATCGCCCGGCTATGATGGTGCTGTTGGAACACGAAGACCCGTCCAGGACCGTACCGCTTTTTGTGTCATGGGAATCCGGTGACATTGTCGAAGAATGGCAATCCTGGGCACGCGCCCTTGACATGCCTGCGCGCGTTCGCGGCACCAACGGGATTAGCCACCAGCCGCTCGGCAAGGTATGTGGCGTCGATTTTTCTCCGTCTTCCAAGCGCACCCTCGCGCACCGGACGGATGCGCGTCATGGCCAGCGGGTGAAGTCGGCCCGGCGCGCCAATATCGGCATTGAGGCAAAACGTGCCGGTCTATCAAACCGCGAGATTGTGGCACGGCACTAACAGGGAATTAGTTCAAGCCGGTAAAAATGGTGTCGGCAAGAATGCCGGCAAATATGATCCAGCCGAAATCCCTGTTTGAACGGAACAGCATGAGGCACCGGTCGGGATTGTCAATTTCGAGCCGGGCGATTTGCCATGCCAAGTGAAGTGCGCCCCCGGCAAGACCCGTGAAATAAAACAGGCTCGCGCCGGCCAGCCAGCCGGCAAGCGCCATCAGAACGACCGCGCCGGTAAAAAAGCCGCCAAGCCAATAGGGCGTCGCCGTGCCGAATTTGAGCGCGGTTGACTTGACCCCGATCAGCGCATCGTCGTCCTTGTCCTGGTGGGCATAGATGGTGTCATACCCTATGGTCCAGCAGATCCCTGCCACGTACAGCACCAGGGCCGGTGGGTCGAGTGTCCCGAGAACCGCCGCCCAGCCGAGTAATGCTCCCCAGTTAAATGCAATCCCCAGGAAAAGCTGCGGCCAGAAGGTCACCCGCTTCATGAATGGGTAGATCGCGATCGTAACCAGCGATGCCACACCGACGAAAATCGCAAACAGGTTGAACTGAATCAGGATCAGAAACCCGATCGCGAATAGTCCGACCATGAAGGCGATTGCCTGGCGCACGCTGACCTGTCCACTCGGGATGGGGCGTGAGCGTGTGCGGGCGACCTGACTGTCAAAATCCCGGTCAACGATATCGTTATAGGTGTCGCCGGCCCCACGCATGACGAAAGCGCCAACGGTAAACAGTACGATCAGCCAGAGCGAGGGGAAGGTATCGCCGCGATAATCTGCAGCCAGGGAAACCGACCACAGGCCCGGCCACAATAAAAGCCAGGTCCCGATTGGCCGGTCTGCGCGCATCAACCTGAGATACGGCCGTGAGATCGCCGGGGCGAACCGGTCGACCCAATTGTCGCGTACTGCATCGGCGACGCGATCGCCGGTTTTTCCTACTTCAACCATGCACCTTGACCATCAAACATACTGTCTTAAGACTAACACGATGAGCCGCTTTACCACATCGGGGCAGGATACAAAGGGGCCACGGCTATTTGTCGCGGATGATCTGGCGCCCGGGATTGTCGTGCGACCGGATCGCGGGCAGTCCCACTATCTTCGCGATGTGATGCGCCTCCGTGTTGGCGACACGGTCCTCCTGTTCAACGGGAGGGATGGCGAATGGTTGGCCAGGATCGCGGCGGCGACAAGCAAATCAGTAGACCTGCAAGTCACCGAACAGACCAGGGCACAATCTCCCGTCAGTAATCTCTGGTACTTGTTTGCCCCGCTGAAACGAGGACGTCTGGACTATATCGTCCAGAAAGCAACCGAGCTTGGGGCAGCCCAAATCATCCCTGTCCGAACCCGGTACACCAACGTCAAGTCTCTCAAACCCGACAGACTGCAGGCAAATATTGTCGAAGCGGCGGAGCAATGCGGTGTCCTTGCGGTCCCGGAGCTTGGAAGCTATCAGAGCCTCGAATCCGTACTTGAAAACTGGGACTCTGTCCGAAGGATTATTTATTGCGACGAAGCTGCGCCGATAATCGACCCGGTTGCCGTACTGACCGACATCCAAACCGGACCCCTTGCCGTATTAATCGGCCCGGAGGGTGGGTTTTCAGATGAAGAACGCACTCGGCTCGCGGTTCTGGATTACGTCACCCGGATCTCTCTCGGCCCCCGCATCATGCGCGCCGACACCGCCGGCGTTGCCGCCTTGACGCTTGTCCAGGCGACGCTTGGCGATTGGCGGGGTCAATAAATGGTTGGGCCGCGATGACTTGAATTTTACCCGGTCCGGATTGCGTGTCGCCTTTTCAAATGCTACCGCGTTGACCAAGTGGACCCACGCAATTGATCCCATGGACCAATTGCGCAGAGGATAAGAGGAAATGAATGTCAGGAAAACCGACAGAAAAATCGGTCAGGATCACCAGTCGCGACGAGTTGGCGGCGTACCTGGCCAGCGGCAGCAAACCCCCCGAAAACTGGCTCATCGGCACGGAACACGAAAAATTCTGTTTCTGCAAAGATAGTCACGAGCGCCTCCCGTATGATGGCTCAAATGGCATCGGCGCGATCCTGACGGCGCTGAAGGATATGCACGGCTGGATCCCCGAATTCGAGGGTGACAACATTATCGCGCTGCGCGATCCGTCCGATGGCGCAACTGTGTCGCTGGAGCCTGGCGGGCAGTTGGAACTATCCGGCGCGCCTCTGAAAAACGTCCACCAGACCTGTGCCGAGGTGAACACACATCTTGAGCAGGTTCTTGCCGTCGGCAAGGCTCTGGGCGTCGGATTCATCGGCCTCGGGTTTGACCCTGAAACGCGGCTGGAAGATGTGCCACGGATGCCAAAAGGCCGCTACAAGATCATGACGGCGTATATGCCGAAGGTCGGCGCGCTCGGTCTCAACATGATGTACCGTACATCGACTGTGCAGGTAAATCTCGATTTCTCAGACGAAGCCGATATGGTCAAAAAGTTACGGGTCAGCTTGGCACTGCAGCCGCTGGCGACTGCAATTTTTGCCAATTCGCCATTTACCGAAGGCAAGCCGAACGGCTACCTGTCGTACCGTTCCGAAATCTGGCGCGACACCGACCCGGACCGTACCGGCATGCTGCCCTTTGCCTTTGAAGACGGCATGGGGTTCGAACGCTACGTGGATTACGCGATCGATGTGCCGATGTATTTCGTTTACCGCAACGGGGTGTATCACGACGTGTCGGGTCTATCATTCCGGGATTTTCTGGACGGCAAGCTGGCCGGGTTTGAAGGTGAATTGCCGACCTACGATGATTGGGAAAATCACCTGACTACAATTTTTCCTGAAGTGCGCCTGAAGCGTTATCTGGAAATGCGTGGTGCGGATGGCGGACCGTGGAAGCGGCTATGCGCACTACCCGCGTTCTGGGTCGGTCTGTTGTACGATAATCAGTCGCTGGATGCGGCCTGGCAGCTCGTCCGTGGATGGTCGGCGGAAACCCGCCAGCAGCTGCGCGACGATGTTCCAAAATTAGGCCTCAAGGCTCGGCTCGGTAGCGGGACCCTGCGCGATCTGGCGAAGGATATCGTTTCCCTGTCGCGGCAGGGGCTTGAGCGCCGGGCGAGGTTGAACAGCTTCAACGACAGCGAAGCCATATATCTTGACGCGGTCGAGGATATAGTCGGGCGCGGGGAAACCCCGGCCGAAGTGCTGCTGAAACGGTTTTCCGAGGACTGGGGCAGGGATATTTCCCCGATATTCATCGAAGAATCCTATTGATGCAGGCAGCGGCGGCCTCCGACGAAAAATCGACCCACAATACGATCCTCTATCTGTTGGTTGTGGTCATTTGGGGTAGCAGCTGGATCGCGATCAAATACCAGATTGGCATCGTACCGCTGGAGTTTTCGATCGCCTATCGTTTCGGTATCGCAGCGGTATTGATGTTCGCCTGGATCCTTTTAACCGACCGACCGTTGCGGTTCCCGATAAGTGACTATGCGCGTTTTGCGGCTACCGGGCTGTTCATGTTTTCGACCAACTTTCTGCTTTTTTACAACGCTGCCACCTATCTGGTCTCCGGGATGCTTGCGCTGACTTTTTCGATGGTCAGTGTATTTAACCTGATCAACGGTTACCTGTTTCGCGGCGAACGGTCTGGCGGCTGGATCTGGTTCGGCGCGGCGTTGGGGGTTGCAGGCCTGACCGCGATTTTCCTACCAGCGATTGATTCAACAGGGTTTGGGTCCGATCCGGTCAGGGGCTTTTTGTTCGCCCTTGCCGGGACGTTCAGCTTTTCCCTCGGCAATACGATTACCGCCGGATACCGGGCACGCGATATCCCAGTTTTTTCGTCAAATGCCTACTCGATGCTGTTCGGTGCATTGGCGATGTTGCTGTTCGGTCTTGCCGTTGGCGACTCGTTGATTTTCGACGTCTCGATGCCCTACGTTATTTCCCTGATCGGCTTGGCGGTCTTTGCGTCTGCCGTCGTGTTTGGTGCCTACGTGGCTCTTCTACGCAATATCGGAGCCGCCCGTGCGGGCTACGCCACAATTGTTTTCCCGGTCGTGGCGCTTGGCTTGTCAACAATCTTCGAAGGTTTTCAATGGACCCCATGGGGCATCGGCGGTCTTGCATTGATCGTTGTTGGCAATATTATTGTCATGCGCCGCTAAAACCCGAAGGAGATAAATATGGCAAAGGGCCCACGCCTTGAGAACTGTATCAACGAGACCTGTCCCTGGTCGGGAAAGCCAGTCAGCGCCGACAGCCTGACATTCTACAAGGGCCAGACGGTCGGGTTCTGCAATCCTGGCTGCAAGGAGAAATTCGAAACCGCCGTTTCAATGTTCGAGACAGCCCTCGGCAACTGACTATTTTTGCCGGCCGCCGCTTCCCCGGCTTTTCTTGTTGGCCCGGATCATCTCATCCATCGCACTCAACTGGCTATCCTGGACCCGCCTGGTGGCATCAATACCGGGCTGGAACATGGCGCCGAAGAAATCCGCGCCGGTCTGAGGCAATTGCGGCATTTGCGGCATGCCGTTACCGGAACTGCTGCTCGGAGAACTGCCAGTAGCGCCGCCGCCAAACTGCCCGCCAAGAATATCACGCAGAATATCGCCGAATGGATTGTCGCTTGCCGATGGCTGTTGTTGCGGCGCAGGTTCAGGGGCCGGTGTTGGCGCTTGCGGGCTCGCCGCCCCGCCGGTCATGTTACGGATTATGTCCTGGATAAAATCCTGCATGCCCGAACCCTGCGACTGGCGAAACAGGGATCCCATGATCATAGAGGCGATCAGCGGCAGCATTTGCTTGATGATATTTGCGCCCAAACCGGTCGCCTCGGCGGCTTGATCGGCGACCATCCTGCTGACATCCTTGGAGCCGAACAGGTGGCCGAGGATCCCCTCGCCATCCTGCTGCATGGCGGAATTTGCGAAGGCGGCGGCGTCATCAAAATAACTGGCGTGCTGGCCGGACCCAAGCGCGCCAAGGAACTGGCTCAGATAATCAGCGTTTTCGGTATTCTGCTGCAATCCAACGGAGAATGCAGGCAACGTGGCCTGCATTGCGGCCTTGGCCTGTTCTTCCGAAATCCCGAACATCTGGGCCATGTTGGCCATGGCCTGTCCGCCCTGGGCCTGCATCATAATATCGTATAGATCGCGCACCTTGTTCTCCCTGTCCGCATGGAATGTAGCTCCAATTGAAGCACCGGCCGGACGTTAGTGCAAACAACTTCACAACAATTGAGTTGATTTAACACCTTCGATACGGGAGTTTTCTGGGGAGCTGAATGGCTCGGTTGCCGTGGCCGGGTTCTCCTATACACAGAAGGAGAGTTGATATGGGCGTGCTTAAAGTTATCGAGTTGATGGCAGATTCGGATGTTTCCTGGGAAGATGCCACGAAAAATGCGGTCCATCAGGCGTCAAAATCCGTGAAGAATATCCGCTCGGTATGGGTCAAGGACCAAAGCTGCAACATCAAGGACAACGAAGTGAAAAGCTTTAGGGTCACTGTCAAGGTTACTTTCGAGGTCAATTAGCGAGATCTATCCGGCGGTTCCTCCTTTCCCGGTTGTAAACGGAGAAAGGGCCGCGCTCGGGGTGGAGATTGTTTCGTCCGGTGGCGTTTCGGGAGCTTTAAGCGTGCTGATTTTTCGATAACAGACCAGCGCCGCTGCTATGCCGAATACCACCGACCCCAGTCCGTACCCGGCCAGAATTCCGGCGGCGCCGTACCATTGCGAACCGAACCACACAAACGGGATCATCCCGAGCGTCGATCGTCCCCAATTGAACAGGGTTGAATAGGCCGGGAACCCAAGATTGTTGAACGACGCGTTGGCGACAAACAGCGCGCCGTTGAACAGGAACGAACCCGCCACCCAGGTACAGAAAAAGCCGACCAGAAGTGCCGTTTGGCCGGTGGCACCAAACACAAGCGAAATATAGTCCTGTCCGAACCACAGCAGGAACCAGATCGCCAGCACCGTGGCAAAGGTGAATTTGAGCGCGTCGAGAAATCCTTGCCTGACCCGGTCGATTTGTCCGGCGCCATAATTCTGCCCGAGGATTGGCCCGACTGCCCCGGACAACGCCAGGACAACGCCGAAGGCAACAGGGATCAGACGGCCGATAATCGCCCAGCCGGCGACCGCCGCGTCACCGTAGCTCGCCATTGTCGCGGTCACAAAGCTGTTGCCGAACGGGGTCGCCATGTTGGTAAGAACCGCCGGTACACCAATCGCAAGGAGTGGCCGCAAATCAATCCGGAGCCGCGCAAAGCTCGGTCTGGCAACCAGATTGTGGATCCTGACGGCTCCGTAATACCCGGCCCCCAAAATGGCAATCCGGGCAACAACCGAAGCGTAGGCCGCACCGTCGACCCCAAGATCCATCCAGAAAATCAGAATGGGGTCCAGAATAGCCGCCGTAAACCCGCCGATCAACGTTACGAACATCGACCGCCGCGCGTCGCCGACAGCTCGCAGCAAACCTGAAAAACCAAGACCAATCCCGAGAATCGGGAGCGACGGGATGACGATCATCAAATACCCGTGGGCGATCTCATGAGCCCGCCCGGTTGCCCCCAGGAGATCCAGTATATCGCTGAGCAGTGGTAACAGCAGAACTGCCACGACAAGGGTCGTTACCCCGATCAATACAAGCGCCGATCCGCCGATCTGTTGGGCTTGCGAATGGTCGCCAGGACCCAGCGCCTTGGCGGTGAGGGCCGCGGTTGCCACCATCAAACCGATGCACAGCGAAAAGGTGAAAAAGAACACGGTTCCCGCATAGCCGATCGCGGCGGCAAGCTCGGTTTCACCCAGCAGGCTGATATAAAATAAATTGACGAAATCGACGAAAAAAACGGCCATCAGGCCGACCGACGCCGTGAGGGTCATGACAACCACGTGACGCATCATCGATCCGGTGACGAATTTCCCGCGATCGCTGGAAGCAGGGCCGGCCGGTTTTTTGGCTACACTTTCATCCAAGGGACTATTCGGAAGCGCTCAACGCCGTGCCGCCCACGGTCAGCCGGTCAATCCGCATGGTCGGTTGCCCGACCCCGACCGGTACCCCCTGGCCATTTTTGCCGCAGGTCCCGATCCCCGGATCAAGCTCCATGTCGTTGCCGATCATCGAGACCCGCTTCATGGCTTCGGGACCATTGCCGATCAGCATAGCGCCCTTGATCGGCGCGCCGATCTTGCCCCGTTTCACCTGATAGGCCTCGGTGCACGAAAATACGAACTTGCCAGAGACGATGTCCACCTGGCCGCCGCCAAACGCGACCGCGTAGATACCATCGTTCAGCGACGATATGATCTCCTCGCGGGCCTGATCGCCGCCAAGCATGTAGGTATTGGTCATGCGCGGCATCGGCTCGTGGGCGTAGGATTGGCGCCTCCCGTTGCCGGTCGGCTTGACCCCCATCAGCCGGGCGTTTTGCCGGTCCTGCATGTACCCGGTCAGAATACCATCTTCGATCAGCGTGGTGACCTGGCTCGGCGTGCCTTCGTCGTCGATGGTGATCGAACCGCGTCGATCGGGGATCGTCCCGTCGTCGATCACAGTGACGCCCTTTGACGCCACGCGCTCCCCGATCAGGCCGGAAAAAGCGCTGGTTTCCTTGCGGTTGAAATCTCCTTCAAGCCCGTGTCCAACCGCCTCGTGCAGCAGAATGCCTGGCCAGCCGGCGCCAAGCACGACATCCATTTCACCAGCGGGCGCGGGAATGGCCTCGAGATTGACCAACGCCCGGCGCAAGGCCTCGTTGGCGTGAAATTGCCAGGCATCCGGCGCAACAATATGTTCGAATTCGAACCGGCCACCGCCGCCCGAAGCCCCGGTCTCCTGCCGACCGTCTTTTTCAACTACGACGGAAACATTGATCCGGACCAGCGGCTGGTCGTCGCGCAGTACCGTATCGTCGGCGCGCAGAATGGTGATTTCCCGCATCTCGCCGGCAAGTGAAACTGTGACCTGTTTAACCAACGGATTGAGCGTCCGGGTATAGGCGTCGATTTCTTCGACCAGTGAAACCTTGTCTGCGAATCCCGGCGTATCAAGCGGTGTGACGTCGGTATACAATTTGGTGTTGGTACCAATCGGGCGGTCGGCGAATTTACCGTTATAGCCGCGCTTGACGCCGCAGGCGGCATCCGCTGCGCGCTGGAGTGCGGCTTGTGAGATTTCAGAAGAATGGCCGTATCCGACAGCTTCGCCCGCAACCACACGTAAGCCAAAGCCCTGATTGATGTCGTGGTTGGCGGATTTCAACCTGCCGTTATCAAACAACAATCCTTCGCTTTTACAGCGCTCAAAAAACAATTCGCCATCGTCAGCGCCGGATACCGCTTCGGCAAGGATTTTTCGTGCCGCTTCGCGCGCCACGCCCAATTCTTCGTTGAATTCGTGTTTAAGGGTCATGCACCTAAATTAGGTGAGAGGTCGTCAAACTGCAATGGTCTGTCGCGGAGAGTTATCGCTCAATCTCGCGGTCATAAATCCAGGCCGCGACCAGCCCCCAGACGAGATTGAAGAGAACGACTATACCAGGCGTCATCATGCCGAGATCCAGCCCAAACATCCCTGTGCGGGCCTTGTAGGGGAAGACAATCAATAGCTGGACAAGCGTCGGACCGAGGCTGAACAGGATGCCCCTGAAGACCCAATTGCCAGGTCTTATGGGCAGCAACAACAAAAGGCCCCACAACCCGCCCCAGACAATGCGCGGGTAAAGCCAGCCGGCCGACAGCGCTGGCGCAATGCCGACGCCCATTGCTGCAGTGATTCCCAAAATTCCAAAAATCCAGACTGCAAGACTATTGGCAAAGCCACCCGCCGCGCCCGCCGCAAATGCCACCGCTGGTTTTTGTAAAGCCATCCGATTCCCCAATTGCGGCTGATTCTAGTTGATCGAGAGTATACCTTCGTTGAGACCGCTCAGGGAAACGAATACGCCGATCCCTTGTTCCGGGGTGCGGAACACGATGAACAAAGCGTTCTCTCCGGCTTTGAGCTTTTCCAGCAAATCCGGCTGCATCACAGCCTCGGCGATGCACCCGTTGGGCCGACAGCGAACAAACGCCGTGCGGCCCACATCCTCGTCGTCGATTTTAAGCCCGAGGCCAGACGGGAGAAGAACCCCCAGCGGCGCCAGAACCCGCATCAACCAATTTTGGCTATCAGCGGTTTTCAATATGACCACGGTCAAGCCTACATCCGGCTGATCCTCGGCAACCACATTTTGCACTAGCGAACATTGCTCGCTCTGAGCTCCGGGCGGGGTATCACAGAAAAGATTCCAGTCACCAAAGGTGGAGCGGATTTCGCCCTGCGCTGCAGCAGGATTTGCTGTTGCAAAAAGAAGCAGTAACAACGCCGCCGCAAAAATGTTGGAGAGGGTGAAAAAATCACGTGTACCTGATACCAAAAAGGATCCGCGCAGTTGTTGCAAGCCAGTAAACTCCTGTTATTACCCCGTTTGCTGGTACCAGACCAACTAGGCATGTCAAGCAGCAGGGGTATCGACTTGACTTATCCGAATGCCGGAATGATTGGTGAACCTGCAGTGATTGTCGATGTTTGCGGCCAAAATGTGAATCCATCCCCGGGCAATGGCAATTGCACCCTGTTGGGCTAGCGGTACGCTCCCGGCGCGAGAAAATGCCGCAGGTTGGAAATACTGTTTCGGGTTGCGGATTGCAGTGAGAATGTGGTTTGTCTTTACAGGGAAATTGGTGCGAATCGTGTGATCAGGGCTGAGATTTTGAAATCTCGCTTTAGATGTGGGTGCTAACCGAAAAGGCCAGATTTATGTTGATCAACCTGCGCGCCGGGTTGATGTGATCGGCGATCAGGGCCTACGGTCGACATTTGTTGCCGCGCGTCAATCGGTGCGGCGCAACGGGAAAGCTGGGAAGAAGACGTTATGAACAGAATTTTTGGTCGTTGTAGCGTTGTGGCGACTGCGCTCGCTGTCACATTGGGGCAAACGGAAGTAGCATTCGCTCAAGGCATGCCAGACAATTGGCAGCTTGGGTTTCAGGATCCGGCTTCACCGGTCATGGAATCAACAGCCTGGTTTCACAACCAGCTTCTTATGCCAATCATTACTGTCATTGCGCTATTTGTCGCTGCGCTATTGATCTATGTGATGATCCGTTTCAACAGACGCGCAAACCCCAACCCTTCGCGGACTACCCACCATACCGTACTCGAAGTCGCCTGGACCATTATCCCGATCCTCATTCTCGTGGTAATCGCAATTCCGTCCTTCCGGTTGCTCTATTTGCAACGCGAAATTCCCGACGCCGACCTGACAATCAAGGCCATCGGCAATCAGTGGTACTGGACTTACGAATACCCCGACAACGGCAATTTCGTTTTCGATTCCCTGATGGTCGAGGACGAGGACCTTGAGGAAGGTCAGCCGCGTTTGGTATCCGTTGATTACGAGGTGGTTGTCCCCGTCGGGCAGGTCGTTCGGGTTGTGGTCACTGCAACCGATGTGCTCCACAACTGGGCAATGCCGGCCTTTGGCGTCAAAATGGATGCGGTCCCGGGACGCCTCAATGAGACCTGGTTCCAGGCGGACCGCGTGGGTGTTTATTACGGCCAATGTTCAGAATTGTGCGGGATCCGCCACGCCTTCATGCCGATCACGGTACGTGTCGTGAGCGAAGCGGATTTTGACAACTGGGTTGTTCGGGCCAAAGAAGAATTCGCGTCGGCCGATCCGGCAGCTTCACAAGAAAGAATGACGGCCCAGATTCAGGATTAGATCGAGTAGATCACTCGCATAAAAATGTTTGGGTGACGACAGGAGATTAATAAATGGCAACTGATGCAGCGGTTCACGACGATCATCACGATCACCCGACCGGTTGGCGGCGCTACGTTTACTCGACCAACCACAAAGATATCGGAACAATGTATCTGATTTTTGCGATGGTTGCTGGTGCCATCGGGGGCTTGCTTTCGGTTGGCATGCGCATGGAGCTTGCCGAGCCGGGTATGCAGGTTTTTGTCAATCCGCATACTTTCAACGTGTTTGTCACGGCCCACGGACTGATCATGGTCTTCTTTATGATTATGCCGGCCCTGATCGGCGGGTTCGGCAACTGGTTTGTGCCGCTCATGATCGGTGCGCCGGATATGGCGTTTCCGCGTATGAACAATATCTCGTTCTGGCTCCTGCCTCCGGCTATTGGCCTGTTGGTGATCTCGATGTTTGTCGAGGGCCCTCCCGGGAATATCGGTGTGGGTGGCGGCTGGACGGTTTATCCCCCGCTTTCAACAAGCGGACAGCCAGGGCCGGCAATGGATCTTGCGATTCTTTCCCTGCATCTTGCCGGTGCGTCTTCGATCCTCGGAGCGGTGAATTTCATCACCACGATTTTCAACATGCGGGCGCCAGGCATGACCATGCACAAGATGCCACTATTCGTCTGGTCGATTCTGGTAACCGTATTCCTGCTGCTGCTGTCGCTCCCGGTCCTTGCCGGCGCCATCACCATGTTGCTGACGGATCGGAATTTCGGCACTACTTTCTTTGACGCGGCAGGCGGCGGTGATCCAATTCTATTCCAGCATTTGTTCTGGTTCTTTGGACACCCCGAAGTGTATATTCTGATCCTTCCTGCTTTCGGCGTGATCAGCCAGATTGTATCGACCTTTTCGCGAAAACCGGTTTTCGGTTATTTGGGTATGGCGTATGCCATGGTGGCGATCGGCGTCGTCGGGTTCATTGTTTGGGCGCATCACATGTATACGGTGGGTCTCAGCGTTGACACCCAGGCATATTTTGTTGCCGCAACAATGGTTATCGCGGTCCCAACGGGGGTGAAAATATTCTCCTGGATCGCAACAATGTGGGGTGGGTCGATTGAATTGCGCGCCCCGATGATGTGGGCTCTTGGTCTTATTTTCCTGTTTACCGTAGGCGGTGTTACGGGGGTTGTACTCGCAAATGCCGGCGTTGACCGGTCCCTCCACGACACCTATTACGTGGTCGCTCATTTCCACTACACCATGTCGTTGGGGGCAACTTTTGGAATTTTTGCCGCATGGTATTACTGGTTCCCGAAAATGAGCGGGTATCTGTACAACGAGTTCATCGCAAAGCTGCATTTCTGGTTGACGTTTATCGGCGTGAATATCGTCTTTTTCCCGCAACATTTCCTGGGAATGGCCGGCATGCCGCGCCGGATAGCGGATTATCCGGACGCCTTTTCCGGCTGGAACTATGTTTCGTCGGCGGGCTCCCTGATATCGGCAGCCGGAACAGTGGTGTTTTTCATAGGCGTGGCCATGGCTTTCCGGGCCAAAAAGCCTGCCACCGATAACCCCTGGGGCGATGGTGCCAATACATTGGAATGGACATTATCGTCGCCGCCGCCGTTCCATCAATACAGCACGCTTCCGACTATAAAATAGCAACCGGTTGAGGATTGAGCCAAACCACGATGTCCAACGTGTCCGTAAATACAACGCATGAATCCACTGCTTCGGCAGGCTTTGGGGAGGTCGCCGATTATTTTGCCCTGCTCAAGCCCCGGGTGATGTCGCTTGTTGTATTTACGGCCCTGGTCGGAATGGTGGTTGCTCCCGGGGGGATCCACCCCGTGATCGCGTTCGCCTCCTTGCTTTGCATTGCCGTCGGTGCAGGTGCGTCAGGCGCTCTCAACATGTGGTACGAGGCCGACATCGACGCCAAAATGAGCCGAACTGCGGGCAGGCCAATTCCAGCCGGTCGGATTTCGCGGGGCGAAGCGTTGGCGTTCGCAATGCCGCTCGCGGTCGGGTCCGTTTTGATTCTCGGAACCCTGGTCAACTGGGTGGCGGCGGCTTTGCTTGCCTTCACCATCCTGTTCTATGTCCTTGTCTATACGGTTTGGCTGAAGCGGAGAACGCCGCAGAATATCGTCATTGGCGGAGCCGCTGGAGCTCTCCCCCCCGTTGTCGGCTGGGCAGCGGCAACCGGCACGGTCAGTATAGACAGCCTTGTTTTGTTCGCCATCATATTCATCTGGACACCGCCGCATTTCTGGGCGCTGGCGCTCTTCCGTACAACAGATTACACCCGTGCGGGCATCCCCATGTTGCCGGTCGTGGCCGGGGAAGCAACGACCAAGAAACATATTCTGGCCTATTCGGCGTTGCTCGCGCCGCTCGCGATGGTGCCCTGGATGATGGGGTTCGCCGGACCCCTTTACGCGCTTGTGGCCGGCATACTGGGAGCCATGTTTTTATATTTTGCGGGACGGGTATTCATGAGCAGCGCAGGCAGCCAGACAATATCAGCGTCGCGGCGGTTATTTACCTTTTCGATCCTGTACCTGTTTTTAATTTTTGCGGCCCTGCTTGTCGAGCAGGGATTCGGATTAGAGCTAACGCTGGCCTGGATGTGATTTTGGCCGAGAACGAGAACGGAGAGACCGAAGTTACCGAGCAGTTTGTGCGTCGGCGCCGCGCGCGGTCATACGCAATCGCGGCAATATTGCTCGCGCTGGTTGCTCTGTTTTATGTGGTGACAATTGTAAAATTGGGACCGGAAGTTCTCATTAGATAGTGTTCGAAAAAGAAAATTCAGACGGATTGGAAGCGACGTGAATTCAAACACGCAGGACAGGTCCTCAGCTACATCGTTCGCGGGTGGCAGCAAGCGGATGATTGTGTCGATCTGTCTTGGGGTTGCGTTCGGCATGGTCGGCCTCGCATACGCATCCGTTCCGCTGTATCGGATATTCTGTCAGGTGACCGGGTATGGCGGCACAACCCAGGTCTCAGAGATACAGCCCGAAGATATTCTCGAAGAGTCAGTTGTCGTCCGCTTCGACGCCAACGTGGCAAACGGCCTCGGGTGGTCGTTCCGTCCTGAACAAGTGTCGATGACAGTAAAAATCGGCGAGATAAATACCGCCAATTATCAGGCCCGTAACCGCCAATCGGTGCGCACCGGTGGAACCGCGGTATTCAACGTGACGCCGGTTTGGACCGGGGTTTATTTTTACAAAATCGAGTGTTTCTGCTTCACAGAACAGGAACTTGGTCCGGGCGAAAGCGCGCAAATGCCGGTGGAGTTTTATGTGGATCCCGAAATCGTCAACGACCCTTCCTATGTGGGGCTAAGCGCGATCACCCTATCCTATACGTTTTTCCCGCAGGAAATTGATGCCCCGGCACAGGTATCCAGCGGTGAACTGGAGCCGGAAAACTCGAACAAGATTTACTAGGTTGAACGCGCGGCCGCGATGCGCGAAAAGATGGACACGACTGGGGAGTAAACCAAATGGCTGATGCCCACGCTAAAAATCATGACTACCACCTTGTGGAACCGAGTCCCTGGCCGTTTGTCGGTGCGGTTGCAGCATTCATCACTGCGATCGGTGCGGTGGTTTATTTCCACGATGGCGGACCCTGGCTTCTGATCCCCGGGCTTCTTGGCGTCGTCTATACGATGATTGTCTGGTGGCGCGATGTAATCAACGAGGCCGAGCATCAAGGGCACCACACCCCGGTTGTTCAGTTGCATTTGCGCTACGGGATGATCCTGTTCATTGCATCTGAAATCATGTTTTTCGTCGCCTGGTTCTGGGCCTATTTCGATGCTTCGCTGTATGCTGGTGAGGTCATCCAGGAGGCCCGGACAAACTTTACAGGAGGCCAATGGCCGCCGCAGGGGATCGAGACATTCGACCCCTGGCACTTGCCATTGATCAACACCCTGATCCTTTTAACCTCGGGCACGACCGTCACGTGGGCGCATCATGCCTTGCTGCAAGATGACCGCGAGGGGTTGAAATGGGGACTGATCTGCACAGTCGTTCTCGGTGCCCTGTTCACCGGTGTTCAGGCTTACGAATATGCGCACGCATCGTTTGGATTTTCCGGCAGCATATACGGAGCCACATTCTTCATGGCGACCGGGTTCCACGGCTTTCACGTATTGATCGGAACCATATTCCTGATCGTCTGCCTGTTCCGGGCGCTGGCGGGTCATTTCAAATCGACCCAGCATTTCGGATTTGAGGCTGCAGCCTGGTACTGGCATTTCGTCGATGTGGTGTGGCTGTTCTTGTTCGTGGCCGTATACGTTTGGGGTTCGGGCGCTTAGCCTGCTACCGGCGACACCATAAAATCCGGACTGATTCAAGGGGCCCCTTTGCGGGGATGTGACGATGGACGATGCGCAGTATCCGCCGCTGTCTCCTGCGCGAACCGGATTGCGCGGCCGGTGCCCTAGGTGCGGTCAGGGGCGGATGTTTTCGGGTTTCCTGTCGCTCGTCGACCAATGTGGTGTTTGCGATCTCGATTACGACTTCGCCGATTCCGGCGATGGTCCGGCCGTTTTCATCATGATGTTTGTAGGGTTTGTCGTCGTTGGCGGCGCGCTCGGGGTTGAAGTCGCCTACCAGCCGCCCTATTGGCTGCACGCCATTCTCTGGTTGCCGTTGGCGATCGTGCTGCCACTCGCACTGTTGCGGCCAGCCAAGGGCCTGCTCATCGCCCAGCAATATACCACCAGGGCGGCGCCTGGCCGTCTCGCCGACTGAACCGGCAGTTCGAGGTCCGCATTGACGCGCAAATCGATTTTCCTGCTTTCCGGATCGGCGGCGATTGCGTTGGCAATCATGTTGGCCCTCGGCGCCTGGCAGGTGGATCGTCTGGCCTGGAAAAACGAACTGGTCGCAACCATCGATGGCCGTGTCAACGCCGCCCCTATCCCACTGGGTGAGGTGTTGGATAACGCCCGTGCCGGTGGCGATATCCGTTACCTGCGGACCATGACGATCGGGGAATTTGAATTTGACAAGGAAATTTACTTGTTTGCATTCAACGAACAGGGCCCTGGTTGGCTTGTCTTTTCTCCGTTCGTTACCGATCTGGGCATATTGATCGTCAACCGGGGGTTTGTACCTGAGACAAACCGCGATCCGTCCTCGCGGTCGGACACCGGCGACGCCCTGTTGGGGCAAACTACCGTTACCGGTCTTGCCCGCGTTCCTGAACAGCAGACGGCGTTTGTCCCGGATAACGAGCCGACCACAAATAACTGGTATTGGCGCGATCTGGAAGCGATGGCGGTTGTATTCGGTGTTATGCCTGAAAAGGTTGTTCCCTTTTTTCTCGATTTGCAAATGCCAGCCCCGGAGGGCGGGTTACCGGTGCCGGGCGTCACGCGGATTGAACTTCCAAACCGGCACCTCGAATATGCGATCACCTGGTTCGGCTTGGCAGCAGTCTTTGTGGTTATTTTCGTCGTATTTTTGAGAAAACAACTGAGGCAATCCCCATGACACCAGCCAAGGCCTACGCGGAACTGGAAGCGCAGGAACGCCGCGCATCGGCGATTTCAGGCGCCTTGTCTATTCTCCATTGGGATAAAGCGGTGATCATGCCGTCCGGCGGGGCAGAAGCGCGGGTGGCCCAGATGGCCGAACTGAGCCTGATTCTGCACGGCATCCGCACAGACCCCAGCCGTGGTGATCTGATCTCTGAGGCCGGGGAGGGCGCAGACGAATTGGATGACTGGCAGCGGGCTAATCTCGGTGAGATCAAACGGGGATTCCGTCGGGCTACCGCTCTGAATACGGATCTTGTAGAGGCGCTCACAAATTGCACCTCAAAGGTCGAAATGGCGTGGCGGGTGGCGCGTGAAGCGGACGATTTTGCTGACATCGCCAAACCCTTCCAGGAACTGGTCGGGTTGGTGCGGGAAGAAGCTGCATGTCTCGGTGGGGCACTTGGGCTTGACCCTTATGATGCCCTGCTCGACGGGTTTGAACCTGGTCTCGGGACCGAGACAATCGAAGCCCTGTTTTCCGGGCTCAAAGATGCTCTACCCGGACTTCTCGATGATGTGATCGAGGCACAGGCCGCAGAGCCGCAACCGCCCGAAATCAAGGGGCCATTTCCAGTACCCGCCCAGCGTGCGTTGAGCCGCAGGATCATGACCGATCTCGGGTTCGATTTTGATCGCGGCCGGCTCGACGAAAGTCATCACCCTTTTACCGGCGGTATTCCCGATGATAGCCGGATCACGACCCGGTACCATGAAGAAGATTTTTTCCAGGCACTGATGGGCACGATCCATGAAACCGGGCATTCCATGTACGAATCCGGACTGCCTGAAAAATGGCACGCTCAACCGGTCGGGCAGGCGCGGGGCATGGTCATGCACGAAAGCCAATCGCTGCTGTTTGAAATGCAAGCCGGACGCAGTCCGGAATTTATCGGGTATTTGAGCCAGGCCGTTCGTGCGGCCTTTGATCGCAACGGCCCGGAATGGCGCGGGGAGGGATTTGTCCGCACGTACCACAAGGTGGAGCGCGGCCTGATCCGGGTTTATGCCGACGAGGTCAGCTATCCCTTGCACGTTATGTTGCGGTTCGATCTCGAGCGCGCTTTGCTGTCCGGAGATCTCAGTGTGGCCGAACTGACGGGAGCCTGGAATGATAAGATGGAAAACCTGCTTGGGATCAGGCCCGAAACCGATCGTGACGGATGCCTCCAGGATATCCACTGGTATTCCGGTGCGTTTGGATATTTCCCGACCTACACGCTCGGTGCGTTCGCGGCGGCACAGATATTTGCCGCCGCCCGGGCCGCGATCCCGAACCTTGAGGACGATCTATCGCAGGGCTCGTTCACCCGTTTGCTGGCATGGTTGCGGACCAACATCCATGGTAAGGCGAGCCGCTATTCGACTGATGAAATTCTACGCGGGGTTACGGGGCAACCGCTGGATTCAAGCGCGTTTATGGATCACCTGAAACACCGCTATTTGAATTCATGATAAAACCGTTGCAGTAAGATCCGCGTCACCGTAATTTGCCGCGCCTGTATCAGCGGGCGTTCGATCGGGTCAGGAGAATCCATTGCGCTATATCAGCACGCGCGGCGAGGCACCTGAACTATCCTTTGGCGAGGCAGCCCTGAGCGGGCTGGCGCGCGATGGCGGGCTTTATGTGCCCACTTCCTGGCCGAAACTGGACGCGGCGGATTTGGCGCGTTTCGAAGGTCTCTCATATGTAGATCTGGCCTGTGCGGTGTTGCAGCCCTTCATGGCAGGCTCGGTCAGCGACAGTGAACTGCACGATTTCGCCGCCCAGGCCTATGCGACCTTTTCAACGCCTGACGTCGCGCCGCTGGTCCAGATTGGTGACAATGACTGGCTGATGGAACTCTTCCACGGGCCCACCCTTGCCTTCAAGGATGTGGCCATGCAGTTCCTGTCCCATCTGATTGATCACCTGCTCACCAGGCGCGGTGGGCGGATCACGATTATCGGTGCCACATCCGGCGATACCGGTGCGGCCGCCGTGCAGGCGTTCAGCGGGCGCGACACAGCCGAAATTTTCATGCTCCATCCAAACGGACGGGTCAGCCCCGTGCAGCGTCGGCAAATGACCACGGTGCTCGAGAATAACGTCCACAATATCGCGATTGAGGGCACGTTCGACGATTGCCAGGGGATCGTCAAAGCGCTATTCCAGGACCTGAAATTCCGCGACGAGCTGGCGCTGTCGGGTGTCAATTCGATCAACTGGGCGAGGGTCGTTGTTCAGTCGGTCTATTATTTCAAAGCCGCTGCTGCGCTGCGCAATCAGGACAGGAAAATTGCCTTCTCGGTGCCGACCGGCAATTTCGGCGATATATACGCAGGCTATATCGCGTCCCGCTTGGGTCTCGATATAGAGCGCCTGCTGATTGCGACCAACGTCAACGATATTCTTGTGCGGACTTTGGAAACCGGGTGCTATGAGTTGCACGACGTTGTCGCGACCCACAGCCCAAGCATGGATATCCAGATTGCCTCCAATTTCGAGCGTCTCCTGTTCGATATTTTTAATCGCGATCCGGCGCGTATCCGGGGAATTATGGAATCACTCTCCAATGACAGGAATTTTTCACTGGACAATGCCTCGTTGGAAAAAATCCGCGCCCGGTTTTCCGGCTTCCGATCCAGTGAAGCGGAAACCATTGCCATGATCCAGTCACTCCATGGGCGTAACAATTATCTAGCCGATCCGCACACCGCCGTTGGCCTGGTTGCGGCAGAAAAAGCGCGTGCGAGTGGCGTGATTGATGAGGATACGGCGATTGTCACGCTCGCGACCGCGCACCCAGCAAAATTCCCCGATGCCATGATCGCGGCAATCGGGATCAAACCGGAGTTGCCAGACCATATGCAGGATATCTACGAGCGCGAGGAGCGCTACACTGTGTTACCAAACGACGCGGCGGCGGTCGCCCAATTCATCCGCGAGCGCGCGGCAATTTTAGGGAAAGGGGCCTCCGTATGAGCGTCGAGGTCACCACCCTGAAGAACGGCATCCGGGTCGTCACCCACGAAATGCCGCATCTGGAAACTGCTTCGCTCGGGGTCTGGGTCAAGGCCGGATCGCGCCACGAGCGCAGCAACCAGCACGGCATCTCCCATATGCTGGAACATATGGCGTTCAAAGGGACAAACAACCGCTCAGCCCGGGACATCGCGTTCGAGGTCGAAGCCGTGGGCGGTGATATCAACGCCGCCACGAGTTTCGAGACCACGGCCTATTCCGTCCGTATGATGAAAAACGATATCCCGCTCGGCATGGATATCCTGGGCGATATCCTCTCGAACCCGCGTTTTGACGAAGCCGAACTGGCCCGCGAGCAGGGTGTTGTTATCCAGGAAATCGGCGCCGCCAGGGATACCCCGGACGATCTGGTTTTTGACCTGTTTCAGGAAACTGCTTTCCCCGACCAACCCCTTGGCCGCCCCATTCTGGGGACCCCGGAAACCGTGCGGTCGTTCGGCTCAGGTCATCTGAACGACTATCTGGGCGAACATTATCGCGGCCAGTCGATTGTCATCTCGGCGGCGGGCGCCGTATCTCACGCAGACCTGGTCGAATTGGCGAACAGGCATTTCGAAAAAATCACCTCTTCAAGCGGCCTTTCAGGTGACAATAGTGCGGCTGAATACAAGGGCGGCGAGTCGCTCCTCGAGCGCGATCTGGAACAGACTCACATCGTGCTCGGCTTCGAAGGTTTGCCGTATCACGGCGAAGATTTTTACGCCGCTCAGGTCTATTCCGGAATTCTCGGCGGCGGCATGTCGTCCAGATTATTCCAGGAAGTGCGCGAGAATCGGGGGCTCTGCTATTCAGTCTATGCATTCCACTGGGCATTCCAGGATGCCGGACTATTCGGCATTTACGCAGCCACTGGAAATGACAAGGTCGCGGAATTGACCCCGGTCCTGTGCGATGAATTGCGGCGCTCCCTTGATGACGTGAATGGGGAAGAGGTTGCGCGGGTCCGGGCCCAGGTCAAAACCGGGATTGCCATGAGCCTCGAATCGTCCGGCACCCGCGCCGGCCAGATCGCACGCCAGCAAATGCTGTTCAACCGGACTATCCCGGTCCAGGAAATCGTGGAAAAGATCGACCGGATCGATGAGTATCAGGTCATGGCTGTCGCCCGGAGGCTGCTTGAGGATGGAAATTTGACGCTTGCGGCGATTGGAGACTTGTCCGACATTGAAAGCTGCGCCAAAATCAAGGGCCGGCTGGCTGGCTGAATCGCAGGGAAACTAGTATGGCATTTTTGCGTTCCATCACGAGCATCGATCCGCCCGCCGGGCTTCACGGCAAGGGGGTTTATCTACGTGCACCACAAATGAGTGATTTCGCCCAATGGGAGCAGTTGCGCCGCGAAAGCCAGGCATTTCTGACTCCCTGGGAGCCGACCTGGTCGCCCGAAGACCTGACCCGGCATGCGTTTCGCCGGCGGATTCGCAACTATACACGTGACATACGACAGGATGAATCCTACCCGTTTTTCGTATTCGATTCTTCTGGCGAACACCTGCTCGGCGGCCTGACGCTTGCGAACGTCCGGCGAGGGGTGACCCAGTCCTGTTCCCTGGGTTATTGGCTTGGTGTCGATAAGACCGGAAAAGGCCATATGACCGCCGCAATCAACGCCATTATCCCCTTTGTATTCAGGTCGTTGCGATTACACCGATTGGAAGCGGCCTGTCTGCCGGTCAATCGCCGATCGATCCGGCTTTTAGAGCGGACCGGTTTCTACCACGAGGGGTTGGCGCGGCGATATTTGTGCATTAACGGTGTTTGGCAAGATCATCTGCTTTTCGCCCGTCTGGAAGGTGATCCGGACAAATGATTGAGGTATGTTGGACCCTCTCCCGTGAAGAAGTGCGGACATCTGGCTCCTGGAGCTAGATTTTTTGTTTTTGAGGGTGGCTGTCACGTCTATGCGATCTATTTTTGTTGCAGGAATTGCGCTGCTGGCACTGCTCTTGGCGGGCATTGCCCCCTTGCGCGCGCTCGAAGGTATTCCTGTGTCGCCCGAAATCCCTGCGATCGACCTCACCAATCTGGTCGAACTGAGGGAATCTGCTGGCGACCGGATCCAGGTCTCGACCGCACCCGGGAACGACGGGCTGGTCCGGCGGATCGAGGTTCAGTCAACCGAGCGGGGCCAATCCACCTATTGGGCGGTGTTTGGGTTAACAAACAATTCCACCGAGCAGATCGACCGGCTGTTGGTGGCCGATCATCACCGCCTAGCCAGTTCAGGTATTGTTTGGCCGGATCTTGGCGCATCCCGGATTGCGGCGATCACACCATCCGAAGGTTTCCGCCCCGACCGCCAGCCAAGCCAGACCGCCGATGTGTTCCAGATCACAATCGACCCGGGGGCGACAGTGACTTTTGTCGCCGAACTACGCGGACCGACCCTTCCCCTGCTGACCCTTTGGGAGGCGGATGCCTACAAAGACAAAATCAGAAGCATCACCCTGTTCCAGGGCATCGTGATTGGCATCAGCGGGATGCTGGCAATGTTCCTGACCATTGTGTTCGTGGTTCGCGGTACATTGATGTTTCCGGCCGCCGCCGCATTTGCCTGGGCGGTGCTTGCCTATGTCAGTATCGATTTCGGATTCTGGCAGAGGGTGTTCAGCATCCAGGTCGAAGGTGATCAGGCATACAGGGCAGCGTCGGAAGCCATGCTTGCCGCAACTTTGCTGCTGTTTCTGTTTGGTTATCTCAATTTGAACCGTCGCCATGTAAGCCTCTCGCATTCGGTTGCTCTGTCGACTTTACTGATGATCGGGTTGGCGGTTTTCTCGACCTACCAAGCACCAGTTGCCGCCGGATTAGCGCGGATTTCGCTGGCTGCGATTGGCATCCTTGGCTTCGGATTGATCCTGTATTGGTCGTTCCGCAAATTTGATCGGGCTATCATGTTGATCCCGACCTGGATGCTGTTACTGGTCTGGCTGTTTGGCGCTGGCGTGACAGTTACCGGGCAATTGTCGGGTGACTTTGTTCCCCCGGCTTTGGCCGGCGGGCTGGTCCTGATCGTTCTGGTGATCGCCTTTACTGTGCTCCAGCACGCATTTTCCGGGGGTGTGGCGCTGCGCACCAAGGAAACCGATTCCGGACGCCGGGCGCTGGCCATGATCGGAGCCGGCGACGCGATCTGGGAATGGCGCGTCGACCGCGACACGATTTACGCGGGCAACGAGGCCGAGCGCCTTTTATCCCTGCAAAAAGGTGCGTTGAATGGTTCGAGACAATCCTGGATCGACAGGGTTCATCCTAACGATCGGGAACGTTTCCGGACCGCGCTCAACGGCGCGATCGAGCAGCATGGCGGGCGGATCGATCAGGATATCCGGATGCGCCGGGAAGACGGCCACTATGCCTGGTTCGGCATCCGCGCCCGACCGGTTCTCGGTGCCGATGATGAAATCCTCAGGTGCATCGGCACGGTCACGGATATCAACGAAGAACGTACAGCCCGCGAGCGCCTTCTGCACGATGCAGTCCACGACAATCTGACTGGCCTGCCCAACAGGGAATTGTTTCTCGATCGGCTCAATTCCGCCATGCTGCGAGTCGGCAGCGAACGCGGCGCGCCGCCAAACCTGTTCCTGATCGATATCGACCGGTTTCGAAACGTGAACGAAAGCATCGGGCACGCGGCAGGCGACAATGTGCTGTTGACGATCGCCCGCAGGTTCGGACGTAACCTGCGCCCGCAAGATACGTTGGCGAGGCTATCTGGTGACCAGTTTGGCCTGATCCTTGTCTCCGAGCGGGACGCCAAGCGGGTCGCCGCATTTGCCGAATTGTTGCGTCGTGCCATGCAGGCACCGATCACCTACGCCAACCGCGAGATTATTCTCACTGCCAGCATTGGTATAGCGCTTTACGAACCGCGCCATGCGAGACCCCAAGATATGCTGAAAGAGGCGGAGACCGCCCTGCAGCATGCCAAGAGGCGGGGGCCGGATACGATTGAGGCCTTCAAGCCCGGCATGGTGTCTGATCGTGAAGACAGGCTCCGGCTGGAGGGCGATTTACGCAAGGCAATCGAGGGCAACCAGATCAAGATCCTGTACCAGCCGATCATCCGCCTGGTGGATTTCGAAGTTGCCGGATTCGAGGCGCTGGCGCGCTGGCAGCATCCGCGGCTCGGATTACTGCAGCCCGATGACTTTATCCCGATCGCGGAAGAAGCCGATTTGATTGCCGAACTTGGCCTGTTTGTGCTCGAACAGACGGCAAATCAGTTGCGGAAATGGCAGCAGAAGGAAGCTAATAAGCGGAACCTCTTCGCAAGCGTCAATATCTCCTCGCGCCAGATCGTGCGCCAGGGGCTCCTCAACGATATCAAGTCGGTACTCGCCCGGAGCAAGGTCGAACCCGGCACCCTGAAGCTGGAAGTCACCGAATCCATGGTGATGCAAAACCCCGAATACGCAGCCCATGTGCTGGCGGCGGTGCGCGATCTAGGCGCCGGGCTTTCGCTGGACGATTTCGGGACCGGCTATTCTTCGCTCTCCTATCTGGAGCGCTTCCCGTTCGATACCGTGAAGATTGACAAGTCCTTTGTACAGGTCAATGGCAGTGGCAGCCGGCCGGTTCTGCTCCGCTCCATCGTCGCCATGGCCCACGATCTGGGCATGGAGGTCGTTGCCGAGGGCGCTGAATCTGACGAGGATGTCCACGACCTTTTCGAGATCGGGTGCCAATACGCGCAAGGGTATTTTTTCGGCGCGCCGATGACGGCTGAGAAGGCAACCGAAATGTTGATAGAACACGAACCCAGCCTGGTTCATTAGGCAATTACCAGTTCACACTAGGCGTGGCCCGCTTCACTTGCCAATTGGCCTGGGTTGACACCAAGTTTTTCCAGCGCCGCGTCGTATTTGGCGTCCAGGTCCCGCCCGAAAATGAGTTCCGGGTCTGCATCGCAATTGAGCCAGCCATTGTCCTGGATTTCATCTTCCAACTGCCCGGCAGCCCAGCCAGCATAGCCGAGCGCAAGAACCGACTCGTTCGGTCCCTCGCCACCTGCAATAGCCTTCAGAATATCAAGGGTAGCCGTCAAACAAATCCCGCGATCGATGGCGAGGGTATTGTCCGCCGCGAAATAGTCTTCGCTGTGCAGCACAAAGCCGCGGCCCGGCTCGACCGGTCCGCCAATTAGGACCGGCGGGTAATCCTGTCCGGGAACAAGATCTATTCGGCTGGATTCTGGTTGTAAATCCAGCTGATTAAGCAGTTCATTAAATTCGATACCAGCGGATGGCCGGTTGATCGCGATACCCATCGCGCCCTCTTGCGAATGGGCGCAGATATAAATCACAGAGCGCTGGAATCTCGGATCCTGCATATTGGGCATTGCCAAAAGTACCTGTCCGGAAAGATATTGCGGATCCTGTAGGGTGTCGGTCATGCCCCATCCTTTCAAAGCTGGTGTCATCCCGCAATATTTATTGCGATAACCATCACACAGGTTTGAATGACGATTTTCACCGATTTTCCCGCTTTCCTGTTATTGAAGGTGGGTCTGAACAAAAAATGGAAAGCAGTTTGGCTTTGAAAATTCGAGACCAACTTTCGACATTCCTGGTCCTGACCGTATTGGTGTTGTTCCCTGCTCCAGCGAGATCGGAAATCGTGTCCGACTGGTCTGAGGTACTTGGTGCACGGGCGCGGCTGATCGCGGGCGCCACCACCGATGGAACCCAGGTTGGTATCCAGATTCTTCTTGAAGATGGATGGAAGACCTATTGGCGAAATCCCGGGGATGGTGGCATTCCACCCGTCTTTGACTGGGCCGGCTCGCAAAATCTCGCCAGCGCAGATGTGCAGTTTCCAACGCCCCAGAGGTATCAGGATTCGTACGGCACAAGCATGGGGTACAAGCGTAATGTTGTATTTCCGATCTCACTCCAGATTATCGATCCCGCGAGACCGGTGGTCGTCAGCGTCCGGATGGACTATGCGGTTTGTGAGAAGCTGTGCGTCCCGGCGCAGGCCAATCTTCTGCTGGAAATTCCGGCAAACCTGTCGGTCGGGTATTCATTGGGGTTGCAACAAGGTCTGGAACAGATTCCCGCAAACCGAGGTGCGGATGATGCCCGCATCGCGTCATTGAAGATCGCGGCTAATGGTGAAGAATCCTGGTTTGAAGTTACCGCTCTGTATCCGGGCGAACCAGCCGGGATTGACCTTTTTGTTGAGGGCCCGGAGACCTGGTATCTTCCCGCCCCAACCCAAATCAGCAGAACCATTGAGGGGCAGGATACGCTGGTTGGCTTTCGTGTAGATTTGAACGGCCTGCCCGAGGATGTCCGTCTCGACGGTGCCCGGCTATTATTCACGATTGTCGCGGACAACCGATCAGTTGAACAGCAATGGGTCGTCGACTAGGTGGTTCCCAATAATTCAGAAATCCGTATAAGGTTGTAACAGGGGAAGACGCGGGCGGTTTTCGTCCGCTCCATTTTTTTACAGGAGTATTTCATGACGATCAAAGTCGGAGACAGGTTACCCGATAGCAAATTCAATATCATGACCAGCGAAGGCCCGTCGCAGGTATCCACGGCGGATTATTTCGGCGGCGCCAAAGTTGCCATGTTTGCAGTGCCGGGCGCGTTCACGCCAACCTGCCATGCAAGGCACCTGCCGGGCTTTGTAGACAATGCCGATAAACTGAAAGCCAAGGGGATCGACAAGATCGCCTGTCTGTCAGTCAACGATGTCTTTGTCATGGATGCCTGGTCCAAGGCCAGTGGGGATGCCAGCGAGATCGATTTTCTGGCGGACGGCAGTGCCGGGTTTACAGAAGCGGTCGGTCTTGTTCTTGACGGTTCAGCGCTCGGCATGGGCATACGTTCGTTGCGCTATTCGATGCTTGTGGATGACGGCGTGGTCACGGCTCTGAATATCGAGGAAGCGCCTGGCAGCGCGGAAGTTTCGGGTGCCGAAGCATTGCTGAAACAGGTCTAGGCAATCTAAATTTTGATCAACACCTGTCCGGCGACCTTTTTCATGACGCTTGGCAGCGCCTCCTGTACAAACTTGTCCGGATGCACCCACCGATATTGGCCGGGATCGAGCAACCCCACCAGGTTGGTCCCTGGAGGAATTGCGACCCTGTAGGGCCAAAGTTCGAGGGTAAAATGGGTGAAGATGTGTCGCACGGGTTCGGCGTCGGCGGCACATTCCAGGTTGTGAAACGCTACACAATCCGGCATCGCGGCGGCCAGCGAATGAACTGCGCGAGCTTCGATCCAGGGCGTTGACGGAAATTCGCTCATGCCCCCTAAAAGCCCGGACAACGGGCGTTTCCTGATCAGGACCGCACCGTCATTGCGCTCGATCCAGTAAATCGCGCCAGTGCGCATTGGTCGCGCTTTCTTCGGTGCCTTGACCGGAAGCTGCTCGGCATTCCCATTTTCCCGCGCCCGGCAACCTTCGGCAAGGGGACAAATATCGCAATCGGTGCGCCTGGGAGCGCAAAGTGATGCGCCCAGATCCATCATTGCCTGAGCCATGTCGCCCGGACGCGCCGTTGCGACCAGTCTCTGGGCAGCATCATGTATTTGTGGCTTGGCTGCCGGAAGCCGCGTTTCAATCGCGTCCAGCCGGGCAACCACCCGTTCGATATTGCCGTCGACGGGCATGCACGGGATTTTGAATACGATGGCAGCGATTGCCGCCGCCGTATAGGGTCCGATCCCCGGCAGTTTTAGAAGAGCCGCCGGGTCGTCCGGAAAAATGCCGCCGTGGGCATCCGCCACCTGGACCGCGCAGGCATGGAGATTTCGGGCACGGGCGTAATAGCCGAGGCCGGCCCAGGCCGCGAGAACATCATCCAGGGTCGCAACCGCCAGGTTCTGGACCGTTGGCCAGCGTTCTGTAAATTTATGGAAATACGGGATAACCGCCGGTACGGTCGTTTGTTGCAGCATGATCTCGCTGAGCCAGACCCTGTAAGGATCGGGGCGCCCGCCAGGTGCTTCTCGCCACGGTAAATCCCGGCGATGTTCGTCGTACCAGGCAAGTAGATTTGCGATTCTTGTTTCCGCTATTCGCTGCTGGACAGTCATCGGCGCAATCTGCTCCTGGTCCGGGTTTCGAAACGCAAAATGCTGGACCGATTCTCCACGACGGCTTAAACTGATACCATGGCTCACAAAGCGTCAAAATACCGGCTTCCCGCGTCACCATTTCAGAGTCCAGCGATCCGCGCCGGCGACGCGGCCTCTGTCGTGTTGCAGGATGTATTTGCTGGCCGCGGATTTGGCACGCATCAGATCATATCCAATTGGCCGGCAATTGTTGGCGAAGAATTGGCGCAATTGACGGCGCCAGAAAAACTGACCTGGAGCAATCCCCCGACCGCTACGCGCGAAGGGCAAAACGGGCAGTCAGCCATATTGCATATCCGGGTCGACGGACCGATGTCCATTGAGGTGCAGCATATGGCGGGTCAGATCATCGAGCGGGTCAACCGTTACCTCGGTGCGCCTCTGGTTCAGGCGCTTCGGATCCTGCAAGCACCGGTTCCCGGGCCGCGGTTGCCGACCCAGCAGGACAAAGTCGTGGCGGCGAAACCCGGCGATATCAATGAACCCGAAGACGCTCTCGAAGCAGCTTTGGTGCGACTTGGTGCCGCAATCGACCAAAAATGACAGACTTTTCATTTGCAATAATCGTGTCGCCGCCACATTTTACGTGCATCTGAAAACAGATGGATAGGCTTTTTGAGGCAATGAAAGATAAAATGGTGAGGAACTGCATGACTTTGAACCGGCGCACTTTTCTGGCAGCAACATCCGCCACCGTCCTGTCAACAGGTCTGACCGTGCCTATTGGCAATGCGCGAGCGGCGGAAGACCTGATGACGCCCGGACCTTTGGGCGAAAAGACGCTTGGTGACCCCAATGCGCCTGTGACAATTATCGAATATGCATCAATGACTTGTGGGTTTTGTGCGCAATTCCATCGCGACGTTTATCCCGAGTTGAAAGAGAATTATATTGATACAGGCAAGGTCTATTTTATCTTCCGGGAATTCCCGCTCGACCCCCTCGCAGCCGGCGCCTTTATGCTGGCCCGGTGTGCCGGAGAAACACGTTATTTCACGTTCATCAATGCTCTCTACGAGCTGCAGGCGAGCTGGACGCGTACAAACGACCCTGTAACGGCTCTGTTCAATATTGCCCGCCAGGCCGGTTTCACACAGGAGACCTTTGACAGTTGCCTCTCGAATCAGCGACTTCTAGACGGAGTGAACTGGGTTAAGGACCGGGCGGAAGCTAATTTTGATGTTCGTTCAACACCGACCTTCTTCGTCAACGGCACCATTTATCCCGGCGTGCAGACGATTGAGGATTTTGTCAGCAATAGTGGCGGGCTCCTCTAGCGGGGCTGCGCTGCAGGTTTCGACTGGACATGCAGCATGAAGTTTACGCGCCTCAGGCTGCAGGGTTTCAAGTCATTTGTTGAAGGTACCGAAGTTCTTGTTGAACCAGGGCTGACCGGCATTGTGGGACCCAATGGGTGCGGCAAATCCAACCTTGTCGAGGCCATCCGCTGGGTGATGGGGGAAAGCTCTTACAAGAGCATGCGCGCGTCCGGAATGGACGACGTGATCTTTTCCGGATCGGCCAATAGACCGTCCCGCAATTCTGCCGAAGTCACGATGTCGATTGACAATTCCGACCGCACAGCACCGGCAAGTTTCAACGATACCGACGAACTGGAAGTCACCCGGCGGATCGAACGCGAAGCCGGTTCGCTTTACCGGATCAACAGCAAGGATGTGCGGGCGCGCGATGTCCAGTTGCTATTCGCCGACGCGTCAACAGGCTCGCGGTCCCCGGCGCTGGTTCGTCAGGGCCAGATTGGCGAATTGATCAATTCCAAACCGACCGCGCGGCGTCGATTGTTGGAAGAGGCAGCCGGCATATCCGGGCTCTATTCGCGCCGCCACGAGGCCGAGCTACGGCTCAGGGGTGCCGAGACCAACCTCGAGCGCCTCGCTGATATGACGGGGCAGATCGAGGCCCAGCTTCAGAACCTGCAGCGCCAGGCGCGCCACGCCGCCCGGTACAAAAAGATTTCTGAAAATATCCGCAAATCACAGGCCCTGTTGCTACACCTCAAATGGGTCGGGGTCGAAGCCGGTGTTGCTGAAGACGGTCAGGCGCAGGAAACACAGATTCGCCTGGTCGCCGAGAAAACCGAAGCGACAGCGGCCACTTCCCGGGAACGCGCAATTGCCGCAAACGGCATGCCCGAGCTGCGCGCCACCGAAGCTAAGCTGGCAGCCGCGCTGCAGCGGGTTCGGATCGCCGACGAACAACTTGATCGCGAGGAAAAACAGGCCCGCGACCGGCTCGAAGAAATCGCCGCGCAGATCGAACAGAGTAGTGGCGATGTCAAACGCGAGCAGGCGATGATATCCGAATCCCGCGACGTTCTGGCGACGCTCGACGCCGAAGAGAAGGAGATTCGGTCGACAATTGCAGATTCCGGTACAACCAAACAGGAAGCCTCCAACGCCCTGGCTGCGACCCAGGCCGAGTTGGACGCCCAGGAAGCCATGCTCTCGGAACTGCTGGACGAGACCGCCGCGATCAAGGCACGCCGCAACCAACTGGACCGGACCATTTCAGAGCAGACCAGCCGGGCAGAACGTTTCAAGACGCAAATCGAAGAAGTCGGCACCGAATTGATTGCTGTCGAAGAAGAAAGCAGCAAGGACGCCGACATGCAGCGCTATTCAGCCGCTGTCGACGCTGCAGAGAAAGCCGTCAAACGGGCGGAAAAAACTGCACTTGATTTTGAAGCCCAACTTGCCAGCGCCAGAGACAAGGAAGCGGCGTTACGCGATCCCTGGATCGCGATCGAGCGGGAAGCGGAGCAATTAAAAACCGAGGCCGCCACATTGGCCAAGGTTTTGAATGTTGAGGGCAGCGATCTGTGGCCGTCCCTGGTGGATGCGGTTGAAGTGGACAAGGGCTACGAAATCGCGCTCGGGACAGCGCTCGGCGACGACCTTGAGGCGTCAGCCGACAATGCCGCCCCTGCCCATTGGGGACTTGTTGCGGATGCCGGGAATGACCCGGCTTTGCCGGCTGGTGTCACGCCTCTCGATGAGCATGTGCAGGCGCCGGAAGTGATGCACCGCCGGTTGACCCAGGTGGGACTGGTCGAGCGCGACCGGGGACTGGAACTCCAGCAACGACTAAAACCCGGCCAGCGGTTGGTTTCGCGCAAAGGCGATTTGTGGCGGTGGGACGGGTTTGTAGTGAGTGCGGATGCGCCTAGTGCCTCAGCCCAACGCCTCGCCCAACGCAACCGGCTTGGTGATCTGGAGCTTGAGGCGAAGACCGCAATAGCCCGGGCCAGCATGGCGCGGATGGAGCTTGATACGTGTTCTGCCAATGCCAAACGGCTCGCGGTCCAGGAGGTTGAACACCGCAATTCCTGGCGCGAAGCCCAGGGTTTGCTATCACAAGCCAAAGACCGGCTGGCTGTGGCCGAGCGCAGCATCAACCAGCAGACCGCCCAAATCAGCGCCTTGCGGGAAGCCGGGATTCGGCTGAATTCCTCCCTGCAGGAATCTGAAAACGTACGCGAAGACGCTCAAATGGCGTTGGCTGATATCCAGGGAAGCGAAAAACTCGATACCAACCTTGCTGAGTTGCAGAACAAGGTCGCCGGCAAGCGAGCCGCCATCGCGGAAAACAAGGCCCGGTTCGAAGGGCTTGCAAACGAAGCTATGTTACGTGAGCGCCGGCTGGAAGGTATTGCCCGCGAGCAGGATGGCTGGCGCAAGCGCAGCACCGATGCCCAGGCGCATATCGAAACCCTGATATCGCGTGATGAAAAGGTGCGCGAAGAATTAAAAACCCTGTCGCTGGTACCCGAACAAGTCGCCAGCCGCCGCAAATCCCTGATCGGTGAAATCGGCAAGGCTGAAACCACGCACCGCCAGGCGGGAGACGCGGTTGCGGCCGGCGAAGCCAAACTGAACGAAGCTGATAAAGCCAACAGGGCAGCAGAGGCCGCCCTCGCGGACGCCCGCGAAGAACTTGCTCGAATTGAGGCCCGGCTCGAAGCCGCCCGTAACCGGCGCGGCGAAATCGCCAACGAAATTGCCGATCAGGTCCAGGTGCGGCCCGCTCAATTGCTTTCGCTGGCAGGTTACGCGGCAGGTGCCGAATTGCCGGAACTGGTCGATACCGACCTGAAGCTGGAGAAGCTAACGGCTGCCCGCGAGCGGATTGGCGCGGTCAATCTCAGAGCGGAAGACGAAGCGCGCGAAGTAGAAGAACAGATAACCGGCATGCGCACCGAGCAGGAAGACCTGGAAGCCGCAATTCGCAAGCTGCGTCATGCCATAGGCCAACTGAATCGCGAAGGCCGCGAGCGGCTGCTGCAGGCGTTTGAATCAGTCAACAGCCACTTCCAGAATCTTTTTCAGACCCTGTTCGCCGGTGGCGAAGCCGAACTACAGTTGACCGAATCCGACGATCCGCTTGAAGCCGGGCTCGAAATTCTTGCCCGCCCGCCCGGCAAGAAACCGCAGACATTGTCGCTGCTGTCCGGCGGCGAGCAGGCCTTGACCGCGCTGGCGCTGATTTTTGCGGTGTTCCTCACCAACCCGGCACCGATCTGCGTGTTGGACGAGGTCGATGCGCCTCTCGATGATGCCAATGTTGAGCGGTTTTGTACCCTGGTTGAAGAGATGGCGAGGACAACCGAAACCCGGTTCCTGATCATTACTCACAATGCGATCACCATGAGCCGAATGAATCGATTATTCGGTGTCACAATGTCGGAACGCGGCGTCAGCCAGCTTGTTTCGGTCGATTTGGAAACCGCCGAACGGTATCGGGAAGCGGTATAGACCCGCTCAATTTTTGTGGGAATCCCGGACTGCAGCAGAATCCACCTGCCGGGTCCGGTCGACCCCCAGGAAAAAATATATTATTCCTATTATTTTCAACAACTTAACTATCCCCACCTGTTCTTGACACCCTACACCATGGCCTCTAGTCTGCGCCCGACCTTGGACCTTGGCATCGGTTGATCAGGGTTCCTTCGATAACACGGCCAGCAATATGCAGGGTACGGATAACGAACGGGACCAACACGACCATGGCGACGGGCGCAGACGAGAGACCGATCCCGCGTTGGATTCCAGATTACGGAATCTTCAGGGTCGTCTCGGCAAAGCCGAAAAAGCGCGGAACGCGGGGGCGACCCCGGACAACCAGCGCGCAAATTCGATTGGCCTTGCGTTTCGGCTTGCGACCGAGCTGGTGGCAGGACTATTGGTCGGCGGTGTTATTGGCTGGTATCTTGATAAATGGTTCGGGACGTCGCCGGTTATGCTGCTAATATTTTTTGCTTTGGGGGCGACCGCAGGTATATTCAACGTCATCAGGACCGCGCGCGAAATGCAGGTCGAACTGACCGGCAACGACATGGATGATGACGACCGGAACGGCAGCTGAAGGCTAGGGGACGAAGATATTGGCGACGGATAACGAAACAGTCGGTGGTGCCGTTGGCAACGGGGCGGAGGTTGAGGCCTTTGACCCGATGCATCAGTTCCAGATCAACCGGTTGATCCCGGTGGATTTTTTCGGCATCGATGCCTCGTTCACGAATTCCTCGTTGTTCATGGTTGTCGCCGTTGTCCTGATCAGCGGCTTCAACATTTTCAGTATGAGCGGGCGGGCGCTGGTGCCGGGCAGGATGCAGTCTGTTGCCGAGTTGAGCTATGAATTCGTGGCCAATATGGTGCGCACGAACGTGGGCTCGGCCGGGCAGAAATTCTTTCCCTTTATCTTTTCGCTGTTCATGTTCGTGCTGGTACTGAACCTGATCGGCATGATCCCGTATACCTTCACCGTGACCAGTCACATCATCGTCACTTTCGCCCTGGCGATCGTGATTTTCATTGGCGTTACAATGGTTGGCGTGATCAAACACGGATTTGGATTTCTGAAATTCTTCGTACCTTCCGGGGTACCGGCGGCGTTGCTGCCGTTACTCGTCGTGATCGAGGTGATCTCTTACCTGACACGGCCGATCAGTCTGTCGGTGCGCCTCTTTGCCAACATGATGGCAGGGCACACCATGCTCAAGGTGTTTGCCAGCTTCGTGGTTGGCCTCGGTATTCTCGGTGGCTGGGCGCCGCTTGCATTCATGGTCGCTTTCACCGGGCTGGAATTAATGATCGCGTTCCTGCAGGCTTATGTATTTGCGATCCTGACCTGCATTTATCTCAACGAATCGATCCATCTGCATTAGGCGGACGGATAAACAGAACGATAGTCTTAAAACCGAAGGAGTTAGAAAAATGGAACCAGAAGCAGCCAAGTTGATCGGAGCTGGTCTAGCCTCGATCGCCCTTGCCGGCGCCGGCGTCGGTATCGGCCACATCTTTGGTGCATACCTGTCCGGTGCGTTGCGCAACCCGTCAGCGGCCGCGGGACAATTCCCGAACCTGCTGCTTGGCTTTGCGCTTGCCGAAGCCACCGGCCTGTTCGGTCTTGTTATCGCGCTGATCCTGCTATTCGTTGTCTAGCGATTAGCACGGACATTTCGGTCAGCGCAGACAATTGCGGTTACGCGCCGGGGTTCGCTCTGGCGCACCAGTGAATCAGGTGAGGTATTCATGCCACAGCTAGATTTCTCCACTTTCGCCCCGCAAATTGTGTGGCTTGTGATTACTTTCGTCGCCTTGTACTTTTTAATGTCCAAGGTGGCGTTGCCGCGCATCTCGGTAGTTCTCGAGAACCGCCGCGACCGAATCGCAAGCGATCTGGACGAAGCCCAGCGCCTTCGCGCCGAGACCGAGGAAGTGATCCAGGTCTACGAAGCCGAGCTCGCCGAAGCCCGCGCCAAGGCACACGGGATCGCTGCTGAAACGCGGGAAAAACTTAACGCCGAAATCGCGGTTGAGCAGGCCAGTGTCGACGAGAAAATTGATGCCCGCATGGCCGAGGCCGAAGCGAAAATTACCGCGATGAAAGACCAGGCTATGGGCGAAGTGAATGCAGCAGCGGCGGATACGGCAGAAGCTATCATCCGCGCGTTGGTTGGTGGACGCCCTGCCAAGGCCGAAGTCGCCAAGGCCGTCGCGGCAGTGCGTAGCAACTAGGAGCCAGAAAATCATGTTGTCTACACCTGAATTCTGGGTCGCGGTGTCGTTTGTTCTCTTCATCGCGCTCGTCGTTTACCTGAAGGCTCCGCAGATGATCGCCAAAGCGCTCGATGACCGCGCTGACGCGATCCGCAACGAACTGGAAGAAGCGCGTAAACTCCACGAGGAAGCCCGGGCCGTACTAGCCGAGTATCAACGCAAGCGCCGCGATGCCGAGCAGGAAGCCGGTAATATCATCACCCAGGCCGAAGCCGAGGCGGAAAGCCTGAGCGCGGAGGCTATGGCCAAAATGCAGGATATGCTGGAACGCCGGTTGAAATCTGCTGAATCAAAAATTATGCAAGCCGAGCAGCAGGCAACCGATGATGTGCGGATTGCCGCGGCGGATGCCGCGATCGCTGCCGCAGAAAGTGTCATTGCCGACAAACTTAATGCCAAGGCGCAATCCGACTTAATTTCCGAGAGCATCAAAAGCGTCAAGGCCGGGTTGAATTAGACGCCGCTCCAAATGCGCGTTTGTTGATCGGAAATCTCGTTTAAACAAATAAACCGCTATCAACAATTATTGTCTATTCGTGCCGTCATGGCTTGATCCGGAAAGCGCCTGTGCTGCTTTATCATCCGCACTGCATTGGAGAGTTGGCGCTCGAGGTTTTGAATTTTACTTCCCAATCGAGCGACAATCCGCTCCAACCTGTCGACTTCGTTTGCCGCATTTATTCCCGTCAACGCCGAAACGCTACCGCGAATAATTCTGCCGATGCGACCAAGAGGAAGCTGGGTGATCATGTCGGTGGTATCTGCAACCGCGCGGGCGTTTCCAAGCGCTTGCCGCGCAATTCACCCTGGCTTAGCGTAAGTCGCGTTCCAGGCCCGGTTGTCAGGCTTCCTGCGCCCCTAAAATATCGTTATCACGTCTGATGCCTGCGCTAATTCTATCGCAGGAACGTCGATGCGCTTCATCGTCTATTTTGAAGCAAATATTCATCAAAGTCTCCATTTTAAGTTGGAGGACAATTGTCTCACTGCTGAAATCAGCGGGGATTACTATTTTGAAATATTTGAATCACTTGCACCCAATTAAATTTTTCTTCTAAGCTCAGACGATGGCCCGCCATAAATTTCCAACCCGCTGTCTGCTGCTGCTCGGTATTTGTCTTGGTAGCGTGTCTGTTTTTGCTCAGGAGACCGAGGAGAATTCCGGAGACCCGATTTACGAAAGTCGCCAGCTCTACTACAAATCCGACAGGGGACTGGACGCCGAGGCTTTGCTGGGGGAAGAACAACTACGAATGTATCGCGAGGCATTGGAGGTTGACGATTGCGACCTGGCCTACGCCCCTTTGGCCAACGCCTATGCCGTAGCCTATCCGGAAGAACCTTTTCCGGGGACAATTTTATATTCTCATATTGATTGGATAATCTACGTATCCTACGAAAATTTCCCCGAACTTGCCTTCTGCCTGGCCATGCGCGAGTTGCGCGAGGCGAGGGCCGCCATCATCCGCGAAGGAATCGAATTTGAACGATTCAACACGGAATATTATTCCGGTTTGGGGGTGGATATCCGCCCGATATCCGATCTCGTTAACGCATTTCGCGGCTTTTTCAGACTAGCGACGCGTGGATACCCGCCCGTTTATCTCGCCCTGGTCAGGCTATCGGACGAGGGCGATATCCTCCGCTTCACGAAGGAATTTCAGTATTACATGGTGTTGCAGGCAAGAAACCTGGGGACCGACACGGCGGAACTTCGTGAGATGACCGCCCGCGCCGCCGCCCGGTTGGA
>JAJFGZ010000069.1 GCA_021775855.1 Hyphomicrobiales bacterium
TGTCAGTACCGCTACAAGATTGGGTTCAAATACAAAAATCGCAACAATGTTGTAGGCCAAAATTAGGGTAGTTGGATCACTTCAAGCCAGTGCCCATCTATGTCCGCCAAGGGACAACAAAATACCTTTCAGTCTCATCAACCCCAATCAGATTGATACCTGAGGCGAATTTGGTTGTGTTTCCATCATGCCAAATTTAGTCGCAGTTACGTCAGTTATGGTGACCTAGCGGTCATTCATCTCAGACGAACGAATGTCTGGTCTAGCGTTCGGGCGACATGAACCACTTCCGCACTATTCGGTCCCGATTGACTTAGGTCAATGCCCGGCTTCGCTCCGCCCGTAGACTTCTTGGGTGAGGCAGCGTCTCGTTGCGTCTGAAAAGGTCGCCGCGATTGCCTACTTGGCTAGGCGGCTCGGCCTCGGCGATCTTACAGAGCATTCCTTGGATTCTCGGGGAGTTATGTATGACCGAAGCTCAAAAAACGAAATCACGCGAAACTCAAGGGCCCGATCACCCGATTGCGTCGGTTCGGGTATTGCGTTCCGGGCGCGCAGAGCAGCACAAAGAACACCGCTACGGCAGCAGGCTGCCGCAGCTTTGGTGGGTCTTTTTTGGGCGAAGCTGGGTGCCTTTGCCCTTGCAATGCTTCCTAATCGATCATCGTGACGGATTGGTGCTGTTCGATACTGGGATTGACCCAGCAATCATGTCGGACAGGGGCTATATCAAACAAGCGATCGGGCGCTTTCTGCTGCCGCGGATATTTCGGTTTCAACTGGCCGACGCCGATCGTATCGACCACGTTCTTGCTGGTGCAGGCGTTGCTGCTAGCGATATTCGAATGGCGGTTATCTCGCATCTGCATTTCGATCATGCCGGGGGTATCGCGCAGATTCCGCAGGCCGACCTGCTGGTTAGCGACCGGGAATGGGCGACCCTGTCCGAGCAGCACCCGGAATATGAGTGGATCCTGCGGGAGCATATCGAAATCCCCTCCGCGAAGTGGCGACAGATAACGTTTGAGCCGACCGATGACCCACTCTTCGAGGGGTTTGACGGGATCCATGACGTCGCAGGCGATGGCTCCATGATCCTGTTGCCCACACCGGGACATACGCGCGGTTCCATGTCCATGCTGATCCGCCAGGAGGGCTGGCGCCCGATCCTTCTGGTAGGAGACCTCACATACGAAACAGCCTTGCTCGAACAGGATATCGTGCCCGGCACGGGTGAAAAGGATACGCTTCTCGCCTCATTCGCGAAGGTCCGTCGGCTGCAGCAGCGTCTGCCGGGCTTGGCGATTGCAGCATCGCACGATTTTGCCGCGGAAGAGGCTGTGTCGCGGGCCACGTGCAACTCATCGGAAATCTAGGGGATAGCACAATGACCAACACGAAACGCGATAATTGGGATGTCATCGTAATTGGATCCGGCATGGGCGGCATGGCCGCGGGTGCGGCTTTGAGCCGTGTAGGGAACAAGGTGCTTCTGCTCGAGCAGCATCAGACGCTCGGCGGGCTGACGCACAGCTTTTCGCGCGACGGCTTCACCTGGGACGTGGGCATTCACTATCTGAGCGGTGTGGCGCCGGAAGATCGCGCGCGCGAGCTGCTCGATTGGCTGTCCGAAACGCCCATCGAATTCGTGTCGTTGGGCTCGATCTACGACAATTTGCACATCGGATCCGCCGAGCCGCTGTCACTCTCTCGTCCCTACGAAGCGCAGGAAAGGGACCTCAAGGACCGCTACCCCGATCAGGCTGAGGCGATCGAGGCGTGGACCCATGCGCTGCGCGAAGGCCGGGAGGCGATATACAAGGTCTTCCTGACCCGCGCGATGCCGGAGATCTCGGGCGACATGCTCGACTGGTGGAACCGCCGCGCCATTGCGAAATGGTGTGCCCGGACGACAAAGGAGGTCATCGACGATATCACCGACCATCCGGAGCTTGCCGCCGTGATGGCCGCGCAATGGGGCGATCACGGAGGGCGCCCGAGCAAGGCGAGTTTTGCTATGCATGCGCTGATTTCTGCGTCGTACCTAGAAAGTGGGTCCTGGTATCCGGTAGGTGGCAGCACCGCCTTTGCCGAGCATATAATCCCGACTATAACCCAAAACGGGGGTGAGACCCGCGCTGGGGTCCGCGTCGACGGGCTGCTGTTCGACGGCGACACTGTGGTGGGCGTCCGGACCGACGACGGCACAGAGATCCGGGCGAATGCCGTGATCTCCGATATCGGCGCACGCGAGACCATCGACACGCTCTTGCCCGAGGAGTGCGGGCACCAGGACTGGATTGCGGAAATCCGTGCGCTGCCCTCCAGCATCGCGCATTATACCCTGTTCCTGGGGCTTGAAGGCGATATAGAAGCCGCCGGCGCCACAAAAGCCAACCATTGGATTTTCCCCACCGGCGAAGCTGATGTCCTCTGGACGACGGCGCCTGACGGAGCGCCGCCCTGCATGGTCGCGACCTTTGGTTCGCTCAAGGATCCAGAGCATGACCCAGGCCCGCGGCAGAAACACACGGGCCAGCTTCTGGTCTGGGCCGACTGGGCCTCCGTCGCCCAATGGGCGGACCAGCCCGCCGGCGCGCGCGGCGACGACTATGCCGACTTCAAGCGCCGGGTCGAAAAGACGCTGATGGGGCAATTCGAGCAGTACTTCCCCGATCTCGCCAAGCTGGTTGTGTATCGTGAACTGGCCACGCCGCTGTCCACGGTCACCTATACCAGGCATCGCAAAGGGGCGTTCTATGGTCTCGACGTGACCCCGGAGCGTGTCATGTGCGACGGGCTTCGGGCCAAGACGCCCATCCCGGGCCTCTACCTTGCGGGCCAGGACGTGGCGAGCCCCGGCATTCCAGGGGCGCTCATGGGTGGCCTTCTCGGGGCAGCCAGCATCGACCCAAAGGTGGTCAGCCATATCAGGGAGTGAAGTTGGTTGCCTCTGCCTACCTCGGAATTGGCTTGATTGTTGCCGGTTTAGTCGTGCTGAACTCGCTGTCTTCGGCAGCGAGTGGTTAGCGCCCAGAGCAGAGTTTCGCTTCCCAAACGAGTGTTGAGTGGTAGGCGAGAGCCGACATTCGCCGCACGGTGAACAACGTCCGCGTCGGGCTCGAAGTCGCCGTTCGTTGCACACTCAATGAATTCCTACTTTTGGCTCCAGCAGATAATCCGTCCGGCTCAATTTAGTGTCTGCATTCGGGTGTAAGGCAGAAGCTGGCGGCTTATCTGAGGGGGTATGCAGTCGGTTCCTTTGGCGGGTCGATCATGGTAAGATTCCAGCGATTCTAGAGATTGTCTGAACAAAATCGCGTAATTTTTAAAAGATGGATCAGCGTGATTCATATCCCGATTCGCAGAAAGGCGACCTATCATGACCAAAGCCAGGGCCCGCGCCAGGGCGAAGGCAAGAGCGGCAGCCAAGGCAGCAAACCCCGTGGCTAAAGACAATAAACCTGAGGTTAAAAAACCGTCAGGACAGTTTGACGCCAAATCCAACTCTATGAAGAATATGAGTGGGGCTAAGCATATTCAGGTTTCAGGTGGGATGAAACGCGGGTCTGCGCGATCGCGTTAGTGTCTGGAACCTAAACCGGGCAGGGCCGACACTCAAAACGACCGCTTCTGGGCATCGGCACGCGCGCTTATCCGAAATGGGTGTGGAGCAACAATGTGCTGCGAGATTGGAAACGGGCGAACAATTGTGCCCGCCTCAATGTCACTCAGAACGAGCGAAAGGCCACAGACAAGAAAACCGACATTCTGTCTAACCTAAGGGATGATTGACACGGAATTCGGCAGCGCGAAGCCAACTCTCCTTGGTGAAACCGTCCGGGTCATTGCGTAATTCGGGCCGAACCGTCTTGGCCCGATCGTCGGCGTCGATATTGACGTCACCTGCTTCCATACCGAGCATCGTGTTGCGCGCGACCTCGCCCGGCGAAACCTTGTCGCCGGCGATATCGCCAGTCATATCGGTATCGATAAGCCCGGCATAAACACCGAACACTTCAACGCCTTTGTCGCGCATTTCAAAGCGCAGGCAATCGGTCAGGGACATGGCGGCGGCTTTGGTCGCAGCGTAGGTACCGAAGGGTGGAAAATTCATCAAACTGGCGACCGAAAGCATGTTGGTGATCGCGCCGCCACCGTTGGCCGCGATGATCGGCGCAAATGTCTGGCACATGCGCGCAAGGCCAAAAACATTCACCGCCATCTCAGCCTCAAAACCCGAAAGATCCACCGCTTCCATTAAGCCCCGATGATTCAGGGCGCCGGCATTATTCAACAGCAACGTGACATCTGTAGCCTTTTCCGCGGCAACTTCGACCTGAGCTTGTTCGGTGACATCCAAACTTAGCGGTACGAACTGGTTTTGGTATTTTTCTGCCAACGGTGCGAGAGCATCGATGTTGCGGGCTGTCGCGTAAATTTTAGCCGCGCCAAATTCGATCAAAGCCTCGACAAAATGCAGACCCAGCCCCCTATTGGCACCGGTAACCAGCGCAATCGCCCCGCTTATTTTCATCCAACGTTTCCCAAACAAAATACCAATTCCGGGCGATCGTAGCAAATCGCTCGCCGCTTGAATAGTTTCGCCTCCTCAATCCTCCTGAGGCCAACGAGGTCCGCTGTTGGTACTTGGCAGGCGCACCGCCGGGGCTCTGAGAATGGCGGAGGGACAATCGAATTCTAACCGTCCCGGACAAATATCTCTGGTGCACAAGTCTTGATTTCTAGCGATGTTTATAGGGGCCAGAAATACAGGATGGCGGGAACCGCGACTGCGACTACGAGAATTTCCAGCGGCAGACCCATCCGCCAATAATCACCAAAACTGTACCCGCCGGGGCCGAGAATGAGCGTGTTGTTCTTGTGCCCGATGGGGGTCAGGAAGGCGCAGCTCGCGGCGACCGCAACAGCCATCAGGAACGGATCTGGGCTGACCCCCAATTGCCCCGCAATGTCGACGGCAATCGGGGCCGCGATCACCGTCGTTGCGGTGTTGTTCAGGACATCCGACAGGGTCATGGTGACGATCATCAAGGTGGTGAGAACCACGATTGGCGAATAGGCGGCGGTCCAGTTGACAATCGCCTGGGCGATCAGGGCCGTGCCGCCGCTGGCCTCCAGCGCTGTGCCAAGCGGGATGAGGGAGCCTAGCAGGATGATGACCGGCCATTCGATCATGTCGTAGATATCTCGTAGCGGGATGATATCGAGCAACACGTACAACACCACGACACAGGCCAGTGCGACAGGAAGGTAAAGCCAGCCGAAGCTCGCGAGTGCGATGGCGCCGGCGAAAATTCCTGCGGAAAGAGTCGCTTTTTGATACTGGATGACCTGAAGCCCGCGTTCCGCCAATGGCAGGCAGCCGAGCCAGTTGGTGACTTCGGCTATGCACTCGTTCGGCCCAAGTAGTAACAATATGTCGCCCGCCAGGATGTCCAGTTTGCGGACCCGTTCGCGGAAATTCTTGCCTTGGCGCGAAACCCCCAAAAGCGTGACGCCCTGGCGCGATAGCAGGCGAAGCGACAAGGCCGAACGCCCGGCGATGCGGGCGTCGCCAGGCACCACTACTTCGATCAGGGACATGCCGCCGCTGGCCGCCGAGACGTGTTTTTCCTGCCCCACATATTTGAGTTTCAATGCGCCGACAAGTTTGTCGATTGATTCCGGGCTTGCTTCCACGACCAGGATATCGCCTTTGCGAATCTCGGTGCGCCGGGCCTGTCCCGGCAGTCGGTTGCCACGGCGGACGAGGCCGAGAATGACGACGTCGTTATCGTCGGCGATCTGGTCCAGGTCGGCCACCAACTGGCCGATTGCGGTTGAATTTTCCGGGACCTCGATTTCGGCGACATAGCCTTCCAATTCGAACAGGTCCTGGCCCGGGTTGCGTTCGCGCACGGCGCGCGGGATCAACCGCCAACCGCCAAGGGCGATGAATGCAATGCCGACCGTTGCGCAGGCAAGACCCACCGGCGCAAAGTCGAACATCGAATAGGCTTCACCGAGGGACTGTTCGCGGAACGCCGCGATAATAATATTGGGAGGGGTGCCGATCAGGGTTACCAGGCCGCCGAGGATGGTCGCGAACGATAGCGGCATCAGGGTTGTAGCCGGGCTGCGTTTGGCCTTTTTGGCGGCCTCCATATCGACCGGCATCAACAGGGCCAGCGCGGCGACATTGTTCATCACCGCCGAGAGCGCCGCCCCGACCCCGCCGATCATTGCGATATGCATGCCAAGCTTGCGGTTCGAATCCAGCACCACCCGCGTTAGCATGTCTATGGCGCCGGAATTGAGCAGCCCCCGGCTGACGATGAGCACCAATGCGATCACCACAACGGCCGGGTGGCCAAAACCTGCAAAAGCTGCGTCGGTTTTTACGACCCCGAAAATCACTGCCGCGATTAACGCCACAAATGCGATCAGGTCGTACCGCCACCGTCCCCATAACAGGAACAGAAAGACAAACGCGAACAGGGCAAAGAGGATGACGACGTCTTGATTCATGGCCCGCGTTATAACCGGGTGGCACGTAGAAGGGTAGGGTCGGTTTCCACGCGGCGTGGAACACGGACTCGATTTCGACCCAGTCGGCCGATTCATGGCGATAATGTGACCAGGCAGATTTGGGGTCACAACTTGTTGAAATAACAAGATCTAAGCAGTATTCGCGGAGCAGATTGGTTTTGCGGCAGAACAAAAAAGCGCCCGGATGCGGGTTGTTTACATGGAAATGTATTCACGGATTTGCCAATAGTCGCCAATTTGTGGTATCGATTCCTTGTCTTCTTTGAGCCAATGTTCAAAGGCCAGGTACCGGGAGAGACCGGTTACGTTGGATCGGCGCCGTAGGAGCAACCCCCCGGGAAACTCTCAGGCACACGTACTGGATCTGGTTACGGGACATCTGGAAAGAGCGGTCGGTACTAGAATGCGGGCCGTCACCGAAGGAGTAAGGGCCGGCACCGGCCTGCATCTCTCAGGTCAATGACAGATTGGGGCGCAAGCAATTGTCTTGTGTTGTCATCTGTTGATTTATTCGTTTTTGACAGCCTCCAAGATAATCGAAACAGCTTGTGCATATTAGATGCGGCGCGGGTGCGCGGCTGTGTGGATTTTAGGAGGAAACAATGGAAGCGATTACAAATATTGTTGGCTGGGTAAATGGAGTGGTGTGGGGCGTTCCCATGCTGGTCCTGATATTGGGGGTTGGTATTTTCCTCACTTTCGGCCTCAAGCTGTTGACCATTATAAAGATACCATTCGGCTTTAAGCTGTTGTGGCAAGGACGCATCCCGGGCGACGCGGCAGGGGAAATCAGCCCGTTTAATGCTCTGATGACGTCGCTCGCGGCGACCATCGGCACCGGCAATATCGCAGGTGTGGCCACGGCAATTTTTCTTGGTGGTCCGGGGGCCTTGTTCTGGATGTGGATGACGGCGCTAGTCGGCATGGCGACAAAATATGCTGAAGCCGTTTGCGCGGTTCGGTTTCGCGAAAAAGACGAGCGCGGCAAGTTTGTCGGCGGGCCGATGTATTACATCAAAAACGGCCTTGGCGATAACTGGAAGTGGCTGGCGGTTTGCTTTGCAGGGTTTGCGGGTATAGCTGGTTTTGGCATCGGCAACATGGTCCAGGCCAACTCCATTGCCAACGCGCTCAATGCCAATTTCGCCATCCCTGAATGGATTACAGGCGTAGTCCTCGTTGCTCTTGTCGGCGCGGTTTTAATTGGTGGGATCGAGCGGATTTCGACCGTCGCGGGTAAGTTGGTGCCGTTCATGGCGATCGCCTATATCGGTGCGAGTGCGGTTGTTTTGGCAATCAACTTTGCCGAAATTCCTGCTGCCTTCGGGTTGATATTCAAGTATGCGTTCACGCCGGCTGCCGCAACAGGCGGGTTTGCCGGGGCAGCCGTTTGGGCCGCCATGCGATTTGGCGTAGCGCGCGGCGTATTCTCAAACGAAGCCGGTTTGGGATCGGCGCCGATCGCCCATGCGGCGGCGCAAACAAAGGGTCCGGTCAGCCAGGGTTTGGTAGCGATGCTCGGCACCTTTATCGATACCCTCATCGTTTGTTCGTTCACCGGCCTGGCGATCATTTCGACCGGCGCGTGGACCAGCGGCGAGACCGGGGCTGCGCTTACGTCCTTGGCCTTTGACATCGCATTGCCGGGCTTTGGCGGATATATCATCGCAATTTCTCTGGCGGTCTTTGCCTTCACCACGATTCTGGGCTGGAGCTATTATTGCGAGCGTTCCCTGCAATATCTGTTTGGGGTCAAAATCATCATGCCGTTCCGGGTGGTCTGGTCTCTGGCGGCCCTCGTTGGGGCAACCTTGCAGCTTAGTTTTGTCTGGCTTCTGGCGGATACGCTAAATGCGCTGATGGCAATCCCGAATCTGATTGCGCTGGCTTTGCTCAGCCCGATTGTGTTCAAGATTACCAAGGAGTTTTTCGATACCCGAGGGAAATCGGAAGACAACCCGTTCTAAACACAAACCCGACAGATCGAGGTGCGCTGAAAGTTTCGGCGCACCTCTTTTTTTGTCAGGACACAGGCAATTTCGAGCGGACACTAGGGCTCTGGGCGCGTCGGTTGCCTTAAACCCTGGATATTATGCGTCCGCCAACTGTGCGCGGTGGTCGAGATCAAACTCATGGTCGAATTTAGCGGTCGATTTGTTTCCAATATAAGACCGCGCAATTTCCGGTGCATTGTGGGCAAGCTGGTCCAGGCTGTCGATGATATAATCCGCCTTTTTGTCGTCCATCAGGTAACTGAAATTTAGGCGGACCCAGCCGGGCTTTCTGATTTCGTTCCCGGCCTTGATCTCCGCACGGATGGTCTCGGATTCTTGCCGCCCGACACCAAGCAGCCGGTGACCGTAGGGTCCGGCACAAACGCAGCCGCCGCGCACCTGGATGCCAGCAATATCGCTCAACATTTTGGTGACAAGCTCGTGGTGTATATGACCACCTTCGCCGTCGCGAATTGTGAAAGAGAATATCGGCAGGCGGTTTGAATTGTCAGCCGCCAGAATATTGATGCGCGGGTTCCTGCCCCAAACTGCCATCGCTCGGGCGCGCAGTTCGCGATCGCGTTTGGCGATAAATTCCGGGCCAATCGCGGCTTTGACGACGAATGCCAGCGCCGCGCGGATGTCGCCAATCACGTTCGGGGTGCCAGCCTCTTCGCGTGCGGCGATTGAATCCAGATAGTCATGAGCCCAGGGGGAGACGTAGGCGACCGACCCGCCCCCAGGCCATGTGGGGCGGGCCGCCCGGACCACCGAATTGCGGATGATTAAAAGACCCGACGCGCCAGGACCACCCGGGAATTTGTGGGGAGACAAAAATATAGCATCTTTCTCGAGGCCCTGTCCGGGGTCCATGTCCATGGTCAGATACGGCGCGCCGCCGGCATAGTCCCAGAAGGCCAAAGCGTTGTAGCGCTTGAGGAGGCGCGTCACTGCATCTGCGTCGGTGAGGATACCGGTGACGTTGGAGGCCGCTGAGAATGCGCCAATGAGCAATGGCCGATTGGCGCGGGCCTGTAGCTCGATTTCCAACTTGGCGAGATCAGGGCCACCTCCATCAGCTTCATCGATCTCGATCACTTCGGCCTCGCTTTCGCGCCAGGGAAGGATGTTGGAATGGTGTTCGTAAGGGCCAATGAAAACAGCGGGCTTGCCGGTTCCGTTTTCGCCCGTATCACCGGCAATCCCGCACAACGCGACCAGGCGGTTGACTGCTGACGTAGCACCGGACCCGGAGAAAATAACGGAACAGTCTGGTCCGGCATTGATTTCGCCCGCGATGAGCGCGCGGGCCTCTTCCCGAAGGCCGGTCGTATAAGCACCGCAAAATGAAGCCTCGGTGTGGCTGTTCGCGTAATAGGGCAAGACGTGTTGGGCGACGAAATCCTCGACCTGACGAAGCGCCCGGCCGGACGCGGTATAATCCGCGTAAGTGAGCGTTTTCTTGCCGAATGGGGTCATGAATTCAGCGCCCTCGCCAATCAGTCCGGCTCTCACCTGGGCCACCACATTGCCTGTTTCAATGCGCTTTCTGAAATCTTCAAGGACCATTGCCGAATTCTCCTCAAGCGGTGTGACGTTCGTGAAACACCGCGTTGCATCGAATATATTCATTGACAATAAGGAAAAAAATATTGAATTATAAAAGAATACGGCGATTTTATATGAAAATGATCGAGAAAATAACGTGAAATTCGATCAATATAGCATAAACATTCTTAGAGCTATGCAGAACGATGGCACGTTGGCCCAGCGGGAGCTGGCTGAACAGGTTCATCTTTCCCCGAATGCCTGCTGGCATCGAGTTCAAACGCTCAAGAAGCAAGGGGTGATTGTCGGTCAGACCGTGCGGCTGGATCGGCGTAAAGTGGATCTCGGACTCGTGGTCTTCGTGATGCTTCGCACCCGGTTTCACTCGGCCGAATGGCTGGATGCGTTTCGCAAACACGTCTCGCTGATCCCGGAGGTTATCGATTTTTTCCGGATCGGCGGGGATTACGATTATTTTCTAAAGGTTGTGACGCGGGATATGGAGAGTTACGACGCGGTTTATCAGCGCCTTATCTCCAAGGTCGAACTGGACTCGGTCACATCCTATTTCGCGATGGAAGCCATCGAAGAACAGCGGCCACTGCCAATCCTGAGCTGATCGGTGGATACTGGTAGGTGCAGGCCTAGACCAGCTTGCCGTGACAATGTTTGAATTTTTTGCCGGTGCCGCAAGGGCAGAGCTCGTTGCGCCCAACCTTGCCCCAGGTGGCAGGATCGGCGGAGTTGCGCTCGCTGGCATTACTCCGGTTGAATGAGGCGCCCGCTGCTGCTAATCCCCGGGTTCCGCCTGCCGCCGGCGCGTCTTGCGAAGCCGGTTTCATCAGATTTTCACCTGTTGCGGGGTCGACGTGTGACGCTGCCATTTCTGGCAATGCGGGGTCTTCCCGCGGGGCAATCTGGACATGGGCCATCTGTCCGGAGACAGCCTCGCGCATTCGCCCAAGCAGGGTTTCAAACAGCGTGAAAGCCTCTGTCTTGTATTCCTGGAGAGGGTCGCGCTGGGCGATACCGCGCAGGCCAACTACCTGCCGGAGGTGATCGAGCATCACCAGATGCTCACGCCAAAGTCCGTCCAGGGTCTGCAGCACAACGGCCTTTTCGATCTGTCCGCTGATTTCCGGGCCGAATGCTTCGGCCTTCTTCTTCATCAAATCATCAACAGCCTCGAGAAGCCGGTCATGGATTTCTTCGTCCGCAATGCCTTCCTCGGCTGCCCATTCGACGATCGGTGCGTCGATCCCGAAGATGCGTGTTATCTCGTCCTGCAGGGTCTGTGAATTCCATTGTTCGGCATAGGCCTTTTCAGGGATATGCTCGGTGACTAGGTCGTCGATCAATTGGTGACGCATATCGGTGACGGACTCGCTGGCATTGCCTGCGTCCATCAATTCGATCCGTTGCTCGAACATCACCTTTCGTTGATCGTTCATCACATCGTCGAATTTGAGCAGGTTCTTGCGGATATCGAAGTTGCGCGCCTCGACTTTCTGTTGGGCTTTTTCAAGCGCCTTGTTGATCCATGGATGGACGATGGCCTCGCCCTCTTCCAGGCCCAATTTGACGAGCATTGAATCCATGCGCTCGTTCCCGAAAATCCGCATCAGGTCGTCCTGTAGAGAGAGGAAGAAGTGTGAGCTTCCCGGGTCCCCCTGGCGGCCTGACCGGCCGCGCAGCTGGTTATCGATACGCCTGCTTTCGTGGCGCTCGGTGCCGACTACGCACAGGCCGCCGGCGGCAATGGCTTCTTCCTTCAGGCGCGCGACGTCGTCAGTGATTGCTCCCACTTTTACCTGGAATTCGGGGCCTTCCTCCTGGCCTTCAAGTTCCCTTTTGATACGCATTTCGAGATTGCCGCCGAGTTGGATGTCGGTGCCACGGCCTGCCATGTTGGTGGCGATCGTTACCGCACCGGGGATCCCGGCCTGGGAAATTATAAAAGCTTCCTGTTCGTGGTAACGGGCGTTGAGGACGCGAAAAATACGGTTGCCCTTCCGGTAGGCGTCGTCGGGGCCGGTCTTGTCCAGATCGGGCTGACGGAAGCCCTCCTTTGTCAGCATCTCGGCGAGCATTTCGGACTTCTCGATCGATGTGGTGCCTACCAGGATTGGTTGTCCGCGATTCTGACAGTCCTGGATAAGATCGATGATCGACGCGAATTTCTCGTCCATCGTCCGGTAGACTTCGTCATGGGCGTCTTCGCGTCTGATCTCCATGTTGGTCGGGATTTCCATCACTTCCAACTTGTAGATATCCATGAATTCGGCGGCTTCGGTCGCGGCGGTCCCGGTCATACCGGCGAGTTTATTGTAGAGACGGAAATAGTTCTGAAAGGTAACGCTGGCGAGCGTCTGACTTTCCGGCTGGATGGCCACGTGTTCGCGGGCTTCGAGCGCCTGATGGAGGCCCTCGGAGAAACGCCGTCCCGGCATCATCCGGCCAGTAAATTCATCGATGATCACAACTTCACCATTGCGGACAATATAATCCTTGTCGCGCTGGAACAGTTTGTAGGCGCGCAGTGCCTGGTTGACATGGTGGACGATGGTGACGTTCTCGACGTCGTAGAGCGACTCTCCCTTGAGTAAATCGGCTTCACGAAGGATGTCTTCCATCCGCTCGATGCCCTCTTCGGTGAGGGTCGCGGTGCGGGCTTTTTCGTCGATTTCGTAGTGTTCGGGGGTCAATTCGGGAAGGAAGGCATCGACCTGGTTGTACATCTCGGAGCGGTCTTCGAGCGGACCCGAAATGATCAGCGGCGTACGGGCTTCGTCGATCAGGATCGAATCGACCTCGTCGACGATCGCGAAATTGTGACCGCGCTGAACCATATCGCCCAGATCATACTTCATATTGTCGCGCAGATAGTCGAAGCCGAGTTCGTTGTTTGTGCCGTAGGTGACGTCGCAGGCATACGCCGCCTTGCGCTGGGCGTCGTCGAGGCCATGGACCACAACGCCGGTTGAGAGACCGAGAAAGGCGTAGACTTGGCCCATCCATTCAGAATCCCGGGTTGCCAGATAGTCATTGACTGTGACCACATGCACGCCCTTGTCGGCGAGGGCGTTCAGATAAACCGCGAGTGTGGCGACAAGGGTCTTGCCCTCGCCAGTCTTCATTTCGGCGATGCGGCCGTCATGGAGCACCATGCCGCCCACAAGCTGCACATCGAAGTGGCGCTGGCCCAAGGATCTCTTGGCCGCCTCGCGGACGGAGGCGAATGCTGGGATCAGAAGATCGTCGAGTTTGGTGCCGTTCGCGACCTGTTCGCGGAATGTTACCGTACGCGCACGAAGTTCGTCGTCGCTTAAAGCAGCAACCTCATCTTCCAGAGCATTGATTGCTGCGACGTTGCCATCGTATTTTTTAAGCCTGCGATCGTTGGCGTTGCCAAAAACCTTGCTGGCGATAGAGCCGAAGCCGACCATTTATAGGCCTTTCAAGTGTGTTTTGCTCATCCATAAAAGCGGATCGTCGCAGACATAAGAGCCGTCCGAAATGATGTCAACGCGGGTGTCGAGTTTAGGTTATTATTGCGCCATCTCTGTTTTGCCTTATATGAGGGCATTGATTGCTCCTTTCGGCCGGTCATTTGCCTAAGAAAGTTCGGACGGAACAGGGTGCAGCATACGAGTGATGCGGTTTTCAAGAGGGAAGTTTCTCAATATGACAATTTATTCGCCAGTAACCTTCTGCAAGTCTGCAACAACGCGGCGCCTGGGCAAGGTACTGACTGCCGGCCTGTTCGCGACTGCAATTCTGCTGACGCCGATGGCTGGCCATGCGGAAGAAGACGATGCCGTTGTGGCGACGGTCGGCGATTCCCAGATTACGGAAGCCGATATCGCCATGGCCGAACAGGACTTTTCCGGAACACTTGCGCAATATCCGGAGGCCCAGCGGCGTACGATCCTGATCGATGTGATGATCAATATGAAATTGCTGGCGGATGCTGCCGATAACCTGGCTATATCGGAGACCCCTGAATTTGCCCGGCGGCTTGAATATGTACGTCTACGCGCGCTTCGGGATTTGTATTTCCAGGAAGAGATCGAGCCTTATGTAAGTCCTGAGAAAATCGCCGAAGCCTATAATGTTCAGGTCGAGAATGCGCCACGGGCTACCGAGGTGAATGCCCGCCATATCCTGGTTGAGACCGAAGACGAGGCCAAGGCAATTATCGAGGCGTTGAATGATGGTGCTGATTTCGAGGAACTGGCGAAAGAAAAATCGACCGGACCGAGCAGCGTCAATGGTGGCGATCTTGGATATTTCGGAGAGACCGACATGGTGCCGGAATTCGGGATCGCGGCGTTCGCACTTGAAGTCGGTGAAATTTCCCCGCCAGTGCAAACCCAGTTTGGCTGGCACGTGATCAAGCTTGAAGATCGCCGTGAGGTGGCTCCGCCGGAACTCTCGACCGTGGCCGATCAAATTGAAGAGGCGTTGATCCGCGAGCGGTTTGCTGAAGTTATTCTAGAGCTAAAGGCCGCGACGACGATTGAAATTGTCGCGCGTGACGATGCCGAGACGGATGCTGGTGACGAGGACCAGCCTGCCGCCGAGTGATTTCGTGACAACGACCATTTCTCCGCTTGCGCCGGCTGAATTTCCGGACATGCCGGAGATTGCCGGCGTGCGGATTGCGACGGCTGAAGCCGGCATAAAATATAAGAACCGGCGCGATCTACTGATGGCTGTGCTGGACGAGGGCAGCCAGGTCGCCGGCGTGTTTACCAAATCGCGATGCCCCTCGGCGCCGGTTGAATGGTGCCGCGACAGCTTGCCGGCAGGGGTCGCCAGGGCGTTGGTGGTCAATTCCGGCAACGCAAATGCCTTCACCGGTAAAAAAGGACAGGCGGCCACGGACATCACCGCCAAAGCCGCCGCGCAAGCCGCTGGGTGCGATCCGCGCAATGTATTCCTCGCCTCGACCGGGGTGATTGGCGAACCGCTCGACGCCGCCCGGTTCTCAGGTCTGCTGGGCAAACTGGCAGTGGATGCCAAAACCGGCGGGTGGATGGATGCCGCGAAAGCGATGATGACCACCGATACGTTCCCAAAAGGGAGCACCCGGACCATCACAATCGACGGTCAGGACGTCACCATCAACGGTATCGCGAAAGGCGCCGGGATGATCGCCCCGGACATGGCGACGATGCTGTGTTTTGTTTTTACCGATGGTCCGATCCGGGCTGACCTGCTGCAGCTCTGTCTCAACCGTACAATCGGGGCAAGCTTCAATTCCATTACCGTGGACAGCGACACTTCCACGAGTGATACGGTGCTGGTGTTCGCTACGGGTGCAGCGGCCAAGCGCGGCGTCAGAACAGTAGAATCAAAGGGAGACCGCCGGCTGCGTCTGTTTCAGGCTGCGCTCGGCGATGTGCTTGGCGATCTTGCACGCCAGGTGGTGCGCGACGGCGAGGGAGCCAGCAAATTTGTCACTATTGACGTTGAAGGCGCGAAATCAGCGCGGTCGGCAAAAAAAATAGCCCTTTCGATTGCCAACTCGCCGCTCGTCAAAACAGCGATTGCCGGGGAAGATGCCAACTGGGGCAGGGTCGTCATGGCGGTTGGCAAGGCAGGGGAGCCCGCCGACAGGGACCGGCTGGCGATCTGGTTCGGAGACACCCGGGTTGCTGTCGACGGCGAACGGGATCCGGCATACGACGAAGCCAGTGCTTCCAACTATATGCGTAACAGTGAGGTAGCGATCCGGGTTGATCTTGGGCTGGGGTCGGGCCGCAGCCGGGTATGGACCTGTGATCTGACGCGGCAGTATATCGCGATCAATGCCGATTATCGCAGTTAGCCGCCGGATTCATACCGGATTGAGTACGTCATTGAATTTTAACGGTTTAATGGGACAGTGAGCGAAGCAACGATGACGTCAGTTTTGGTTGTGGCTTGTGCCCTTGTCGATCCCGACAATAGGGTATTATTGGCTCAGCGCCCCGCCGGTAAATCGATGGCGGGGCTGTGGGAATTCCCCGGTGGCAAAGTTGAGCCGGGGGAAACACCTGAGGCCGCTTTGATCCGCGAACTCGCAGAAGAGTTGGGGGTCCAGGTGCCGATTGCGTGTCTCGCGCCGCTGACCTTTGCCAGCCACGGGTACGACGACTTTCATCTTTTGATGCCACTGTTTATCTGCAGAAAGTGGACCGGCATCATTCAGGCCCGCGAGGGCCAGGTGCTACGCTGGGTTCAGCCAGCGGACATGATGGACTACCCCATGCCGCCGGCCGACGTGCCGCTGGTAGCGACGTTAAGAGATCTGCTCTGATCCAGGATGGATTCAAGGACATGTAGAGAAAGTTGGCGATCCACAAAATGCTAGAGACAAAAACCTCAAAATTTGATTTGATCCGGCGCTTCCTTCAGGATGAAAAAGGCGCCACCGCGATCGAATATTCCATCATCGCGGCGGGCATAGCGGTTGCAATTGCCGGGGCCGTGACCCTTCTCGGCAACAGTGTCAGCGGCAATTTTAACGACGTCCAGAACGCCGTCTAAGGCCACTTCAGGTAAAATCTTTTCGTCGCGGGCTTTCACCCGCGGTTTGCTCTTCCACGTTCAAGGCGTCTGCCAGGCGGGTTTTGGCTGATCCCGGTTTCAGTGGTTTTTGTTGGCTTTCGTGCGGATGCCAACCTGACAGGTAAAGAATCGAGAAAGTCGCCGGGATCCGCCCGTCGGCCTCGCCAAATTTCTCGATGTAAATCTCAAACGCGCGTGACAGCACGTCGCGACGCAGGAACTTGCGGCTACGCTCGGCCGCGATATTTGTGGCGCCCATTGAGCGTAGGTCGTGCAGCAAATCACGCGGGGTCGCGTAACGCACCCGGACTGTATCCATGTCGGCGACCGGCAGGGCGAAATTCGTCCGCTGCAACAGGGCGCCGGTTTCCCGGACGTCGGGGAGCGGAACAACCCGCGGGCTCGCGCCTCCGGTTAGCTCCAGTTCAGCAGCCAGCATCGCCTCGCGCAATTCAAAGAGAGTCCCCGCGCCAAACATGGCAGCGATAAACAGCCCGTCAGGTTTCAGTGCCCGCTGGATCTGGGCAAAAACACCAGGCAGATCGTTCGCCCATTGCAGTTGCAGATTGCTGGCAACCAGATCGAGTGAGCCAGCCCGGAAGGGTAGCCATTCCTCGTCGGCCTGTACGTGAAGTCCGGGTGGCCGGCCCCGGTAGGCCGGGCAATTGTCGGTCGTGACGACCTGACCGATATTTTGATTCTCCCACAAAGCTCGCGCAAGCTGGCCGGTATGAGTACCGAAGTCTACTGCGGTATCAAACTGCCTGGAAACGAGCGCAATCCGATCCGACAATTCTCGGGCGATCCGTTCATGGAGAAAATCGCCACCAGCCGCGCGGTGCGCAATGCGGCTACGCCGCCTATTGAGCAATGCGCGATCAAATACCTTCGGAACCTGGTTCATCGGGTTTGGGCTTTCCTCATGCCATGACACCCTCTAGCATCCTGACCATGCAGTTGCACGCCGATCAGGATATGGCGAGGGCCAGGTGGCAGGGCATCGCCCGGCTCGGGAGCGGTTTGAATGCCTGTCGCCGTACGATGGTTGATTTCGTGCTGCCGCCGCAATGCCCGGTCTGTAAGTCGGTTATCCAGGACCAGGGAAACCTGTGCGGCGCTTGCTGGATGTCGCTCAATATTGTCTCCGCACCGGTATGCGACCGGCTCGGCGTCCCTTTTGCCCTGCCGGCGTCTCCTGGTACTGTAAGCCTTGAAGCGCAAACCAATCCGCCGGTTTATGGCAGAGCGCGGTGTGCGGTTCTCTTCAACGAGCCGGCCCGGCAACTGGTCCACGGTCTGAAATACCGTGACCGTCATGACTACGCTCTGCCAATGGCGAGGATGATGGTGCAGGCCGGGCAGGAATTATTGATTGAAGCTGATGTCATTATCCCGATCCCGCTCCATTGGCGCCGGCTCTGGTCGCGGCGGTTCAACCAGTCGCAGCAACTCGCGGAACACGTTGGACGACTGATCGATAAACCTCTCCTGCTCGACGGGTTGACCAGGACCCGCGCAACGCCCCGGCAGGTCGGTCTGACGTATGGGCAGAGGAAGCGAAATGTTACCGGCGCTTTTTCCGTGATGCCCCTCAAGCAAGAAGAAATCCGGGGTCGTGGGATAGTGTTAATTGACGATGTCCTGACCACGGGTGCGACCGCGAATGCGGCAAGCCGAGCTTTGTTAAAGGCTGGTGCTGCCAGGGTGGACGTTCTGATATTTGCGCAGGTTGCAGAAATCATCGAGGCTGCCATATAAGGTTTAGTGAATAATTGAACGGTAGACTCGATTTATGGCCGACGTGACGATTTATACCACATTGCTCTGTCCCTACTGCCATTCCGCCAAACGGTTGTTGAAGGGGAAGGATGTCGCGTATTCAGAAATCGACGTGACCTTCGATCCGTCGGGTCGCAGAAAGATGATGGAGCTTGCGGGCAGAAGTTCGGTTCCGCAGATTTTCATCGGCGAGGACCATGTAGGTGGATGCGACGAATTATATGCGCTCGAAAGTAAGGGTGAGTTGGACGGAATGCTCGCACCCTGAGCCAGAACGAGGTTTGTTCCATGACCGATAGCATCTTCAAAGCAGCCTGCATCCAGCTCCAGACGGGCCAGGACATGGCGCAGAATTTTGTTGTCGCCGAAAACCTGATCCGGGAAGCGGCAAGCGGCGGCGCGCAATATGTGCAGACGCCCGAGCAGACCATGCTGATGGAACTGAAAAGCAAGGCGTTGTTTGAAAACCTCAAGTCCGAGGAAGACGATCTGTACCTGCCGCAATTTGCTGCACTTGCCAGCGAGCTTGGGATCTGGCTGCACCTGGGTTCGATTGCGGTAAAGATTGGCGATAGACGCGCCGCCAACCGGGCATTTGTCTTCGCACCGGACGGCTCGTTGGCCGCGCGCTACAACAAAATCCATATGTTCGATGTGGATCTGCCGAATGGCGAGACGTACCGGGAGTCCAAGAATTACCAGGCTGGGCAGACGGCGGTTATAGTTGATCTGCCCTGGGGCCGGCTTGGTCTCTCGATCTGTTACGATCTACGGTTTGGAGTCCTATACCGCGCTTTGGCCCATGCGGGGTCTTCCTTTCTTGCCGTTCCGGCAGCTTTTACCAAACAGACCGGGGAAGTGCACTGGAACGTTTTGCAACGGGCCAGGGCGATCGAAAACGGGTGCTTTGTCATTTCTGCCGCCCAGGGCGGGCGGCACGCCAATGGGCGCGACACGTATGGGCACAGCGTGATCATTTCCCCGTGGGGCGAGGTTGTCGCCGAGGCGGGGACGGAGCCAAGCGTAATCTACGCGGATATCGATCCCGCCGAGGTGAAAGCCGCGCGCGAAAAATTGCCAACGCTGACCCATGACCGCCGGTTCGGAATCCAGGTTGGGCTTGGCGAAACGATCAGGGCCGCAGAGTGATCCTGTACACCCTAAATTGCGAAAACGCCCACCGCTTTGAAGCCTGGTTCCCGGATTCGGCCGCGTTCGAGGCCCAGCAAACATCCGGCAAGGTGGCGTGCCCCCAATGCGGCTCGGCCAATGTCAGCAAAGGCCTCATGGCGCCGTCACTTGGCGCATCAAGCGTCGGGGCCGGGAAAAATTCCGGCAAACAAGCGGTAGTTCATACCGGCAAAGACCAGGCCGAATTACGCTCGATGATGCGCGCGGTTCGCGAGCACGTTACAAAAAATGCCGAATATGTGGGGCCGCGGTTTGCCGATGAGGCGCGCAAGATCCACTACGAAGAAACTGAACCGCGCGGGATATACGGCGAGGCATCGGCTGAAGAAGTCAGCGACCTAAATGAAGAGGGGGTTGATGTTCACCCGCTCCCGATTCTTCCCGAAGACCAGAACTAGGATATTTAGCCTTTTGGCCGTGAGGCAGTGATGACGTAATTGACGTCTGTATCGTCCGTACGGCTCCACACATCCGCTAGCGGACTAAATGTAATCCCTGTCAGGTCGATCTGCTTGAGGGCCGTTGGAGCGAGGGCCGCCTGTATTTCGTCCGGGGTAACAAATTTCTCCCAGGAATGGGTCCCGCGCGGGACCCAGCGCAGCACATATTCCGCACCAACAATGGCGAGCGCAAAAGCCTTCATGGTCCGATTGATGGTCGCCAAGATCATCAACCCTCCGGGTCGCACCATGCCTGCGCAGGTTGCAACAAACAGGTTCACGTCGGCAACGTGCTCGACCACTTCCATGTTGAGAACAATGTCGAAAGTCTCTCCTGCCGCCGCCAAGCCTTCTGCCGTCTCGGCGCGGTAATCGATCTCCAGCCCCTGCTGGGCGGCATGGATGCGGGCGGTTTCGATATTGACCCGCGACGGGTCGGCGCCCACCACGTCGGCACCGAGACGGGTCATGGGTTCGGATAGCAGTCCGCCACCACAGCCAATATCCAACAGGCGTAAATTTGCAAGAGCCGATGGCGCCTGATTGTCCAGTCCGAATTGGGTGCAGACCTTTTCCCGGATATAGGCAAGGCGGACCGGATTGAATTTATGAAGGGGGCGGAATTTGCCATTCGGATCCCACCATTCATCGGCCATAGCTGAAAAGCGCTCAACTTCGGCGCTGTCGACTGTTCCCCGACTGTTCATTTTCTGGCCTTTTTCTTTGCAGTATATCCGCTTTGGAGCTATGACATGCCCGCTCAATGGGGATTACACCATTGCCGGGCCTGTTGGTATTGGCAATTTAAACTGGACACGGGGATATATGGTCGCAGATGGCCCGTCTCGTCATGAAATTCGGCGGCACATCGGTCGCCGATATTGAACGTATTCGCATTGTCGCCCAACATGTGAAGCGCGAAGTTGAAGCCGGTCATCAGGTCGCGGTAATCGTGTCTGCGATGGCCGGGACCACCAACCAGCTTGTCGAATGGACCCGCGAAGCAAGCCCCCTCCATGACGCCCGCGAATACGATACAGTGGTATCGGCCGGTGAACAGGTCACGTCTGGACTGCTGGCAATCATCCTCCAGAGTATGGGCGTATCGGCGCGTTCGTGGCAGGGCTGGCAGATCCCGCTCAGGACCGACGAGACCCACGGATCGGCGCGCATCGACGATGTGGAGGACAGTTTGCTTGTAGCAAGGCTTGATGAAGGCCAGGTCGCCGTTGTTGCAGGGTTCCAAGGGATTTCGGACGCCGGGCGTATTACCACTTTCGGGCGCGGCGGCTCTGATACGACGGCAGTCGCGATCGCGGCTGCGATCAAGGCTGATCGTTGCGATATTTATACCGATGTGGACGGCGTCTATACGTCTGATCCGCGGATCGTCTCCAACGCGACGCGACTAGAGCGGGTCTCGTACGAAGAAATGTTGGAACTGGCCTCGCTAGGGGCGAAGGTACTGCAGACCCGGTCGGTCGAGATGGCCATGAAGCACGACATTCCGATGATGGTAAGGTCGAGTTTTGATGACCCCGAAGCTCTTTCAGCAGCGTTTTGTGGGGACAATAGCGTCGTTGGGACGCTTGTATGTGACGAGGATGAAATCGTGGAAAAGCATGTTGTCAGCGGTATTACCTATTCTCGCGACGAGGCGAAAATCACCCTGCTTGAAGTTCAGGACAAGCCCGGCGTATCGGCCGAGATATTCGGCCTTTTGGCGGACGCCAATATCAACGTGGATATGATTGTCCAGAATGTATCGGCGAATGGCGCCCATACCGATCTGACATTTACCGTCCCTGTCTCTGATTTTGAGCGCGCCAACAACGTCATCAAACCCCTGGAGGAGAGCCTGTCCTACCGCGATCTGCTGGGATCGACGGACGTTGTCAAAGTCTCGGTGATCGGCGTCGGGATGCGCAGCCACGCGGGCGTCGCCGCGAAGATGTTCAAGGCGCTGGCTGACAAGAATATCAATATCCAGGCGATTTCAACGTCTGAAATCAAGATCAGCGTGTTGATCGATTCCGCCTATACCGAGCTTGCAGTGCGCACGCTGCATTCGGTATACGAACTGGACAAGACCTAGATTTCGGAAACAAGAACTTCCCCGGGCTTTCTGCGAGCTGCGGGGCTTGTGAATTCTAAATGCCTGCCATGTTGCTGGTGAACAGAGAGGAAGCTCGAAAATGCGCGGCGCTCTCGTAGGCCCGCGCGTTCTGCTCCGCCGCCTGCGTGAAGCGATGGCGGAGCCGGGCGACGCGCAAAAAAGGCTGGACAGGATTGTGATCCTTATCGCGGCCAATATGGTCGCAGAGGTCTGTTCGATTTATGTCATGCGCGGCGACGTCGATCTCGAGTTGGCCGCCACCGAAGGTCTAAACCCCGAAGCCGTTCACCTAACCCGGCTCAAGGTGGGTGAAGGGCTGGTCGGGCAGATCGCGGCGAAAGCTGAATCGCTGTCGTTGATCGATGCCCAGTCGCACCCGGCCTACGCATACCGGCCGGAAACAGGGGAAGAGATTTATCATTCTTTCCTCGGCGTGCCGATCCTGCGCGGCGGTCACACGCTTGGTGTTCTTGTTGTTCAGAACCGGGCGCGGCGAGATTATTCCGAAGAAGAAGTCGAAGCCCTTCAGACTACGGCGATGGTCCTTGCCGAGCTGATCGCGGCAAGCGACGTCACTGCGTCCGGATCTGGCTTGGAACGGGGTGCGCGGCGGCCCAACCGGCAGCTACACGGCATTGCGCTTGGTGGGGGGGTCGGGCTTGGCCACGCCGTTCTACACGAACCGCGGGTCATTGTTTCCAACCTGATAGCGGAAGACGTTTCGGTCGAATTGTCACGCCTGAACGAGGCCATCGGCAATCTGCGGGCGTGGACCGACCAGGTCCTGCTCAGGGGCGATGTGGCGCGGACGGGCGAACACCGCGACGTGCTCGAAGCATACCGTATGTTCGCCTACGACCGGGGATGGGCCAACCGGATGCGCGAGGCGATTGGGACCGGCCTGACGGCGGAAGCTGCTGTTGAGCGCGTGCAGAACGATAACCGCGCGCGTATGATCCGCCAAACAGACCCGTATATGCGCGAGCGGTTGCACGATCTCGATGATCTCTCGAACCGGCTCCTTAGGGTTCTAGCCGGGCACATGGCAACTGCCGCCGGTGCAGACCTGCCTGACGACGCCATTGTGATCGCGCGCAATATGGGACCGGCGGAACTGCTCGATTACGACGCCGCGAAATTACGCGGGCTGGTTCTGGAAGAAGGTGGGCCAAGCAGCCATGTGGCGATCGTTGCCCGCGCGATCGGGATCGCGACAGTGGGGCAAATCTCCGAAATTCTCGACGATGTTGAGACAGGCGACGCAATCATTGTGGATGGCGACGCCGGCGAAATTCACCTGAGGCCCGCGCCCGATGTAAGCGACGCATATGTTGACAAGGTCCGGTTTCACGCCGAGCAACAGGCCCGCTATCGCTCAGAGCGAGACCTGCCCGCGACGACCCTCGATGGGCAGGATGTAACGCTCCTCATGAATGCCGGGTTGCTTGTCGATCTGCCGCATCTCGATGAAGCCGGGGCGGCCGGCATCGGTTTATACCGGACCGAACTGCAATTCATGGTTGCGGCCCAGTTCCCCCGTATCGAGGAACAGCGCCAGCTCTATGCCTCGGTCATCAAGGCAGCCAACGGCAAGCCTGTCGTATTCCGTTCCCTCGATGTGGGGGGCGACAAAGTGTTGCCGTATCTGCGCCATTCGCACGAAGAAAACCCGGCGCTCGGGTGGCGTGCGATCCGGATGGCGCTCGACCGACCGGGGCTGTTCCGCCCCCAGATCAGGGCTTTGTTGCGGGCCGCCGCCGGTCTGGAATTGCGGGTAATGTTTCCGATGATCACGGCGGTCGAGGAATTTGATGCGGCAAAAGCTCTGGTTGAAAAGGAGCTTGCATTTCTGGCGACCCATGGCCACAAGCCACCGGCAGGCATTAAGCTTGGCGCGATGATCGAAGTGCCGGCTATCCTGTGGGATCTGGAAGCACTGCTGGAGAGGGTTGATTTCGTTTCGATCGGCAGCAACGATCTGTTGCAGTTCCTGTGGGCAAGCGATCGAGGCAATGCCCGCATGGCGGAACGTTACGATCCACTGTCGCCGCCGATCCTCAGAATGTTTCGCGATATTGCAGTTCGGGCCGGTGCAGCTGGTACCCCGCTGACATTGTGTGGGGAAATGGCCGGTCGGCCGACCGATGCCATGGTCCTTCTCGGTCTTGGGATACGCTCGATCTCGATGGCGCCGCCTTCGATCGGTCCGGTCAAGGCGATGTTGCGCAAGTTGGATATCGGAAAACTTCAAGACGAAGTCTTGGGTGATCTCAATAACGAGCCCGTAAACATGCGCCAGGCTGTGGAAAAATTCGCAGCTGGACACAATATTCCGATTTAACGTCTTGCCACAGGCGCCGCGACCCGGTTGAATGAAACTTTAAATACAACTTATTTTTATAGTGCATTTACGGGTTGGGTATTGCGGTTTAATTCAATTGATAGTTTTGCGTCCAGCCCGAGCCGGTTGCTTGGAGCGGAGTTGACGGCGCTTCGCGTTGCCCGGCAGCTGGACCGGCTGGAGCTGGCCAAATGTTGTGGGATTTCCCTAGCGGATATTCAGGCTCTGGAGCAGGGCCGTCTTGGGAGATTTAGCGATCCGGATTATCTTGCCGGACTGCTGCTTCGGTTGTGCCAGGTGTTCGAGGTCGACCCGACCATTTTGACAAACCGGATTTTCAGGCTGATGGCAGACCCCGGCAAGTCCGTCTCCAAGCCTGACACCATGCCAACCGCACCTGTTTTACAGTCCCGGTATTTTTTTGCCGGTATTTTTGCCCTGGCCCTGATCATTCCGTTTGCAGGTCTCTGGTGGTTCGTCACAGCCTGACGACCGGACACCATCCGCATCTCGTTTCTTCAACCAAATATTTTCTGCCCCGGCCGGCAAAGATTGCGCGCGTCTCAAAATAGCGATATCTCCGGGCGGTCGCTGGTTAGGATTTGGTCCCATGATTGATATCGAAAAACTGCAACCCCTGGTGGACCGCCATATGGCGATCGAGACTGAGATGGCTGCGGCGCCTGAACCCAATGAATTTGTGCGGCTGTCGCAGGAATATGCCGAGCTTGGACCGGTCGTTGAGAAAATTCGAACCTTCACCGCGGTCCGGGATGAAATGGTCGATCTGGCCGTAATTTTTGGAGATCCTGAATCTGATAATGATATGCGTGACCTTGCCGGTGCCGAAATCGAAGCTTTGAAGGAGAAGATCGAAGTACTCGAACAGTCCCTCAAGACGGCGCTTATCCCAAAAGACAGTGCCGACGATCGCGGGGTCATTCTGGAAGTGCGGGCGGGCACAGGCGGGGAAGAAGCGGCGTTGTTTGCAGGCAATCTGTTTCACATGTATCAGCGCTACGCGGATATCCGTGGCTGGAAGGTTACTATCATGTCGACCAGCGAATCCGCGGTTGGCGGGTACCGGGAAATTATCGCCGGGATCGAGGGGCGCGGGGTATTTGCCCGGCTGAAGTTTGAATCGGGTGTACACCGCGTTCAGCGGGTACCGGAGACCGAATCGAGCGGGCGGATCCATACCTCCGCTGCCACCATCGCTGTATTGCCGGAGGCCGAGGAGGTCGATGTCGAGATCGAAGATAAAGATATCCGCATCGATGTTTTCCGGGCGAGTGGCCCGGGCGGCCAGTCGGTCAACACGACGGACAGTGCCGTGCGGATTACGCATATCCCGACAGGGCTAGTGGTTAGCCAGCAGGATGAGAAATCCCAGCACAAGAACCGTGCCAAGGCGATGAAGGTTTTGCGCGCCAGGCTCTATGAACAGGAACGCCAGCGCCAGGCTGACGAGCGCGCCGCCGACAGGCGCGGCCAGGTCGGCAGCGGCGATCGGTCCGAGCGGATCCGCACCTACAATTATCCCCAGAGCCGGGTTACCGATCACCGGATTGGACTGACCCTGCACAAGCTGGATCAGATTTTGGCGGGGGACGGGCTCGATGAAGTGATCGAAGCCCTGATTACCGAACACCAGACACGGCAGTTGGCGGCCATCGAGGATGGTCAGGAAGTGTGACACCGCCTGTTGAAAATCCTGCTGCAGGACCGTCGATTTTTTCCGGGGCGACGATCCGCGACGCCATCCGGGCGGCCGGAGATATCCTCCAGGCGGCTAATATTGAAACTGCGCGGCTCGACGCCCGGGTGCTGGCCTGCCGCGCGTTTGAAAAATCCCTCGAAGAATTGATGCTCCGCTCCGACAATCCTGCGGACGCGGCGCCGCTTGAACTGCTCTCTCAATATTGTGCCCGCCGTGCGGGCGGCGAACCGGTGGCCCGTGTTCTGGGTATTAAAGAATTCTGGAGCCTTGAATTCGAATTGAACGATGCCACGTTGGTGCCACGGCCCGAGACAGAATTGTGCATTGAGACCGGGCTCGAATTGCTGCGCGATAGCAATTGCGCTGCCCCACACATTCTTGATCTCGGAACCGGGTCCGGGTGCATCCTGATCGCTCTTTTGAGTGAATTGCCGGAGGCCGAAGGTATCGGGATTGATATTGCAGACGCAGCCATCGACATGGCGCGCAGCAACGCAGCAAAACTCGGCGTGTCGGATCGGGGAACATTTTATCGCCAGTCGTGGAATGGGGACGGTATGGACTTCGGATCGTTCGATCTAATCGTTGCCAATCCGCCTTACATTCCTGCACGCGATATCGATGGCCTGGCACCCGAAGTGCGCGATTTTGACCCGACGCTTGCACTCTCGGGTGGCAACGACGGGCTGGATGCGTATCGAGAAATTGCCGGCGTCGCTCCCGCCTGGCTGTCGCCCGGAGGATTTCTGGTTGCCGAGATAGGCGACGGGCAGGCGACAGACGTTGCCGGACTGTTTGAGGCCGCCGGGCTTTCCTGTGCAGCGGACCGGCAGCGTTGCGATCTCGCCGGCAAGGTGCGGGTTGTGGTCGCCGAAAAACGTTAATCAGTGTGGCATTTTTGCACTAGGAAAATGCGCCGCAACCGGCTAGGGTCCGTCTCAATTGATTGCTGACTTAATGAATCGCAACTGGCGAACTGAGTAGAGCAAGGGCTAATCGACATCCATTGTTGCGTTGCACCGACTTCAAACTTGGTCGGGCTTGTAACGGCATCGTAAGCGACGGTCATTTGCGATTGGCTTGTAAGATTGATTGATTTAGGAAACGGGCGTTGATCATAAATTTGGTCGAAAGGCTGCCCGGGGTATATCGGCGATCTGATCGGCAATCGATGATTTGCAGGTTATCAAATCGATAAGGCTCGGCGGACGGGCTTAATTCTGAACCTGAACAGGTATTTGATAAATACGACTTTTCAAATTGAAAGAAGAGACGCATTCGGGGCCCGGGATGGGTGTACGCGATACGGGGTGACCCGTTGTGGAATCCAACACGAATACAGGCAAATGGTTATTTGAATGAGACAAGCTCAGCATAACAAGAGATCACGCGGTCGTGGCCGGAAATCGAGCAGCCCCGGAAACCGGGTTTACGAGAGCAATGGCCCGGACGTGAAAGTACGAGGCAACGCGAGCCATATTGCCGAGAAATATGTCAACCTGGCGCGCGACGCCTCCTCGTCCGGTGACCTGGTTGCGGCTGAAAATTATTTCCAGCATGCCGAACATTATTTCCGTCTTGTTGCGGCGTCGCAAACCCAGGTCCGGCAGGATCAGGCGCAGAACCGCCCCAGCCATGGTAGCGATCAACAGGGCGGCCAGCCGACAACCGAGGGCGCTGACAGCATTGAAGCTGAGGACGCGGGGCAGGACAAATCCGCGAATGATGCAGGATCTAACGATGCTTCAGAGAAGGCCGAAGGTGGCCGCTCGCCTGGCCGCAACCGCCGTCCTACGGCCGATCGCAGAACTGTCAAATCCGGGAATGGTGACGATTCCAGTTCCGAGGCGTCGAGCGTTCAGGTGACGAATGGCGCCGACGTCGAAGAGCCGGTGGTGGCAGAGGTCGAGCAAGTCGCACAAACCAGTTCCCGACCGGGCGACGAGGGCGCGGCCCCCGAAGACGTTGCCGAGGCAGAAGCCGAGCTGTAACCGGATATCAGTCCAGGACGATTGCATCGCCCGGTCTGATTTTGCCGCCTTCAATAACTTCCGCATAAATTCCGCAATCCGCATGCCCAAATGCGTCGTTGAGCGCCAGCGGGATAGTCATGTCGCGTTTTGCCGTGTCCGGGTTCACGTTGGTGGCGGCGCACCGCGTGATCCGGGCAAGTCCGTGCAGCGTTACCATGTCGCCGACACGGATATCGCGGCCGACGGACCAAAATTCCTGCCACGGCTCAAGACCTTCCACGAGCAAATTACCACGGAACCGGATCGGATCGATTGTTCGACCGGTGACCCGCTCCAGATCTCGTACACTCGCCAGATTGATGATCGAGAGGCATTTTTCCGGTACGTCTGAAAAGCTGTGGTCATCGATCCCGACGATGCGCGGCGGCCCGCGCAGGTCACTTTCCATGAAGGCCGCAAAAAACTGCTCCAGCATCTGCCGTCCGATCCGTTCGATCAGATTGCCGCGCGCCACCGGTTTGCCGGCGCGCAAAACGGTAAGCAGGCCGGTATCGTCGTCGAATCGGGTCTCAAGATTTGCCAGTTTCTCGTTTTTGGCCAGCATGAGGAATTTTGATTTGGAAAGGTGGCGCGGATTTTCCGGATCGAATTCCCGACCGCCATTCTCGATCGCGAAGGCGCGGTCCCAGGGAATCGTACTGCTCGGTTCAAGGTTTGTTTCGGATAATTTTTCTGCCGACAGGCCTTTTACCGGGAACCGATAAATCCCGGCTACAACAGGGCTATTTGATTTCGAGCTCATAAGCTGACCTAGACCCTTTTGTTGTCTTATTGCAACACTATATAAGATACGGAGCGCCGTTTTGGGCTCCGAAATGTCAAGGCGTGAGGGCCGGGCCTCGATGAGGGCGGCACGCGCGTGCTAAAAGGCTATAAGATGGATTTTGAAAAATATACCGAGCGGGCCCGCGGATTTATCCAATCAGCTCAGGGGTTGGCGCTGCGCGAAAACCACCAGCAATTCACCCCAGAACATCTGCTGAAAGTTCTGCTCGATGACGAGGAAGGACTGGCGGCAGGTCTTGCCGCCAAAGCCGGTGGTCGGCCGGAGCAGATTCTGGCGGATGTGGAGCAGGCGCTTTCCAAGATGCCGATCGTCCAGGGAAGCGGCAGCAACCAGTTGTATTTGTCCGCCGATACGGGACGGGTTTTCGAAACCGCCGAAAAAATTGCCAAGAAGGCCGGCGATAGTTTTGTGACCACCGAGCGGTTGTTTCTGGCGCTCGCGATCGAGAATGAAACCGTGGCCGGAAAAATACTGTCCAAGAGCGGGTTGACGCCAAATGCCTTGAACGAGGCGATTGAAGACTTGCGCAAGGGTCGCACCGCTGACAGCGTGACAGCTGAAAATGCTTATGACGCATTGAAGAAATACGCGCAGGACCTGACCGAATCCGCGCGCCAAGGAAAACTTGACCCCGTCATCGGGCGGGACGATGAGATCCGCCGTACGATGCAGGTGCTGTCGCGGCGCACCAAGAATAACCCGGTTCTGATCGGCGAACCCGGTGTCGGCAAAACCGCGATCGCCGAAGGACTGGCGCTGCGGATTGTCAACGGTGATGTGCCCGAGAGCCTGAAGGACAAGTCCCTGATGGCGCTCGATATGGGTGCCTTGATTGCGGGCGCAAAATACCGCGGCGAATTCGAGGAGCGCCTCAAGGCGGTTCTCTCGGAAGTGCAGGCGGCAGATGGTGGCATCATTCTGTTTATAGACGAGATGCACACGTTAGTTGGTGCTGGCAAGAGCGATGGCGCGATGGATGCGTCTAACCTGCTCAAACCAGCATTGGCACGTGGCGAGCTGCATTGCGTCGGCGCCACTACGCTGGATGAGTACCGCAAATACGTGGAAAAGGACGCTGCTCTTGCGCGCCGCTTTCAGCCGGTTCAGATCGATGAGCCGACGGTCGAGGATACGATCTCGATCCTCCGGGGTTTGAAGGAAAAGTACGAACTCCATCACGGGGTCCGGATTACAGATTCGGCCCTGGTCGCGGCAGCAACGCTTTCGAATCGCTATATCACCGACCGTTTCCTGCCGGACAAGGCGATCGACCTTGTGGACGAAGCCGGCAGCCGGCTGCGAATGCAAGTCGATTCCAAGCCCGAAGCACTCGACGAACTGGATCGCCGCGTGATCCAGCTCAAGATCGAGCGCGAGGCGCTGTTGAAGGAAACCGACAAGGCGTCCAAGTCGCGGCTTGAAGCGCTGGAAGGCGAGCTTGAAACCCTTGAGGCAGAGGCTGGAGAGCTCAACGAGCGCTGGCAGGGCGAAAAGGAAAAGCTCGGCAATGCCCAGAAAATCAAGGAAGAGCTGGACAGCGCGCGGATCCATCTGGAGCAGGCGCAGCGAGACGGCGATCTGGAAAAAGCCAGCGAACTTGCCTACGCGATTATCCCGGATCTGGAAAAACAACTCGCCGCTGTTGAAGCCGGGGGCGATGACGCCTCCTCCTCCGACAGCATGATTGCCGAGGCCGTGACACCCGACAACGTGGCGCAGGTCGTCTCGCGCTGGACCGGAATCCCGGTTGATCGGATGCTGGAAGGTGAGCGCGAAAAATTGCTGCGCATGGAAGATGAACTTGCCAAGCGCGTTGTTGGGCAAGCCGAGGCTGTGCAAGCGGTATCGACTGCGGTGCGCCGTGCGCGGGCCGGGCTGCAGGACCCGAACCGGCCAATCGGCTCGTTCCTGTTCCTTGGGCCCACCGGCGTCGGCAAAACCGAATTGACCAAGGCGCTGGCCGCGTTTCTGTTCGATGACGAACACGCCATGGTGCGCATCGACATGTCCGAATATATGGAAAAACATTCGGTCGCCCGGCTGATCGGCGCGCCTCCCGGATATGTCGGGTACGAGGAAGGCGGTGCGTTGACCGAGGCAGTACGCAGGCGCCCGTACCAAGTGATCCTGTTCGATGAAGTCGAGAAAGCACATAGTGACGTGTTCAACGTCCTGCTGCAGGTGCTCGACGATGGGCGGCTGACGGACGGCCAGGGCCGCACAGTTGATTTCCGTAACGTGCTGATCATCATGACGTCGAACCTTGGCGCGGAGTTCCTGGTGAACCTGCCGGAGGACGCAAAAGCAGACGCGGCGCGCGAAGATGTCATGGCCATGGTCCGGGCAAGTTTCCGTCCGGAATTCCTCAACCGGCTTGACGAGATCATCCTGTTCCATCGTCTCGCGCGGGAGCATATGACGAGCATCGTCGATATCCAGATCAGGCACCTGCAGACGCTGCTGGCGGATCGGAAAATCGAGCTCGAACTTGACGCCGGTGCGCGGCAATGGCTGGCCGACAAGAGCTACGATCCGGCCTACGGCGCGCGCCCGTTGAAGCGGGTGATCCAGAAGCAGCTCCAGGACCCGTTGTCAGAGATGATCCTGTCCGGAGATGTCAGTGATGGCACCAAGGTTCGGGTCGGTGTTTCGGGCGATGGTCTGGAAATCAATGGCCGCAAACTCGAAGTAGCTGCTTGATTTCGCTCGCGGCTGTTTCGGTGCTCCGCACCGAGCCTGCGCGGGCGCGGCGAACTGACGCCGGGCCACGGTCGTGGCCGTCCGGTTCCGTTGGATAACGGAACCGGCTTAGAGCAGGGCCGTTTTATTTGCGCTGTGGGGAGGGGCGATTGAATGATACTGGACGAATATAATAAATTCTGCCGTGCGCAGGCGCACACGACTCATGTGATCCAGTGGGGTGGTGCCCATGTCTGGAAGATCGGGGGCAAAGTCTTCGCGATTGCCGGGTGGGACGAGGGCGGCGAACTCGGTATTGTGTTTAAAACCTCGGAATTAAGTTTTGAGATTCTCAAGGACCAGCCCGGGTGCCGTCCGGCACCGTATCTAGCGGCGCGCGGCATGAAATGGATCCAGCGGATCGGGCCCGAGACCCTCAGTGACGGTGATCTTCGCGACTATCTGGTCAAAAGCTACAAGCTGGTCGGGACCGGTCTGACCAAAAAACTGCAACGCGAACTGGGATTGATAGACTGAATTACGCACGCCACGAAGCTAGTTCGTTGTGGTTGAATCCGCCGTTGCGATCCGGGTTGATGCCGGGGGTTGCTGCATCAGGCGGCTGATGCGTTCGCGTTCGCGCTGGAAGGCGGCAAGGTTGCGACCCTGGAGGCTGCGCCCGCGCGGGACGCGGATGGTCATCGGATTGACGTAGTTGCCGTTGACGCTAACTTCGTAATGCAGATGCGGTCCGGTGGATAGCCCGGACGATCCAATATAGCCAATCACCTGCCCCTGACGAACCCGGGCACCCGGTTCTACACCATCGGCAAATCCCTGCTGATGGGAATAGGTTGTCTTGTATCCGTTGGCGTGGCGGATCACGGTGCGGCGTCCATACCCTGACGACCAGTCGGCTCGTTCCACTACCCCGTTGCCGGCCGCGACGATCGGCGTGTAACGCGGCGCGGTGAGATCGATGCCGGTATGCATCTTCCGGTAACCAAGGATGGGGTGTCGGCGCATGCCGAAACGTGAGCGCAGAACGGCGCCGTTGACCGGGATGCGGATTAGAAATTTCTTCGCGCTGTTGCCCTCTTCGTCGTAGAAATCGACGCGCCCGTCGTCTGGTGTACGGAACCGGTAGAAGCGGCGAGTTTCGCCACGAACCGTCAACGCGGAATAGAGTATTTCCGGTTGCCCGGTGACATCAAATTCATCCGCCATCTGGTAAAAGACCTCAAGCGTATCACCGGCCTGGGCGTTGCGTTTGAAATCCACATCGTAGGAATGGTTGCGGATAACCTGATCAATGATTGATTCGGGGATAGATTGCTGGAACCCGGTCTCGTAAAGGCTCCTGTAAAGTGATGTGCGTCCCTGAGGCGCCGCCGGCGACTGCCCGTCGGCTGTCGTGACCAGTGCGCTGTTGATATCAAGCAGGGTAAATCCGCCCGAATCGGCCTGTCCGACCGTTGCGATATGGCCATCTCCGCCGAAAAAACTGACGCGTCCCGGCGCCTGATCCCGGTCGTCCACGTTGCGGGAATATTGCAGACGGATTTCCTGGCCTTCCAAAAGGGCGTTTACAGGCAATGCTGGCGCCATGGCTGTGGCGATTTCGCTGACCTCCCGGCCGTTGGCGCCATTTTCCATCAGGATCGATGACAGTGAATTGCCGGACTGAACTATAATTACTTTGTCGGCCAGGTTGGCGGTTTGCTGTTCGGCCACTGATCGCTCGACGCTGGTGAAATTCGCAAATTGTTCCTGCGACGCGGTGGCACCGACGCTCCAGGTGTCGAAATTCGCCTGAATTCTGTCACCGCTGCCAAAAAACCCGTCGTCGTTTTCAGCCGCCGACGCACTGTACTGGTTTATGCTGCCGGACAGTTCGAGCGCTTCGCGGACCATGTTGCGGGCCTGAATATTGTCGATCAGCAAGATGGTGTCTACCGAGGGTGCGTCTTCGGTCATATCCACAAGGTTTACATTGATGATGCCGTGGCTGGCTGGCGCGTTTTCAGGCGGCTGGCTGTTTTCCTCTGCTTCGGCGGCTTCCGAGAAAAGTTTTAGGGGATCGAAGGGGGGCAAGTTGGTGGTCAGTTCGGTTTCGGTCAGGGAGAGCTGGGCCGCGACGCGGGCGTATCGTTTGACTTCGATAAATTCTTTGTCGCCAAGTTGACGGGTGTTGCTTTCATGGATGATCAGACGGACGGCCTGGCTGGCGATGTCGGCGAATTTATCGGATTTGCGTTCATCGGGCGATTCGGTTGCCTGGCTAGCCAGGGACATGACCGGTTCAACTGCGAATTTGGATTGACCGTCGATCGCCGCATAGAGGGCGCCGCCCATCAACGCAATTCCGATCACGCCGTTCAACAGGGTACCGGTCAACCAACGGTAGCTGACCTTGATTCGAACCGGGCTGAGATCAGCAGGCAGAGCGATGGGGACCATCGGGCGGGCCGGCATAGCGCTGTCAGCATGCGGAGACTGGTGATTACTGTCGTTCAAGTCCGCTCCCCGAAGTGCCGACTAAGGTCTGCATATGGTGCAGCCGAAGTGCCGTCATAATAAAGATCGTTCGGCCAGCAGACCGATTGCGTGGATTGTAGGTCAGTGTGCCGGAGTTAACGGCATACTGCCTAGTCGGGCAAGTGCGATGGCTATGCGAGCACCGTACATTACACAATATAGTAAATGACGTAGATTGTGGCATTTTTGCGCCAGAGAGCGGGGCCAAATCGGGCCTAGAGATGAAACTATCGGATTGAATGGAGCATTTCATTGTGCAAGGCACAATTTGGGGCAGATTGGCGCTTGACATTAAATCCGGTGAGGGCATATAACCCATCCCAGCGCAGGAGCGGGCGCCCAACCGTTAAGGTTGAGTATGCTCGCAATCAGCGCGCCTCCTTATAGCAAGGAGCGGTTTCCTGGCTTTTGCTGGAAAACTCGCAAATCAGGCGTTCGATAGCATTAGCCATTGTTCGCTGCGTCGCAACATTTGTTGTGATGCGCTCTTTGACATTGTGGTGAAAAGAAAGAGAAACGTGGGCGGCGGAGTCCTGCTGGATCGTATGGTTTCATACGATCGAAAAGAGACTCGGCGGCACTACGTTTCTATAAAGTTACTAAGCTCATACTTGTGTCTGCGGCGTTCGCGCGGCAGGCATGATATTGTGCTTGGGACTCGTCAATGCGTAGTGACCATATGCCGGACAAATTCTCATTCAACCTGAGAGTTTGATCCTGGCTCAGAACGAACGCTGGCGGCAGGCCTAACACATGCAAGTCGAACGAGAAACCAGAGCTTGCTCTGGCGGAAAGTGGCAGACGGGTGAGTAACGCGTGGGAACCTACCCAAGGGTACGGAATAATTCAGGGAAACTTGGACTAATACCGTATACGACCTCCGGGTGAAAGATTTATCGCCCCTGGATGGGCCCGCGTTGGATTAGCTTGTTGGTGAGGTAATGGCTCACCAAGGCGACGATCCATAGCTGGTTTGAGAGGATGATCAGCCACACTGGGACTGAGACACGGCCCAGACTCCTACGGG
>JAJFGZ010000070.1 GCA_021775855.1 Hyphomicrobiales bacterium
TTCGGTTAATATCTCGTGTGTAAACTAAATAAGTTCAAATTTAACCAATTTGCCCAACGCTGGCGCTCGCACAGTTTAAGCGAGGAAAGTTTGTGCTTGAGCGTGAAATCAAAACACGGCGTGGCGCAAAAAAGCCTATCCGCTATAGATTGATCAAGATTGTGTTGCTGGCGATTGCCTGCACAAGTCTACTTACAATTTCAATCTCCTCGTGGAACGAAATTCGTAGGTTTGATGCGGACAAGGAACAGGAAGTTCAGGCTGTTGCCTATATTTTTGCGGCTTCCGTAGCTGAAAGTCTTGCCACAAATGATCAAGTTGGGGTCCTGCGCTCGTTACGCGCGATAACCAACATTCCCTCGTTCAAACTCGTTCAGGTAAAAGACAACCAAGGCCGGTCATTCGCGGAACTGGGATCGGCGATTGTCATCACCCGCAATATCGGCCTGTCGACAATATTTAAACCCAACCTTCAGGTCACTGTCCCCGTGGTCAAGAGTGGGAGTGAAATCGGGTCCTTGACGGTGGTCGTCGATACCAGCGATCTATTGAACCGCCTGATCAGCCAACTTGTAACCGGTCTCATTGCGGCGTTGCTCGCTGCGGTCACTGGGGTTTTGATCGCAATTCGCCTTCAGACACGGATTACCAAACCCATTGGTCAATTGACCGCGAGCATGCAGGAAATTCGAAATTCCGAGAATTACAATACAATGGTTGACCTGAAGTCCGACGATGAAACGGGACTTCTGGTGGATGCTTTCAACGACATGATGGCGCAAATCAGCGTGCGCGACGATCGGTTGGCACAACAGCGTGACAATCTTGAGGTCGAAGTCGAGAACCGAACGGTTGAACTGAAAACCGCGAAAGAACTAGCGGAAGATGCAAACGCCGCAAAGTCCAGTTTTCTGGCAACGATGAGCCATGAAATTCGCACCCCCATGAACGGGGTGCTGGTCATGGCCGAACTTCTTGCAAGAACGGATTTGCCGGCGCAGCACAAAAGGTATGCAGACGTCATTGTCCGGTCGGGCGAAAGTCTGCTGGCCATCATCAATGACATTCTGGATTTCTCCAAGATCGAGTCTGGGAAACTGGAACTGGAATCCGTCCCGCTTGACCCCTCCGTCACGTTAAATCACGTGCTCAATTTGTTCTGGGAACGGGCCATGTCAAAGGGCCTCGATCTTGCGGCCTATATTGCGCCCGATGTTCCCGCAGAAATTGAAGGCGACCCGGTTCGGCTCAACCAGATCGTTTCCAATCTGGTCAACAACGCCCTCAAATTTACCGAAACGGGGCAAATATCCCTGGTGGTACGATGCGTTTCAGATAGCGCGGATCAAGACACCGCAGAGCTGGAATTCAGCGTCTCCGACACCGGGATTGGGGTCCCGGAAGATAAACTCGACAGCATCTTCACGTCGTTTTCCCAGGCCGATCAATCAACCACCCGTCGATTTGGCGGGACGGGCCTGGGGCTTGCCATTTGTCAACGACTGGTTGGAGCAATGGGTGGCGAAATATCGGTCACAAGCATAGACGGGCATGGATCGACATTCCAATTCACGATCCCTGCAAAAATAGTCGCGGCGCAGACGTCCGCCCGGAACGAGATTGAGGTCCAAAAAATTCGAAACGCAGTAATCGTCTACGACGGTGCCGCAACCTCGGAAACAATGATCCGGTATCTGGCGGACTGTAAAATCGAGGGTGTTCAAATAACGCCGGAAGAGCTTGATTTGGCAAACCTGACGGACGTGCAAGTCGTATTCGCACCTTCCTGCATTCTCGATCAGATGGACGGCTCCCAGTTCGGCAAAAATGGAGTACAGGACCAGTTTATGGTGTGTATCGACCATCCAGGCAGCTCCGATGGCGAAGACGTTATCCGAGCGGGCAAAGCCCAGGACCTGCTCATGTGCCCCATCGACCGCAATGATTTTCATGACCTTGTCGACCGACTGGAAGCTGGCAAACCTCTTGGAAAATCGCTCCTTGATACCAAGCGCTCAAACCGTGCTGAACTTCCGCAATTTCCGGGCATGCGGATTCTCGTTGCCGACGACAGTCCGGTAAACCTCGAAGTCGCCAGGGAAGCGCTTAGGCAATTGTCGATTAAAACCGTTCTCGTTGGTGACGGCAAGGAGGCAATCGAGGCGGTCCGCGAAAGCACCTTCGATGCAATCCTGATGGATTGCAGCATGCCGGAAATGAATGGATTTGACGCGACCCGACATATCCGCCACTGGGAGCAGGAATCAGGAACTGCTCGAATTCCAATTGTGGCATTGACAGCGCATGTGGTGGGCGGACCGGTTGACGCATGGCAAAGCGCGGGCATGGATCGCTACATTACCAAACCTTTCAACATTATCGAAATCGCTGAATGCCTGTCTGATCTATGCCCCGATAAGCTAGGTGATCAACCGGATAAATTTCCACACCCCCTAAACGCATTATCCTCTTCAGCGCCAAATATCGAAAAATCCGGCAAGGCTATTTTGGATATATCCGTATTGGACACGATTGCCGGCTTTCAATCCGGCAAGGGCGATGAGATGATAGAACGCATTCTTGGTATGTTTATCCAGCATGTGGTTGTCGCATTTGAGAAATTCAGCCCCGGAAATTTACCTCTTTCACCGGAAGAAATTGCATCAACGGCGCACGCGATAAAATCGATGTCGAGCAATATTGGCGCCGAAAGGCTTTTCGAAGCCTGCAACCATCTTGAAAAAAGGGCGCGGGAAAATACGCAATTCGATCCGCAATCCGGCATCCGGTCCATTGGAATTGAATTGCAGCAGGTGCTCGGCCAAATTGAAAAACTGAGGGCCGCCGCCTGACGGGGGGTAAATTAATATTTGCGTGGTTAAATATGGGTTTATTGTTTCGGCATAGGCCCTTGGCAACGGAAATTGGGGCAGGGAATATGACACGGGTCCAGATTACTCAGAAAAATTCAGATTACGCCCATTGCTTGCGGATTATAGATGGGGTCTCTTTTTGTGCCCGCTTTCGGGTTTCCAAATGAGCAGTTCCACACCGGTTTTCAAACAAGTTATGTTGGTCGATGACGACCCGATTCTCTGCGCCGTGATAGAGGCCTTTTTTTTGGATGGCCGTGCGGAAACGGTTTACACGGCCAACAACGGAATCGAGGCCATCGCGGTCGCAAATAATCATTCCGCGGATCTCGATTTCGTACTTTGCGATTTGAACATGCCTGGTATGGATGGCATTCAGCTCCTCAGAAATATTGCAAAATGTGGCTATAAAGGACCAATCGCCATACTTAGTGGTGAGGATCGCTCGATCGTCTCGCTGGCCGCAAGGATGGCTTCAACCCTCAACTTGAATTTAGCCGGCGCTCTGTCAAAGCCTGTAAATTTCGAAGAGCTTGACAAAATTATTGTAGAATCAACCGGGGACCCC
>JAJFGZ010000008.1 GCA_021775855.1 Hyphomicrobiales bacterium
TGCGCCGATGCAATTATCGCAGCACTGGACGGTGTCGGGACCCGCGCGACGCTGGAGCCGGAAGAATGGCCGCCTGGGCGTCAGAGACAAACCCTAAAATCACTCCTAATACCGTTGCTGACCGATTCTTTGACACCTAAAGATCCCAGAAACGCTGAAACTCACGACGGAGTACTCCAATGACAAATCCTGATTTGAATATTGACGACCCTCTTGACGATTTCACGCGGCGAGAAATTACATTAAACGACGTCACAAAGGTTGTTCACACAACCGGTTCGGGCCCGGCGGTAATCGTCATGACTGAAATGCCGGGCATCATTCCACATGTTGCACGGTTCAGCCGGTGGGTACGCGACGCCGGCTTCACCGTCTACATGCCTTCACTCTTTGGCAGGGACGGAGCGGCGGTCACTGGCGAAGAAGGTGCCGAGATTTTTCAACGGGCCTGCGTCAGTTCCGAATTCCGTGCTTTCGCCGGGAACGGCTCGAGCCCGGTTACGCTGTGGTTGCGGGCATTGGCAAAACTTGCCCACGAAGAGTGTGATGGACCGGGTGTCGGCGCCATCGGCATGTGCTTCACGGGTAATTTCGCGCTCTCGATGATGCTTGAACCATCGATGCTAGCGCCTGTCTTATCTCAGCCTAGCCTTCCGCTGGATGATCCCGGCGGGCTGGAAAATACCCCAAAAGAACTCGTTGCGATCCGGCAACGTCTCGAAAAAGACGACCTCACCGTGCTTGCCTATCGCTTTGAAGGGGACAATTTCTGTATGGCGCAGCGATTTCAGGCCTACACGGAAGCGCTTGGAGAGCGCTTCATTGGGAACGTCTTGCCTGACAGCACGGCCAACACGGAGGATCTCCCGCCGTTCACCAGTCAGTTTGTCACGGCACCGCATAGCGTGGTCACGACGCATCTCATTGACGAAATTGGTCAGCCAACGATTGCTGCGCGCGATGACATCTTGGCTTTCTTCAAATCCAGGCTCGTCCCGTAAGCAGAAATTGCCCGTAAACCAAACATAAAGCGCCCCGTGCCAATATTTACCCGAATGTGAATTCGAGGAAAATTATGCAAACGTTTTTGCGTGACGGGTCATGGCTGACGGTCGAAAGGATGCGGGTCTATTGTATCCTGCTCGCGATCATGCCGGCATTCGCACTGTTGGCCTGGATATTTCTCTCGTCCGGCGGGCTGGACCCCTATGGCCGTCCGATCGGGACGGATTTTTCCAACGTGTATGCCGCCGGCCGCATGGTGCTCGATGGCAATGCCCCTGCTGTTTATGACCCCGCAATCCATCATGCAGAACAGAAAGCCGTGTTCGCCAGCGAGGAAGTTCCTTTTTACGGCTGGCATTACCCGCCACCCTTTTTAGGCGTAGCCGCGCTGCTGGCAATGTTGCCGTATAGTGCCGCGCTTGCCGTGTGGATGGCGACCACCCTGCCGGCCTATCTGCTGTCCATCCGGGCGATCCTGCCGGGCAATGGCGTCCTGCTCGCAGCCATCGCGTTCCCGGCTGTATTCGTCAATCTGGGGCACGGACAGAATGGATTTCTTACCGCAGCCCTGCTTGGCGGCGGCCTGGCGCTGTTGAACCCGCGCCCGGTTCTAGCCGGTATTCTGTTTGGGGCGCTGGCCTACAAACCCCAGTTCGGAGTTTTCATTCCCTTGGTTCTGCTGGTCACTGGAAGGTGGGCCACCATCATCTCCGCGACCGCGACCGTTCTCGCAACATTTGGCGCAGCATGGCTTGGTTTTGGCACCGATATTTATACGGCATTTCTGGAGAGCACAGAATTCACCCGCAAGATTGTTCTGGAAACCGGCAACACGGGCTGGGAAAAAATCCAGAGCCTGTTTTCCGCGATCCGCCACTGGGGCGGCAGCGTCGAACTCAGCTACACCGCTCAGTTTGCCCTTGCGGTTTTGCTCGCAATCCTGCTGATCAGGTTGTGGCGGTCCAAAGCCGACTTCGCGCTTAAGGCCGCAGGCCTGGCGGTCGCCTCGCTGCTCGCAACGCCCTACGCAATGGATTACGACATGATGGCGCTGGCGCCCGCGATCGCATTCATGGTGGCCTATGGCCGCCGCAACGGATTTATCGAATGGGAAAAGACCGGCCTTGCGCTTGTAGCGGTCTCACCACTGATCGCGCGCTCGGTGTCGCAATATACAACTGTACCGCTTGGGTTCATCGCCATGGCAGGCCTGATGTTGCTGATCATCCGCCGGGCAAACCGCGACACCATTGATGTGCGTGAAAAATCACCAGCTCTAAGCGCGGCGGAATAACCAACGGCTAAATCTCTAGCTGCGCACCCAGAACCGGCAATACCCATTGGGGCTAATCTCCCCTTCGACGATACGGCATGTATTGCCATCAGCCAGAAACAGCTTGCAACCGGCACAATTCTTATCGCCATTGGGCGTATCCTGATATTGCGCAGCGCTCTGCGAGGTCTTGGCCTCGGCCCGGCGCACCTGCGCCAAAGTGCCGGCAATAATCCCGGTTCCTGCCAGGCTCAGAAACCGCCGCCTGGATACCTGTTCAGGGGCGACTGGACATTCGGACGTGGTGGAAACCTTTTTCAGCGTCATAACAAACTCCTGTATGTACCTGTCAGACCCATCTATATGGAATTGAACTCGAAGCGTCATTTCACGATCTGGCGATCAGGAGGTGATCGGCAAATCCACGCCATCAATGGGAGAATCTCCCCGGAATCCCGTCACTTCAACTGCGCCCCCACAATTAGTGATTGAATCCGCGGCAAAAACCCTTGCAAAATAGGGCAATATTCCAAACATGCGGCTGCCAAATGAGTGCAACACCCAATCGTGACGACCTGCCTTTTCTCATTTCCGGAGGTGGCATTGGTGGTTTCGCCGCCGCGCTGGCATTGGCCCGCAAGAACATCCGCTCGCACATATTTGAACAGTCGGACGATTTTCGCGAGGTTGGCGCAGGCATTCAACTCGGCCCCAACGTCTTTCGAATGTTCCACGCGCTCGGGATCACGGAACCCATCAACGAGGTCGCAGTGTTCCCCGATTGGATAGGGATGAACGATGCGCTGAGCGGAGAAACAATTACCCGCTACCCTATAAACACCCCGGCATTCAGAGAAAAATTCGGATTTCCCTACGGCGTCATCTACCGACCGGATCTCCACAATGTTTTGATCGAGGCCTGCAAAGCCTCGCCATTCGTCGAGATGTCCCTCAATACCCAGGTGACCGGTTACGAAGATAGCGGGGACAAGGTCCGGATATCGACCGGGAATGGTGAAACATTTGACGGTCGCGCGCTTGTAGGCGCTGACGGTCTATGGTCGCCAACTCGTGCCGGAATTGTCAACGATGGCGCGCCGCGCGTCTCCGGGCATATCGCCTACCGGGCCGTATTGCCGACAAACGAGGTCCCCGACGCCAACCGCATCAACGAAGTTGTTCTGTGGGCAGGGCCGAGGACCCATCTTGTCCATTACCCACTCCACAAGGGGGAGATTTTCAACCTCGTCGCGGTGTTCCATTCCGAACGCTACGAGGAAGGCTGGGACGCCGTTGGCGCCACCGCGGAAATGGAAAAACATTTCACGGGCCAGCATGAAAACGTCCAGAACATGCTGGAGAAAATCGAATCGTGGCGCATGTGGGTTCTGTGTGACCGCGAACCCGTCAAAAACTGGAGCCGGGGCAACGCAACGCTACTCGGTGACGCTGCCCATCCCATGCTGCAATACCTGGCCCAGGGCGCCTGCATGGCGATCGAGGACGGAGTCTGTCTGGCTGGCAAAGTAGCAGCGGGTGGCAACGATATCGCGCGCGCGTTCCTGAATTATCAGGCCGACCGCTACCTGCGAACTGCCCGGGTCCAGCTAACCGCGCGCCTCTACGGTGATATTTATCACGCCGCCGGGCCAACCGCCGAGTTACGCCATATGATGCTGTCCGGGCGCAGTCCCGAACAAAGTTATGAAGGCGTCAACTGGCTCTATAATGGCGTCGACGAAAGCGGTATCCAGCAACTCTAAAACCTGATTACCGGTCTGGAATTTTCAGTCCGCGCCTCAATTTCGTCAAGAAATGGCACCGGCATTTCCCTAATCACGGCCCACCTGTGCCGCAATGAGCGTTTCTTTATGTATGGCAGCGAACGACGCCTTCAGCCAGACGGATTGAGAAAACGCCATGCCGGAATTACCTCCGTACCAGTTTGAAAATCAGGCGTTCCAGACTCAATCCCGTCACCGCACTGCCACAAAAGCAGCTCACCCCCGGCTCCAGATCAATGTCTGGCTTGGCCACATCCTCCTCCTGATCGCAATCTTGCTAACCGGCCTCTCGCCGGTACAGGCAGCTTCGGCGGGCGAAGGACCAAGCGGGCCAGCTCAATTTGTGCGCTATGTCCAGCCATCCGACATGACCAGCGGTGCGCTTTTGTTACAGGCGCAGGAAGAAGGCCGGTTTGTGGAAGCCCCGATGCTCGCCACCGATGTCGATATTACCGTCACCGGGCCCATCATCCGATCCACGGTTACCCAGCGTTTTGAAAACCCGGCCGATGGCTGGGTCGAAGGCGTCTACGTATTTCCCCTCCCCGACGGTGCAGCCGTCGATACGCTCCGCATCCGCATCGGTGACCGGATTATCGAAGGGCAGATCAAGGAGCGCGAGGAAGCCCGGCAAATGTACGAGGAAGCCAAGGAAGAAGGACGCAAGGCAAGCCTGGTCGAGCAGGAACGCCCCAACATGTTCACGAACTCGGTAGCCAATATTGGCCCCGGCGAAACCGTCATTGTCCAGATCGAGTATCAGGAGACGGTGCAGCAATCGAACGGGATCTTTTCGCTCCGCTTTCCCATGGTCGTTGCCCCGCGATTTAACCCCTCCGCCAACGTCCACACGGTTGAATTCGACAACGGCTCCGGTTGGGGCCAGGTCAACGACCCGGTCCCGGACCGCGACCGGATTTCCCCGCCCGTCCTGAACCCGGACCTTGGCAGCATCAACCCGGTGACAATGACCGTGACGCTCGAACCCGGCTTTGATCTGGGCAAAGTGGAGAGCGCTTATCATGAAATTGTGTTGCGCCGCACTGACGATGAAACCGCTATCCTGACCTTCAAGGAGGGAGAAATTCCAGCCGACCGTGATTTCGAACTGACCTGGGCGGCCAAAGACGGAAACGCACCAACAGCAGCTCTGTTCCGCGAAAGTATCGACGGCGATGAGTACGCGCTGTTGTTCCTGACGCCCCCGATCACCGCCCCCGACACCGACCGTCAGCCGCTGCCTCGTGAGGTCATCCTGATCATCGACAATTCCGGTTCCATGGGCGGTCCGTCGATTGTCCAGGCTCGTGAAAGCCTGTTGTACGCCCTGTCGCGCCTGCAATCCAACGACCGCTTCAACGTGATCCGCTTCGACAACAGCATGGAAATGGTATTCCCCAGCCCGGTTCTAGCGACCGAGCGCAACGTCGCGTTCGCAAGCGGCTTCGTCTCCCAACTCGAAGCCGATGGTGGCACTGTCATGCTGCCAGCCCTCAAAGCGGCGCTCGTCGATCTCGACAGCGGCAACGAGGAAGTCTTGCGTCAGGTGATCTTCTTGACCGACGGGGCGATTGGCAACGAAGACCAGATGTTTCAGGAAATTGCCCGCAACCGGGGCCGCTCCAGGATATTCACGGTCGGGATCGGGTCAGCCCCGAATTCCTTCTTCATGACCCGCGCCGCAGAAATTGGCAGGGGCACATTTACCCATATCGGCGACGTGAACCAGGTCCGCGAACGCATGACCGAATTGTTTGCAAAACTGGAAAACCCGGTCCTGACTGATCTGGAAATCGCCTGGTCGGGCGGCGACATGCGCGATATATCACCCTCCCCGTTGCCCGATCTCTATCGCGGCGAACCCATCGTTCTGACCGCCCGCGCCGGCGCCCTGCCAGACAGCATGCGCATTGCCGGAAAACTTGACGGCGAAGACTGGAGCGCAATCATCAAGTTCGACAATGCCCGCGAAGGCAGTGGCCTTGGCAAGCTATGGGCGCGGCGACGGATCGCTTCGCTCGAGAGTGACCGCAATCGCGGCAACGGCTCCGAGACAATCGATAAAACTATCACCGAGATTGCCCTCGAACATCATATTGTCTCCAGATTGACCAGCCTTGTTGCGATCGATGTCACGCCATCCCGACCGGGTGACGAGACTGTGGAACGCCGTGATATCCCGCTGAACCTTCCGTCTGGATGGGATTTCGACAAAGTCTTTGGCGAGCAGGACAACCAGCCCCGCATGCGCCGGGCAAACGCTCTGTCACCAACTTCCCCGGCACCAGCGGCGGATCAGATGGCCTTTCTGTCAAGCGCCGTGGCATCTTCCGAAACCCGCGAAGAAAGCGAAGCGCGGATAACGACCCGCGGCTTGATCCTGCCGCCAACAGCGACCCTGTCGGAGCGTCAAATATTGATCGGCATCCTGCTGTTGTTGTTCGCTTTCACCTGCCTGGTGATGCGAGCCATGTGGTCGCGCGCCTTCCGCAGCTATTCGCTGCCGCGCCGCGATAACAGGGTCAGGTAGTTTGCAGCACGCGTCCAGGAAGTCCAAAACCACGCCCGGCGTTGCCGCGAAGATGAGAAATCTTGCCCGGCGCGTTTCGAGATTAAGCGGGTGGGACTGGATTATCGGCGGGATTGTCGCAATTTCTCTCGTACTTGCTTTTGTCCAACTCGGCCAAGGCCTGTACACGAAGACAAAAGCCGTCATCGCGCAATCGCTGCTCAATCAGGCCTGGGCCGAAACTCTGGAGACCAGCACCGCAACCCGCCCGTGGCCATGGCTGGACACATGGCCCGTCGCCCGCATCGAGGTTCCGCGCTTGGGGAGTTCAACAATCGCCCTTGCCGGCGCCAGTGGACAAGCGCTTGCATTCGCCCCTGCCCATCTCAGACAAAGTGCAATGCCGGGGGACCGCGGGACCAGCGTGTTTGCAGCCCATCGCGACACAATTTTTACATTTATGGCGGACCTGGAAAAAGGCGACAAGGTCAACGTTGTCACAGCGTCGGGGGATCAATTCACGTACGAAATTAGAGGGTTCCGCGTAGCCCCCTGGAACGCCTCAGGCATCGACGCGGATTCAATGGACTACCAACTGGCGCTAGTGACCTGCTGGCCACTCGACGCCACAACGCCCGGTCCATTGCGCTATATCGCGGAAGCAACGATGGTCCCTTCAGCCACTCTGGAGGACTGACCCCGGTAGGCTTTGCCGGATTTCTTCCGCGATCGTCTCCGGGTTGGCCAGGTCGGAAACGCTGACGCGCTGACCGTTCTTCAACAGCAATTGGACACTCCCGACACCGAGCCAATTGCCGATAATTCCGCTGGTGGAATCGACTACGACAATTTCTCGTAAATCGATCTGACGACCGCTGGATCTCGGCCACCCCTTGACCAGCAATACGTGGCGTTTTGTCAGCGCCAAACCGATCGAATAATATCGCAGGAACGCTTGGACAACGAGCAAGGGGGGCGCAACAATGATCACGATAACTACCAGCCGCCCGAGATCACCATCGCCCTGGCCGGACAACTTGAGCAACCCCCAGGCACTGGCATAAAGCGCGGCGACAATCCCGGCCGGCAGGAAAATGCTCCAGTGGGCATGGGCTTCCGCTTTGGGAACAACCCGTTCGTCGTTTATGTCGCTATTCGCGATTTGGATAACCTCACCGCATGTTGCTGACGATCGATAGAATTATCCGCTACTTGTCACGGACCCGGTTTCAACCAACAACTTCAAACGCTCCAACCCGTTATCATACATATCGCCGATCCAGGTATCCATCATCAGACCCACATACCGTGCAATCGGATTGTAGCCGACATCGGTCTGAAACCCCCAAACGACCCGCGTACGATTGTCTTCCGACAGGACACGAAAATCTGACGTTCCACCGCCTTCGCCGTCAAAATTGAGTGCTATCTTGACGTATTCGTCCTGGCGGCTCTCAACAATTTCCTGAGAGCCTGACCCAACGTCGGAACCATCGCTATTCCAGGTACCCTTTGCACCGACGCCATCGTCGGGACCGCTATAGGTCAATTCCATATCGGGATCGAGCACGGCCCAAGGCGACCATTCCTGGAATTTCCGGAGGTTGCTTAAATATGGAAAAACATCGCTCGCCTCGCCCCGCATGGTGATCGATCGCTCGACCGTTATCTCTCTCGGCAGGAACAGCGAAATGACAGCCAGAATTGCAACAATCGTTACCAGGCCCAGTAGAATTCGTTTGAAAACTTTCATATAGAGAAGCCTTTCAGCAAACAGATTCGCACGTCCAATCCGATTATACAGACTAAAAAGCCCAGGCGAAATGGTATTCACCCGGGCACGATATAACCGCCGCTGGCTTTATTCCACCAACGTCCGGAATCCGATCAAAAAGGCCAGAAACCTAAAACTCAGAAACCTAATCGGCCAATTGGATATTGACCGCTTTGGGGCCCTTTCCACGCTTGTCCGGCTCGGTTTCAAACGAAACCCGCATGCCTTCGTCAAGCATTGGTATGCCCGATTGTTCAATGGCGCTGACATGAACAAAGACGTCTTTGTCACCTTCATCAGGGGTGATAAAGCCAAAACCCTTGTTCATATTGAAAAACTTAACGGTACCGGCTACGCGGTCCCCTTCGTCACTCATTTCCAGGTCTCCTCGCCCTAAAATAACACGAAGCAATTCAGGCGTATTACCGCTCCGCACAACCGAAACGGCCAATTCGCAAGTCAGACCGGATTTGGCTTTCACCAGACCCCCTAAAACTCACGATCATTCAAAGCCGATCGCCGAGACTTAGTTAAAACGCGCACGGTTCTGACGCAAGCTAAAACCGCTTTCTTCCCAAAATTGACTCATCGCCAGCTGCCGCGAATTGCAACTATCGGAGCTCCCAAAATCAGGGTATCGTGGCCAATTGGCACCCAATAACGGCACCAAGACCGTTTGCAATTGCCCTTTTGGAGGAGACAAGAAATGGAACTCATTATACAATTGATTGCGGGCGCTGTTGGCGGCAATGTCGCTGGCAAACTCCTGCCGCAATTTAACCTGGGTACGCTTGGGAATTCTATTGCGGGCATCCTTGGCGGCGGAATTGGCGGACAGTTAATCAGTCAATTGACAGGCATCAGCTCGGGCGGGGGCATGGATATCGGCGGCATTATCAGCCAAATCGCAAGTGGCGGCGTTGGCGGTGGGGTCCTACTTATTATTGTGGGCCTGGTTCGCAAAATGATGTCCAACTAACGACCTTAAAACTCAATCATCCAATCAGCTCGTTGACAAAATCCGGCACGATCCGCGTTGCGGGTCCGTGGCGGGCTTCGTCGAACAAGACAATCCCTTCGGACGGTTCGAGATTCAATTCAACCGTGCGCCCGGTGCCGTGCATACGCACCTGCGACACGAACCCGGAAGCCGGATAGACATTTCCGGACGTGCCGATGGAAATAAACAACCCGCATTTGTTCAGGGCTTCGTAAATCCGGTCCATCTCGAATGGCATTTCGCCAAACCAGACGACGTGCACCCGCATATGTCCATCGACCTCGCAGTGGGGGCATTGCGACTGCCGGTCCATGGTCTCAACCCAGTCGCATACAAAGCCGCAGGATTCGCACCGCCCCTTGAGCATCTCGCCGTGCATGTGAACGAGATTCCTGGACCCCGCCCGCGCGTGCAAATTGTCAATATTCTGGGTCACCAGCAAGACATCGCCGCCCCATTCAGCCTCCAGTCTCGCAAGCGCCTCGTGCGCCGCGTTCGGCTTGATTTTGGGGTCCTGCAACCCGGCCCGGCGTTCGTTGTAGAAATCATGGACCCGATCCGGATCCCGGGCAAAGGCTTCCGGCGTCGCCACGTCTTCGATACGGACTGTTGACCAGATCCCGTCGGCATCGCGAAACGTAGAGAGGCCGGATTCTTTTGAAATCCCGGCCCCGGTCAGAATGACGATATCAGCGTTCCGGGCAATAGTCATGCGCCCGATAATAACGCGCCCACGCAATCCGTCTATGGCCTTGGTTGCCTGGCCCGTCTAGAATAAGTTCAGTACAGGGAGCTTACGAATGTCTGTAATCAGACGTGTGATTGTTGTTGGCGCACTGGCCGGATTTTCCATTGGGAGCCAGATCCAGTTGACGCTGGCCCAGAGCCGTGGCCCGACGGTCGAGCTGGCCCGCACCGCGCTCGACGCCACCAGCGACCAGTGGATCGCGTTTCGCAATTATGACGGCCGGCAATGGATTTACTTCACCGGCATCGTCACCTGGCATTGTGCCCTCAAGCAGGTTCTCTATTCGATCAATAGCGAAGCCCTGGATCAGGTTTTTCCGCTCCCCGAATGCAACGAACAGACCCCCTACAGTGTCGATCCGGAACGTGACCCGGTCTATGTCAACATGAAATTGGGTAGCGCCGAAACCGTCGCGGTACAGATCGTCTTTGCCGACGGCACGAAAAGCGAAATTAACAGTTACCAGCCTTGCAAGGTTGAAGGCGATGTGACTTGCGCCGTCCCGGTCAAGCCGGACGAGGAGAATTAGGACACCCATAGTTTTCCCCAAAGAACGGCAAATCGACAAAGGCATTTATGAATTAACGTTGCGTCATGCTCGAATTTCCTGATAAAAATGCTTGTAGCTGTGTCAGACAATAAAAAATACAGGGGGTCATTATGAAGCGCGCCGGAAGGCGGTTTTGCACCGCAGCCTCGGTAATCGCCATAACATTTGGAACGCTATCTGCCGCACAGGCCGAGGAACCATTCGGCAGAACCTATCAAGACCTTTATCCAGTCGACGAGTTGACCGTTCCGGGCGGGCATTTTTATACCCTTGTTGGCTACGAGGTCGTCCAGGCCCCGGATAATTTCTTCTATTCCAACTCACTGACAATGTTCAACAGCGAACCGTTTACCCATACCGGTTTCCTTGGCAATAACTTGGCCGCTAGCCTCAATGTTTATGGGGGCTGGACACTTGGCTGGGATACAGGTTTCAGCAACACCGACGATAGTGCGCTCTTCCTTGCGGGCGGTGGATCCGTTTCATTTCCGGTTCTTGACCGTGGCAATTGGGCAGTCCGCTCCCAGTTAAACGGTTTGTTCTCGGGCGCGGGCAATGTCTTTGCCGATGGGGCCCTTGATCCAAAATTTGGCGTAAGTCTGCAAGTATACCTGCAAAGCATTTCAGGAAATGCCGCAGGTATCGGTGCGGGCCTGATTTCCGAACCGAACCAGTCTGACACTATCTATTACAACGCCTTTAGCATGATCAACATCAACCGTTGGACAAGCAAATCCAACGTAGCGGTCGGCCAATTGAATCTTGAATTCGGCCCGGAGGATCCGAAATTTTGGTCGATAGGAAACGAAAAACAGTTTTTCCTTCACCAGGATATGGCCTCTATTGGGCTGGCAACCGAAATTGGAGAGGTCAAAGACGAATGGGAATTCCGCTATATCGGCGTCAATTTACGATATGCACCAAATATCCAGCAAGCCGTGACCCTGACCACAATGGTTGGTCACGTCGATGTGGATTTCGACAATCCATTCGCAAATGATCGCGACTATTGGTTCGCCGGGGCCGGGATACGGATTGATCTAAACGAAGCCCAAAACAGTACAGGCAATCCAATGACCCTGCGCGCACGCCAGATCCTGAATACGCCTTGGGACTTTGCGCCGCTCATCCTGCGCTACGGCAGATAGTTGCTCGGCTTTGATCCAGCGCCGGCTTTCTGACAATCGGGTTTGCGGAATTGACCACCCAAATAAACAGCACACATCATATCGAGGACTGGATGTGATCCCGCGCGCAAGCCTGGACCGAAGGTATGTTTGATATTATTTGCGCAAATCCTTGGGGTCCGGATTATCGACCCAGCGTTTGCCGTCCTTCGCGAAATGCTCGCTTCCACTATGAGGATGGTGATGGACTTCAGGCTCCAGACCCTGCGAGAGCTGGGTTTTCACGTCGTGTCGCTCGCGGCGATGGGCGATCTGCTTGTCTTCCTTTTCGCTGGTAACAGTTGTGCTGCCAACAATCGGCGTCTTCTTGCGTGATCTCGACATGATCTGCCTCTCTTCTCTGGTGAAAATCCTGCTCTAATCGATACTCAAAATCCCCCTTGAATCGCGCAAAACAAAGGCGCGGACAATTCCGGACCCATCATGAAAACGCGCATTGATATGATTGGTTGCGGCGCCTGGCGCCTGCTTGAACGTGTGGCCTCTGTCCCGGCCTGTGAGTAGAAAGCTTGAATCCATGCGTCCTTCCTCAATATCACTAAAATAACAATGGAAAGCAGTTAGGACAAGGTCAAACCCTTCCAAATTTCAGGCCGCCATGGGACAAGTGGCAAATGGTTCGCTCAACCTGGAATATATTCACGACCGCTTACCAAAGCCTGATCCGCGACGACGGGCTGGCGCTCGCCGGCAATATCGCGTTTTGCATGATTTTGGCGTTGTTCCCTTTCCTGATCCTTCTCACCGCGCTGGCAGGTTTTTTAGGCAACGAGGCGCTCGCCAAAACGGTAGTGGATTACCTGCTCAGTGTCGCTCCGGAAACGCTCGCCAATTCGGTTAGCCCGGAAATCCACTATGTGCTGACCTCGCAACGGACCGGGCTCCTGACCCTGAGTATCCTGGCGACCATCTGGACGGCTACCGGCGCTGTTGAAAGCGTGCGGGTCGGCCTTAACCGGGCCTATGGCCACGAAGAAACCCGGCCCTTCTGGCTGCGTTTTATGCAAAACGTGCTGTTTGTGATCGGCGGAGCGATGGTGTTGATCGTGCTCGCTTTCTCGATTGTTCTTGGCCCGGTCATCTGGTCCTGGGCGCTGTCCTATTTTCCGCAAATGATTCAGTTCGAAGGCTGGTTCCGCCTGCTGCGCGGTCCGATCAGTTTTTCCCTGATGGGGATCGCACTGTTGACGGCCCATTTGTTCCTGCCCGCCAAACGCCACCGCCTGACTGAAGTCATCCCTGGCATCATCCTGACCATGGTGGTCTGGCTTATCGCCGCCTTTACCTATTCGGAATATCTCGCCAATTTCTCAACCATCGCGGTCATGTACCAAAGCCTGGCGGGCATCATCATCGCGTTGATTTTCCTGTACCTGTCGGGCGCACTGGCCATCTGGGGTGGAGAGGTCAATCAGGCCTTGATCGCCGAACGGGCAGTCAATGCCAAACCGTAAAGGCTTCTTGGCAATCTCATGATTGTCTCGCCAAAATGAGACCAACGAGGCACCCATGTCGACCGATACCAAAAAAGAGAAAGCCACGAAATTCTTTCCGAAACCGGGGCAAATGGCTCTGATGCCGGATATTTCAGGTAATACGATCAACGGTCTTGGGGAGACAGAAAAACGTCGGGCATCGCCGATTTATTGGCATGATCCAGCAATGCTCGCCCACGGCAAAGTGCAGAAATGGTTTTACACGCAGAACCCCGACGACCCCCATATCGCGAAGGCCCGTACTGAGCGCCAGCGATATATCAATGCCGAAGTTCCGCCAAAATCCGGCGAGCCGGTGCAACGCAGTGCAGAAGACTGGACTGCCGCTTTGCTGACCCACGCTTCGGGGCTAGATCTGGACCTGATCGGTGTCGCTGAAATTGACCCGAAATGGGTCTTTGAAGGCTACGAGGTGCGCAAGAAATTCGTCGTCATGATCGGCATCGCACATGATTATGACGAGATATCGCACCTGCCGTCGGGCCGGGGCGGCGCCGAGGTCGTGCGCCAATATGCGCGTGGTACCAAGGTGGCCAAGGAACTTGCCGGGTGGTTCCGCCAGCAGGGCCATGACGCCACGCCCCATGGCGGCCCCCTGGCCGGGCCCATGTTACTGATCCCGGCGGCTCTGGCCTGCGGCTTCGGTGAATTGGGCAAACATGGCTCGATCATCAACGAAAAATTCGGATCCTCCTTCCGCCTCGCCTGCGTCTTTACCGACGTTCCGCTGGTCCCGACTGCTGCGCCCAGCATCGGCGTTGATGATTTTTGCGCCAATTGCCAAATCTGCTCGAATGCCTGTCCGCCCGATGCAATCCTGCCGGAAAAAAACTGGGTGCGGGGCGAAAAGCGCTGGTACGTGGATTTCGATTCCTGCCTGCCCTATTTCAACGAGAATTTCGGCTGCGGCATCTGCATCGCGGTTTGCCCGTTCAGCCGTCCGGACATTGGCCCAAAACTCGTTGAGAAACTCGCCCGGCGGCGCGCACGGAAAAACCGCGTTTAATCTCACCAGACGTCATTCAGGATTTGTCTCGACAGGCTTTCGCAACTTGTTCGAACATTGACCCGGTATTGCCGCGAAATGGCGATCCCGAGCGACGCTCAAAAACCGAAATAAATGCAGTCACCGTTCGCCTTGTTGCCACACTGGAAAATCGATCAAGAGGTCTGGCGTCCGCTCGAAAGTCCGACTAGCATCAGTTTTGAAAAATTGCCTGGCGATTGCATGGCCGGATCAATGCTCACATGGCCAGGATCAATTTGAATCCTCGCTCACGCGTCATCCACGGGAGTTCTTTGCAGATGAAGCTATGGAAACACGAAGCAGCATTCTGTGCCCCGCGGATCGGGACGAAGCCAAGTTCAACGGTTCGCAAAAATCGGCGACTCCAATCCCGGGAACTCGGGGCGTGACCGGGAGACGTTCCGGCGGCCGCGCCGGTCGAACAGCGAAACGTCAGAGTATCGCAAGTCAGACGTTTGACGCGGCCTGGCGGCACTGGAAAAATCCGTATACGCCGATTGAACAATTCAGCGCCGACCAGATCGAGGCCATTCATACGGCCTCCCTCAAAGTACTTCGCGAAACAGGTGTTAAAGTTTTAAGCCCTGAGGCCCGCGCGATCTATGCCAGCGCCGGCATGACGGCCCGGGACGATGAGGTCATCTGCTTCGATTCCGATCTTCTGCTGGAATTAATCTCCAAGGCCTCCAGTCAGGTCGCTCTTCACGGGCGCGGTGCTGACCGCAACGTTACCGTCGGTGGTCCGCATGTCGGTATCTGTACGGTAGGCGGAACACCAAATTTCTCGGATCTGGAGGATGGGCGTCGGCCCGGCACGCTCGAATCGCACGACAACTTGTGCCGGCTTGCACAGAGCTTCGACGTCATCCACATGATCGGCTCGCTTGCGGAAGCCCAGGATATAGCACCCAGCATTCGCCACCTTACCGTGACACGGTCTGTCGTCTCGCTCACGGACAAGGTTCCGTTTGTCTTTTTTCGTGGCGCACAAGCGGTTGCCGATGCCTACGAAATTATTCGCGTCAGTCACGGGCTGACGCAAGAGGAATTCTCCCGCACGCCGGCTTGTTTCTCGATAGCCAATTCGAATTCCCCCCTACAACTCGACCTGCTCATGTGCGGCGGAATTATCGATGCTGCGAAGGCGGGTCAGATGATGGTGCTTACTCCCTTCACTCTCGCGGGCGCGATGGCGCCCGTCACCCTGGCCGGAGCACTCGTGCTGCAGAATGCCGAGGCTTTAGCTGGTCTGGCTCTCTCCCAGATTGTTAACCCCGGCGCACCGGTTTGCTACGGCAGTTTCACAAGCAACGTCGACATGAAAACTGGCTCGCCGGCATTTGGAACACCTGAATACACCAAAGCCGCCTTTGCCTCCGGCCAACTGGCGCGGCGCTATGGGCTTCCCCTGAGATCGTCGGGTGTGACCGCCTCGAACGCGCCTGATGCGCAAGCTACCTACGAGACGCAAATGTCATTGTGGGGTGCCCTGATGGGTGGCGCCAATATGATCCTCCACGGCGCGGGTTGGCTGGAGGGGGGTCTCACCGTATCGGCCGAGAAGTTCATTATCGATATTGAAATGCTCCAGATGTTTGCGGAATTATTCAAGCCTGTCGACCTGAACACCGAAACCCTGGGTGTCGATGCGATCGCCGAAGTTGGACACGGGGGACATTTCTTCGGTACTCAACATACGCTTGATCGGTTCGAGACCGCCTTTTATTCGCCGCTTCTGTCGGACTGGTCAAATTTTGAGAACTGGCAGGACAAAGGTTCGGTGGACTCAACCCGCCGCGCGAACAAGATATTCAGGGAGACTCTGTCGACCTATGAACCCCCTGAACTTGACCCGGCACGACTGGAAGAAATTGACGAATTCGTCGCAAGACGGATTTCAGAAGGTGGCGCCGATATTGACAAATAGTTAGACCCGAAAAACCCAGGAAGCAATTTTCGGAGAAACCCACAGGGATTGGGTCAGGCAAAGAATCCGCCTTACAGGGCAGCTAAGGAAGTCTTGTGAAAACGATCGTGGATGCAAACGAGTTTGACGCCAATGCCCTGGAGACAATCCGGGACCCCTACCCGGCTCTTGCAAGGTTGCGGGCATCAAAACCGATTTGCTGGAGCCCGGTTAGCAAGGCCTGGTACGTGACCCGATACGATGATGTTCGCGACGGTTTTCGGGATGACCGGCTGTCGGCAGATCGTATCAGGCCGTTTTGCGAGGCCCGGAAAGACGGCCCCGACGGCGATGCTCTTCGCCTGCTCGGCGAGCATATCGGCCTGTGGGCGGTCTTCAACGATCCCCCGCGCCACACCTACCTGCGTCGCTTGATGAACCGCGGTTTTACCAGCCGGGCCGTCGAACATCAAAGGGCGGCAATCGGCGACGTGGTGCGCAGCCTGGTCGCCGATTGGGAAGAAGGCGCGGAGATCGACTTCCACCAGGAATTTGCCTACCCCCTGCCGACCACCGTGATCGCGCTGCTGCTCGGCGTACCGATCGAAGATGTGGATCATCTAAAACGCTGGTCGGATGCACTGGCGCAATTCGTTCTAACGTCCAAGATCAACCCGGAAAAATACCGGATCGCCGCCGACGCCCTGGTGGAGATGAATGCCTATTTCACCAACTTCCTCAAATCCCGCCGCAAAAACCCCGGCGAGTTGGTCACCGACCGGCTAATCAGCGCCGCCGACGAGGACGAGGATCTGACCCCCGACGAACTGGTGGCAAGTTGCGTTTTGATGCTCTTTGCCGGTCACGAAACAACGACTCAATTGTTGGCAAACGGGCTGCTTGCCCTCATTGAAACTCCCGAACAAATGACTGCCCTTAGAGGCCACGACGCCGGATCTCCCGTGACCCACAACGCCGTCGAAGAAATGCTCCGCTATGACGGCCCGAGCCTGACCAGCCCACGACTGGCGCTGGAGGATATCGAATTGCGCGGTGAAACCATTTCAGCCGGCGAGCGGGTCTGGCTCTGGAATTCCGCCGCCAACCGCGACCTGGAAATTTTCGCCGACCCGGAAAAATTCGACATCGCACGCGACAATGCCGACCAGCACGTGCAGTTCGGCTACGGCATCCACTTCTGCCTCGGCGCGCCCCTCGCCCGGTTGGAGGCCCAGGTTGCCTTTCCGATCCTGCTCGATGCCTTTGCCGGGTTCGAACTCGTTAAGCCAATCCAGGACTGGACAGATTCCTACGTATCCCGCGGCATGCTGGATATGCCGCTAAAAGTTCGGCGGGCGTGACACCCGCGGCCCAATTTTGATCCTGTTTTAGGGCCGGATCCTAGACCGACATGCTACTTTCGTCTAATATCCGTGTACGGCTTTTGATTTTCCGATTCGCATGCAGAAGGATAGATCCGATGAATCTCAGCGCACCAACACAACCGGTATTTCTTGTAGCGGTTATTCTCGCCATCCTGGCGGTTGTCAGCACCTTCGTTGTTATCCCTTTCATTAGCGCCAATGCTTTCTGGACCGTGGTCGTCGCGTTTGCCATTTTGACGGTCGGGAATCTCCTGAAAGGGATGTAATCGGCGCCAGGCTGCATTCAAAAACTCGTTGATCCGGCGAAAGCCGGAATCCAGAGCAGACGGGCCAGGATTGAGATCGTAAAGGCTGGATTCCGGATTGCGCGGCGGATCGAATCCAGGGCCTGCAATCAATCTTGGCCGCCGCTTGTCCGGAATGACGGGGAAGACATACTCTAAGCCCCAAGACCTGTCAGCAGTGACGCAATGTTGAAACCGATCTCCATTTCAATCTCCCCGTGACTCGCCTATATTCGTCCAATGGCACCGCGCAAACAATCGTCAGGATTTTCTGAAAAATCCCAGGCCTCTTACGAAGGCCAGGGGATCGACGAATCCCTGTTGCCGCCAATGCTGCGCACCGGCAAGGCGTCAAAGCCCACGCCACCACCTGAAGAGACGCTGGCGGGCAAGGTCGATGGGACCAAATCCATGCCACTCAAGGGCAGCGCCACGGCGAGCGTCGAAGCCCTGACCAATCTTCTGGAAGAAGGCCGGACCGAGTTCAACGGCGATCCGTGGGTCCCGCACCGGCCCGAGCGCCCGGAAAAATCAGAAGGCGGCGTGCCGTTCAGGATCATCTCCGAATTCGAGCCGAAGGGCGACCAGCCCACGGCCATCACCGAACTCGTCGAAGGCATCAAAAACGATGAGCGCGACCAGGTGCTGCTTGGCGTTACCGGATCGGGGAAAACCTACACGGTCGCCAAGGTAATCGAGAAAACCCAGCGCCCGGCACTCGTATTGGCGCCCAACAAAACCCTGGCCGCACAGCTCTACGGGGAATTCAAGAGCTTCTTTCCGGACAACGCGGTTGAATATTTCGTCTCCTATTACGATTATTACCAGCCCGAAGCCTACGTCCCGCGCTCGGACACCTATATCGAGAAAGAGGCCTCGGTGAACGAACAGATCGACCGGATGCGCCACGCCGCCACCCGGGCGCTTCTGGAGCGCGACGACGTCATCATCGTGGCCTCGGTGTCGTGCATCTACGGCATCGGCTCGGTCGAGACCTACACCGCCATGTCGTTCCAGTTGAAGGCCGGTGAAACGATATCCCAGCGTCAGCTGATCGCCGACCTTGTGGCTTTGCATTATGTGCGCAACGACGGCAATTTCCACCGCGGCACATTCCGCGTGCGCGGCGACGTGATCGAGGTCTTTCCCGCCCATCTGGAAGACCGGGCGTGGCGGGTCTCGCTGTTCGGCGATGATGTGGAGGCGATCACCGAATTCGACCCCCTGACAGGCCAGAAGACCGACGAGTTCGAGCAGGTCAAGTTTTACGCAAATTCCCATTATGTAACCCCGAAGCCGACCCTTAATCAGGCGATCAAGGGCATCCGCACCGAATTGGGGCCAAGGCTTGTTGAACTGAACGCCGCTGGGCGGCTGCTGGAGGCCCAACGGCTCGAGCAGCGCGCAACGTTTGATCTGGAAATGATGGCCGCGACCGGGTCTTGCGCAGGGATCGAGAATTATTCCCGCTACCTGACCGGGCGCGCGCCGGGCGAGCCACCGCCGACCCTGTTCGAATATTTACCCGACAACGCGCTGGTTTTCGTTGATGAGAGCCACGTCACCATCGGCCAGCTTGGTGGCATGTTCCGGGGCGATTTCCGCCGCAAGGCGACGCTCGCCGAATTCGGCTTCCGTCTGCCATCCTGCATGGATAACCGCCCTTTGCGGTTCGAGGAATGGGAGGCCATGCGCCCGCAGACCACCTACGTGTCCGCTACCCCCGGTAGTTGGGAAATGGAACAGACCGGCGGGGTTTTCACCGAACAGGTGATTCGCCCGACCGGCCTGACCGACCCGGATGTAACCGTCCGCCCGGCCACCAACCAGGTCGACGACCTGCTGGCCGAAGCCCTCGACGTCGCGGCCAAGGGCCAGCGCGCCCTGGTCACCGTGCTCACCAAGCGCATGGCCGAGGACCTGACCGAATATCTCCACGAACAGGGCGTACGGGTGCGCTACATGCATTCCGATATCGACACGCTTGAGCGCATCGAGATCATCCGCGACCTGCGCCTCGGGACGTTCGACGTGCTGGTCGGCATCAACCTGTTGCGCGAGGGGTTGGATATCCCCGAATGCGCGCTTGTCGCCATTCTAGATGCCGACAAGGAAGGCTTTTTGCGCTCGGAAACCTCCCTCGTCCAGACCATCGGCCGGGCGGCGCGCAATGTAGAAGGCCGGGTGCTGCTCTACGCCGACAAGATCACCGGCTCCATGGAACGCGCCATGGCAGAGACCGACCGGCGGCGCGAGAAACAGGAGGCCTATAATCTCGAACACGGCATTACGCCGCAGAGCATCAAAAGAGGCATCGCCGATATCGTCGGCAGCGTTTACGAGGCTGACCACGTTACCGTCGATGCCGGTTTCGCCGAGGGCGGCGCGCTGGTCGGCCATAACCTGCGCAAACATCTGGACGACCTGGATACCCGCATGAAAGAGGCCGCCGGCAACCTCGAATTCGAGGAAGCCGCCCGCCTGCGCGACGAAATCAGGCGGTTGGAAGCCACAGAATTGCTGATCGCCGACGACCCCCTCGCCCGCCAGCAACGCATCGAGGAACAAACCGGCGGCTATAGCGGAAAACGCAATGACCCCGCAGGCATTCGAGGCGGATCAGGCGGCGGCAGGCCCGGCACCGGCCGCGCCCGCAAAAACACCCTCGACGAAATGACTATCCGCCGAACGGAGGTCCCAGCTGGCCCCAAACCAACGGGCCGCTCGTCGGGCGGCAAGCCGGGGACGCGGACACGACGGGGGCGGATGAGTTAGGAGAATCCCGTGGATTTGATGGGCCAGATATTGTCCGGTATTGCAGTCCTGGCGGTCGGTAGTCTACTTGCCTGGCTTGCACGGGCCTCGAAAAACAGGGTCGACACCGCCAAGATCATCAGCTGCCTAGAAAACAGAACCCACAAGTTCCGCTCCACCCACGCCATCGCGGCCAACACGAACCTGACAGAAGCCCGCATCCGCGATTTGGCCTCCGCCAGCGACCAGATCCGCCGGAACGAGAAAGAGAAGGAAAGTTGGACACTGGTTGGGGAATAGCAACCATCGTACTGGATCCCGGCATTCGCCGGAAAAACGAGTTTAATTTACAAACCCCGCCCGCCGTCATTCCGGCGAAAGCCGGAATCCAGTCAGCATTATTCTTTTGAGGTTTCTGATTTCCTGACCAAGTGACGTTCTTGATGCTCACTATGCAGAAAATTAGAAACAAGGTGCAAATCTCAGGTTCGAAGAGCTGCTCTATTTAATCGCCCAAACGCCAGAACCTTTTCCTTCAGCCATCGAAAAGATATCCTCACGGAATTGAAACGCTTCGGAATCTGAACTGTGTGTTTCTAACTCCTTGCGAATAACTTGCTCAAAAGCCTTTGGAAGTGAACGACCAGCGCTTGATCTTATCTTCCAGACCGCCGGATAGATTTTAGATAAGTGTGCCTGTCCCCCTAATCCGACTAATGCAGACTTTACATCATCGACCCAACGCACCTTGCTCTTTGGCGATTCAATCGTTGAGTCGAGGTGTTTCTCAGTAGTGGAATTAATGAATTCCTTTTTGACATTATCATCCAATAAAAGTCTTCTTAGAATATCGTCCTCTGTGTGTTCATCATCTTGCCGAATTGACCAAATAGCCGCAAAAACACCTGTGGAAACTCCTATTTTTTTCATTCTAAAAATTCCTTAAGAGGGAATAGAGGTAAAATTTTAGTTCTAGAGTTCTATTCTCTCTTAAAGAAAGTGTCAATCCATCAGCACGGCAATCCAGTATGGTCATAATTGACTGTCGAGCCGACAAAGAATGTAACTTACAATCACTTTTCCATCCCGCCAATCTTCCACCCACCATCTGACTCGAGCGCGCGCTGTCCGAGATGACGAGCAGGAATAGAATAATTTAATCTAACCTCCGAGATTCCGGCAGACATTGGAATTGCGAAATGGTTGTTGCGGTCTCACACCACCGTATTTCCGGCGAAAGCCGGAATCCAGTCAGGGCCTGTCGGCAAACGCCACACTGTGTCGACATCACAACCTGCATCGCGATCGCAAATACAATAAACGGCACCACTTACAACAGTTACGGCAAGGCGCGCGATAGCCTGATCCCGATGGTACTGCCTTCCACCCCTACTGCTCCAACCGCCGCACCAGCTCCACCCTGCGATTTAGTTGCCGACCGGCGTCGTTGTCGTTGGAGGCGACCGGGGCCATGGGGCCGACACCGCCGGGCTGGAGCCGTCCGGGATCGATTGAATAGTCACGCGTCAGCGCCGCGATGACCGAGGCCGCGCGCTTCTGTGACAGGGCCATGTTGAAATCGAACGCGCCGGTATCGTCGGTATGGCCGACGATATAATAATTCCCGGTGCGCGACCGGAGCACGTCGGCCACAACCTGAAGTGAGTAGGTCGAGGACGGGCGGATCACCGATGTCCCGGTATCAAACTCGATCCCGTATAGGACCGCGCTACCGGCTTCCTCGATTTGGCGGTTCAGCATCTCTTCGTTGATGACAACGGTGTTTTCTTCCATCGCCGCTATCGTGACTTCCTCCATCAGATAATGGTCGCGCTCGCTGCTGAGATTGAGGACAAAGACCGTCTCCTGACCATCCCTGGTGATGCTGGCCGAGAGGTAAAATTCGGGGAAAAGTCTGATCTGATCGATATTACTCCCGGAAAGAGACCCATCCCCGATATTTTCAAATGGCCGGTCTACCAGGCCGTTCCTGTCGTGAATGTCGCCCACCGCAGCGCGTATCGCGTCTCCTCGACTGCTCACCTTGTCGCTGAACAGAATGCTGAAGCCGGCGTCCGTCAGCGCCGTTTCGAAACTCCGCAGGATTTCCAGATTGCCCTTCCCCTCCGGTTTGATGAGGACGACGCCCCGCACTTCGCCTTCGAGCGTGCGCTCGGAAAAGGTCTCCCTGTCTCCCTCAAGAACCGTCATCTGGTCAAAATCCAGATAAAATTGAGCGACATACGCGCTCCCAGCAAAGGGCTGGACCACCATGGTCTCTTGCGCCGACGCCCCGGGCACCGATCCGAAACCCAGCAGCGCAAAGGCGAGCGGAATTAGACGGAAAAAAATACGCGAAATCATTTTCATTCTCCCTAAAACGCCCGCCAGCAGAAACATGTCCCAATCCAGATACAAATAAACCGTTTGCCTCTTTGAAAAGCAAACAGTCTCTGAACTCGGCCAGAACTCCAGCGCCATACCCGAACCACCCAAATAGCCCAGGATCCTAAAAATTGATGTAAAACAATATATCGCATACAAAAGTCATGCAGGATGGCGTTTGACAATAAGGAGAATGAGCATGTCAGTCTTCAAACTTTCGGCCGTTGGTCTGGTTTTCGCTCTGGCCGTTGCAGGTCCGGGTAAATTTGCAAATGCCGATGAGGGGCATGACGACGATGATGCCAAGGGCATGATGGAACAAATGCAGGAGGACCATGGCGAACACGAGCACGGTCACGATTTTGAGTCCTTGGAGGAGATGTCGCCCCAGCAGATGGATCGCATGTTCAGCTTCATGCGGGATGTGGGCATTGCGGTTCCACCAATGAACGCAGCGAATGGCCGGGCGTTGTTCACCGACACCGGTTGCGTGGTCTGTCATTCAGTAAACGGCGTTGGCGGCGAAATTGGTCCCAGTCTGAACGCGGCAGATATGCCGTCGCCGATGAATGCCTTTGAATTCGCCGCAAGAATGTGGCGCGGCTCCGCGGCGATGGCCGCCATGCAGGAGGACCTGCTCGGCGGCTTTATCAACCTGACGGGCCAGGATCTGGCAGACCTGGTGGCCTTTGCCCACGATGACAAAGAGCAGGAAAAATTGACGAGAGACCAGGTGCCGGAGCAATACCGGGATTTGTTAGGATACTAGGCGGCGGAAATTTCGCGCGGGGATTGCCCTGTATATTCAATTTGCTTGTACCAGTATTTTTGACCCGATAATTTTCATTGCCCGGGAGCTGGAATTCGGCGCCCGATGATCCTGAATCGGTTGCCCAGTTTTACTACAAAAAGATTCAGCCTACCGATCACCGGGTCGCCATCACGACCAGCATCGCGATCGCGTAGGCGATAAACAGGCCGAGTTGTACAACCTCCGGAAGCCGGCGCGACAGGCGGATGCCGATCGGGCTTCCGGCCAGCGCCCCGGTCGCCATACCGGCCAGCGCAGGCAGGTAGATATATCCGGCGCGGGGCTGGGGAATTGCGATTTCGTCCAACCCACCGAGGAAATAACCCGCCCCAGCAAATATCCCGACAATAAGCGCTAGACCAACCGCCACTTCGGCTGCTTGCCCCATGCGGTAGCCCTTGTGGCTCAATACCGGGGTCATAACAGCGGCAACGCCGATGCCGAGCAGTGCGCCGAATATCCCGGCGATTGTGCCGTAACCCCAGGCCTCCGTCGTTTGAATTTCTTCAATGTTTTCAGCACCCGCCGCTGTCCCGTCGGCCGGTACCGCATTTCCGTATAGCGCGTGCATCCGGCGGATCAGGCGTCCGATCATATAGGCGAGGAAGGCCATGAACAGCCAGCGCATCACCTGCCCCGGCAAAGCATCGCCGATGACCGAGCCGACCCCTGCGCCAACGGCAACTGGCATCCACAGCTTGCGGAACAATTCGAAGTTAGGCGGGCTTTGCCTCCAGCGCAGCCAGACCGTATAGAGCGAAGTCAGGATAATAACGGCGAGCGAAGTCGCCACCGCCACGTGCATCAAGAATTCCAGCGGCACACCGTCGAGCGCCAGCGCCACCACCAGAAGCGGGACCATCGCAAGCCCCCCACCCATGCCAAACAGGCCGGATACGATTCCGGCGGCCAGCCCGGCAACGAGGTAAAACAGTAAAGCCGTCATCTCAGATCCAATTGCCCCGGCCCGGTTTGATTCCCCAATACCATCCAGCAGAATCCCGGTCATTGCCAGCGCCAGCGGCGCGCAAATTTCGCATTTCGAGTAAAAAATGATATATTTTCTCCATGACCAAGCGATTTGGAGCAGAAACACTCTGTCTGATTGCAGGTGTGTCGCTCGCGATCGGTCTGGCGGCCGCGCCAGCGCGCGCCGAAGGGTTGATGAATGTCCAGGGTCAGCCGGGCCTGAACTGCACGTGCCGCTACCGCGGCCAGGATTTTCAATTGGGCGACCGGGTCTGCCTGAATTCGCCTGATGGTCCGCAACAGGCCGAATGCGGGTTTGTGCTCAACAATACGTCCTGGAATTTCACTGGCCTGTCGTGCGTCTATTCGAACCGCGCCACGCCCGGCCGATTGGCAGCGTTGCCAGCGATGAACATGTCGCCCGTCCCAATTGCCTCCTTGGAATAGCCTAGATTTTCAGGTTAGGGTGGATCAATGAAATTTACTTTCCTTTGCCGTCATTTTCTAAACTTGGCTTTCGCCGCGACGCTTTCAACTCTGGCGGTATCCGGCCTTGCCTTTGGTCAAGCCCGCGAGACCCTCCGCGATTGGCAAGTCTGGTGCGAAACGTCAGGCAGTTGTGTCGCCGAGACCTCAGCCACCGGCCGGACAGACGCGACAACCTATCGCTTTTCACTGAAATTCCACCGCGACTACAGGGAAGCTCCGTGGCGCGTGGCTATCGTCATGAGCGGCGCGGAACCTGCACCAACAAGTGTGCTAATCCTGCAAATCGACGACGGTGCCAATTTCCGTTTCGAGCCCGACGAAATTGTTCGTGTCAGGCAGGAATTCGAGTTGATTGGTGAGTACAAGATAAATGCCCTCATGGACGCATTACGCGGGGGCGATAAACTCTGGCTTACTTTCCACAATCCACGCATTCGTGAAACCGGTCTGGGGTTTTCGTTGAGCGGTGTTGTTGCATCCATCATATGGATCGACGAACAGCAATCGATCGAGCTTGAGGCTCAGCCTGTTCCAGACCAGATTACCCAATTGCTGGCGCTCGACCCGTTCTGCGGCATGTACGAATTGCCAGATGAATTTACCCCGGAAAACTATCAATTGTCGGACGACGAATGGCTTTATTTCGTCCCATGCATGACCAGCGCCTACAACGAGATCACCAGGGTTTACGTAGTAAATTTGCGATACGACGAGATTGTCCCGCTCCATTTCCCGATCTACTCGGAGGACTTTGGGTGGGGAGGCACCAACGACCTCTACAATCATCAGTATGACGCCGATACGCGGACCCTCACCAGCTTCACCAGAGGCCGGGGCCTTGGCGATTGCGGATCAAGAGCACGATATAGGTGGAGGGAATACAATTTCATGCTGCTTGAATTTCGGTCCTGGGAAGAGTGCGACGGCACTCGCATGCCCGCCGACTGGCCGATTATCTATCCGGTTCAAAAATAAAGCCCGTGAGCAAAATAGGGCACCGGCGCGACCAGCAGCCATCCGCGCACCCGCCAGTTCTCGAACCGCCGCCACAGGATTACGATCAATACGGCAACCAACCCAATTTCCATCATGCTGATAATGTTGCCGTAATAGCGTGGGTTCCAATAGGAGAAGGGCGAATAGAACCGCCAGTCAGAGAACGGCCAAAAGTACCGGTAGGCGTCTGACCGGTGCACCGGAAAATCACCGGCGAAATGGATCAGGCCGGAAATGCAGAATATTGTTACAACCAACGAATTGCGCCAAAGCCCCACCAACAAGGCGGCAATATAGATCGGCACCGAGTTGCTGACCGCGCTCATCAATTGCCAGTAATCGCTGAAATGCAACTGACCAAAAATAACGCGATCCGACAGCCCCTCGACGAATTTAGCATTGGCCCACATCACATAGAGTGACATGTCGGGAACCAGGCTGCCTGCGATGGCCGCCCAGTTGCGCCCCTTTTCCCCGGGCTTTGCCAGCAACGCCGCACTGAGGAGAAGGTGGGTCGGGGTATTCATTTTTCGGCGTATACGGGACCGAGAAGGGCATAGACCAGGGTTGCCGAGGCAATCGGCATATCTTCTTTCTCTCCGGTCATGATGGCGTGCCCGAACGCCATGGTCCTGCCAAGCCGCATCATATGAACGGTACAAATGACCCCATCTGACGAGACCGGTTTCATGAAATGGACGGTTGTATCGACTGTGGTCATGGGCCGATTTCCGCCAGACGCAGCTGCAACCGCGAACACCATCGAGGTATCGGCAAGCGCCATCAGCGCCTGTCCGCAAATTGTGCCGCCTGAACGGCATAGTTTCTCGGCAAACGGCATTCTCACAATTGTCTTGTCGGTGGCCAGGCTGACAATCTCCAGATCAAGCCCCCCAACCCACGGGGCCACGCCATCCGCCAATAACGCTATCGCCGCCGCTTTACTGAATTCGCCCACGCTGTTCCCCCGCAAACTCCAACATTCAAACCGGTATCACGTCGAATGCGATACAAATCCGTTTGCTGCTTCCCTCGAATGGTACCGTGCGATGATAGAAACACGCCGGGAACAAAATCATCAAGCCCTCATGCGGCTTGTATTGCCGGATCATATGATCCTTGCTGCAGCCAAATTCTTCAGGTGGGCGTCCCACTTCAAAGCCGCCGGCGATGGTGCCATCGCGGCCGTTTTCCTCAGCTGAAACTTCTTCAGGAACGCGCAAATAATAGCAGCCGCTCAAATACCCGGATTTATGGATATGCTGGCTCTGGTTGCCCTCCATGTCGAGCACCGCCGCCCAGGCGTAAATCATGTAGTCGTCGGGACAGGCCGCCGCGAACGGGTGCCCGTTGCCCGAGACCCGCAGGTCTTCAAGATATTCATCGACGGCCCGGTGCATTTCCAACTCCAGCGCCGCGACCGGGCCTTTTTCTCCTTCAAGCAGATCGTCGGAAATTTTGAGTTTCGGATGGTGGTATTTCAAATCCGTGACTGGCGGCATGAACAGTGTCGGGTGGTTGAGGACATGGTCTTCAAGCGCCAGATTGAGCTCGTCAAGGTTCGCAAACTCCCCGGCGACGGCAATCTCATACGGCTTCACGAACCGGTCGAAATCAAACAGCTCAGCCGCTTCGCCGTCCCGTCCCGCTTCCTGCAGGGCGTGTCCCTTCAGCGCCAATCCTTCAACCGCTCCCGGTTTCCGCGCTAGCCATTCGTCGCAAATCTTAATCGTCTCTTCCGGGCGGCCCGCGCCGACCAGAGCGGCGCCCAGATTGTGCTCCATGGTCTCATCTTCGTAACCAAGTTCAAGCGCCAATGAATAGGCAGACACTGCCTTCGAAAAGTGACCCTGTTTATGCGCGATGACACCAGATATTGCATGGGCATCGCCATTCCCAGGTTCAAGGGCAACGGCCCTCTCGGCGCGACTAGCAGCTTTCTCGAACAACCTCAGATCTTTGAGAGCTTCAGCCCAGATCAATTGAATTCCACCGTGATCGGGCCATTTCCGGGCGGCATGCTCCATCGCATCGCTGGCGCGACGAAATTCACCGATCTCCCGGGCGGCCCCGGCATGCCCCAGATAGGCGTCCGGCGGAACCTCGAGCCGGTCAATCGCTTTGCGCTGGGCCTTCAAAAATTTTACAGCCTGGGCGCGCTCCCCCAGTTCGTGCGACATGATCGCGGCCATGCCCAATATCTGCGGCTCCCTGGGTGCAATCACCAACATTTCGCGAACAATCTCAAGTGCTTGAGCAACGCGACCGGCCTGATGGTGACCCGCGACTTGCTGGCGCAAAGATTTTAGTTTCTGAAGTTGGAATTCCGGCTGACTCGACACCTGATTCTTCTCCACCTAATTCGGATATTGGCTGGACAAATATCATAGTTTGTGGCGGAAAACCCACGAAATTGCATCATCAAGCTCGTCGATACCGAGAGACACGTCAACTTGTAGGCTGATCTATACACTTTCCATGGGAATTCGGCGCCTGATGGTCTTGCACCTTAGACAATGATGGCCCACATCTATGGGTCTGGCCACGAATTTGACCTGGTACCCGGCAGACGACAGGCTCTCCACAAAAGAGAGGGCAGGATTTATCTAGATTATGATGCCCTATTTGACGCTTTTCGTCGGCCTCGGAGTTCTTCTGTTGTGCGGCGACCTTCTGGTCCGGGGTGCGGTGGGACTGGCCGAAAAGCTGGGCATCCCGGCCATCGTCATCGGGTTGACCATAGTTGCGTTCGGGACCTCGGCCCCGGAAATGGTGGTATCCGTGCGCGCGGCGCTGGCCAATTCCCCCGGCATCGCAGTCGGGAATGTGGTTGGGTCGAACATCGCCAACATCCTGCTCGTTCTTGGCCTGCCGGCAATGTTTTCGGCAACCCAGTGCGATCAACCTCTGGTGGTGCGCAATGCACTCTATGTGCTCGGCGCCAGCCTGATATTTACCGCCATGTGTTTCGCTGGCCCCTTGTCGATTTGGCACGGCGCGGTTCTTTTGAGTCTCCTGGTCTTGTTCCTGGTCGTATCCGCTTTTCAGGTATCTCCGTCGCCCAGTAGCCCGGAATCCCAGGAAGAAATCGACGCGATCGAAGGCGTGGCCGGTGTCCCACACACCTACCCGGTTATGATCTCTTTTCTACTGCTGGGTTTGATCGGTCTACCCGTTGGCGCGGAATTTACAGTTGACGGAGCGCAAACCATCGCCCGCTCCTGGCATATCTCAGAAACCGCAATCGGGCTGACGGTCGTCGCGTTGGGAACAACTCTCCCCGAACTGGTGACCGCCCTGATCGCGGTACGGCGCGGCGAATGTGGTCTGGCGCTTGGCAATATCCTCGGCAGCAATCTGTTCAACATTCTTGCCATCATGGGGGTCACGGCAATTGTGACCCCGATCGAAGTACCCGAACAAATTCTCTACTTCGATCTGTGGATCATGCTAGCGGCGTCATTGGCCATTTTCCCGTTTGCCCTTGGTGGCGGATTGCTGGGCCGGGTACCCGCGTTTGGGTTCGTCATCGCCTATATCGCCTATATCGCATATTCGATTTCACCTGGTGGAAACAATGCGGCTCTAGCCGGATTCTGATATAGTTACAGACCATCAACCAGCACTAAATCCGCCGATCATCAAACATGAACAAACCAACAAACGGGAATAACAGGGTTGCTCTGGTCACCGGTGCGGGAAAACGGATCGGCCGGGCCATCGCGCTGCAGCTCGGGGAATCCGGTTGGGATGTGGGTGTACATTTCCAGTCATCGAAAGACGAGGCCGAGGCGACTGCGGCCAAAATCCAGTCGATGGAGCGGCGCGCGGAAATCTTCCAAGCTGATCTGGGCGAGCCGTCTGACATGGCTTCCCTGGTCGAACGTTGCACGGCCACCCTCGGTGCGCCGTCCTGCCTCATCAACAACGCGTCCATGTTCGAATGGGACGACATCGACAGCCTCGATCTTGAGACCTGGGACCGGCAATTCGACGTCAACTTGCGCGCACCCGTATTTCTCGCCCGGGAATTTGCCGCGCACCTGCCGCAAGACACCACCGGGTGCATTATCAATATAATTGACCAGCGGGTCTGGCGCCTGACCCCGCGCTTCATGTCCTACACGATATCCAAATCAGCGTTGTGGACAGCGACCCGCACCCTTGCCCAGGCCCTCGCACCCAATATCCGGGTCAACGCCATCGGCCCCGGCCCGACCCTGCGCAACGACCGGCAGGACATTGCGGATTTCGAACTCCAGCAAAAGGCAACCCTTCTCAAGCTAGGTCCGACCCCCGACGAAATCGCCAACACTGTATGTTTCATTCTTGACGCTCCGGCAATGACCGGGCAGATGATAGCACTCGATGGCGGCCAGCACCTGGCGTGGCGCACGCCTGACGCAGAAATCGATTAGGTCCCCGGCCCACGGCCTATAACGCAAGGAATTGGCATGTCCCCGACAATATCCCAACCGGCCGTTCACCCCGCCAGCGCTGCCAATGCCGTGCGTCATGTTTTTGTCCGCGACCTTGAAATCAAAACCGAGATCGGGATCCACCCGAGCGAACAATTTGTCGCCCAGCGGATCATCATCAATGTAGATCTCGCCGTCCGCGATATCCCGGTCGAATTCAGTGATCGCTATTCCGATGTTGTCTGCTACGAAAACGTGGTTGTGGGGATCCGCGCGCTTGCAAAAGAAGGGCACGTCAACCTGGTTGAAACGTTGGCCGAGCGGATCGCCTCCAAATGCCTGGAGGACGCGCGGGTCATATCCGCCCGGGTGAGAATCGAAAAACCAGATATTTTCGACGAATGCGCCAGCGTGGGAACGGAAATCGAGCGCGTACGCGCCTTGGATTAGAACATGTCTGAGCAGTCACCCTGTACGCCGGAACCGGCCTCATCTGAGCCGGATATTGCCAACCCCGTGACCCGGGGTACGGAAATTATTGCGGATTTTGTCCGCCGCCTTCCCACGCGCCCTGGTGTTTACAGGATGATCGGCGAAGACGGCGATATCCTTTACGTGGGAAAAGCCAAGAGCCTGGTCAAGCGCGTCCAGAGCTATACCCGCCTCACCGGCCAGACCCACCGCATTGCCCGCATGATCTCCATGACGCGGGATATGGAATTCGTTACCACCGCCACCGAAACCGAGGCGCTGCTACTCGAAGCCAACCTGATCAAGCAGCTCAAGCCCCAGTTCAATGTCCTGCTGCGCGACGACAAATCTTTCCCACATATCCTGATCGCGACCGAACACCAGGCGCCGGAAATTGCGAAACACCGGGGTGCGCGAAAACGCGAAGGCAAATATTTCGGACCGTTCGCCTCAGCCGGAGCGGTCAACCGGGCGCTCAACGTTTTGCAGCGTGCATTCCTGCTCCGCTCATGCACCGACAGCGTTTACGAATCCCGGTCCCGCCCGTGCCTGCTGTATCAAATCAAGCGCTGCAGCGCGCCGTGCACCGGCGAAATCAGCATCCCCGACTATGCCGACCTGGTCGATCAGGCGGTTCAGTTCCTGAGTGGACGCTCAAGCGATATCCGTGACAATCTGGCGTCCATGATGGATGAGTCAGCCGAGCGGCTCGATTATGAACGCGCCGCCGTTTACCGCGACCGCCTGGCGGCGCTGTCCCATGTGCAATCCCAGCAGGGGATCAACCCCCAGGGCATCTGGGACGCCGACGTGGTCTCCGCCTGGCAGGAAGCCAGCCAGACCTGCGTCCAGGTGTTTTTCTTCCGCAATGGCCAGAATTGGGGCAATCGCGCCTTCTACCCGCGCGCCGACAAGTCGACCCCTGTGGACGAGGTTTTGGGGCCATTTCTGGCGCAATTTTATTCCGACAAGACCTGCCCGCCGCTGGTGCTGATCTCGCACGACGTGCCTGAACAGCGCCTGTTGCAGGAAGCTCTGACCAGTAAGACCGGGCGCAAGGTAGCGGTGTTAACGCCGCAACGGGGCGAGAAACGCGCCATTGTAGAGCACGCTCTCTCCAATGCCCGCGAGGCACTGGGTCGGCGACTTGCCGAGACCAGCACGCAGAAACGCCTTCTCGATGGCGTCGGCACCGCCTTCGGTCTTGAAAAAGCCCCACGCAGGGTCGAGGTATTCGACAATAGCCATATCCAGGGCGCCCATGCGGTCGGCGCCATGATCGTTGCCGGCGAAGAAGGTTTTGTGAAAAACCAGTACCGCAAATTCAACATCAAGTCTGAAGACGTCACACCCGGCGATGACATTGCCATGATGCGTGAAGTCCTGACCCGCCGCTTCAAGCGCCTGCAAAAGGAAAAGGCGGACGGCACCCTGCCTGCCCCTGATCCAGATGCGCTGCCCTACTGGCCAGATATCGCGTTCATTGATGGCGGCGAAGGGCAACTCAAGGTTGCGAACGAAGTCGCCGCAGACCTTGGTCTCGAAGGCGTCGCTTTCATCGGCATCGCCAAGGGGCCCGAACGGGACGCCGGGCGCGAACGATTTCTCATGGCCGGGCGCGAACCTTTCATGCTCCAGCCCCGGGACCCGGTATTGTATTTCATCCAACGGCTGCGCGACGAATCCCATCGCTTCGCGATCGGATCCCACCGGGCGCGGCGCAAGCAGGCGCTCACAAAGTCTCCCCTCGACGAGATTGCCGGCGTCGGCCCGTCGCGCAAACGCGCTTTGTTGAAATATTTCGGGTCAGCCCGCTCGGTCTCGCGTGCCGGTGTCGCCGACCTCGCTCTGGTCGAGGGCATCAGCACCAACATGGCCCAGTCGATCTACGATTTCTTCCACGAATAAAGTTTATTTGATCGCGTCAGGCCGTCAAATCCAAAGTCTTGCTGGACTTGGTCCGGATAAAAAATTATCTGTTGGTAGATGGCACATTCGACCAAGCCCCGGTCTCCGCGATCCTTGGCAACCAGTTTGCCGAACCTTTTGACCTATGCGCGTATCGCCGCCGTCCCTGCCCTTGTCGGGTGTTTTTTTATTCCTGGCGATATCGGCAGGTGGGCGGCAGTGCTGATATTCACCCTCGCCGGGATCACCGATTTTCTTGATGGGTATCTGGCCCGGATATGGAAATTGCAATCCTCCCTCGGTCGGATGCTGGACCCGATCGCCGATAAACTTCTGGTCGCCGCCGCGCTGATGGTCCTGATCGCGAACGGCACCATATCCGGTTGGGCTTTGTGGGCCGCGATCATTATCCTGTGCCGCGAAATTCTGGTGTCGGGATTACGCGAATCTTTGGCCGAACTGAAAGTCAGTGTTCCGGTCACACGGCTGGCGAAATGGAAAACTACCGTCCAGATGGTCGCCCTCGGGATCTTGCTTGCGAGCCCTGCAGGGGACAAACTGATTCCCGGTGTCACCGAATTCGGGATCGCCTGCCTCTGGATATCGGCGATCCTGACCCTCTATACTGGGTTCGACTATTTCCGGGCCAGCATCGGCCATCTGTTTGACGACGAGCTATGAAAATTATCTATTTTGCCTGGGTTCGCGAGCGCACCGGCCGGTCGCAGGAAGAAGTCGATCTTCCTGCCGGCATCGAGACCGTTGCCGGGCTGATCGGTTGGCTGAAAACCCGTGGCCCCGAATTCGAACATGCATTCGAGAACGAGCGCTTTATCCGCGCCGCCCTAGATCAGCAAATGGCTTCTAACGATACACCCCTGGCAGGCACGAGTGAAGTTGCCTTTTTCCCGCCGATGACCGGGGGTTGATTTTGAAAATCTGCATCCAGCCGGACGATTTTGATACCGCGATTGAATGCGCCCGTTTGACCGAAGGCAACAAGAATGTCGGCGCGCTTGTGACATTCACCGGCCTGTGCCGCGACGACGATGGCCGCCTCGCGGCGCTCGAACTGGAACATTATCCGGGTATGGCGGAAGCGGAAATCCAGGCCATTGCAGAGCAGGTACAGGTCAGATGGCCGCTCGACGGCCTGACCGTCATCCACCGCATCGGCAACATCAAACCGGGTGAGAATATCGTCCTGGTCGTGACTGCCTCGCGGCACCGACGGGCAGCCTTCGAAGCAGCCGAATTCCTGATGGATTTCCTGAAAACCAACGCACCGTTCTGGAAGAAGGAACATCTGGCAGACAATTCCGGCGCGCAATCCGAAACCGGATGGGTGTCAGCAAATGACGCCGACGACGACGCCATCGCGCGCTGGCGGACAAGCAAAAAAACTTGAACGCGTCTGCCTCATAAACGGGAAATCAATCCCTGCTAAACCCAACGATCTACCGGTTGGCCTTGCCAACAAAGTAGACAAATTCATCCAAATGGTCCCCGTTGAATTCACCGACCATGTCGAGCACCTCGTCATTATTCTGCCGGAACCGTTCGCCCTGTTCCGGACTGTCGTAATAGATGACTACAATTTCATCGGGCGTGGCCATGCCCGATGCATGGTTGACGCCGATAAAAGACTCAACGATGTACCTGTCCGGCAGGGCGGATGTGAACACGTCGATGTCTGCAAGCGCCCTGGCGCGTCCATCGATATCGCGGTTGTTGTAGTAGCTGATTTTCAGAATATATTGGCGATCTGTGATTTCGCCGCCGCCACTCGCACCAGGCATGTCGGCAATGGGTCCCTCAAGGACAACATCCGCAATTGTGTTTTCTGCCAGTGTATTGAACTTGGCGCGCCTACCAGTATCCGACAATATCGAGCTGTCGCAGGTGAGAAGCACGAAGCGGTTCGGTTGATCGATGCCGATGCCACCCTGCGCACCGGCGATCATGCCCTCCCGTCTAAGTTCGCAGCCAAGGGAAGCGACATTTTCATCATCAAAACGAACAACTTCCGGATTTTCAACATTGTAAAGCCCGAGAACTCCGAAGGGCCCGTCGGCCAGGGCACCGCCGCTGGAGGTCAGCGCCAGACCCAGGCCGCCTGCAAGCGCAAAAGCGAGTTTTGTAGATTTTTGAATTATAGATTTCATATCCATCTCAAAATCCTCAACTATCAATATCTATTGTGACGCGGTGATCTAGAAATACGTCAGTCGGGAGCGCAGTATCCGCGGTCTTTAGGTCCTGCATGGCAGCGATCGGCTTTTGTAAAAGTAAGCTTGGATGGGCCGGGACCGGCAGGCTGGGCGCGTGGCCGTAAAAAATGGCCGTAAAGTGCGTTTCGTTCCAGTGATATTCCAGCTCGGCCTGCTGCGCCCCGTCATGAACCAGTCCCAGCCGGAACGCACCGGTCGCTGGACCCCGGATATCGGAATTCAGGAGGGTAATTTCGTAGGTCATTTTTGTGTCTCCCGGAGGACGTTGTTCCTTGACCAACATTGATAATTCGCAAATGGTGGATTATAAAGTCACCATTATTGAGACAGTCCGGATATAATATGCACCAGGGAAATTGGGATAATTTGCGAATTTTTCTGTCCGTCACACGCAGCGGTTCAATCCGGGCAGCCGCCAAGGCACTCGGAATTACGCACGCAACCGTATCGCGCCGCTTAAAGGTTCTCGAGGACGAATTGGGAAATCCGTTGTTTGAGCGCAAACGCGAGGGGCAGTGCCTGACCCAGCTTGGGCAACGAATTTTGCCGTTGGCGGAATCTGTAGAAGAGCATTTTTCTGAAATTGATCGCCTGGCGTTTTCTGCCGATACCGGACTGGCCGGCACGATCAAATTGTCGCTCTGCGAGAGTCTGTATTCGGGGCTCTTGCACACCCATATTCAAGATTTTATGCAGCGCTACCCGCGGATCGAACTGGATTTAATCGCTACTAAGTCGCTGATCAATCTGGCGCAACGCGAAGCTGACGTCGTCATCCGGATCACGCGCAACCCTCCCGAAACTGCGTATGGACGCAAGATGGCAGACAGCCCGCTCGCGCTGTATGCGTCGAAGCCGTATCTAACAAGGCGCCCGATTGAGGATCGCTGGATTTCGTTGGATTACCCACCCGCGAGAAAGCCGATTTTACCTGCGACGGTGGTCGCCAGAGCCAGTTCACCAAACCTTGCTGCGCAATTAATCCGCTCGGGGAGAGGCATGGGCCTGTTGCCATGCTATCTCGGAGATACCGACCCGGAGCTTGAACGTGTGCCAGAAGTCGAATTAATACACGACATGCAAATCTGGGTACTGACGCACGAGGATATCAAGATCAATCCGCGCGTTCGGGCGCTCATGGATCACTTGTACCAGGTTTTCGATGAATGCCGGCCCATCATCGAAGGCAAAAAATCAGGAATCCGATCTGGAATCGATCAGCAAGCAGAATTATTAGCCATATAAATACTTGTCGAGAGCAAACAAGTTTCAGGCAAATATCACTGGCAACGACGTCTTCACTGGCATTGGCGGCCGGAATTTCCACGAGAAAGACCCAGGTGGAACCACCCCATGCCAAAAAAGATTTCAGAGACCGTCATCCGCCTGCGGCGAGTAGCAAACCTGGACCTCTTCGACAAAGATTTCCAGAGTGTCCATCAAGCGCCTACGCGGGTTGGACTTCGCTCATATAATCTTCCATCAGCGCCTTTGAAAGATCGCCGACCTCGAAATTATACGGACCGATTTCCGATACCGGCGTCACTTCTGCTGCCGTACCCGTGATGAAACACTGCTCAAAATCCGCCATTTCGTCAGGCATGATCGCCCGCTCGACAATTTCGACCTGACGCCGTTCGGCAAGATCCATGACCGTTCTGCGTGTTATACCGTCGAGAAAACAATCTGGATCAGGCGTGTGCAAAACGCCGTCCTTGACGAAAAATACGTTCGCCCCTGTCGCTTCCGCGACCCGGCCCCGCCAATCGAGCATCATCGCATCGGCATAACCTTTGGCTTCGGCGGCGTGCTTGGACAGGGTGCAAATCATGTAAAGACCCGCCGCCTTGCTTTTGCAGGGAATGGTGATTGGATCCGGCCTGCGGTACTCAGCGATATCCAGTCGAATCCCTTTGAGCCGCTCTGCCGGATCGAAATAGGATGGCCATTGCCAGGCCGCGATCGCCAGATGGATGGTATTTTTCTGTGCGGAAACCCCCATCATTTCGCTGCCGCGCCACGCAATGGGGCGCACGTATGCATCTGTATACCCTTGCACGTCCAGAACCTCACGGTTGGCGTCATCGATCTCTTCCAGCGAGTATGGAATTTCGAATCCGAGGATTTTAGCGGAGTTGAGCAGCCGCTCGGAATGCTCGGTCAACTTGAAAATCTCGCCGCCATAGGCGCGCTGGCCTTCAAACACAGCACTTGCATAATGCAAACCGTGGGTTAGCACATGAACATTGGCATCCGCCCAGGGTACCAATTTCCCGTCAAACCAGATCACGCCTTCAAGGCTGTCGTAAGATTGTTCACCCATTCCCTTGTTCCTCTGGCATTTTACAGGCATTGGCTTTGCGGATTTGACCGCCCGGCGCTATGCTGACCAATTCAAGTTGCACCTACGAGAATCTGGGACCATTCATCATGTTTTTACGGGCAGGGCCCCATCCCTCGCGTGGTCTTGTAAAAACAAGTAACAAGCAGAAAAAAATATGTCAACAATACTGACTTATTTTCGTTGCGATGAACCGAAAGAAGCGCCGCCCGCATGACTGATTCAAAATTGAAGACCCCCGAACAGACGAAAATTGCCGGGTTGAGTGACGAGAAACTGTTCGAGATCATGGAGCTCTTCTTTTTTGCGTACCGCGACTTCACAAGTGATCCAGACGAGATTTTGATGAATTACAGTTTTGGTCGTGCCCACCACCGGGTGCTACATTTTGTCAGCCGCAATCCTGGTCTCCGGATTTCGCAACTCCTGGATATTCTGAAAATCACAAAGCAGAGCCTGGGCCGGGTACTCCGGCAATTGATCGAGGAAGGCTTCATTGTCCAGAAAGAAGGCGAAACGGATCGTCGACAAAGGTTGCTGTTCCTGACCGATTCCGGCTCCGAGCTTGCCCGCCGGCTGGCTGAACCACAGCTTCGCCGCATTGCTGCAGCACTGAAATACAAGGGAACCGGCGATGCCGCCTTTGCCCGGGAATTTCTGTATAGTCTTGTCGACCAGCAGGAACACGCAAAAGTTAAGGCGATTGTGCGGAAATAGGCGCAGTCAGAAATGGAAATATCCGGATGAATATCGATACCACACGGATTTCGCCCGAGAATACGGGCCTTGCCGGCGTCGACGACAATGCCCCGCATCTGCTGATTATCGACGATGACCGCCGCATCCGTTCCTTGCTCAAGCAATACCTGTTCGAGCACGGTTACCGGGTCTCCACGGCTGACAGCGCATACTCTGCCGAGCGCACGATGCAGGGATTGACCTACGATCTGCTCATTCTGGATGTGATGATGCCGGGTAAGGACGGCTTCCAGTTTGCCACCGAATTGCGGAAAACCACGCAGGTTCCGATCCTCATGCTGACCGCTCGGGCCGAGCCCGAAAACCGCATCAATGGCCTGGAAATCGGTGTCGACGATTATCTCGGCAAACCATTCGAGCCCCGCGAATTACTGCTCCGCATCCGCAATATTCTGCAAAACCGGGATACAGCGAACGAACCAGCGACGGAATTGTTCAAATTTGCCGGTCTGGTGTTCAACCTGGAAAACGGCGAATTGCGGCGTGGCAACGATTTTATTCGACTCACCGAACGGGAACGGAAACTTTTGAGCATTTTTGCCATAAAAGAGGGGCGCACCGTTTCCCGCACCGACCTGGCCGATGCCGGCATCGCCTTGAGCGAACGCGCGGTCGATGTCCAGGTCAACCGCCTACGCCGCAAGATCGAGACAGATCCAGCCAACCCACTCATTCTACAGACGGTGCGCGGCATCGGGTATCGGCTCTACGGCTCCTGATGGCAGTATTGAATGATAGAAAAGGAACAGCGAAGCGCACAATTGCCCGACGCGTATCGGCGTTTCTTTTCATATGCTGGACCGTGTTCACACAGACCCTGAAAAAATTTATGCCGCGCGGCCTGTATGGCCGCTCACTGCTGATCTTCATCACCCCCATGGTCGTGCTCCAGTCAGTCGTGGCGTATGTCTTCATGGAGCGACACTGGGAAACGGTCACCCGGCGCCTGTCGCAGGCGGTATCGCGGGACATTTCGGCGATCATAACGGTCTATGAAAATTACCCCCATCTGGACGATTACGAGACCCTGATTTCCATGGCGAGGGAAGACCTCAATCTGGCGGTCTCGCTTTTGCCCTCCGAAGATCTACCGCCCGCCGGGCCAAAACCCTTCTTCGACCTGCTTGACCGAACACTTACCCGGGAAATTTCCGAACTGGTGGGCAAACCGTTCTGGATCGATACCGTGGGCCGCTCGAACCTGATTGAAATCCGGATCAAACTGGAAAATTCGGTGATGCGGGTCATCGCCCAGCGGAGCCAGGCCTACGCGTCGAATTCGCATATTTTTCTGATCTGGATGGTCGGCACATCGCTCGTCCTGATCTTTGTCGCTATTATTTTCCTTCGCAACCAGATTAAGCCGATCCAGGAACTGGCCGACGCCGCTGAAAGTTTCGGCAAGGGGCGGGAATTGAGCGAATTCAAACCCCACGGCGCGTCCGAAGTACGCCAAGCCGCCGCCGCCTTCATCGACATGCGCGAACGTATCGAGCGCCAGATCGAGCAGCGCACAACCATGCTCTCCGGCGTCAGCCACGACCTCCGGACCCTGATTACCCGTTTCAGGCTACAGCTCGCCTTGCTGGAAGATAGTCGCGAAACCCGCGATCTGATCGACGATGTGGACGAAATGCAGGGGATGCTGGAAGATTATCTGGCGTTTGCCCGCGGCGACCAGGGGGAACAGGAAAAGACAGTCAACATCGTTGCCCTTGCCCGAAATATCCGTAAAAACGCAGTGGTTTCAGGTGCCTCGATCCGGCTACACCGATCCAACCCTATCGAAATCACCGTCCGCGCTGGCGCTGTCACACGCTGCGTCCGCAACCTGGTCGACAACGCAGTGAAATTCTCGGACCACGCGGAGATTAAAATCACCACCGACGGCACAATGCTGACCATCCTGATCGACGATGACGGTCCCGGTATCCCGGCAGACGAACGCGAAGATGTATTCAAACCGTTCTACCGGCTCGACCAGGCCCGCAACCAGGATGTCAGCGGCACCGGACTGGGGCTCGCCATCGCCCGCGATATTGCACGCGGCCATGGCGGCGAAATCGTCCTCCAGGACAGTCCCCTCGGCGGCCTGCGTGCCGTGCTGACCCTGCCGGTTTAGGTCCGGACGGGTTTGTGGATGGCGATGCCGATCATGACCAGCGCAATCCCGATCAAGTCGCCAGGTGTAGGGATTTGCGCCAATACAATCGCCGCGATAATTGTAGCGCTCGCAGGCAGCAGCGAGAGCAGCAGAGCGAAACTGGCGCGTGGCAGACGCGACATGGCCAACTGATCGCAGATATACGGGATCACCGAGGAGCAGATCGCGACGCCGATCCCCGCCAGGATCAATGTTGGTGACGTAGCCGCGTTTCCGGCTTCAGTGATCCCCAATGGCAATAGAAAGATAGCGGCGATCACCATCGCCGCACCAAGCCGCTCGACACCGCCGCTGGCTCCGCGTTCTGCAACTTTGTGCCCGAGCAGGATGTAGCAGGTGAACAAGGCGGCGTTCAGAATTGCCCAAAATAATCCAACCAATTCGCTGGCCCATTTGACATCGATCAGAAGAAATACACCCGCGGCGGCCAGAATGAGCGCCAGCAGATTTCGCCGCGATCTGGACCCGTACAGCGCCAGCCCGATGGTCCCAACAAATTCCATCGCCGCCACCAGGCTCATGGGAAGTCGGTCGAGGGCATAATAGAACGACGTATTCATGACCGCGAGCACCAGCCCTAGACCAATCAGCAACAGACGGGTCGAAGCATCTGCATCACGGATCGTCTTCCACGGCCGCGTGAATGGCGCAAAGATCACCGCCGCCGCCGCGATCCTGATCCATGCAACGCCAAGCACGCCAACGGCCGGAAACAGCAACACCGCGAAAGATGGTCCGAGATAGTGAAATACGGCGCTGCCCAGGAACCAGGCATAAGGCGGAACAGCTGCTGCTGCCTGGTTAAAAATCCGTCCATTTCTTCTCATAAAAACTCCTGATCTCTGAAGCCAATTATGATAGCCAAATGGGGTGTTACATATGTGTAATATGTCGTATATTCACCTTCCTAATTACAGTTATAAGGTTTTTACATTGAAACGCCTTCGTTACGAAAACGGCAACATGGACGCCACTGACGCGAAACTGCTTGCGGCTCTGGGCGAAAACGCGCGCATCAGCAATGCCGAATTGGCACGCCTTGTTGGCCTATCGCCGCCAAGTGTATCAGAGCGGATAAAGCGATTGGAGGAAGCTGGAATTATTGAAGAATATACAATCACGGTCGGACCGGCGGCGCTCGGATTACCGTTATCGGCCTGGCTGCGCATCCGCCCCCTGCCCGGTCAATTGTCGAAGGTCGCCGAAATCATTCGCGGTCAGCCGGACATTGTGGAATGCGACCGGATTACCGGGGGCGATTGCTTCATTGCCCGCGCTCATATCGAATCCGTCGGAGCCCTTGAGGCACTGATCGACAAGATCATCCCATACGCGACGACCAACACGTCAATTATCCAGTCGTCGCCCTTCAGGAAACGGATGCCGCGAATTGCCTAAAAAAGCCGAGAGCCGTTCTCGATCCTTTGGTCCATGCCGATCAGCACGACTTCGCCAGCCTCATCCGGGAAGCCGAGCGTCAACACCTCAGACATGACCGGGCCGATCTGGCGCGTAGGGAAATTGACCACCGCAGCGACCTGGCGTCCAACAAGGTCAGCCGCATTATAGTGGACCGTAATTTGCGCCGATGTTTTGCGGATGCCGATGTCAGGACCAAAATCTATCCGCATCTTGTAAGCGGGTTTACGCGCCTCAGGGAAATCTTCGGCCTCAACGACAGTCCCGACCCGAATATCGACTTTCAGAAAATCGTCGAACGTGATTTCAGGCGCCGGTGCGCCGCTCAACCGACCGGTTCCGGGTTGGCGTCCGGACCATGATCGTCAGTCGCGCGCTCTTTTCGTGCTCTGCGCTGGTCCAGGATTTGGCCGCAGAAGGATTTGCCGAACGAGCGCGCCATGCGGGCCAGTTTGATCCCGCCCTTGATGCGGTTGATCGTCTGCTCGCCGGCACGAAGCCGCCGGTCTAGTTCGGCCATTGTACGCGCCATGCCGGGATCGTCGTCGTCAAGCCAGACTTTGACCGCCTGGGAAAACTGATAGACCAGCCCCTGTGCCCGGACGATACCCGACATACCTTCGACAGAGCCGCCGGCTGCAGCCAGCATTTTCATTTGTGATCTCAGCGCGGTCTTGTTGAGCCGCCCCATAATACCGGGGTCATCGCTGATCGAGGCGCGTATCCGCTTGATCGCCTTCTTTTCCGGGGCCATCTGCTCGATCCGGGTGATCAGAACGTCCAGCAAACGCTCCCGAACCGGTTCGTCCATCGCATCGCCATCCAGCGCCGCGAGAACCCGGCTGTCCAGCAGTTTCATATAACCGGAGATAATATCGGTTTTCGACGGATATAGGTCCACGAGCCTGGCAAACGGGACCTTGGCCTTGCGGGCAATTTCTTCGAGTGTCAACTCGTCCCAGCCGTGCTGTTCCGTAAGCTTGAAGGCGGCCGCTATGATCTTCTCAGACTCGCTTTTGCGCGGCGACGATGATTTTTTCGGTTTCGTGGCTTTTGCCATTTTTCTATCCTGCCTGTCCTATGACTTTAAGATAGTGCGGGATTGGCAAATGTAAACGCTATCCCGACAATTCCCGGGAGCGTTTTTCGGCGGCCTTGATAGCCCTTTCCATCACGTCCGGCAGGCCGTCTTCACCCATCAGCACGTCGAGCGCTGCCGCTGTTGTTCCGGCCGGCGAGGTGACCTTGCGCCGAAGGTCCGCCGGCGTATCATTTGACTGGTGCATTAATTCCCCAGCCCCTTCGACCGTCACGCGGCCAAGTCTCGCGGCCAGGTCGCTGGGAAGCCCGAGCGCCTCGCCGGCTTTCGCCATGCATTCGGCGAGATAAAACACATAGGCAGGACCGCTGCCGGATACCGCGGTAACGGCGTCGATCAGGATTTCTTCCTCCACCCAGCCCACTTCGCCGATGGCGCCCAAAAGACCGGTGCACATTGCCTTCTGACCAGCGCTAACGCTGGCATTGGCGCAGGCAACCGTGATCCCGCGCCCGACCGCCGCAGGCGTATTGGGGATTGAGCGCACAATCGCTGCATCTTGTCCCGGCCGGTTCAGTTTTCCTTCAAAATACGGAATGGTCTTGCCCGCCGCGATCGATAGATAGACCGCGCCCGGGCGCACCAGATCGTCCAGCCCGTCGAGCGCGACATCCATCATTTGCGGCTTGACCGCGAGCAACACCAGTGCCGGGTCGGGAATATTCTTTTGCGCCGGATTGAGATGAAGACCCCTGGCGGCTGCAAGTTGCACCAATTCATCGGAAGGTTTGGGATCAAGCACGTATATATCAGTGGCATTCAGTCCCTGATCCAGCCAACCCGAAAGCATGCCTCCGCCCATATTCCCCGCGCCCACAAGAACAAGTGGCCCCGAGAGTTTAAGGGTCATGCTTCGCCCGCGGTCTCGAAAAGACAGGATTCGATCGCTTCTTCGGCGGTTTTCCCGGCCCACAGGACAAACTGGAACGCCTGATAATAGCGCTCACCCGTTTCGATCGCATTCTCGATCAACGCCGCGCATTGCTCGGACGATGGTTCCACACCACCAGACAGCAACAATCCATGCCGGAACATGACGACGCCTTCGTGGGACCAGAGATCATAATGCCCGAGCCACAATTGCTCGTTGATCATGGCAATCAGGCGGTATATCTCGTTGCGTCTTGCATCCGGCACCCGCATATCAAAGGCGCACGCCAGGTGGAGCGCCTCAACATCTTCGCGCCAATTGAGCGATAGATGAAAGTCGGTCCACGATCCGCTGACGGAGATGTTGATTTCATCATCTGCGCTCCGGTCAAACGACCATTCGTGGATAGCAGCGATTTGCTCGACAATATCGACGGGGTGAAAATCTCGTTCTTCACCAATCTGGGCCAACGGCATATCAGACCTCCAGCAGTTCCGGGCGGGATACCCAAGAATGTTCGCTCGACCAAACTAGGTGGCAAAGCATGACGCGACTGAAATGACGGTAAGACTGTGAACAGAAAATCGAATCACCCAACTATTTCAATATATCCTGCCGGATTCCGTTGACGCTACCGGGACTTGCAAAAAACTGTGCAGTTATCCCGCAATTTTTCAACCTAAGTCACGAACTGCGACAAAGTTGTGACAGCGCATATGCACCTGTGAATAGTCTTGATAAGTGTTCGACCGAAACAATTTACGATTCAACAGAACGATCAGTCAGATTGTGTTTGAGATTTCGAAGACCTCGTCGTCCGGGTCCGGGCTTTGGCTTGCGTGGTCTTGGCCTTTGCCGATTTCGCGGCACCTGCCTTTTTTGCAGTCGCCGCTGCACGGGACCGCCCGGGCGATCCAGCCTTGCCTTCAAGCACGGCAATGCGTTCGGCGAGCGCCTCGTTCTCGGCGCGGGCCTTTTGCGCCATCGCCTTGACGGCGTCGAACTCTTCGCGGCTGACAACTTCGAGATCGCGCAGGACTTTCTCGGCCTGTCCGCGGACCACGGAATCGATTTCTTTCTTGATCCCATTGGCAGCCCCTGCGGCGTCACTCATCAGGCGCGCGACTTCATCAAATAAGCGGGAATTGGTCTGTGTCATGGAACCACCCAAAATTATACAATGTTGCTCTTGTTATGGGGCTGCGAGTACCGAGATACAAGAGACAACCAGGTATCCACACACCAAACCTTGACCCGGCCATACTTGCCCCCCATTAACGCCGAACCAAAAACCGACAAGGACCTGTCATGGAATTAGCCAGTCTCCAATTTCCGGATATCAGCCCGATCGCCCTCGAACTAGGCCCCTTGGTGATCCGCTGGTACGCGCTGGCTTATATGGCAGGCCTGCTGCTCGGCTGGTTCTGGGTCGTACAACTTTTGAAGCGGCGACACCTCTGGTCCCAAAACGAGCCGCTGACGCGCGAGCATATCGACGATTTGATTGTTGCCGCCGCGATCGGGATCATCCTTGGCGGGCGGCTTGGCTATGTCCTGTTCTACAACCCGGGCTATTATTTCTCCAACCCGTCTGAAATCCTCCAGGTCTGGCAGGGTGGGATGTCGTTCCATGGTGGGTTTTTGGGCTTTATCATCGCGTTCCTGATCTATGCCCGCTGGAAAAAGCTGCCGCTCGGGGCAATGGCCGATCTGGCGGCCGCCAGTGTCCCGTTCGGCCTGTTCTTTGGCCGGATTGCAAATTTCGTGAATGGCGAATTGTTCGGCCGGGTCACCGACGTGCCCTGGGCCTTTGTCTTCCCGGCCGGTGGGCCGGACCCCCGGCACCCGAGCCAGCTCTACGAAGCCGGGCTGGAGGGACTGGTGTTGTTCATAATTCTGACCGTGATGATATTCCGTTTTGGGGCGCTGAAAAAACCGGGCCTGATCTGCGGCACGTTTATCGCCGGGTACGGGTTTGCGCGAATTTTCGTCGAATTTTTTCGCGAACCGGATATCCAGATCGGGTACCTGGCGGGTGGTTTGACCATGGGTATGATTCTGTCATTCCCGATGATTCTTGTTGGTGGGTTTTTGATCTGGCGTGCCAATTCCCCCCGCCCGGCAAAGGTGTGATCAACCCCAGTGCCGGATAGCCGCTCAGACAAAATAAGGGCCATTATTGACGCTACCGGGCCGCTCAGCGTGGACGCCTATATGGAACTTTGTCTGACCGATCCGGAATTCGGCTATTACGTCACCCGCAACCCCCTCGGGAAACCAGGAGATTTCGTGACGGCACCTGAGATCAGCCAGATGTTCGGCGAGGTTATCGGTGCCTGGTGCGCCCATATGTGGATGGAGCTGGGCCGCCCCGGCGAATTCGCGCTATGTGAAGCGGGACCCGGACGCGGCACGCTGATGCAGGATATCCTGCGTACCGCGTGTCAGTTGCCGGGCTTCCAAGAAGCCGTCCGTTGCGTGCTTGTCGAGGCCAGTCCGGTCTTGCAGGAACAGCAAAGATCCAAGCTGGAAAACCAGGTCGACCACATCACCTGGCAAACAGATTTCTCGAACCTTCCCGATATCCCGATGATCCTCATCGCCAACGAATTTGCCGACGCGTTGCCGATCCGCCAGTTTCTGCACGGGCCATCAGGATGGTCCGAGCGTGGGATTGGCATCGGCGCGGACGGGCAACTTGAATGGACAATACTTGATGGGCCGGATCTGGAACCACTTGTACCGCCTGCCCTGCGCCGCACGGATGTGGGCCAAATCATCGAGGTTGCGCCACAGCGCGATGGTTTCGCAGCAACCATCGGCCACCATCTGAGCCGTGTTCCCGGCGCGGCATTGATCATCGATTATGGCTATGAAGGGCCGATGCCAGGGGATTCGTTCCAAGCCGTCAAAGCCCATGAATTTACCGATCCGCTGCAGGACCCCGGCAACGCCGACCTGACCGCCCACGTGGATTTCAGCGCCCTCGCCAAGGCCGCCCGATCAGGTGGTGCGCGCCCATGGGGGCCAATCCCGCAAGGGACCTTCCTCGAACAATTGGGGATCGGGCCGCGCGCGGAGCAGATCATCCAGGCTAACCCGAAACGCCACGAGCGGGTGTCTCGCGACCTGGAGCGCCTCACAGCAGTCGACAAGATGGGGACGCTGTTCAAGGCATTGGTCATTGCCTCGCCAGATCTGGATGCGCCACCGCCCTTTCCGCCGGACGCCGGACATGCGACAAAATGAGCTGGACCAGAACACCAAGGGAAAACAGCAATAATGAGCTCTGAGCAGGCCGGAAAAATCCATTCAACCCTGTTTGGCGAGGGCGCGATCCGGCATGGCTTTTTCACCCGCAAAGGTGGCATCTCCAACGGCATCTACGCCTCCCTCAATGGCGGCGTCGGCTCCAGGGACGAAAAAGACGACGTCGTTGAGAACCGCCGCCGTATTGCAGAATTCTTCAATATCGACGCCGGGCGATTGCTGACCCCCTACCAGATCCACTCCCCCGAAGTCGTTGTCGCGAAAGACCCGTGGGCGGACGGCGAGAGACCGCGGGCCGATGCCATTGTGACGACAAACCCTGATATCGCGATCAGTATTTCAACGGCAGACTGCACCCCGGTTCTGTTCGCAGATGCTAAAGCCGGGGTGATCGGCGCAGCGCATGCCGGATGGCGCGGCGCGCTCGACGGGGTGCTGGAAGCGACTGTCGCCGCAATGACCCGTCTTGGCGCAAATCCGGGCAACATCCAGGCCGCGATCGGTCCGACAATTTCGCAAAAGTCCTACGAAGTCGGTCCGGAATTTAAAGCGCGGTTCGTGGAAGATGATCCGAAATTCGCGAGCTTCTTCAGCGAAGGCCCAACCGGACGCGCGCATTTCGACCTGCCGGGCTTTGTTGCCCACCGGCTGATTGCCACCGGGATCCAGGGGATAGATAATCTGCTCCGTTGCACCTATGACGAAAAAGAGCTTTTCTTCAGCTATCGGCGGAGCACCCACCTGGGCGAACCGGATTACGGTCGCCAATTGTCTGTTATCGCCCTGACTGCGTAACAATATCGAGTATCCAGTAACAATGGCCCTTCATTTTGATCAGTCCGAATACCAGTCGCGGGTCGCCAACGCGATCAATGGTTTAACCGAGGCCGGCCTTGATGGCCTGCTGATCTTCGCTCAGGAATCGATGTATTACCTGACCGGGTACGACACGTTCGGCTATTGCTTTTTCCAGTGCCTGTATCTCGGCGCCGATGGGCGGATGGCGCTCTTGACCCGCTCAGCGGATTTACGCCAGGCCCAGCATACTTCCAATCTGGATGATATCCGTATCTGGGCTGACCAACAGGGCGCGACGCCCGCAGCCCAGTTGCGCGACATGATCGATGAATTCGGCGCAAAGGGAACAAAACTTGGCGTCGAATTCGATACCCATGGTCTGACGGCGGCGAACGGCCGCGCGCTTGAGGCCGCGTTGACAGGCTTTTGCACGCTCGTAGACGCATCCCAATTAGTCCAGAAACTGCGTGCCGTGAAGAGCCCGGCCGAGCTGGGATACGTGCGCCGCGCCGGGGAACTGGCCGATGACGCCTATCGCGCCGCCCTTGCCGAAATCCGGCCAGGCGCTGATGAAGGCGATATCCTTGCAGCCCTCCAGGGCGCTGTTTTTCGCGGCGGTGGAGATTTTCCCGCCAACGAAGTGATCATCGGGTCGGGACGTGACGCGCTTCTGTGCCGGTACAAATCGGGCCGCCGCAAGCTGGACACCGACGACCAGATCACGCTCGAATGGGCGGGCGTCTACCGCCACTATCACGCTGCTATGATGCGTACGGTCCTTGTCGGAAAGCCAAGTGACCGCCACACTTTTCTACACCAGGCCAGCATGGACGCACTTGCCGCCTGCGAAGAGGTCATGAGGCCGGGCCGGGCCGCGGGCGAGGTGTTTGATGCCTATGCGAGCGTCATGGACGACGCCGGCCTGGAACAACACCGACTGGCCGCATGCGGCTACAGCCTCGGAGCACGTTTTACCCCAAGCTGGATGGACTGGCCGATGTTCTACCGCGGCAACGACTGGATCATTGAAGAAAACATGGTTTTCTTCGCCCACATGATCGCGATGGATTCCGATAGCGGCACGGCGATGACCCCGGGCCAGACCTATATCATCACCAAAGATGCCCCAGTATCGGTGTCATCCGCCACCATGGATTTGGTCGCCAAGTAATGCCCCGAAACCCAATTAGTAAATTAGCTGGTATCGCCTTTCTGTTTTTTTCATCGACTTTGGCAGGTTGCAGCACCGCGTCGGTCGGCCCGTCCTTCACCGCAAATGCGCCAGACCTCGCGCCGGCATCGACCCACGCCACCAGCACACCAGCGGCCCCCGGCGACACCCGCCCCTTGTTGGCTATTACGGAACCCTCTCTGGATGCTGTCGAATTGGTGGACTTGGATTCCAGGCTACGGCAGATCCTGGCCACCGGCGGATACCGGATCATTTTACCCCCGGACTATGTCCCGCCGGGACTGGAAATATATTTTGTTTCGCCGGAAATCACAGAATCTGAAATTTCCTGGATCGTGGCCGACGCCGATGGCGACCCCCTCGGCAAGATCGCCCAGCGCCGAATCGCTTTGGGAGCAAATGGCACCAATGAAAACTTGATTCTGCTTGGCGCCGCCGCCGCCGCAGATGGAATCTCCCGGATCATCCGCAAACAGTCATAAAACTGTCACTAAAACCGCAAGGTCCCCAGAAACCCGCACCTTGTCAGGTTTACACTTCCCTCGTCATCCTGCTAAAACCCAACCCTCTGAATTGCAAATTACAGGCACATCGGGCGGGGCTGATCATGAAGCTGGTTGCAGGTAATTCCAACCATGCACTCGCCGGGGCGATCGCGGCATATCTGAAGACCGAACTGACCGATTGCAGCGTGCGCCGGTTCGCCGACATGGAGATCTTCGTCGAGATCAACGAGAATGTCCGTGGCGAGGACATTTTCATCATCCAGTCGACCTCCTTTCCGGCAAATGACCATATGATGGAACTGTTGATTTTGATCGACGCAGTGCGGCGATCGTCGGCACGGCGGATTACCGCTGTTGTCCCCTATTTCGGCTATGCCCGGCAGGACCGGAAACCGGGGCCACGGACCCCGATCACAGCGAAACTCGTGGCCAACATGATTACGCAAGCAGGCGCCGACCGGGTGTTGACGCTCGACCTCCATGCAGGCCAAATCCAGGGCTTTTTCGATATCCCGACCGACAATCTGTTCGCCGCCCCGGTCATGATACGCGATATCCAGGAACGTTTTGGTGACAACAATCTAATGATGGTCTCGCCCGATGTGGGCGGCGTGGTGCGCGCCCGGGCGGTGGCGAAACGCCTCGCCATTCCGCTGGCGATCGTTGATAAACGCCGCGATCGTCCGGGCCAGTCAGAGGTCATGAATATTATCGGCAGGGTAAAAGGCAAATCGTGCATCCTGTTTGACGATATTATCGATTCGGGCGGCACGCTCTGCAACGCCGCCGATGCGCTGATAGAAGCCGGAGCAACCGACGTGTGCGCCTACATTACCCACGGTGTGCTCTCCGGCGGTGCGGTTGCCCGGATAACCGCCTCCAGCCTCAAGGAGTTGGTGATCACCGATTCCATCCAGGCAACGGAAGCGATCAGGGTTGCGAGCAATATTCGAGTCCTCTCCATCGCCCCCCTGATCGGAGAGGCGATTGGCCGCACGGCACGAGAAGAATCGGTCTCCAGCCTATTCGACTGAGACCAACCGCATACCGATTGCGCCATATTGTCCCAAGTGCCGGATACCGCCGCATTTTGGTCCGATTTGCTGAACAGGTTCGCATCCGGCAATCCCCGCATAGGCTAACCAATGACACAAATCGAGAAACCCTTGGTGAGACCCACCCGCCGTCTGACCGTTGGCTGGAAAACCCGGCATTTGGTCGTTTTACTGGTCGCCGCTTTGGGAACTTATGCGTTCATTGAATCCCGCGCACAATGGGCAGATATGCACCGCTGGAACCGGGCCATTGGCGATATGAGCGTGATGCTGATCGCATTATCTATGGTGATTGGACCATTGGCGCGCCTGTTCCCGAAGCTCAGATTTGCTATTCCCTGGCGACGGGAATCAGGCATTTACGGCGTCATACTTGCCGGAATTCATACGTACATAATCCTTGCCGGTTGGGTGGAGTGGGATCTCGTCCGCATTTTTGGATATGAACTTCACCCCACAGGAGTTTATGTAATGCTCCAGCATGGATTTGGGCTCGCCAATGTAATCGGCATCGTTGCCCTGATATATGGCCTCGTCCTAGCTCTATCGTCCAACGATTGGAGCCAGCGCAAACTCAGCGGCTCGGTCTGGAAATTCCTGCAACAGAGCGCCTACGTGCTTTGGATGCTGATCGTCATCCATACAAGCTATTTCCTGTATCTACATTTCCAGGATTTTCACCGCTCTATCCCCGAACCTAATTGGGCGCAGATACCGTTCGCAATCCTGATCGGCCTGGTGACCCTCCTCCAGTTTGCAGCCTTTTCTTCGACCTGGAAATCACGGCGCGGCAGGGGTTCATCCAATCAGGCAGCACCTACCGGGTAATTGGCCCTCGCCGGTACCGCGAACAGGTGCTGGTCCAATGGTCCGATTGCTGTATGAAACCTGCAAACCCCTTGCTCCCCGCCCCGCCCGGCGGTATAAGCCATGCCGGCGATCGCACCAGACACCCCTGGAGGCGGAAGATCGCCCCTGGGCCGCTAGGGCCCCAGCACATAAAACGGAAAGTATCATGGCAGATATACTGGAACTGAAAGCAGAATTGCGCGAGGGGGCCGGCAAGGGGGCAGCCCGCGAAGCGCGCAGAAACGGTCTCGTACCGGCCGTAATTTACGGCGACAAACAAGCCCCGACCACGATCACGGTGTCGCGCCGCGAACTGGAACAAAAACTGAAGTCAGGGCTGTTTTTATCGACCCTTCTGAATGTCGAGCTTGGCGGCGATTTAACCCGCGTCATCCCGAAAGACATTCAGTTTGACCCAGTCAAGGATTTCCCGATCCATGTGGATTTCTTGCGGCTCGGTAAGGGAGCCAAAATCACCGTGGAAATCCCGGTCCAGTTTATCAACGAAGAACTGTCTCCCGGTCTTGTTCGTGGCGGAGTTCTAAACGTCGTTCGCTTCAGCATCGAAGTGAATTGCCCGGCCGACGCCATTCCGGAAGCCTTCGAGGCCGACCTCACGGATCTTGATATCGGCGATGCAATCCACGTCTCGGCGATCACCTTCGAAGAGGGTGTTGAGCCGACCATCAGCGACCGTGATTTCACTGTTGCCACCATCGCTTCGCCTGCCGTTGAAGAAGTCGAAACCGACGAAGACGAAGATATCGAAGGTATCGAGGGCGAAGAGGGCGAAGAAGGCGAAGAAGGTGCGGATGGCGGAGACGAAGAATCCGACGGCGAATAGCTTTCGATTTTTCGACCTGATCATTACCCCAATCGCGACGGCACCCCTGACCGGAAAGGTGGTATGAGCCATGCTGCTCCTGGCAGGCCTCGGCAATCCCGGTGGGCGCTATGCCCGCCACCGGCATAATATCGGTTTCCTGGCCGCCGACGCGATCCACGGGCGCCACGGGTTTGACCCGTGGCGTAACCGCTTCAGCGCCAATATAGCCGAAGGCCGAATGGGATCCGGGAAATGCCTGCTCATGAAGCCGATGACTTTCATGAACAATTCCGGTCAGGCGATTGGCGAAGCCATGCGGTTCTACAAGCTCGAGCCGGATGACGTCGTGGTTATCCACGACGAACTGGATTTGCCCCCCGGAAAACTCCGGGTGAAATCGGGTGGCGGGGTTGCCGGCCATAACGGGTTGCGCTCGACGGCCGCGCATATCGGTCCGGAATTCCGCCGTGTCCGGATTGGTATCGGGCATCCTGGGAACAAGAACCTGGTCCACCGATACGTCCTGCACGATTTTGCCAGAGACGAACAGGACTGGATTGTCCCGATGCTTGACGCGATTGCCGACAATGCCGGACTTTTGGCGAGCGGAGAGGATTCAACTTTCATGAACCGCGTCCACCTTGCGACCGCGTCCCAGGACGACGAACCCGCCAACGAGACAGGAAAATAACAGCAATGGGATTCAAATGCGGGATCGTTGGGCTTCCCAACGTCGGTAAATCCACTTTGTTCAATGCCCTGACCCGGACCGCTGCGGCGCAGGCGCAGAACTACCCCTTTTGCACGATCGAACCGAACGAGGGCGAAGTCGGTGTACCCGACGAACGTCTGGATATTATCGCTGGCATTGGGAAATCGGCGCGGATAGTGCCGACCAGGCTCACCTTCGTGGATATCGCGGGGCTTGTGCGCGGCGCCTCAAAAGGGGAAGGGCTTGGCAACAAATTCCTGGCGAATATTCGCGAAGTCGACGCCATCGCCCACGTGGTTCGCTGCTTTGAAGATGGCAATATCACGCACGTGGAGGGGCGGATCGATCCAGTCGCCGACGCCGAGACCATCAACACGGAATTGATGCTGGCTGATCTGGAAAGCCTGGAAAAACGCCACGACAGCCTGATAAAAAAGGCGCGCGGCAACGACAAGGAAGCGATCCAGACGCTCGACCTTGTTAACCGCGCACTTGAGGTATTGCGAGATGGCAAACCAGCGCGTGCGGCGGATGTGCCGGAAGACCAGCAACGCGCCTTCCAGCGCCTCAACCTGCTGACCAGCAAACCCGTTCTCTATGTCTGCAACGTGGAAGAACCGGCCGCGTCAACCGGTAACGAGTGGTCGAAAAAAGTCGAAAAACTGGCGGCAAACGAAGGCGCCCAGTCGGTCGTTATTTCAGCCAGCATTGAAGCAGAACTGGCCCAGCTCGAAGACATCGAGCGGCTCGAATACCTCCAAAGCCTCGGTCTCGAAAGCGCTGGTCTGGACCAGGTCATCCGCGCCGGATACGATTTGTTGAACCTGATCACGTTTTTCACTGTCGGCCCGAAAGAGGCCCGCGCCTGGACCATTCCCAAAGGGTCCCGCGCACCCCGGGCGGCGGCGGCCATCCACACCGATTTCGAACGTGGATTTATCCGCGCGCAAACAATCGATTATAATGATTTCCTTGATTGCAATGGCGAACAGGGAGCCAGGGATGCCGGCAAAGCCCGCGACGAAGGCAAGGACTATGTTGTCTGCGACGGGGATATTATCCTCTTCAAATTCGCGGTTTAGAGACTTTCCATGATGATCGAACAGACATTGTTTTTCGAAGACTTCCCGGCCGGCGCGACCGTCGATCTGGAGGGATCCTACGAAGTCACAAGGGAAGAAATAATCGCGTTCGCCGAAGAGTTTGATCCCCAGCTCATGCATTTGAACGACGAAAAAATTCCCGGCATGGACCTGCAGGGACCGATTGCCAGTGGCTGGCACACGTGCGCTATATCCATGCGCCTGATGAGTGACAGCTATATCAGCAGGTCCCACGGCCTCGGCTCGCCCGGCATGGACGCGCTCAAATGGTACAAACCTGTCTACCCGGGTGACACCCTGCGCCTGCGGCGCACCTGCAAGGAAGCACGGGTTTCAAAAAGTCGCCCGGAAATGGGAATTTGTACCTTTTATTGGGAACTCGTTGACCAGAATGATGAACTGGTCATGGACCTTGCAGGACTACAGATGTTTCGCACCCGCACCTCACTCCAAGAGGATGGGTGATGCAATATCTCAAAGAATTCGAGGTCGGCTCGGTAATTGAATTTGGCTCCGAGACGTTTGATGAAGCTGACATGATCCGGTTTGCGGAAAAATATGACCGCCAGGTATTTCACCTCGACCCGGAAGCCGCAAAAAACACCTTCTACGGCGAGCTGATTGCCTGTGGCTGGCACACGGCGTCGGTTTATATGAAGCTGCTGGTAGCCTGGTTTCACGAGCAAGACCGGAGGCGCCGGGATCAGGACTTGCCCGTTGCGCAACGATCCGCGTCCCCCGGCTTGCTCGATATCCGCTGGCCGGGGCCCGTGCGGGTCGGTGACACCGTCACCTACCGTAGCGAAATCACCAACACGAGAACACTCAAATCCCGTCCCGGATGGGGGATCATGACCATGCACACCACCGCCCACAATCAGAATGACGACAGGGTGCTGGAAATGACCGGCTACACGATCATGGAATGGGGCTAAAAGTCGAATTGCGATCTATGCTGAGTTGTTGCAAAACTGGAAAGCGACGGTTTCTCTGCTATCGACTGTATGTCGAGAGCGTGTCGGGGCTGCCCCAAACACAACCTAAGAGACAACAGGGAGAATTTTCATGAAGCTGCCAATAGTTGCCGTTGCAACAGGATTATTTTTGGGGAGCACTTCATTCGCTGCTGCGCAGGATCTGGTGTTCATGCTGACAAATTTGACGGACTCGAACGTGGAAGAAATTTACCTCTCCGACGTGGGCACTGATGAATGGGAGGAAAATTTAATCGAGGGAGCCATTCTACCTTCGGGGAACGAGGTTCCTGTCAACATTATGGACGGCCTCGAAACCTGTTCCTACGACATCCAGGTCGTTTTTGACGATGGCGACGTTATCGAAGATTACGATGTCGACCTGTGTGAAATGGAAGGCTATACGATTTCGCTCGAATAGCCCGGGGTCTGGATTCGGAGTTAAAGCGACGGCCCAACAGTAGACCGCTGCCAAGGCTCCCTAAGCGTTTCGCCCGTAAGATTTAAAGCGTTCTAGGACAGCATCCATTTCCACGGTGCTGAGAAGGTGGACTCTATTCAGTTTCAGCGCCTCGCAATATTGCGCGGACAATTCTTCTACTTCACAGGCAAGTTCAAACGCGGCAGCCAGCGTATTGCCAAAGGCCACCTGACCATGGTTCGCCATCAGACAGGCCGAGCGCCCGTTGAGTGCTGATATTACGGATCGAGACAAATCTTCGCTGCCGAACACCGCGTAATCTGCGCAGGCGATATCTGCACCGCCGGCGACCGCAACCATATAATGGAATGCCGGGATCGGCGTACGGGCGCAGGCAAGAACAGTTGCAAACCGCGAGTGACAATGCACCACCGCACCGGCTTCGGGGCGCGACTGGTAGATCGCCTGATGGAAGCGCCATTCGCTGGAAGGTTCGAGCGAATTCTCGGGGACGTTGCCTGCCTCGTTCACCTGGACGATATCATCCACCGACATGGTCTCATACGGAACCCCGCTCGGGGTGATCAGCATCCCATCGGCGCACCGCGCCGACACGTTCCCGGACCGGCCAACACCCAGCCCTTTTGGCGACAAGGCCCGCGCCGTATCAACGATTTCCTGGCATAAGCTCTGATCCCCGGTCATCCGGCCTGCACGGGAAACAGCTTGGTCAGTTCCTCCCGGCTCGCGCCGCAAATCCCCTGCTCCGTGATCAACCCCGTGACCAGATGCCGGGGGGTTACGTCGAAGGCTGGGTTGACCACTTCGCTACCCGGTGCAACCACATCGACCCGGCCAACGGCGCCGTCGTCGGTCAGGCCGTAGACATGGGACACCTCTTCAGAACCGCGTTGTTCGATGGGGATATCAGCGCCTGATTCCAGCGACCAGTCGATGGTCGACGACGGCAGTGCGACAAAAAACGGTACGCCGTTATCGTGCGCAGCAAGCGCTTTGAGATAGGTCCCGATCTTGTTGCAGACATCGCCGCCCGCGGTCGTCCGGTCGGTGCCGACGATGCAGATATCGACGAGCCCGAGCTGCATCAAATGCCCGCCGGCATTGTCGACGATCACCGTATGTTCGATCCCGTGTTTGCCGAGTTCCCACGCCGTCAGCGCAGCTCCCTGGTTCCTGGGCCGGGTCTCGTCGACCCAGACATGGACCGGAATTTCGTCTTCATAGGCCCGGTAAATCGGCGACAGCGCCGTCCCCCAGTCGATCGTCGCCAACCATCCGGCGTTGCAATGGGTCAGGATATTGACCGGCTTGCCGTCCTTGCGTTTGGCAATATCGCGGATCAGTTCGACCCCGTGGGCGCCAATCGATTTGCAGGTCATGATATCGTGATCGACCAGTTCGCGGGCGCGCCGGTATGCAGCATTGATCCGCTCTTCGGGTTGAAGTGGGGCCAGTCTTTGGCGCATTTCTTCAAGCGCCCAGGCGAGATTCGAGGCGGTCGGCCGGGTTGCCTGCAGACGCGCGATTGCAGATTCGAGGGCAGCGTCGCTGGAATCAACGCGCATCGCCATCCCGATCCCGTACGCTGCCGTGATGCCTATTAGCGGCGCCCCGCGCACCTGCATGGTTTTAATCGCATGGATCGCGTGCTCGAGGGTCACCAGCGATACGATCATGAATTCATGGGGCAACCGGGTCTGGTCGATAATCTCGATCGTCCAGCTATCATCGGCGACCCAGAGTGACCTGTAATGTTCGTCATCTACCCACATGCGGCACCTACAATTGTTTGGCGATTCAGTCGCCTTCAAATTCAATCAGTTTGTGAAACTTGACGCCAGCATCGACCAGTTTCTTGCTGCCACCCAAATCTGGCAAGTCGATCACGAAACACGCGGCAACCACCGCGCCGCCCGAACGTTTGATCAGCTCCACTGCTGCCAACGCCGTTCCACCAGTCGCGATCAGATCATCCACCAGCAGAACGTTGTCGCCCCCCTCAATCGCGTCGGCATGGATTTCGATCGTATCAACGCCGTATTCCAAAGTGTAGTCCTGGCCGATTGTCTTGCCCGGCAGTTTGCCTTTTTTTCGTATCGGGATAAACCCACACCCAAGCTCGTGGGCGATGGCCCCGCCGAGAATAAATCCGCGGGCTTCGATCCCCACCACGTAATCTATTTTCTCCTGCAGAAACGGCCACATCAATTCGTCTACGGATGCCCGAAACGCGTAAGGGTTGGAGAGCAATGTTGTAATGTCCCGGAAAATAATTCCCGGTTTCGGGTAATCGTGGATATCCCGGACATAGCGCGAGATATCGAAACCTTTTCTGAGATCCATAAGTTCTTCCCGTATTCTCGTTCCGTTCTCTCGTAAACGTCTAAAGAACCCGCCCGGCAATCGCGTCGAGCTTGGCAAAAAGCTCCGGATCGCGGTCCTCCGGCGGGGTGATAATTGCCACATCAAGCGCCCGGTCGGACCCCAGCGGGCAAGCCTCGTGTTCGCGCGGAAAGGATTGCGCCAGGTTGGCGAGAAGTTTTTGCGCCTTTTCGGCATTCCTGGTCAGCACGGCAATTACGTCGGATACCTGAACATGGTCGTGATCCGGGTGCCAGCAATCGAAATCCGTAACCATCGCAACCGAAGCGTAACAAATCTCGGCTTCGCGGGCGAGTTTGGCTTCCGGCATGTTGGTCATCCCGATGACATCGCAGCCCCACGATTTGTAGAGCATGGACTCGGCGTAGCTTGAAAATTGCGGGCCTTCCATGGCGAGGTACGTACCGCCGCGCCGGCATGTAATCCCAACCTCTTTGGTGGCCTCCTCAAGGCGATCAACGAGGTTTGGAGATACCGGGTGGGCCATGGAAACGTGGGCAACCAGGCCTTTGCCGAAAAAGCTGCTTTCGCGCCTAAACGTTCGGTCGATAAACTGATCCACCAAAACGAAAGACCCGGGCGGCAAGTCCTCGCGAAACGACCCACAGGCCGACACCGAAATGAGATCGGTAACCCCGGCGCGTTTCAGACAGTCAATATTGGCCCGGAAGTTGATATCGCTCGGACTGAGCCGATGGCCGCGCCCGTGCCGGGGCAGAAACACAATCGGGAGATCCGAGTAACTTGCAAACAGCAATTCGTCAGAAGGTTCGCCCCAGGGGCTTTCGATTCTTTTCCATTCCCGGTTGTCCAGTCCGGGCATGTCGTAAACGCCAGACCCGCCAACGACCCCAAGCACAGTTTTGGTCATATGCTCTTCCCCCAGAGTCCGGATCCTCGAATCCGTGTTGCCCATGCAGGTTCCGGCATGATCACAAAACAGGATTACCGGGCTGCACAATCATTAGTTAACCCGCCAACAGGTGCAGACCGGGATTCCAAAATTACCGGTGATTAATGAACGGCGGCCCAGACCTTGCGCTTGGTCGCATAAAGCAGGCCAGCAAATATCAGCAGGAACAGTACAACCTTGAAGCCCATTCTGTGTCGGGCTTCCAATTTCGGCTCCGCCGTCCACATCATGAAAGCCGTAACATCGCGCGCATAATTTTCGAGCGTTGGTTCGGTTTCATCATCGTATTCGACGGCATCCTCGAAAATTGGTTCGGGCATGGCGATTTGATGGTTGGGAAAGACGGTATTGTAACTCATGCCAATCGCCAGTTCCACGCCGGCCGGGGCTTCTTCATAGCCCATCAGCAGGGCGTAGATATAGTCCGGGCCACCTACCCGGGCTTTCGCCAGCACCGAGAGATCAGGCGGAAATGCTCCGCCATTGGCCAATCGGGCAATCTGAACGTTGGGGAATGGCGCCGGGAACCGATCGGACAACAATCCGGGGCGCATGAACATATCACCATCGTCGTTGGGACCGTCTTCGATCTCGAATTCCGAGGCTATGACCTTTACCTGCTCGGGCGTAAAGCCCGGTCCGCCCTCTTCCGACAGGTTCCGAAACGACACGAACTCCATCGAATGGCAGGCCGAGCAAACCTCACGGTAGACTTTATAGCCGCGCTGCAACTGTGCCCGATCGAATGTGCCGAACGGGCCATTGAAGGACCAGTCGAGTGCCTCGGATTCCCCGCTCTCTTCGGCCTGGCCGACACCCGGTGCTGCCAAGACGACCAGAGCCGAGACTATGGCAATCAGGCCTGCCCGGACAAGGGTTCTGAAATGTGTAACCTGTTTCATCATCCCTAACCCTTGCTCTCTGCTTTATCACCGTCGCCATTGCCAAGCACCGATTCAGTGATGCTTTTCGGCAAGAGCCGAGGCTTCTCCAAAATACCAAGGACCGGTAAAATGACCAGGAAATGGAGGAAATAATAGGCCGTCAAAATACGCGACCAGATCACGTAGGCACCTTCCGGCGGCTTGGCGCCGAGATACCCAAGACCGATGCAGGCGATCACGAGGATCCAGAAAAACTGCCGGTACAGGGGACGAAAGCTTACCGAGCGCACTTTTGATGTATCAAGCCACGGCAGGATAAACAGCACCCCGATTGAGGCGAACATCGCGATCACGCCGCCGAGTTTATCCGGGATAGCCCGAAGGATCGCGTAGAAGGGCAGGAAATACCATTCCGGCACAATATGCTCCGGGGTCACCAGCGAGTTGGCTTTTTCATAGTTGACCGGGTCGCCAAGAATGTTCGGCGTATAAAAGACGAATATCGCAAAAAACAGGATGAACAGCACCAGCGCAAACCCGTCTTTCGCCGTATAGAACGGATGGAACGGCAACGTGTCCTGTTTCGATTTAACGCTGATGCCGGTCGGATTATTGTTGCCGGTTACATGCAGCGCCCAGATATGCAGCACCACGACCCCGACAATCATGAAGGGCAGAAGATAGTGCAGTGAGTAGAAACGGTTCAGGGTTGGATTATCGACCGCGAACCCGCCCCATAGAAGCTGGGTAATCATGTCGCCAAAATAGGGAATTGCCGAGAATAACGAGGTAATCACGGTTGCGCCCCAAAAGCTCATCTGGCCCCACGGCAGCACGTAACCCATAAAGGCGGTTGCCATCATGAGTAGGAACAAAACCACACCCAGGATCCAGAGGACCTCGCGCGGTTCCTTGTACGAGCCGTAATACATGCCCCGGAACATATGAATATAAACGGCGATAAAGAACATCGACGCTCCGTTGGAATGGACATACCGGATCAGCCAGCCGTAATTAACGTCCCGCATGATCCCTTCGACACTCTCGAATGCCATGCTCACATGGGGAACGTAATGCATCGCCAGCACAATACCGGTGATGATCTGGACCGAGAGGCAGAACATCAGAATGCCGCCGAACGTCCACCAGTAATTCAGATTCCGTGGTGTCGGGAAGGTCACCGCGGTCGGATACAACAGGCCCATGATAGGGAGCCTGGATTCCATCCACTTCATAAATCCAGATTTCGGCTGATACGGTTCCCCGTGAAGTTGGCTCATGGGTGGTCCTCCTCAACCGATCCGGACGGCGTCATCGCCGATAAATTCATACTTTGGCACCAGCAAGTTTTCAGGCGCGGGACCAAACCTTATCCGGCCCGCCAGGTCGTAATGCGAGCCGTGGCAGGGGCAAAACCAGCCGTTATAGTCGCCCTGGTTCTTGACCGGGATACAGCCGAGATGGGTGCAGACGCCGACCACGATCAGCCATTCCGGCTGGATCACGCGGTTGGCATCGGACGCGTCCACGTCACCGCCAAGACCTGCGTTGCGCGCCACCGGATCCTTGAGATCTTCGAGCGGTGTTTCCTGCGAGATCTTGATTTCTTCCGGCGTACGGTGGCGAATGAAGACCGGTCGGCCCTGCCATTTGACCGTGATGGACTGACCGACAGGAATCGCGCTCATGTCGATCTCGATGGATGCCAACGCCTGGACTGAAGCATCCGGGTTCATTTGATGGATCAGTGGCCAGGCGGCAGATGCCGCCCCCACCACCGCGAATGCTCCAGTTGCGATGTATAGAAAATCGCGCCGATTGGACTCGTGCGTCTCGCTGCTAGCCACAATCACTCCTCTTGATTGAATCCCCCGGCGGCCTCTGAGAGATAACATTTAGGCCGCCAAACACGCGTTTCGCATATTCCCAGAATCATTCGCCCGGATAAAGTCCGGGCGCTGAAAAATGCAAACTTTTTTTGCACTGATACCCCTATAATGTCCAGTGCGTTATCCATAGAAAATCACTATGTCGCCCACCTGACGGTGTTTTTTTCAGATTTGCCTACCACGCGGAGCGTTTTGGATTGAGAATTGCACTCTACCAACCTGATATTCCCCAGAATACCGGCACAATAATGCGGCTCGCCGCCTGCCTTGGAGTGGCGGTCGACCTGATCGAACCCGCCGGATTTCCGGCAACCGACCGGGCGTTTCGCCGCGCTGGAATGGACTATCTGGAGATGGTTACGTTGCGCCGTCACAAATCTTTTTCTGAATTTAGGGCAATGCTGGAGGAATACACGCGCCGTGATTCGCCCCCGCGCCTCATCCTGCTCACAACCGAAGGCGATATCCCCTATTGCGATTTCTCCTACCGGCCCGATGATATTCTGATGCTGGGCCGCGAAACGGCTGGCGTACCTGAAGATGTCCATACCCTCGCCGACGCCCGCCTGCGGGTCCCCATGCAGCCAGGCCTACGGTCCATCAATGTTGCGATTGTTACAGCGATGGTGCTCGGCGAAGCACTCCGTCAAACCGACGGGTTTTCTAATTAGGCGCAACTGATGTAAGACCTCGTCACATGAATTGGCGAAACCACCAGCGCGGCAAACGCGGATACCACCACGGCAACCTGCGCGAGGCTCTCCTCGACGCAGCCCTTGCGCTGATTGCCGAACAGGGCGCGGAGGGGATGACGCTCGCCGAAGTTGCCCGCATGGCCGGGGTCAGCACCGCTGCCCCTTACCGTCATTTCAGGGACCGGGACGCGCTGATGGTTGAGGTGGCCAAACGCGGGTTCGACCGGTTTTCAGATACCCTGCGTACCGCCGTTCCTGAGGAAGGCGGCAAACCAGTCGATAGCCTGAATCGCATCGGACGCGCATATCTGCAATTTGCCCGGACCGAACCGGCGCTCTATTCGGCTATGTTCGAAGGTCGGATCACGCCAACCATGGACGGCTCATTGTCGATCGCGGCAGAACGCGCCTTCGGCACGATGCAGGATATCTGCCAACAGCTCCACGACGATTTGCCCGAGGAAAAGCGCGCGCCCGCGCTGATGATGGCGCTGCATATCTGGGCCATGTCCCACGGCATTGCGTCGCTGTTCGCGCGTGGCGACCGTGGCCGGCGGCCTATCCCCGTTCCTGCCGAAGACCTGCTGGAAGCCGGTATCCTGATCTATCTCAACGGACTCGGATTTGAGCAGAATGGCGTCTAGTCAAGACTTGTCGCGAAGATCGTGAACGCGGTTCGCCTTGAATTCGGTCTTTGGCAGCGTCCCGACCTGCAAGACCTCAATGTCAACACGCACCTCGCAGCGGCTGCGAATTTCGTTGCCAGCGCGATCCGCAATACCACCCGTTTCACTCCGATCCTCGTGCTCGATCCGCACCGTCATCACATCAAGACCCTTGCCGTCGGTTGAGATAACGACCTCGTACTCGTCACCAACATCCGGCACCGCACGCACGGCTTGCTCGATCTGCGTTGGATACATTTTAATGCCGCGCAGATTGATAAGGTCATCGTCACGGCCGGCAAATGCGCCGATGGCACGCACATGCGTCCGCCCGCACGAACAGAGGCTGTCGTCAAGCACGGTATAATCGCCAACCAGGAACCGGAGTTGCGGCGACCCTTCGGTGTTCAGGTTCGTACACACGGTCAGGCCGCGCTGACCGGGGGCGACGCGGGCCCTGGTCTCTGGGTCGACTGACTCCCAAATCTGGATATCTTCCATCAGATGGGCGCTAATCGGGGGGCCGCCGGACGCCGGGCACGAATACCCGCCGGCATGGGGTGACGCCTCCGTGCAGCCATAAAATTCGACCAGCTTGGCACCCCAAAGGTCTTCCAGACGCTGACGGGTATTGCCGATCCCGCTAGCAGGTTCCCCGCCGACAAATAACATGCGGATCGAGCTTGCCGCCGGATCAAGCCCTTTTTCCTGCATAACCCGGCCAAGATGCAACGCGTAGGACGGCGTACAAGTCAGCACGGTCGGCTTGTAGCGATCCACCAGCATCGCCCGCATGGCGCCATCCATGCCGCCACCCGGGATCATCGCCACGTTCATTTTTGCAAGCGCGAATTGCACCCCCCAGGCAAACACGTGCGGCCCATACCCGGTGCAGATCAGGACGCAGTCGCTGGGCCGGATCCCCATGGAATGCATCGCCCGGGCATTAGCCCAAGACCACATTTCCCGGTCGATCTGGGAATAGCGGAAAACCCGCGGCACCCCGGTCGTGCCCGATGACGAAAACATCATCCATCCCCGCGTCCGCCAGATATCATCGTCGACGCCCGAATAGGTGCCGTAGGGTGGGTTGTCCTGGGCATCCTTCATCATCTCGACCTTGTCAACGACCGGCCATTTTTCCAGATCCTCAACATTGGAAATGTCGGTCGGCGCCAGCCCAAGAGAATCGAAGCGCCGTCTGTAAAAACCGCTATTCTCATATAGAAACGGCGTTACCGCCGAAATCTTGGCGTTTTGGATGGCCGTCAGTTCGTCCCTGGTGGCCGTGTCCAGTTTCGGCGACCAATAATCCGCAGATCCGGCAACATCCGGATCGTGCATATATTTTTCCAACGTTTCCAGCCAATTGCGTCGCGTCGCGTCCCTGCGGTCGGTTTTCATATCCGCACCCTCCCATGCTCGCGGCAGTGAACCACACATAGCCGGTTAAACGGTATCAAAATGATCCGAACGCCACAATTTCAATAATGTTATTGATAATCGTAAAGCCTGTTGCGCCATGTGCTATGGATAAGACAACCGTCCCTGCCCTATAGTTGTCCGGTGACAAGAGCACGCTGGAGGACAATGGGCGCCAATGAAGCGGGAAAGCGGAAAAGCCAAACGGCGGCAGCACGAATTTCTGGACGCGGCAGCGGCGGTTTTTGCCGCCAAAGGATACCACGGAGCCACAACCGGCGACATCGCGGCGCGGCTCGGGATCAAACAGGGCAGTCTCTATTATTATTTCCGGTCCAAGGAGGAGGCCTTGGAACAAGTCTGTCTGGTTGGCGTCAAGGGTTTTGTCCAGACCATTGAAGACATTACCGCAAGCGATGTATCGTTGCGTGAGAAGATCGCCCGGACCGTGGCCGCGCATCTCGGCGCGCTGGCAACCAGAAAGGATTATGTCGTCGTTTTTCTTGACCAGCGACAGCATTTGCCTCCCGACCGTCGCGGCGAAATCCTGGCCCAGTCCAGACGCTATGTTCAGGTAATTGAGGATATCTTGAAAAGTGGCCGGGATTCCGGGGAAATAAAAAGCAGCACCGACCCCCGGCTCGCCGCCCTCAATTTGGTCGGCCTGTGCAATTCCGTGGCCGACTGGTACGGCCACGATCCTAAACTTACCATCGAGTTGATCGGCAAAAACATTACCAACATGTTTATCGAGGGCGTTGGCGCCTGAAGCAGTGAAATTTGACGTTGGCGGCCGGAAATTGAAACCGGGACGATTCTTGTATCAGCGGACCGGGTGCCGCCGGAGCGGACTATTATGCTGCGGGTTTGATTCGGAGACGGTCTGCGCCCGCGCCCGTTTGACGGATCTCAGAGGCGATAAGAACTTAACACCAATGTTATCCTCATGCCGCCAAACCACTTCGCAATCGGTCTCTACAGAATCCAATTCGATCAGCAGCACAAATGTATCGGGTACGATCAATTTCTCAAGGATCTGCAAAAGTGCGCCCTCTTCGGAGATGTTCCGCACTGTGCAGGGAATAGTAAAGTGATGGTCGTCGTATGAAATGACCGCGCCCTTAAAAACGCGCGCCCTGGGGCTAGACCGTAGCTCCGGCCCGGGTTCGCTATTGTCATGAGAGCAGGGAGAGGCCGGGGCCGCGGCAGGGGCGGCCGGGTTCTGCGGAGGAACTGGTATTGGCGTCTCGGGGGATTGAGAAGGCGCCTGCGCTAGAGGCGCTATACGACTTTCAACTTGGGGCGCCCGGTAGGACCCTGGTTTCGGCGTTAGAGGAGGCTCTGTTCTTTTTCCAAAAGTAGACATTGTTGAGCGTTCATTTCTCGCTTTGCGTGCCGATGCCGAGACAGGAATATTCTGCATGCAGATTATTTTGTCTGGATCTGGCTTTCCTTGTTGATATCGACGGAACCAATGTCAGTTAAAACTTGTGCTAATATACGTTCAAAGTTGTTAAAAAACTATAATCCGGTGGCGGCAACGGGGTGCCCCAAGCCAGGTTTATCTATATGTACCGGCCGAAGTTCATAGCGCTCCGGTCGGTGCTTTGCGGGGGAACATCCGCAAATTTTCCACGTCGAAATTAAAAATCAGATGGGCTAGGGTCAGACCTAAAATCGCGAAAAACCAGTTTTTCGAATAATGAACACCCCGAAAGCCGGAGCTGCCCCATGAGTGGACCGCGTTACATCAAGCCCGATACCCTGAGCCTGCATGCGGGCCAGCGCCCAGACCCGGTCCATGGGGCACGGGCGGTGCCGATCTACCAGACCACGTCCTACGTATTCGACGACACCGATCATGCCGCTGCTTTGTTCAATCTGGAGCGCGCCGGGCATCTCTATTCACGCATTTCGAACCCCACCGTCGCGGTCCTTGAAGAGCGCATCGCCGCGCTCGAAGGCGGTGTCGGCGCGGTCTGCACCGCAAGCGGCCAGGCGGCCCTGTCGCTGGCCGTCATGACCCTGATGGATGCCGGGTCGCACATCGTCTCGTCCCAATCGATATATGGCGGTTCGCACAATCTGTTCCTGCATACCCTGCCTCGGTTTGGTATCGAGACCAGCTTCGTCGACCCGCGCGACCCGGCGGCATTCGAAGCTGCGATTCGGCCCAACACAAGATTGCTATTCGCCGAGACCCTGGGCAACCCTGGGCTGGAAGTGCCCGACATGCAGGCCATCTCGAAAATCGCCCACGCCGCCGGTATCCCGCTGATGGTCGACAATACGTTTGCAACCCCGTACCTCTGCCGACCGCTCGAATGGGGGGCAGACCTGGTGCACCAGTCGATCACCAAATTCATGGGTGGCCACGGCATCGCCATTGGCGGCGCAATTGTCGATGGCGGACGGTTCGACTGGGAAGCGTCCGGCAAGTTCCCGACCCTGACCGAGCCTTATGCCGGCTACCACGGCATCAATTATGCGGAAGAGTTCGGCCCCCAGGCCTTCATCATGCGCGCGCGCACTGAGGGTCTTCGTGATTTCGGCGCGTGTCTGTCCCCGACCAATGCATTCCACATATTGCAAGGCATCGAGACCCTCCCCGTGCGGATGGCACGCCACGTTGAGAACGCCCGTGCAATCGTCGAATTCCTGACCGGCCACGACGCGGTCGAGTGGGTCACGTGGCCCGAATTGCCGGATCATCCGGACCACGAACTGGCCGCCATAATGCTGCCCAAAGGTCCGGGTGCGATTTTCAGTTTCGGTATCAAGGGCGGGCGCGCAGCGGGCAAGAAATTTATCGAAAGCCTGAAGCTGTTTTCCCACCTCGCCAATGTGGGCGACGCCAAATCGCTCGTTATCCATCCGGGCTCCACCACCCACCAGCAGATGGATGCCGAATCCATGAAAGCGGCCGGCATCACCGAGGGATTGGTGCGGCTCTCGGTCGGGCTTGAGGATATCGACGATCTCCGCGACGATCTCGCCCGGGCTCTCAAATCATCCCAGAGGGTATAGCGCCATGGACATCAAAATCGGTGAAACAAATACTTTCGCTGCGACTGGCGGCAAGCCCTTCGACAAATCCCAGCCAACGATTGTATTTATCCATGGCGCCGGCCTGGACCATAGCGTCTGGTCGTTACAGACCCGCTATTTCGCTTATCATGGGCAGAACGTATTGGCCGTCGACCTGCCGGGCCATGGCCGCACCCCGGGCCCCGTACCCGATTCTGTTCCCGATTTTGCTGACTGGGTAATGGCCGTGCTCGAAGCGCTTGACATCAAACAGGCCGCCCTTGTCGGTCACAGTCTTGGCTCACTGATCGCGTACGCCGCCGCCGCGCGCTACCCCGAAAGGGTTACGGCCCTCGCCCTGCTTGGAACCGCGATCCCCATGGGCGTGACGGATTTGTTGCTGAACGCTGCCAAAGACAATGACCACGCGGCCTACGACATGGTGACGCTCTGGGGGCACAGCCCCGACGGCCAGACCGGCGCCAACAAAGCCCCTGGCCTGTGGATGACCGGCGGTTCGGTTAGCCTTTTGGAGCGCTCCGCCCCCGGCGTTCTGCATGCCGGACTGACCGCAGCCAACAATTACCGCGACGGGCTCGAAATTGCCAGCAATATCAAATGCCCGACGCTACTGGTGCTCGGCACCCGCGACGCCATGACCCCAATCAAAGCCGCCAAGCCGCTTGCTGAAGCCATCCCCAACGTCCGCGTCATCACCCTCCCCAACTGCGGCCACATGATGATGGCTGAACAACCGGACGAAGTGCTGGACGCCCTGATCTCGATTTTGTGAGTGATACCTGGATCTAACCCAACGGAGACAAAGCCACATGACTGACTATGAAAAATTTCTCCGCATGGAAAAGGAAGGCTGGAGGGAGATGGACACGGCTTCTGCCTACGCCAATGGCTTTGCCGCCGCCGCCGAGCAATGCGTGCCCACCATGGTGAAGGCCGTTGGCGCCGCCGAGGGTACGACAGCGCTTGATCTTTGTTGCGGTCACGGAATTGTAGCCAAAGGGCTATCCGAAGCCGGTGCGAAGGTAACAGGCATCGATTTTGCGCCGGCGATGCTCGAGCTTGCCCGCAAAAGAGCGCCGGACGTGACGTTTCTTGAAGGCGATGCGACAGCCCTAGCATACGAAGACAATAGCGTCGATGCCGTCACAATGGGCTTTGGCATTCTACATATCCCGGACTCAAAACAGGCGTTGATGGAAGCAAAACGGGTTTTGCGCCCGGGCGGAAAATTCGCCTACTCCGTCTGGCACGGGCCAGAAATTTCAGCGGCCTTCCGAATTGTTTTTGGCTTTATTCAGAAACACGGCGACCCCTCGGTTGTGTTGCCACCGGCACCGGCAATCCACGATTACGCAGACAAGGACTTTGCCTTCACAGCGCTGGAAAAAGCCGGATTTTCCGACCCGCATCTGGAAACAGTCGGCAGCTACTGGACCCTGGATGATCCAGGTACCCCCTACGATTACTTCCTTGAAGGAACGGTGCGCGGCGCGGCATTGTTGCGCAGTCAACCGAAGACCAATCAGGACGCGATCCGAACCGCGATAAGTGATGCAGTCAAACTTGAGTTCGGACCAGACGGACCCTGGCAAATCCCGATCCCCGCCGCCATTGTATCTGCAACGTCGTAAGCAGCTTTGATCGACGCCGTCAGATCGAGTTCACCGCTATTCCCGGCTGCGGCCAGGCGGCACAGCAATTTCAAGTGTACAGCGGCAGCAAGAAAGGCCGCACGGCCAAAAGCGTCAAATATATAAAACGGCATCCGGCGCCTGCATTTTTCCAGAATACCGGGGCCAAGGTTTTTTATCGTCCGGATAACGTCGACGCATCGGATTTGCCGGCTCTCTGCACCATGATCCGGATATCTATTCCACTGCGCCAAAGCACGACAAGCCCGATGCCAACCACCAGAACGAGCGAAATTACGTGGGTGAACAAGATCATGGCGAGGGCGGTCTCATCGGGCACGCCAAGCAGATTGAGAGCAAACCCGGAGCTGATCACAAACCCTCCGGGTACGCGAAAAAACCGTGCCAGCACCAGCGCGAACCCGACAAACACCATTAAGAACAGATAGTCGAATATTCCCAGCGTAATGCCGAGTGCAAGGCCCGCCCACAGGAAATGCGTTGCGGAGACCGCTTTCATACAAAAGCTGGCAGCGATAACACCCGCTTGCCGGAGAGGCTGGCGCGGCCAGAGGATACCTTTGGCCAATCCGGAACGCAGGTCGCCAGTCCTCCCACGACTCTTTACCGCCAGCCAATCGAGAAACCGGCTGATCCGGGAATCGTCCCTTCCAAATTGAGCGCGTGAGTTGAACAGCAC
>JAJFGZ010000071.1 GCA_021775855.1 Hyphomicrobiales bacterium
CCGCCGCCTCCGCGGCTGCAGGCGGCGTCCAGCGCAATTTCGGCTGGCGGGCAGCGCGGGTCTCGTCTACGCGACGCAAGGGAGCGTGATGGGGAGCGCCGGTAAAGCGTTCGACATCACCAGCCTTTGCTGCAAAGACCAGATCGCGGAGCGCGGCGATAAACAGGTCCAGCCCGGCTTTTGATTCCGATTCCGTTGGCTCGATCAGCATCGCGCCGTGGACCACGAGCGGGAAATACATGGTCATGGGGTGGTACCCTTCGTCGATCATCGCCTTGGCAAAATCAAGCGTGGTGACCCCAGTCCCTTCAAGAAAAGAATCGTCGAACAGGGCTTCGTGCATGCACGGCCGGTCGCCAAACGGTGCGCTCATAACATCCTGCAGGCAGACCCGCACGTAATTGGCGTTCAGCACCGCGTCTTCCGAAATCTGGCGCAACCCATTCGCTCCGTGGCTCATCATATAGGTGAGCGCGCGCACAAACATGCCCATCTGACCGTGAAAAGCGGTCATCCGGCCAAACGATCGGCTGCCCTCGCCAGATCCCCTGTTGGCTGCTCCGGTATCCTCCACTAGTCGTCCATCCAGGATGAACGGAACCGGGACAAAAGGCGCGAGGCGCGCTGAAAAGACCACCGGACCCGCCCCCGGACCGCCGCCGCCATGTGGGGTCGAGAAAGTTTTGTGCAGGTTGATATGCATGCAGTCAACGCCAAGATCGCCGGGCCGGGCTTTGCCCATAATGGCGTTCAGGTTTGCGCCATCGCAATAGAAATACGCACCCGCCGCGTGCACGGCGTCTCCGATCTCGACGATATCACGTTCGAACAACCCACACGTATTGGGGTTGGTGAGCATGATCGCCGCTACATTGTCCGAGAGGCTGGCTTTCAGGGCATCGGTATCCACGGTGCCGTCGTCGCGTGCCGGGATTGCTTGGATCTTGTATCCGAGCAAGGCGGCAGTGGCGGGGTTAGTGCCGTGGGCGGATTCCGGTACGAGCACGATCTCGCGGGTTTCGCCACGGTCTTTCAGGGCGGCCGTAATTGCCATCATGCCGCACAATTCTCCGTGTGCGCCGGCTTTCGGCGACATGGCAATGGCTGGCATTTCGGTCAGCACTTTCAGCCAGTGGGCCAGGGCGTCGATCAATTCGATCGCACCGGGAACCGTGGACTGCGGCTGGAGTGGGTGGATATCTGCGAAACCCGGTAAGCGCACGACCTTTTCGTTCAGGCGCGGGTTGTGCTTCATGGTACAGGACCCGAGCGGGTAGATGCCCATATCGATCGCGTAATTCTTTTGCGAGAGGCGCACATAGTGGCGCATGGTCTCCGGCTCGCTCAGGCCAGGCAGGCCGATCTCCTGGTTGCGCTCGAGCCCGCCAAGGCGGGACTTGAATTCGCCGACAGGTTCCAGATCAACGCCACAATTGCTGGTCCGGCCAACCTCAAACAGTAGGGCCTCTTCGATTTGCAGGGCCTTGTTGCCGGTGAATGTTTTTTGCCCTGCATCAGCAATATTATTCGATGGGGCAGTTGGGCGTCCTTCGCGGTTCATGACAGCACCTCCTTGAGGGCGTGGACGAACGCAGCGCGGTCTTCATCTGTATTGGTCTCGGTGGATGCAACGACGATCAAATCGGTGAGATCATCGCGATCCGGCTCAAGCCTGCTGACCGGCACCCCGCCAAGCACGCCTTTCTCGGCGAGCTGTTCTACAACGTCGACAGCCTTGCCCGGCACCCGGATAGTGAATTCGTTGAAAAAATCTGTCGTCAATACTTCGACGCCGGATATGCCGCCAAGGAGGTCGGCCAAATGAACCGCATTGCGATGGTTCAGTTGGGCTAGATGGCGCAGACCCGCTTCGCCTAAAAGCGTCATGTGGATGGTGAAGGCCAGACTGCACAGGCCGGAATTTGTGCAGATATTTGATGTCGCTTTTTCGCGCCTGATATGCTGTTCCCGGGTCGACAGTGTGAGAGTGAAACAGCGCTGGCCGTCGGCGTCCACGGTCTCGCCGCACAACCGGCCGGGCATCTGACGGAGATATTTTTGCTGGGTCGCCAGCAGCCCAACATAGGGACCGCCGAAACCAAGACCGTTGCCGATCGACTGGCCTTCGGCCACAACAATATCGGCGCCCATCTCACCAGGGGACTTGATCGCGCCAAGGGAAACGATTTCAGTCACGACCGCGATCAGCAACGCGCCTGCGGAGTGGGCAGCTTCGGCGAGTGGCGCCAGGTCAACCAGATCGCCGTAAAATCCCGGCGACTGAACAACGATGCAGGCGGTGTCGTTGTCAATCTGGGACGCGATATCCTCGGCCAAGCCCGGACCGCCCGGCAGCGCCACAACTTCGTGGCGGGAAAAACCCGACAGGTTCTCCACAACCGCGCGGTATTGGGGGTGTAGGGTGCCCGACAATATTGCTTTCGGGCGCTTGGTAATCCGGTGCGCCATCAGGACCGCCTCCGCACACCCGGTGGAGCCGTCATACATCGAGGCGTTAGCAACTTCCATACCTGTCAGTAGTGCGACCTGGCTCTGGAATTCGAAAAGGGTCTGGAGAGTGCCTTGCGATATTTCCGGCTGGTATGGAGTGTAAGCGGTCAGGAATTCCGACCGTTGTATCAGATGGTCAACAGTCGCCGGTACGTGGTGGCGATACGCCCCGCCGCCCACAAAAAACGGCACCGAACCGGCGGCGACATTCTTCGCCGCCATTTTCTCCATCAATCGCCCGACCTGCAATTCGCCCGCAGCAAGCGGCAGGTCTACGAGATCATCGAGCAGCACCGAACCCGGAATGTCGACAAATAAATCGTTGATGGTTTCAACGCCGACGCTCGCCAGCATCGATTGGCGGTCCCCATCAGTTAGCGGTAGATAACGCATATCACGCAAGACCCTCGATAAAGGTATTATAGGCGGCCTCGTCCATAAGACCATCGGCCTCGGACGCGTCCGAAATTTTGACTTTAAGGAACCAACCTTTACCCATCGCATCCTCGTTAACGGTTCCAGGCGTGGTTTCCAGTTCACCATTGATTTCAATTACGTCGCCTGAAACCGGGGTGCTTACCTCGCTTGCTGCCTTGACCGACTCGACCACTGCAGCTTCGTCGCCTTTGCCGAGGGATTTACCCACTTCAGGCAATTCCACATAGACCACGTCGCCCAGTTGCTCCTGGGCGTAGACGGAAATGCCGATCGTGGCGACATCACCCTCGATCCGCACATATTCATGGTCCTCGGTGTATTTTACTTCGCTCGACATGATTTGTTCCCTCTCAAGGATGTCTGCAGGTAAAGGTTTGGATTATTTCCCACGGTAAAAATTTGCGGGCACAAAGGGCATGGCGGCAATGGTAGCCGGTCGCGCTTTGCCGCGCACCATGAGATCCAATTTTGTGCCGGTGGCGGCGTATTCGCTCAAGACGTAACCCATAGCGACCGGAGCGCCATAGGTCGGGCCGAACCCGCCACTGGTGATGATGCCGATCTCGTCCCCGTCCTGGGCGTGGACTATGGTCCCTTCGCGCGCCGGGGCCGGGCCTTCGGGAAGGATACCGACACGCTTACGCGTTGTGCCGTCGTGCAATTCGCGTTGAATCCGCGCCGCGCCGGGGAAACCCCCTTCGGAACGACGACGTTTGCTGATCGACCAGGCCAGACGGGCTTCAATGGGCGACGTGGTCTCGTCGATATCGTGCCCATAAAGACAGAGCCCAGCTTCGAGCCGTAACGAATCGCGGGCGCCCAGCCCAATCAATTCAACTGCGTCGTCGGCGAGCAATTGCTCGGTAAACGAAACCGCGTTATTCGCCGGAACGGAAACCTCGTAGCCATCCTCGCCGGTATACCCGGATCGCGTGATAAACAGGCTCGCACCGTTCCAAGAGACCGCCCGCCATGACATGAAGGCCATTTCCGAGCAGCCCGGGATGAGTTTTTCTAATACCGTGAACGCGGCAGGACCCTGAAGCGCAATCAACGCCCGGTTGTCCAGCAGGTCAAGCCGGGCGTCACCGAGCGAACTATCGATATGCGCGAAATCTGCTTCCTTGCAAGCTGCGTTGACAACCAGGAACAGGCGCTCTCGGCCCTCTTCGCCGGGCATCCGCGTGATCATCAGGTCATCGCGGATGCCGCCTTTGTCGTTGAGCAACTGAGTATAGCGGGTATGGCCTGCGTCAAGCGCGGCGATATCCCCTGGGACCAGGATTTCGATCTGTTGGGCAATTGACCCTTTCGATGACAGGACGGCCTGGCCCATATGGGAGACATCAAACAGGCCGGCCTTGTCGCGCGTATGAAGATGCTCGCCTAAAACACCGAGGGGGTAGCTGACCGGCATTTCGTAACCGGCAAAGGGAACCATCCTGGCGCCAGCCGCCACATGCAAATCGTGAAGAGGCGTGCGTAACAACGGCGCATCGCTCGAACTGTCGTTGTTTTGGGCCATTCGTTCTGCTTTCCAGCCGTAAGCATTTAGAAGCCGGATGGCTTCACCATGCCCCCTCTGTCGCAGAACCTGAGAGAATTAGCCGGAAAACGGTTTCCGGTTTTACCCCCTTCGGTGAGCCGCCCGAAAATAAGCGACTGCTTTCCAGAGTTCCTTCAATTTGCGGTCCATTTGCCTGAGAGTTTCCGGGGCGGTTGCTCCTTCGGCGCCGGCGAACCGGACTCTCCCGCAAAAATCGAACGGATATGTCACAAAGCCCAAAGACTTTGTAAAATGTTGATAGACGTTTGCCATGGGGGTGGTCAACCGCAGATCCGCGCCGCCTGTTCACAATCGCGCGAACGGTACAAGTGCGGAATTCCCGAGTTGGAATTAATTGATACCAGGGATACTGGACGCAGAGTCACCGTCAAAGCCGATAAAAAGAGCATAATCCGACAGTCGGTTTCCCACGGGGACGGTATATTCGAAATCCTCCTCCACGAACATGAAGAAACTGGAGGTTTCGTTCGGCGGAATGTTTACAGGAACTTCGTAAAGCTTGGTCCAGGCTACCTCGCCCTCCCGGTAGGACAGGATGGCGCGGACCGGCAACGTCACTGCGCCCGGCCCGCCTTTGGGGCCGACCAGTACACGGCCGGCAAACCCGAATTTGATGCGGACCGATGCCTGGCCAAACGCACATTCGCGCGCTGTCCTGGTCAGGGTTCCCTGAAATTGCACGTTCTTCGGTTCGGGGTTCAGGTCTGGCGCATAAAAAATATAGTGCGCGGTGCCTGCCCGGACCTCGGTTACGGGGCAGACAATTTCGAGCGCCGGTAGACCAGGTTGCAATTCTGGACCGACCCCGACTTCTTGAGGGGCTACATCATTGGGTCTCAGGCTTACGGCATCGCGCAGTAATTGGTAGATTCCTGTCGCAGTTCTAGCAGCGCTTCTGCTGCTACCCGTACCCTCGACGGTACTATTGTTGCTGCAAGCCGCCAAAAAAAACGGCAGGATCACAATGGCGATAAATTTGTTGAACGTCATGTCGCGCTTCAAAGCATGACGAATTACGCTATGCATACTATTTTGTCCTCGTTGAACTTTTCGCCTGCGCCGCCGCGCCCATTGGGTCATATATTATCTGGAACGGATCTTTTAACAGCCAACTTGATCCAAACACAGTAAAGATTGATTTTTGTTAGCGCCGGACTTTGGCCGTTTAGCGGCAGGTCTTGACAGGAAGCCAGCGTGCGCGCCACTAAAGTTCGAAATGATAATATCAGGTAGCCTGCTAGATTTACATATCAACCATCCTGGAGAGCCCGCATGCTGAAAGGCAGTCAACATCCCCCCTTGAAAATCCTGCTTTGCGCTCCGCGCGGATTTTGCGCGGGCGTTGACCGGGCAATCCAGATTGTCGAACTGGCGCTAACCAAGTTCGGCCCACCGGTCTATGTGCGCCACGAAATTGTGCATAACCGATACGTTGTCGAGAGCCTGCGCTCCAAGGGCGCGGTCTTTGTCGAGGAATTGGACGAAGTCCCCGATGGCGACGCGCCGGTGATTTTTTCCGCCCATGGGGTCGCAAAATCTGTCCCGGAAACAGCGCGACAGAAAAATATATTCTATATCGACGCGACGTGTCCGCTGGTCTCAAAAGTCCATATGGAAGCCGAACAGCGTCACGCAACCGGGCACGATATTCTCCTGATCGGGCATAGCGGGCATCCGGAGGTGATCGGCACGATGGGGCAATTGCCAGACGGTGCGGTCACTTTGATTGAAAATATCGAGGACGCGAAAAACGTTCAGCCGGCCGACCCGGACAAACTTGCCTATATTACGCAAACAACCTTGTCGGTCGACGATACGAAAGAAGTTATTGATATATTCCGGTCCCGATTTCCGAATATCCGCGCGCCCCACAAGGACGATATCTGCTACGCGACTACCAACCGGCAGGACGCCGTCAAACAGATTGCGCCGGATTGTGATGCGATGATCGTTGTGGGTGCGCCAAATAGTTCAAACAGCCAGCGGTTGCGTGAGGTTGCCGAGCGGTCCGGTTGCGCCATCTCGATTCTTATTCAGACTGCCGATGATATCGACTGGGGCCTGTTTAACGGAAAACGCACTGTCGGGATTACTGCCGGCGCATCGGCCCCGGAAATTCTAGTCGACGAAGTGATCGACGCGTTTCGAAAACGGTTTGATGTTCAGGTGGAAACCAAGGTGACGGCGACTGAATCCATTTCGTTCAAATTGCCACGTTCGCTTCAAAACGTGGCGGCTGAATAATCAATGGCTGTCTACACAGACGTTGCGGACGAAGATCTGGCGCACTTTCTGGCGGATTACGATGTGGGCGCTTTGCTGTCCTATCGCGGCATCGCGGAGGGCGTTGAAAATTCAAATTTTCTGGTCCACACCGAATCCGGCCCTTATATCCTGACCCTCTACGAAAAGCGGGTGAACGCAAGCGACCTGCCTTTTTTCCTTGGTCTGATGAACCACCTGGCGGCCGCCGGGATCATTTGCCCGGTGGCGATTTCTGATCGTCACGGAAACACGTTGCGGGAGCTGGCCGGCCGTCCCGTGGCCCTAATCTCGTTTCTCGAAGGGGTATGGGTCCGGAAACCCCAACCGGTTCACTGTGGCCAGGTGGGTGCGGCGCTGGCGCGCTTTCATCTCGCCGCCGAAGGATATTCGCTGACCCGGCCAAATGCCCTGGCGCAACCGGACTGGCGGCCGCTCTTCCAATCCTGCCGGGAAGGTGCCGATGTCGTGCTGGCCGGGCTGGAAGCTGAAATCGATCGGGAACTTGCGGCGCTCCAACGGGCATGGCCGGAGGCCCTGCCGAGCGGTGTCATCCACGCCGATCTGTTTCCCGATAACGTATTTTTTCTCAAAGCCGAACTATCCGGAATTATTGATTTTTATTTCGCGTGCAACGAAATTCTTGCCTACGACGTGGCGATCTGCCTAAACGCTTGGTGCTTTGAGCCCGACAATTCGTTTAATATTACCAAGGCGCGCGCGCTATTGCGGGGCTATATGGAAGTGCGGCCGATGGACAAGGCTGAATTAACCGCTTTGCCCGTTCTCGCCCGCGGCTCCGCGTTGCGGTTTCTATTGACCCGGCTATTTGATTGGATCAACACGCCGGAAGGGGCGCTGGTCAAACCTCATAACCCCCTCGAATATGTCCGCAAGCTGAGGTTCCACCAGAAAATTTCAAATGCGAGTGAATATGGCATCGATGTCTGAAACGCCCGGCGAGGGGTCGCGTGTTGAAATCCATACCGACGGCGCCTGTTCCGGCAACCCGGGCCCGGGTGGGTGGGGAATATTGATGGAATTCGATGAAAAAATTCGGGAGTTGTCGGGTGGCGAGGCCGGAACCACAAACAATCGGATGGAGTTGATGGCCGCAATTGTCGCGCTCGAGACGCTCAAGCGTCCGTGCAATGTCGACCTCTATACGGATTCAAATTATGTCCGCCATGGCATCACAGACTGGATCGATAACTGGAAGCGGAATGGGTGGCGGACGGCCGCGAAGAAACCCGTCAAGAATGCCGATCTCTGGCAAATGCTCGACCAGGCGCGCCAGCGCCACGAGGTAAACTGGCACTGGGTCAAGGGGCATGCCGGGAACCCCGGAAACGAACGGGCCGACGAGCTTGCCCGGATAGGGATGTCGGCATTCCAGGATTAGGGTTGGGACCAAATGCCTCAGCACAAGATTGAAAGTCTTTAGCTGGCGTATAATTCTTTACGTACTTCCTGGCGGAGCGCGTCGATCGGCGTCAGTTTGCCGTTTTTCCGGAAATGCCAGAAGGTCCAGCCGTTGCATGCTTCAAGACCCTGAACGTGGGCGCCGATCTTGTGGATTGATCCCTGCATTTTCCGGGCCGACAGTGTGCCGTCCGCGCGCACCAGGGCCTCATGGCGTTTGCGTGGATCGTAAAGCGTGGTGCCGGGCGCGATCATCCCGCGTTCGATCAGGGTTCCAAACGGCACCCGCGGTTCGGCGCGTTTACTCTTGGTGATTTCGAGCGCGTCGAGTGGCACAGGAACGACGGAGTCTATCCGCTTGTTCGCGGCCTTGGCATAGGTCTTGTCCTGCTCGAGCCCGATGAAATGGCGGCCGAGCCGTTTCGCAACAGCGCCAGTCGTACCGGTACCGAAGAAGGGGTCGAGAATGACATCCCCGGGTTTGGTGGATGACAGGATGATCCGGTGCAGCAGGGATTCCGGTTTCTGGGTTGGGTGGACCTTGCGTCCATCCTCGCCCTTTAGCCGCTCACCGCCATTGCAGATCGGCAACAGCCAGTCAGAACGCATCTGGGTTCCGTCGTTCATCGCCTTCATGGCATCGTAGTTAAACGTGTAGGATTTCTGATCCGCATCACGCGCCGCCCAGATCAAGGTTTCATGGGCATTTGTGAAGCGGGTACCGCGAAAATTCGGCATCGGGTTCGATTTACGCCACACAACGTCGTTCAGAATCCAGTAGCCGAGTTCCTGCAGGGTGCAGCCGACCCGGAAAATATTGTGGTACGAGCCGATTACCCAGAGCGTACCATTGGGTTTCAGGATGCGGCGACACTGAGCCAGCCAGGCAAGGGAAAACGCGTCATATTCGGCAAAGCTTGAGAATTTGTCCCAGTCATCGTCGACCGCGTCGACGCGCGAATTATCGGGTCGATGCAGTGCGCCGTCAAGCTGGAGATTATAGGGGGGGTCGGCAAAGACCAGATCGGCCGACTGGTCTGGGATTGTTTTCAGGGATTCAACACAATCCCCGATCGTGATCCGATCAAGGAAACGGGCAAGGGGCCCACCTTCAGATTTACGCATGTTACGCTACACCAAACAAAAAAACTTGGGTCTGATGATGCCGTGAGGACGGTAAAAATTCGATTAAGGTGCTGAATCGTCAAATAGTTTAGGCGCCTTCAAGGATGGTCCTGATCGGCTTGAAACTGCGCCTGTGATGGGGCGTTACGCCGCGTTCGGACAGGCCTTTTTGATGGGCCTTTGTGCCGTATCCCATATTTGTATCCCAGCCATATCCGGGATGTTCAACGGCCAATTTCTGCATGATCCGGTCGCGGGTTACCTTGGCGATGATGGACGCTGCCGCGATTGACAGCGAGCGCCCGTCGCCGCCGACAATGGTTTTGCAGGGGATCGAACCGGGCGGTGTCTGGTTGCCGTCGACCAGAATCCCTTCGGCGCGGGGGGCGAGCTTCCCGACCGCCTCGGCCATGGCATCAAGGCTTGCCCTCAAGATGTTCTTGCGGTCAATCTGGCTTGGGGAACATAGTGCAAAGGCGACGGTCGATGTGCGCGTAATTTCTTCAAACAGGAAGTCGCGTTTGCGGGCGGTCAGTTTTTTGGAATCATCCAGTCCGGCGGGGATATCGTTGGGGTCGAGGATGACGGCAGCGGCCACCACAGGTCCGGCCCAAGGACCACGTCCGGCCTCGTCGACGCCCGCAATTCGGGTTGCGCCTGCCGCCATGAAAGCTGCTTCGAGCGAAAAATCAGGACCTGTCGAATCGTGCTTGGCCATACCCCATCGTGCGGCGACAATACCGGGTCCACAAGGGGATCAGTCGGGGAACGTCATCAATCCGTTGTCATCGAGTGGCATGAAAGGGTTGAATGCTACTTCCCACAAATGCCGGTCCGGATCGGCAAAATACCCGGAATAGCCACCCCAGAAGACCTTCTGTCCGGGTTTCACCAATTGCGCGCCCGCATCGACGGCGGACTTGAGAAACGCATCTACTTCGGCTTCGCTGTTGCCGTTGATCGCCAAGGTCACACCCCGGAACGCGCGCCCATCACCCGCATCGGGGACGCCGGCATCGTCGGCGAGCTGGTCGCGCGGGAACAACCCGAACACCACATTATCCAGGGCGAAAAATGTGATCTTGCCGTCCTGGCTGGCGGATGAATTCACCCATCCAAGGGCTTCGTAAAACCTGGTGCTGGCCGCGAGGTCCCGGACCCCGAGCGTGACGATATTAATTCTCGGCGGTAATGTCATCAGCTTGCTTTCCTGAATAGATCCAACTGCTGGCCCGGATGCGCCGGGGCTACGAAAAGATCGCTCCGCGGGGAGAACCTGGACTGATTGAGCCTGGCACGTTTGGTTGCCATCTCAAACCTCCGGCCAATCGCCCAGGCATACGGCCCCGTGCCGCGCATCCGCCGTCCCCATGTGGCATCATAATCTGCGCCGCCGCGCATATCCCTCAACTGCGCCATCACTTTTGCCGCCCGGTCCGGGAAATGTTCCTCGAGCCATTCCCGGAACAATGCACTTACCTCATGAGGCAGGCGGAGCAGGATATAGCCCGCTTCGCGGACCCCCTCCGCGGCGGCAAAGCCCAGGATTTTCTCAATCTCCGTATCGTTGATAGCCGGGATAATCGGCGCCACCATAACGCTTGTGGGGATGCCCGCCTGGACAAGCGCCCGGATCGTCTCGATCCTGCGCCCCGGGGTGGGCGCACGTGGCTCCATGATCCGCGATAATTTATGGTCAAGGCTGGTGATGGAAACCGCAACCTTGACAAGGCCGCGCCCGGCCATGGGTTTCAGAATATCCAGATCGCGCAGGATAAGCGACGACTTGGTGACAATCGCGACCGGGTGGGATGTCTTTTCCAGCACTTCGAGGAGCGCGCGCATGATCCGGTGCTGGCGCTCAATCGGCTGGTAGGCGTCCGTATTGGTACCGATCGCAATTGTACGTGGCTGGTAACGGGGCGCCACCAATTCCTTTTCCAGCAGCGCGGCGGCATTCGGCTTGGCGAACAGTCTGGTCTCGAAATCGAGCCCTGCGGAAAGCCCGTAATAGGAATGGGTCGGGCGCGCAAAACAATAGACGCAGCCATGCTCGCACCCCTGATAGGGGTTGATCGAGCGGTCAAACGCGATGTCCGGGGATTGGTTGCGCGTAATAATCTTGCGGGCATTCTCGGCCACTACGTGGGTCCGGAACGGTTTCGCGTCCGGTTCAAGCGCCCAGCCGTCATCGACTGGGACCCGTTCGTTCGCTTCAAACCGCCCGGAATGGTTGGAAACAGCGCCGCGCCCGCGCCGATTGGCTTGCGCAACGAGTCCGGATGCGAAGAAGCCCGGACCATCCGCAGAATTCTGCGAGAGGGGGGCAGGTCCAGGCTTCTTCCCGGGGACAGCGTGTTTCTGTTCCATTTCCTGACCATAATTCGAAAAAGAGAACAAATCAAGAACAAACTACACTGCGGATCAAATTTTCTGTGCCGTCTGGTGGCGCTTTTGATATAGGGAGGCCATGATCAGCGTTATCATCCCAACCCTGAACGCGGCCGAGACCCTGGCGTCGACCCTGGCCGTTCTGGCGCCCGCCAGGCACGATCGACTTGTCGTCGAGGTGGTTGTTGCCGATGGCGGATCGGGCGACGACACGCAGTCAATTGCCGAATCCGCCGGGTGTGTATTGATCACGAGCCCGCCGGGCAGGGGCGAACAGTTGGCGGCAGGCGCGGATGCCGCGAAGGGGCCATGGTTGTTGTTTCTCCACGCCGATACCGTTCTTGAAGACGGCTGGATCGACGAGGTTCGCGCGCATATGGAAACCCGCCCGGACAAAGCGGCGGTGTTCCGGTTCGCCATGGCGTCGGACAGGCTTCAGGCGCGCGTGATCGAGCGGATCGTGCGCCTGCGCTGCCGCGCGCTGGCGCTGCCATACGGCGATCAGGGGTTGTTGATAGACAAAAAATTCTACGATCAACTCGGTGGGTTCTCGTCCCTGCCGCTGATGGAAGACGTGGACCTGGTGCGCCGGATAGGCAAGCACCGGCTGCATTTTATGGAGACCCGCGCCACGAGTTCCGCGCGCCGCTACGAACAGGGCGGATATTTATTCCGCCACATGCGCAACCTGTTCTGTCTTGGGCTTTATTTTGCGGGTGTCCCGATCGCGACCGTCAAACGGATATACGGTTGAGGCATGAAACCCGTTTTATTTATCATGGCCAAGGCGCC
>JAJFGZ010000072.1 GCA_021775855.1 Hyphomicrobiales bacterium
CAGATCAGCAACCGCTCGACGGAGCTGCTCATTCTCTTGTCTCAGCTCATCCTGCCTCCAAAATCATGAAACCTGGACAAGCATCGCTCCCTCAAAGCAGCGCCGTAAGATGGTAATTTGTCCGTCACGATTGCAGCGGGAACGTAGCTTTAGGTTTTCAACAATTTACGCAATAGCTTGATTGCCGCCTTTTGTTCCGCTGCGATTGCACCAGGATATCCAGTACTTCTCCTTCACCATCGACAGCACGCCAGAGATATTTTCGCTTGCCGTTGATCGACACAAACACTTCATCCAAATGCCATCTACACTCCGGACGAGGGCGCTTTCGCCTCAATTCGCGAGCATAGGCGGTGCCAAACTTCAGGGCCCAGCGCCGAACTGTCTCAAATGAGACCTCAATACCGCGTTGAGCTAACAAATCTTCGACATCCCGATAGCTAAGCGGGAACCGGAAATACAGCCAGACTGAATGATGGAAGGGAAACCGGTGTCGAGCGAAGAAGTTTTTTGCGCACCAAGATGTTGCTAATCTGCCGAATACCAGTCACGAAGTTACCGTGACAGTGCCCCTAATCTTCCAAATGGCGAATCTGGAGTTCGAAACCCTCTTGAATATGTTGCGTTACAGCTTCAAGAGATGCTGTTTTGTCCCCGGATTCAATCACGTCGACCAATGCCATATGGCTGCCTAGCGATTTGGCCAGATCAACTTCAGCGATTGATCCGAACAAGTGGATGGCCATTGCCTTGCCCCACGTTACATTCAGCATTTCCAGCAGGAAACGGTTGCCTGTCAACTCGATAAACCGCCGGTGGATATTGTGATTTGCCTTGAAATAGTTTTGCACTGTTTTGATCTGGATGTCTTCCTCGCGTAAAATTGTTTCGCGCAGATCGGCGATTTCATCGGGGTTTTTTCTCGTTGCCAAAATACGTGCTGCTTGCCCCTCTATGGCTGCGCGCGCTTGATAGAGTTCACGAATTTCTTCTTTGTTCATTTGATAAAGCCGAAACCCGCCACTAATTGATGCGCTTAGCACACCTTCATGTTCCAACCGCATCAAAGCTTCGCGCACTGGGGTACGGCTGATTTGCAATTCAGTCGCAAGTTTTTCCTGAACAAGCCGATCGTTCACGCTGATCTCGCGATTAGCAATTGCGTTGACCAACTGCTCGTAAACTTTGTCAGCTAAACGCCGGCGTTCCGGTTTGATGCTCTTTAACGCCATTTGATCGCCAATTTTTGTAAGGACTCAAGTATTGTATATTGTATACGGAATCCAAAAACCATCAAAGGCTAAAGTGATAAACAGCTTGATTAATTATGTATACTGTATACGGTATACGGTACAGGAGAGGCTTTAATGTGTGGGATTGCCGGACGAATTTTGAATTCACCAGGAAATGTCGGGCGTGATCTGGTGGCGCTGATGGAGGCGCAGGAGCATCGCGGGGCCGATAGTACTGGATTTGCAATTTATACGATACCCCGGGATACTGGGTATGTATTGCGGGGGATGGGGTTTGATAAAACCAACCTTGACGCAGATATGGCTGACTTTACTCGGGTACTGCGAGACACTGGGTCCGATTTTTTGACAGAACCGCAGATTCTTCAGGATACCAGCGCATATTATTGCTTTCGCATCGAAATTTCGGACCCGAAAGACCTCTCGGCCTGGATTGCAGATGCCGATACACTGTCCAACCGGATCGAAATCCAGTCCTGCGGGCGTTCGCTAGAGATCATCAAGGACGTTGGCGGCGCATCACAGGTGGCGGATAAACATGGAGTGCGCGATCTGATCGGCACCCATGGCCTGGGGCATGCACGGCTAGCGACCGAAAGCTCGGTATTACCAAATGCCAGCCACCCATTCTGGGCACGCCCGTTCAGCGATGTCGCGATTGTGCACAACGGCCAGATAACCGATTATTTTACATGGCGTAACCGGCTGGAACGTCAGGGCTACCAATTTCTGACCAGCAACGACAGCGAGCTGATTGCGATCTGGGTATCTGATCAGATGAAAAACGGGCTGACGATGGATCAGGCGTTGCGTAAATCCATCACCTCAATTGACGGGGTATTCACATATATGATTGCTGTTCCCGAGGGCATTGGGTTTGCCAAGGATCGATTTGCAATGAAGCCGATCGTGGCGATTGAACAGAATGGCGAGTTAGCGGCGGCAACTGAAGAACAAGCTGTACGCAGGGTATTCGCCGATGAATGCGACGTGATCAATTATGACGGGCCAAGTCTCACCGGGATTTGGACTGTTGGCAATTCGGAGCTGGCTGCGTGAGCGAGGTTGTTATCGAGGTTGGCCAACGTCCAATCCGCGAAGTAAACGAAGAAATACAAGAAGCCTGCAAGGTCGGTCGTAAAATTCGGATCGTGAATTCCTTATCCCGGCATAATCTTGGAGTTGGCCTGCCGCCAGGCGCAGAACTGCATTTTGAAGGCAGCACTGGCTATTATTGTGGTGCCTTAAATACCGGTGCGACCTTGACCATTGAACGCAACGCCGGTTGGGCCGTCGGCGAGGGAATGTCTGATGGTATGATCACCATCGGCGGATATGCAGGTATGTCGGCAGGCGCGGCGATGATGGGCGGTACGATCCACGTCAAAGGTGACACCGGCCCGCGCTGCGGGGTAGCGATGAAAGGTGGTAATATCATTGTCGAAGGCAAGATCGGTTATCAGTCCGGTTTCATGGCCCATTCCGGTAAAATTATTGCTCTGGGTGGTGCTGGCGACAGCTGTGCTGATGCTTTGTGGCAAGGCGAGGTCTGGGTCACCGGTGATGTGGACAGCGTCGGAGTTGACGTAAAAATCGTGGAGCCGACGTCAGAAGAAGTGGCTGAAGTCGATGCTCTATTGGATCCGCTGGGGCTGAAAGATACATCCAGAGACTGGCGGAAAATGATCTCAGGGCAACGGCTTTGGTATTTTGAAAGTAGGGATGCGAATGCATGGTTGATGATCTGAACACACCCTATGAATATCCGTTCGAGGTGGCCAGTGAAGAGGAAATCAGATTCAGTGATGGCGCCATCGAAGGTCGACCGGCTGGTGTACCATCGTCGTATGCAAAGGGCGGTTCGGCTCGCTGGGACCCTGATTCAATTGCTGAAGTTCACGCGCTGGCGCGGCTTGGACGGTATCAAGTGCGCGGATACAATTCATTCAACAAGCAATTGCCGACCTTCGACGACCTGACATTTGTGCCCGCCACGATGACGCGCCTGCCGCTTGAAGGGTACCGCGAGAGTTGCGAGACCACCACCATTCTGGGTGGCGGTCGCGGTTTGGTTGAAAAACCAATCGAGTTAAAAATTCCGATTTACATCGCTTCGATGTCGTTTGGCGCGCTTTCCGCCAACGCCAAGGCATCATTAGGCTACGGGGCTTCCAAAGTCGGCACGATGACTTGTACCGGTGAAGGTGGAATGTTGGAGGAGGAACGCGCCGCTTCGAAGACCTTGGTCTATCAGATGTCGCCGGCGCGTTACGGCATCGATCTTGATCATCTGCGCCGCGCTGACGGGATTGAAATTGTTGTTGGGCAGGGGGCCAAGCCAGGTACCGGCGGGTTGTTGCTCGGCATGAAGGTCAGCAAACGGATTTCCGAGATGCGTACATTACCGTTGGGTGTCGATCAACGCTCCACCATTCGCCATCCAGATTTTCTTGGGGCAGATGATCTGGCTGTAAAAATCGAGGAATTACGCCTCGCTACGAATTATCAAGTGCCGATTTTTATCAAGATGGGTGCAACCCGACCCCGGTTTGACGTGGCTATCGCGGCCAAGGCGGGCGCCGATGTTGTGGTTGTTGATGGTGCCGAAGGCGGCACCGGGGCGTCGCCCGAAATGTTGTTGAACCATACAGGCATTCCGACGATGAGCGCCATTCGTGCCGCCCGCGAGGCGCTGGATGATTGCGGTATGAGCGATAAGGTTAGTTTAGTTGCCGCCGGCGGCATTCGCACCGGTGTTGACGCTGCCAAATGCCTGTCACTTGGAGCGGATGCTGTAATGATTGGCAACGGCGCGATGATTGCCATGGGCTGCAATTCACCGCGTTACGAAGAGGATTACACCGCGCTCGGAACAGCGCCCGGGGCCTGCCACCATTGCCATACCGGACTTTGCCCTGTCGGGATAGCAACGCAGGATCCGGAACTTGAAAAACGGATGAACCCCCACGCAGGCGCCGAACGTGTGGCGAGGTATCTGACGGCGATGACAATGGAAATCACAGCACTGGCCAAAGCCTGTGGTAAATCTTCGGTTCACAACCTGGAAGTCGAAGATCTGCGCGCCCTGTCGTTCCAGGCGTCTGCATTTACTGGGGTCAAAATGGCAGGGATCGATCGGACCTTTGAGTGGTAGCCCAAAGCTCAACGCAAATGAAATTAGTCCAGTGTTGGAATTCAAACCCATTGATTTGAATCAATGTGCCGAGGCAATTTTGGGATATGCTGTAGAAAGGTTCAACTGGCTGAGAGCCTTCAATGTTTCAATTTTCAAAGCTTGTGCAGCGGTTTTTACAACAACAACGCGACGATTCCGAGTTACGGCGAATGGACTCACTACAAGAAAATGATCTCGCTCTAAATAAATCGGAAGTCGCAAGTCTCGTTCATGCACGCCAAGGTGTCCGTGACCAGCTCGTGGAAATGGCCCGCCGGTTCGGTGTCTCCGAGGCAGACATCGACAAGGATCGATGGCGTGCGCTGGAAATTGTACATGCTTGCAACAATTGTGCGCAGTCCAAATCCTGCTATCAGTTTTTGCTGGGCGGGAAAAATATCGGTTTTAAGCAGAATTCTTGTCCCAACGCCGCACAATATGCGGACTTGTCGGGAAGAAATTAATTCTCAACTTAAGTCTTCGGCAGCTCACGCCTGTATCAATCACAACGATACCGGCCTTTGTTAAAGTGGTTGGTATTCCGAAAGCGCGTCCCTATCGTCCGCTCGGACTTTCCTTGGGGCTGAGTTTCTTTCTCCCCGCGATCTTGAAACGATCTGCGGTACCGAATTTTCGAGTGGCGACTCCAGCGGCAAATTCACCATATACCGGCGCGTGTTTGAATAGATGGCCCGAACAGCCCCCGGCCAAAAGCACGGTTTTATGTTCAGGATGCCAATCCAGAATGAAATGTGTGTCCGGCGTGAGGATGATTTGGTTGAATTTCGAATCCACGACTTTCTCGCCGACCAATTCCGGAAAGCGTCGCCGAATATAACTGCGCGTCCGGCTCAGGCATTCCTTGCGGATAAGACGTTCGTCATTGTCGAGATCGATCCTGTCTGGGATCACCACTGCGGCCTTTACACCGGACCCTTCGCTCGACGGCAAGCCGAAAGATCCCTGACCGTGGTCGATCCAGCAGGGCATGTTTGTCAAGTCAAACTGCTCGCTGCCGTCGGGTGTCGATGTGTAAATCACATTCACGCCGATCACGGTCGTCATTGGCTTAATCGTATGTGGGAACATGTCCGACATCCAAGCCCCCGTAGCGACAATGATGACATCGGCCTGCAGCGGTTTACCGTCCAGCATGAGCCGTTCACTTCTATCAGTCACAACATGGCCCCGTTTGACAATTCCACCGAATTTCTTGAACAGATCAATCCCGGTCAGAACGCAACGGTGAGCCATCAACATTCCCGCTTCGGGTTCGTAAAGCGCATAAGAAATATCGGGTACCGAAAATTGTGGAAACCGGGCGCTGATCTCCGCCTGCGAGAATTTATAATAGGGCACGCCAACCCTGTCGAACGTTCCAGCGGTCGCATCTTCCCAATCGCAATGATCCTCGGTCGCTAGGATCAGCGCGCCGCATTCGTACATCAGGCGCTGGCCGCTTTCGGCTTGAAGTTCCAGCCAGCGCGAGCGGCTTTCGCGCGCCCATTTTGTATAAAATTCATCGCGTCCGGAAATTGCGCGGATCATGCGGTTATAGTCCGTGGACGCAGCCCGTGAATGCCCCGGCTCCCAGCGATCTATCAGGGTCACTTGTTCACCGCCGCGCTGAAGCTCTAACGCTGTCATGACCCCAGCGATCCCGCCTCCGACAACAATAATATTGCTGCGCGCCATACAAAATTCCCTTGCCAAAATCTGTTTCTATGAATACTGTATACAGAATACAGGTATATAACAAGGGCCGGTAGAGTTGATCGAAGGGGGAGGATATTTTGGGAAAAGACGATTTTTCACTGCCGAACGGCATCCACACCGTCATTTTGGGCCTGGGCGATTTGAACGGAATTATGCGCGGCAAACGTATTCCGGCCAGCCATTGGGACACCATCTGTCGTGAAGGCAATGCCCTGTCGATTGCATTGTTCGCCATTGATATGACGTGCGATGTCTGGGATACGCCGTATGTCAATTTTGGCAACGGCTATCCCGATATGCACATGTTCCCGTTGACCAAACCTGTGGAGCTCCCTTGGGAACCCGGTGTTGCAATTTCCATCGCAAGGGCTGAGGGCACGGACCACAAGCCCGTCCCAATTGACCCCCGTCTGGTTCTGAAGCGGCAGGTAGAGCGCGCCGCGGAAATGGGTTACGAGATTAAAGTCGGGGCGGAGTTGGAGTTTTATCTTCTGGATCTCGAAACCGGCAAACCCAGGGATTCCGGTATCCAGGTATATGGTCTGGAGCGCGCGGCGGAGCTGGAACATGTACTTGGGCCGATCCGTACGCAGATCAACGATTGCGGCATTCCGATTGAACAATCCAATCCCGAATACGCGGCCGGCCAGGTCGAAGTGAACATCCGCTATAGCGAAGCTTTGCTCGCTGCTGATCGGGTTGTTGTCTTCCGCTCGTTGGTCAAGCAATTGGCCTTTGCCCATGGCTACAAGGCCACCTTCATGGCCAAGCCGTTTTTCGAAGAATCCGGCAGCGGGTTTCACACCCATTATTCTATCTGGAAAGACGGAAAAAATATTTTTGCCGACAAGGGTAAGTTGAATGATAGAGGGCGGCATTTTCTTGGTGGCCTGCAAAAACGTATGGCAGAGACGGCGGTTTGCGGGAGTGCCACGGTGAACGGCTATCGCCGCCGGCAGCCCTATACATTCTGTCCGATCAATACCGCTTGGGGGATCGACAACCGGACGCTTGGTTTGCGGGTGATTCAGGGCTCTGACAGTGCGGTGCGGGTTGAAAGACGCGACGCGGGAGCCGATTGCAACCCGTATTTCCTGCTTGGTTCCGATATTGCCGCTGGCCTCGATGGGATCGAGGGAAATATTGAACCTTCCGAAATGACAACGGGTGATGCTTACGCATCCGAAGACGCAGAACCCATCCCGACCGATCTGCGCGATGCGATCGAATTGGCCCGCAAATCAACCTGGCTGAAAGACGTGCTAGGGGCCGACACATATGAGCTGATGTTGCAGCAATGCGAGCGGGAGCTGGACTTCTTTTCGCAGCAAGTCACTCCGATGGAAACAGAACGCTATCAGGATAATTTCTAATGAAGCTTGGATTGATCACCGGCACCGTAACCGCAACCGTCAAAGAACCGCAACTGACGGGATTGAAACTGTTGCTGACCGATGTGATTGACGCAAATGGCAAGGTTTTGGAGCCGGCGATCGTTGCCGTTGATACCTGCGGCGCAGGTATAGGCGACCGGGTTCTAATCGTATCGGGTTCTGCGGCGCGGATGCCGTCGGCGGTCGCCGGTGTGCCGATAGACAACAGTATCATCGCGGTGGTTGACGATGTCGTCAACACCGAAACATCCTAAAGGAGGATATATAAAGATGGCTAAACCAGCAACGGGCCAAACGGCCCTTGGAATGATCGAAACCCGCGGATACGTGGCCTCGATCGAAGCAGCAGACGCAATGGTCAAAGCCGCAAGTGTTACAATCATTGGGCAGGCCAAGGCCGGCGGCGGGTTAATCACCACCATGGTACGCGGCGAAGTTGGCGCGGTAAAAGCCGCCACAGATGCTGGCGGCGTTTCCGCCAATAAAGTGGGTGAAGTTGTTTCCATACATGTCATCGCCCGCCCCCATGATGAATTGGACGCCATTATTGCTTCCTTTGGCGGTTCTTCGGACTAGTTACTGAAAGGGCTGAGTCATGCATGGCGGATTTGAGGAATTCACCGAGGTGATCGCAAATGCAACCACCAAAGAGCAGGATTGTTCTTTGCCGGACTTGAGCCGCGTCGCGGTTCTTGGTTGCGGTCCGGATGCGCGACTCCTCGCCGCTCTGTGTCTGTCTGCGGGGGCTGACGTCACACTGTTTTCCGCGTATGGCGCAGAGTTAACGGCCATTCGCGCATCTGGTGGAATTGCACTGCTTGGCGCCGGACCGGTTGGCACCTATCAGGTGGATCAACAGGGTATCCCTTCCATTCAAACCACTGCCGAACTCGATAGCGCCGTCGCAGACGCGCGCGTTATTTTTCTTACCGGTCCGGTGCACAAACAACGAACCTACGCGATGGTACTGGCAGATCATTTGAGCGACGGGCAGGCTATTGTTCTAGCTCCTGGCCGATCCCTCGGGGCGCTGGAAACAGCGTGGTATCTCCGTATTGGGGGCTGCAAAGCGGATGTGACGCTGGTGGAAACGCAGGGTCTGCCCTACTGGATCTCCGAAGCCGGTTCGCAATTGACTTTGAGCAATGCCAAATCCGTTGCGGCGGCGACGCTGCCAAGCGGGCGCGGTAACGTCATTGCGTCGCTCGCGAAATTCCTACCCAACATTATTGCCTGCGAGAGCATACTTGAGTCAGGATTTGCCGATGGTTCGGCTTGTGTCGAAGTACCTGCCTTACTGCTCGGCGGTCCAGCAGCACCGAGCGGCGCGATAGATATCCCGACGGGTGGACAGCCTTTGCCGGAAAACGAAAGTTTCGCGGCACTTTTAGGGCCCGAACACCACGACATCATCGGCAAACTTTGTGCTGAGCGAAGCAATGTTTCCCGCGCATTTGGTGTTCGCAACGTGCCCGCGGCGCAAGCAATGATCGACACTTACGCAGGTGCATTGAAAGGAGATGGGCGACGCCCTGTCCCAGATAAGGCAACCGCCCGCGCAGTGTTGCGCGACGGGATTATCGGTTCACTTGTACCACTGGTTTCAGCAGCCGAAATTGCCGGCATCGAGGTGCCGGTAACCACAGCCATGATAACCATTGCTTCTTCTGTCCTGGGGGCTGATGTCGCGGCGGCGGGACGACGCCTGGGCACAATCGGTATTGAAACCAGCGACATTGATACGGCACGCCGCGCCATGGACGCGATTGCGACGGGAGCCGGGTGATGGAAATGGATGCAGACCTCAGATCTATTGCGGCTGCGCGGCGCTGTGCGGAAATCGCGTTTGAAGCTTACCGACAATTTCTGGGTACGGATCCTGCACACATAGATGCCATGGTTGACGCCATGGCGCGCGCCATCGAACCCGAAGCAAAGCGTTTGGGGCAATTGGCAGTTGATGAAACCGGCTACGGCAATGTTGAGGACAAACGGGTCAAAAATCTGTTTAATGCTCTTTCCATTGCGGATTACCTGCGCGATATCAAAACCCTTGGCATGCTGTGGCGAGACGACGCCACCAAGATCGCTGCTTTTGGCGAACCCATGGGCGTTGTTGCGGCTTTGATCCCGGTGACCAACCCGACCTCGACAATCATTTTCAAGATTCTGTCAGCGATCAAGGCGGGCAACGCGATCGTCTGTGCACCACATCCCCGCGGTGTCAAATGCGGTGTTGAAACCGTTCGGATTATGGCCCGTGTTGCGGAACAGATGGGCGCGCCCAAGGGATTGATCCAGTGTCTGGAACAAGTCACGATCCAGGGAACCGACGAGTTGATGCGCCACCGACGGACCTCGGTTGTTATGGCGACCGGCGGTCCTGCGATGGTCAAGGCAGCGTATTCCTCGGGTAAACCAACACTGGCAGTCGGGGCCGGTAACGTACCCTGCTATGTCCACAAATCCATGGCCTCTGATATTGGCGAGGTTGCTGAAATGGTCGTGACGTCGAAATGTTTCGATTACGGCACGGCATGTGTATCCGAGCAGGCAGTTATTGCTGATCCCGAAATCGCCCGCGATCTGCGCCATGAATTGAAACTAAAAGGCGCTTACTTCTGCACCCCGGCTGAGGCGGATCGTTTGGCTAAGGTGATTTTCACTGCCAAGCAGGCGATGGACCCTGAAAAGGTTGGCCAATCGCCACAGGCTCTGGCAGATGCAGCTGATTTCTCCATTCCACCGCGCACCCGGATTCTGATATCGGAGGAAAGTGAAATCGGCTGGCACCGTCCGTTGTCAGCAGAAAAGCTCAATCCGGTTTTGGCATTTTACGAGGCCAAAGATAGTGACCACGGGATCGAACTCGCACAAAACATTGCGAAATTTGAAGGCTGGGGTCACACCTCTGTAATCCACAGTAACGACCCCCAAATTGTTGCAAAGTTTGCCTTGGTGCCGACCGGCCGCATATTGGTCAATACACCGGGCATTATGGGAGGTATGGGCTATTCCACCGATTTGGAACCAAGCTTCATGCTGGGTACCGGCACCTGGTCCGGGTCGATCACGTCGGACAACGTGACTGCCCTTCACCTGATCAACATCAAGCGCGTGGCTTATCAAAGCCGTCCATGGCGCGACATCTATGACCAGTACGGGATTTAGTCATGAGCGACATTACCATCCGCGCGTTGATGCAAATCGATAATCTGCAACCCAAATTTGCGGCTTTTAACGGCGCGACGGTGCAAGGCTCTGTCCCATTATCCGGGGACACGGTCCTCATTGGGGAATTTGCCCCAGGCAATGGTGTTTTCACGTTGATTGACCGGGCGCTCAAGGCCAGTTCGGTGGAAGCAACGACCCAGTTGGTAGAACGCGAATTTGGCTTTTTCATTCTGCGGTCGCAATCCAATGCAGAAGTTAGTGCTGCGCGTGACGCGATTCTGGCTGAACTGGGTGCGATCATGTCGGATCGCTTAAAACCATCAATCTCCAGTACCCAGGTGATTACTTCGGTTGAACCTTATCAGGCGCAATTGTTGAACAAGTGGCGCAAAGGATCATTGCTCGTGCCGGGGCAAACCCTGGGTATCGTGGAATGCGCACCTGCCGCCTATATCTCCATTGCCGCAAACGAGGCAGAGAAAGCCGCCGTGATTGATATTGTTGAGGTCCGCGCGGTGGGCCGCTATGGGCGTCTGTTCATCTCCGGATCGGAAGATTCCGTACATACCGGTATGGCAGCCGCAATCAACGCCGTTGAGGCTGTAGAAGGTCGCGCCAATTGATGTCTGAGAACCGCGTCATAGGTGCTGAAGTCATTGAAGATGCGCGCAAGCGCGGGCGGCTTACATTTGAAGTTTTGCCCGGAGATATTGTCACCTCTCTTGCATCGGAAACAGCTGCGCGGGTTGGTATCAATTTGCTGAACGGGCCGATTGAGAAACCAGCTCCATTGCGCTCCGATGGCAACACTTCCATGCGGCGCAGTTTGTACCGGCGCTCACCCAAATGGGTGGCACCGGCCAGGAACGCATCAACCACGGCACGACGTTTTTCAAAAATTGCGCTGGTGGGCTCAGGCGGGGTTGGCAGCAATATCGCCCATCTTGCCGCCAACGCGGATATGGCGGATGAGATAGCGCTGATCGACATTGCGCCGGGCGTCGCTGCTGCGACTGCGCTTGATCTCAACCACGCCAGCGGCATCACCGGAACGCGCGCGCGGGTTTTTGGCGGCGAGGATCTGTCGCTGGTTGCCGGCGCCAATGTCATTGTGGTTACGGCCGGGCGCGCCCGCCTACCGGGTATGTCGCGGGCCGATCTGATTGGCGCGAATACCCGTGTGATCCGCTCAACGGCCGCTGTTATTCGCACGCTGGCGCCTAAGGCAATTGTCATCGTAGTCACCAATCCGCTTGATGAAATGACCGTTGAAATGTTGCGCGCAACCGGATTGCCCCGCGAACAGGTGCTTGGTATGGCCGGAACACTGGACAGCAGCCGGTTCCGCAACGCGCTAGCAATGGCTGCGGGCGTGACGCCGGCGGATGTACAGGCCATCACCCTTGGCAGCCACGGCGACGAGATGGCGCCGATCACGTCGCTCGCTCGGATCAAAGGCCGTGCGCTTGATGCATTTCTATCGCAAGACCAAATCGATGCCTGCGTCAAGGACGCAATTACCGGTGGAGGACAGGTTGTAGCGCTCAGAAAAACCGGCTCTGCCACCATCGCCCCGGCCCATTCCACGGTGGAATTGTTGGACTATGTTCGCGGCGCAAAGACCGGGCCGATCCCGGTATCCGTGATGCTGGACGGTGAATATGGTTTGAAAAACGTGGTGCTCGGTGTTCCAGCACGTCTCGGAGCTTGTGGTTTGGTTAGTATTGAAAATTTGCGTCTTTCTGAGGCCGAAATGGTTGCGCTTCACTCAGCAGCTGGGGCCATTTCTGAACGACTTGGACTGTAATGATACTACAAAAATTTAAATCGGGCGGGCGGTTTGAGCAGATCGGCAGCTATGCCCGTGCCAAACGGGTTGGGCCGTTTGTTTATGTCGCCGGAACCACGGCGATCGAACCGTCCGGCAAGCTGTACAAACCCGGTGATACCTACGCGCAAACCCTTTTCATTTTTGGCCGGATAGAAGCGGCCTTACGCGAAGTGGGGGCCGAGATGAGGCATGTCATGCGCACGCGTGCCTATTTGACGGATTTGTCAAGTGCTAGCGGATTTGTCCGGGCACACGGAGAAATATTCGAAGGAATAGATCCGGTCACAACTGGCGTCGAAGCTGGTCTGTCCCAACCTGGTATGATGGTCGAAATAGACGTGGATGCCATCGTTCATGGTCTTGAGGGTAGCATCGAAATCTAGACACAAATCCAAAACAATTGCTGATTTGCATTTATCGCGCAATACTGTATACAGTATACAGTGAGCCTGAATGGGCCATATCGCAAATTTGAGGGAGTTCAGTATGAACATCAAACATGTAGCAATCACAGCTTGCGCGATGTCAGCATTGTTTGCATCGACAGCATTTGCAGAAATTAAAGTCGGCTTTATCGGATCGCTTTCGTCGGATACCGGCCTTAGCACTTTGCGTGGCGCAGAAATTGCGATCGACGAGTTGAATGCCAAAGGCGGCATCCTCGGCCAGCAGATCACACTCGTTACGGCGGACACCGGTGAAGACGTAACCGAAGGCATCAAAGCCTATGAATTCCTTGCAGAAACCGAGGAAGTTGATTTTATCGTTTCTGGCTCGATCGATGATGTGTCGCTAGGCTGGATGCCCAGAATGAGGGAATTCCAGATCCCGACGCTAGATACCTGGACATCCTACATCGGCATCATTGATATGCTGGTCGAAGATTTTGACAGCATGCGGCCCTATTTCATGAATATCGCCTCAGACGAAGCTTTGGCCACCCTCTATATTGATTTTGGCAAGGATGTGCTGAAGGATCAAATGGGCTGGAATTCGGTATTTATTTTGCAGGAAGACACAGCCTTTGGCGGTGCAATCAATGGTTTGGTCACCGACGCATTGGCGCCGAACGCCGGGATCGACGTGGTCGATACCCTTGTTTATGACGTTGCCACCGTTGATTTCGCGCCGGTGTTCAGTCGAGCTGTCGATTCAGGCGCAGATTTCATCTACCTCATAAGTTCCGTCAACAGCCAGGTGGTTTCTTCCCAGTATGTGAAACTGCAGGTACCACTAGGTATGACCGGTGTGAATGTTGCTGCCCTTGGTCAGGAATTCTGGGAAGATACGGGCGGTGCGGGTGGTGGTATTTCCACCCTGTCCCCCGTACCTTCGGTTGGCTTCAGGCTCGATGCAGCCTCGCAAGCCTTCCTCGATACCTATCAGGCTCGCTACGATTCGCGTCCGTCGTTTCCGCACTTTAATGGGTACAACGCCTATTTTGGTGTATTGCAGGCCATGGCTGCGGCGGAAGAAGCCGGTGGTTTTAACAACACCACCTGGGTCGATGCGATGGAGAAACAGGATCTTATCCTGGAAATTGATGGGGAAATGTGGATACGCTACGCGTTCTGGGGAAACGACGAAGTGGAACCCCGCACTGGACGGACCTACCCTCACAATGTCCGATTTGATATCACAGAGCCCTACGACGATGGTTCTCCGTCAATGGTGGTTATCCAGTGGTACGAAGATGGCTCCAATGCCGTGGTTTATCCGGCCAAATACGCGACCGGCGAATTTGTGCTCCCTAGCTGGGTGGAGAAGTAAGCAACTTACGGGCGGCGCAACGGTTGCGCCGCCTTCAAACCCTGACAAACTACGTTTCTCAATATGGCACAAATTATCATCCAGGGCCTGCTGCTTAGCGGGCTTTACGCTCTGATTGCAATGGGTTTTACGCTGATATTCAGCGTCGGACGCGTGCTCAATTTGGCGTACGGTTCCTATCTGATGATCGGCGGTTATGTCTATTTCTACCTGACGCAATTGTTGGGGGTACCAAAGATTGTAGGTATCCTGATGGCAACTGTCGCGGGTTGCGTAGTCGGTTTGTTGATATACCGATTGTTGGTCAAGCAACTAAAAGGCGATCACGTCGCAATTGAAATCTCGACGCTGATTTTGGCCGTCGTATTGCAAGCAGGCATTGTCCTGCTATTTGGTGATTCCTCCAAAATTCTTCTCCCCATCGTCCCCGGGGTTATCCATGTGGGGGGTGCAACCGTGACCTTCAGCATTTTGGCTGCAACCATTATCAGCTGGGTCATTCTGATTGGCATCTACATATTTATACGCAAAACTCACACCGGCCGCGCTATGCAGGCGGTGTCGATGGATGCAAAGGGCGCTGCTATTTCTGGCATTGATTCGGATCGCATTAACATGATCACATGGGGGATCTCCGGCACACTGGGTGCCGTAGCAGGTGTATTTTTCGCCAGCTATACCCAGCTTTCCCCGTCGATGTGGGTGGCACCGTTGATCATTGCGATTGCCGTGGTGATTGTTGGCGGTATCGGATCGATAATCGGTACTTTGGTTGTCGCCCATATCATCGGGTTTATGGAAATCCTGACCACTGCAATACTGGCCCCGGAAATGCGCGGGGTATTCACCATGCTCCTTATCATTGGCGTGCTGGTGATTCGTCCCCGTGGCCTGTTTGGCCGGGAGGAATTGTAATTGGACCTGCGCTGGCACCATTTTGCCCTCTGGGCAGCTTTCATAGGCGGGATGCTGGCGCTTCCCCAATTTGTCTCGAGCGGAACGCTGAGAACCATCATATTTGCCAATTACCTCGCGATTTTTGCAATAAGCTGGGATATCCTGTCGGGCCGTACAGGATACATCAGTTTTGGCCATCCCTTTCTGATTGGAATCGGGGCCTACACCACTGCTATCCTCACCAAACGATTTGATATTGCTGTAGAATACGCGATCCCTTCTGCTGTCTTAATGACGATGGTGGGTGGATTGATCCTGTTCCTACCGGCGTTACGGATCAAAGGCAGCTATTTTGCGCTGGTGACCCTGGCTTTTATGGAACTTATCTATCAACTCGTGCAGGTCATCCGACCCGATCTGACTGGCGGCACGCGGGGTATGTCCGGCATTCCGACCCTAACTCTCGGCGCGCGCGATGGATTTTACCTGTCCTTCAGCTTGATGGCTGCAATAGCCCTGTCGATGTGGCTACTAATGCGGACCCGGTTGGGCACGGCTCTCAGTGCTATCGGCATGAACGAGGAATCGGTGCGTGGCAGCGGCCTCAGCACGACCCGGTTGAAACTGTTTGCCTTTCTGACCGGTGCCTTTGTGGCCGGGTTGGGTGGAGCGTTCTACGTACATTATCTAGGGTCCATTGCGCCGCGGGCCTTGTTCGATATTAACTTCCTGTTCACGATTCTTGTCGCGGCTCTGATCGGCGGTTTATCAACCGTCATTGGTCCGATGTTGGGCGCGTTTTTCCTGACATTCCTGCTTGAATATCTTCGCCCCTATCTGCCCGGTGCCGAGCGGTATTTTATCTATGGCGGTATCGCATTGCTGCTCTATATGTATGAACCCAAAGGCATATTGCATCTTTTCTCACGCGGTCTGGACCGGTGGCGAGAGCGGGTATCGTCATGAATCATCCTCTCGAAATCACCAATCTGGTCAAGAAATTCGGCGGCCTGACCGCCACTGACAATCTGTCTTTTGTTGTTGAAAAGGGAAAATCCGTCGGTTTGATTGGACCGAACGGGGCTGGCAAGACCACTATTTTTGCACAAGTCATGGGCGAGCACCGCCAGACCTCGGGCAGTATTAAAGTTTACGGCAAGGAAATCACCAAGCTCTCAACGTCTGCCCGTGTTCGCCATGGTGTTAGCCGCACTTACCAGATACCGCGGCCGTTTGGGAATATGAACATTCTGGAAAATATCCGCGTGGGACTGATGCCGGACAACATCTGGCAAATGATCACCGGTAACCCCGATCTGGACCGTGAAGAGGAACTTGCGCTCAGCGTCGGGTTTACTCCCGGCGACCTAATGAAAACCCCCAGTGAATTGTCGATGGGCGATCTACGCAAGTTGGAAATGGCTCGGACGATGGCAACCGATCCGTCGATTATGCTGCTTGACGAGGTTTTTGCTGGATTAACTGTGAGCGAAATTGTCCAAATTGCCGATTTGATTCAGAAGATGCGCAAAGATGGTATGACATTCCTGATTGTCAGCCACGACCTCAAGGCGTTGGAACCGATGGTCGACAGCGCGATCGCAATCAATTACGGCGCGATGATAGCACATGGCACCCTCGACGAAGTTTTGGCCAACGAAGACGTGCGCGCCTCGTATCTGGGAGGTACCGGTTGAGCTTCCTGCAAATTGAAAAACTGGATGCGTTTTACGGCAAGGCACTGGCCTTGAGCGGTGTAGAGTTGAGTGTCGAAGAAGGTGAAATTGTTGCCATTGTCGGACCGAATGGCGCGGGGAAATCAACGCTTCTTGACAGCATATTGGGTCTAACCACAACGAACGGTGACATCTGTCTGGATGGCAACTCGCTGATTGGAACCGGAAGCGCAGCGATTGTTAAGTGCGGCGTGGGATACGCGCCGGAGCGCTGCAATCTTTTCCCCTATATGACCGTCCGTGAGAATTTGCTGGTGGGGGCATTTACGTCGCGAGAGAATATCGACAGCAATCTGGAATTAGTGTTCAAGTTGTTCCCCCAGTTGCGAGAACGCGAACATCAGGAAACCAGCACCCAGTCTGGTGGTGAACGACAAATGGTTTCAATCGGGCGGGCCCTGATGACCAGCCCTCGATTGCTGTTGGTCGATGAACCGACAATTGGTCTTGCGCCAAAAATATGCCTTGAGATTGCGGAAGTCCTGCGACGATTGTGCAAGCAATTTGGCACTACCATTGTGATTACAGAACAGAATACCAATTTTGCGATGACATTGGCAGAACGGCTTTATGTTTTGGAAACTGGTGAAATCAAGGCCAGTGGTACGGTCGACGAGATGCGGAATGACGCGCGTCTGACCGAAGCCTATTTTGGTACCTAAAAACCTGGAAATTGGACCAGTCAGTTTTAATATTTTTCGTATTCTGGAACGGATGCATTAAACACTCCAGGAATAGGCGGCAATTTCTAAATTCAATTCATTTCGCAATCTGAATCTGGCATTCCTTGTTTCAGATGGATCTTCCCTATACTTACAAATATTTTCCCAGACAAGACAAATAAATTCCCTGTTCCATTGTGTAGGGAATTGTTCGGCAACCCTTTGAAAACACGTCGGTATCTGCAGTGCATTTCGGTCATTTCCCTGTAAATATGCCTAAATTCCCTGTAAGTCAGGGGTTAACAGGGAAAATAGACTGGAGACGGGTTCGCTCAAGACTACCAACACCACCATCCAGTCTCATCGCAAAACACGTTCATTGCTGTGGTCTGAGAACCCTCCGACATCTCATGAGGTTTACCGGAGAATGGCCCGTATCGTCTGGTGCAGAGACGATAATTCCTGTCTGTTTTCGGCGCAAATGGGCGCGCGTCTTAGTGGGCACTTATTGGCCACCAGACGTCTGGCGGATTGATTGTGGAGGATTGTAGATTAGCTGGCTAATCCAAGAAACCGGCGCTGCTCGCTCCAGGAATGGGGCAAGATGATAACACGACCATGCCAACGATCTGGAGAAGGAAACCGGCATGACATCCCACATCCTATCGTGGCTGATGAGGGTTGGCGCGGGCATTTTTTTATCTCCATCACTGTACTTTTGGACCCAGAAGTGCCCGACATGTTGACCCGAGTACCGATGGGACCGAATGTGGTGTGATGATCAAGCTGGACGACCGCGATATTGCCATCCTCAGGGTGCTGGCCGAAAATGGCCGGATTTCTAAAACCGCACTGGCCGAGCGGGTCGGTCTGTCGGCCACGCCTTGCTGGAACCGGTTGAAGCGGCTTGAACAGTCCGGCCTGATCTCCAATTACCGGGCGGAAATCAATCTGAGGAAAATCGGCCCCAATGTCACCGTTTTTGTGGCTGCGGAGCTAGTAGATCATACCGCTGCCAGTTTCCGGGCCTTCGAAGATGCCATGCAGCGTTACGAAGAGGTGATCGCCTGCTGGTCGCTAGGCGGTGGTTTTGACTATCTAATGCAGATCGTGACCAGTGATATTGATGCCTACCAACGCCTGATTGACGAGATGCTTGAGGCGCGGATTGGTTTGGCGAAGTACTTTACCTATATTGTAACCAAGCCAGTCAAAAGCGGTGGGGTACCGCCGCTGGATTCGATTCTTGGCCGCTGAGCGGGCTACCGGGAATACGAAAAATCGAAACCTCTCAGGTTATGGCCTGTGGAGAGAGGAATACTCTCTAAACCTGCACAATTTTGGTACATATCCTCGCGGCATATCTGTCAGTTTTGCCGGATATATTCCGAAGGTGCAGCCATGCCTGAGACAGCTATCTCTAATCGCGAAGATATTTCCGACAAGTCACTGCTGCGAGGGTTTTCCTATATCGGAGGCAAATGGGTCGCTGCTTCAGATGATGCAACGCTGCAGATCACTGATCCGGCAGACGGATCTTTCCTTGGCGATGTTGCCAGCCTGAACGCCGAAGATTCAGCAATTGCTGTTGATGCGGCGCAAGGAGCGTTTGCCGGCTGGTCTGGCCTGTTGCCGCAGGACCGCGCCGTTATCCTGCGCCGCTGGTTCGACCTGATGCTGGAACACAAGGAAGACCTGGCCCGGATCATGGTACTGGAACAGGGAAAGCCGCTCTCGGAAGCCCGGGACGAGATCGACTATGCAGCGGGATTCATCGAATATTACGCCGAAGAATCCAAGCGCCCGAATATCGAAGGCGTTACCAGCCACCTGCCAGATGCCGAGGTCGAGCTTTGGCTTGAACCCGTAGGCGTCGTGGCGCTAATTACGCCGTGGAATTTCCCGACCGCCATGCTGACGCGCAAGGCCGCCGCGGCGCTGGCGGCAGGTTGCACCATTGTTTCGCATCCGAGCCACGAAACCCCGTTCTCGGCCACGGCCCTTGCCGAGCTTGCTGAACGGGCAGGATTTCCTGCGGGCGTTTTCAACGTGGTGACGGGTCGCGCTTCGACTGTCGTGTCGCCCTGGACATCGGACAGGCGCGTGCGCGCGCTCTCTTTCACTGGATCGACCAGTGTGGGGCGGCTTTTGTATCGCAATTGTGCCAATACGGTGAAAAAGCTGGTCATGGAATTGGGTGGCCATGCGCCAGTGATTGTGTTCAAGGGCGCGGACATGGAAAATGCCGTAGCCGAGGCGATCAAGGCAAAATTTGCCACTACCGGGCAGGATTGTCTGGGTGCAAACCGGATTTTTGTCGAACGTCCCATTTATGAGGAATTTTGCGAAAAGTTCACAAAAGTAGCCAAGGCGTTGACCATCGGCAAGGGCATGGATGATTGTGACCTCGGCCCGCTGATGAACGAAAAAGCGGTTCAGAAACAGGAAGAGCACGTCGCTGATGCGCTTGCAAAAGGCGCCAAGCTGGCCTGTGGAGGTAAGCGCCACGACGAGGGGCCACTTTTTTATGAGGCAACCGTACTAAGAGATGTGCCCGATGACGCGCTGATCATGTCTGAGGAGATTTTTGGACCGGTCGCAGCTGTCACACCGTTTGACACCGAGGAAGAAGTAATCGCGCGCGCAAATGACACCGAATACGGGCTAGTGGCCTATGTCCATTCCGAGGATCCAAGACGCATCTATCGTGTCAGCCGTGCCCTGCAATTCGGCATGGTGGCGGTTAACCGCACCAAGGTAACCGGTGCGCCAATTCCCTTTGGTGGCACGAAACAATCCGGTCTGGGGCGCGAAGGCGCCCGGCGCGGCATGGAAGAATTTATGGAAATCAAATATGTCTGCCGCGATTGGGCCTAGCGTGAGAAAAGGAAATGCCATGCTTATGAATGATAAACTGGAGGAATGGGATAGGGAAAATTTTTTTCATTCTTCAACCCATCTGGCAGAATTCGCCCGGGGCAATTTACCCCAGCGCGTTGTGACCGGGGGCAAGGACTGCCATATCAAGGATCGCGAAGGCAACCGCCTGCTTGATGCTTTTGCGGGCCTCTATTGTGTGAATGTAGGGTATGGCCGCCAGGAAATTGCAGAGGCTATTGCCCATCAGGCGCGCGAATTGGCCTATTACCATTCTTATGTAGGCCACGGCACCGAAGCATCAATTACGCTGTCCAAAATGATTCTGGACCGCGCGCCGGACCATATGTCCAAGGTCTATTTCGGTCTCAGCGGATCGGATGCGAACGAAACCAACATCAAGCTGGTTTGGTATTACAACAACGTTCTTGACCGCCCCGAGAAAAAGAAAATCATCTCGCGCTGGCGTGGCTACCATGGCTCGGGCCTGATGACAGGCTCGCTGACAGGGCTTTCACTGTTTCACAACAAGTTCGACCTGCCGCTGTCCCAGGTGATCCACACCGAGGCACCGTATTATTACCGCCGCGATAATCTCGACCAGTCCGAAGCCGAATTCGTCACCCATTGCGTAGCTGCGCTAGAAGAGTTGATCGCGCGCGAAGGCGCAGACACCATCGCTGCTTTTATCGGTGAACCGGCACTGGGAACCGGTGGTCTTGTGCCACCGCCTGAAGGTTACTGGCCGGCCATTCAGGTAGTGTTGGACAAGCACGATATTCTGCTGATTGCCGACGAAGTTGTTACCGGTTTTGGCCGTCTGGGTTCCATGTTTGGGTCCGAACATTACGGCATGAAGCCCGATATTATTACCGTCGCCAAGGGTTTGACTTCGGCCTACGCGCCGCTGTCCGGTTCGATTGTCAGCAAGAGATTCTGGAAAGTGCTGGAAGAAGGCACGGACAAGATCGGGCCTATCGGCCATGGCTGGACCTATTCGGCCCATCCGATTGGGGCAGCCGCCGGTGTCGCCAACCTCAAACTGATCGATGAGTTGAACCTTGTGCAAAACGCGGGAGAAGTCGGGGTATACTTCAAAAAGGTCCTGACTGAGGCCGTTGGCGATCATGCGAATGTCGGCGAAGTGCGCGGCGAAGGCCTGCTCTGCGCGGTGGAATTCGTTCAAGACCGCGCCAGCCGCACCTATTTTGATCTGGACAAAAAGATCGGTTATACCCTGAACGATGCCCTACTGAGCCGTGGCGTCATCAGCCGCGCTATGCCGGAAGGTGACATTCTGGGTTTTGCCCCGCCTTTCTGTCTAACCCATGACGAAGCTGACGAGATTGCCGGAAAATTGAAAGACACAGTGACCGAAGTTCTTGGGTGAACCACTGCACGCCAAAGAAATCAGACCTTGGTGCTGAGACGACAAATATAGCCTGTTTCCGGCGTAAATGGGCGTGCGTCTCAGTGGGCCCTTTTTGACCACCAGGCGTTCGCAGAAATGAGTGTGGGGGATTGGTAGGCTAGTCGGCGAATCCAAGAAGCCGGTGCTGCTCGTTCCAGGAATGGGGCGGGGCGGGAAGGCGGCGAGGTCGCTGAACCGTCAGATCTACCGGTTGGGTGCCTTCAAGAATCTTTTCGATGATGTCGGGTGCCAGATAGGCCAGGGGAAGGGACCGACTGATCTCATTGCGGTCTGCTGCAGCGATAACTCATTGATCGATTTGGTTTTCCAACCTGTCATCCTAGGTCATTGGTGCCTCCCTATCGGCAACGACACCATTCATGCTTTCTTTGCCGGGGTATTCCAGTGGAACGCAGAGGTTCCTCGAACTGAAATTATCGGGCCAGTCGTTTTCAGTTCTCAAAGGGGCCCAATAACTGAACCTTTCAGATTTAAACTGACATTGATCAATTTCTCCAAGTGACCGTCCCTATCACTGGGTCGTGTTTTCTCCAGACCGTCGATATTCCGCAGGTGCAGTACCGATATACCTTTTGAAGGCTTTTGAAAAAGTTGCAGTTGATTGGTAGCCAACACGTTCTGCTGTAGGGGCGACAGCAAGTTCCTCTGTACGAAGATAATGCGCAGCGCGGTGCATGCGCCATCGCGTCAAATATTGCATCGGAGTTTCGCCGACCAACGATTTGAATCGGCCCGCAAAAGCCGAGCGAGACATGCCAACTTTACTCGCCAGTTCGTCAATGCTCCAGGCATGTGCTGGCGCATCATGGATCAGTTCGAGTGCGCTCCCTATACTAGTATCGCGCAATGCACCCAACCACCCGGCGCGATCTGGCGGCAAAGATTCGACGTAGCTTCGAAGGACCTGGATAAATAAAACTCCACCCAGACGCTCGAACAACGCGGCGGTGCCTATGCGGTCTGCGCGTATTTCATCCGAGATTAGCCTCGATGTCATTTCAAGCCATTCACGCGAACCATCGCCGCCTTTAATATGAATGAGTGGCGGCAGTTGCGCCAAAAGCGGATGCATCTCGCTGCTATCAAATTCCAACCGTCCACACGCCAGCAGCGACACGGCCCCCCCGCCGCCACTTCGCATAACTTCCGGTTTGCGCAAGGGGCCTGAAACCATGAGGTCAGTAAAATTTACAATTGGTGACGATAGTTCACTTTGCAGAACGTGGGTATGACCGTGCGGCATCATAAGAAGATCGCCCGTGGATAATGGTATCGATTCCTCCCCGTCGAGGGTGATAAATCCGTTCCCGCTGAGCAGAATATGGAACATCAATCCTGATATCCCCTTGGTCGAAACACCCCAGGGTGCGGTAAACTCTGCTCGGCCCAGGATGGCTCCTGACAGGTGCACAGTGTCGAGAATATCGCTCAAAACATCCATGGTGAAAAGCCTAATCAATTTGTACGTTACGACACAAAATATACATTATGCGCCATGGAAACGCCAGAACTCATCGTAATATATTGCATTAACGACAGGCCAAGACGGTTGAATGCCGTCCTTGAGAAAGACACTGAGCTACGAAAAGGAAAGATTATGGCAACTGACTGGATACTCGAAGGCCAGTACTTTGAAGCCTGCAATTGTGATGCGGCTTGCCCTTGCGTGTTTTTAAGCCAACCCACGACAGGCGAATGCACGGTGATTATCGGCTGGCACATTGAGAGAGGCGAATTCGGCAAAACCGACCTTCGCGGGCTCAACGTGATCAGGGCGGTGTATACACCCGGCCACATGCAGCAAGTACCCTGGACTGCGGCACTTTACCTGGATGACAAGGCCGATGAGGCACAAAAAGCGGCGCTTGAACAAATTTTTACGGGTAAAGTTGGTGGCAGTCCGTCGAAACTTGCCGCCCACATTGAAACAGATCTCGGGGTTCGCAGCGTACCAATAGAATTTAGCGCGAACGGGAAAAAACGTGCGGTCTCGATCCCCAACATAGTTGATGTTGAAATCGCGGCCATTGTCGGTCAAGGCGACGGCGACGTAACGATCAGCGGCCATCCACTGTGTGTCGCGCCCGGACATACAATCGTCGCGGGCCGATCGAGCTATCTCCGATACGCAGACCACGGTTTGAGTTGGGAATTAAGCGAAAAGACCGCATTTTTTTCACCGTTCAATTACGCCGGGCCCTAGCGGGTCGCGAACATACTCCGACACCTCCTAGCCACAAATCCATCAAAACCAGGCGCAAAAATTGCGTCATGAAAGGACATTGTTATGAAAAATACCGCACAGGAACAAAGATACTCAAAATACCTGGTCGAAACTGACTGGCTTGAGCAGCATCTGGATGATCCTCGCTTACGAATATTCGATTGCACCGTAAGTGCCAGGCCGAATCCTGACGAGGGCGCCAAACTCCCCTTCTTGTTTACAAACGGGATCACCAACTATAGCGAGGGGCATATTCCCGGTGCAGGTTTTCTCGATCTTCTGGGAAATTTATCGGACAAAAACTCCGAGCTCCCTTTCCTGATGCCGCCCGAACAGCAACTCGCCAGAGCTTTGTCAAATGCCGGCATAGACCAAAATACCGATGTTATTCTTTACGGCACTACAGACCCCATATGGGCTGCCCGGGTATGGTGGATGTTGCATTCCATCGGCTTTGACAACGCCGCAATTCTAAACGGTGGATGGCAGAAATGGAGTGCGGAGGGGCGACCAATATCGACCCAGGCCTGCACCTATCCCGCCGGGAAGTTTACAGCACACCCGCGGTCAGATTGTTTCGTCGGCAGGGACGAGGTCCTGGCGACCATCGGGAAAGCAGAAGTTTGCACCATCAATGCGCTTCCGACCATGATGTATACAGGCGAAGGCGGGCCTGTCTTTGGGCGCAAGGGACGAATCGCAGGGAGCGTCAACGTCCCGTTCGCGTCGCTACACGACCCCGATACCGGCACCTATTTGCCCGTCGATCAGTTGCAGGAAAAATTTCAGGCAGTGGGCGTCGGGGATGCCGAACAGATCATCGTCTATTGCGGTAGCGGCATTGCGGCGTCCAACGACGCATTCGCCCTCGCTCTTTTGGGGTACGAGAATGTCGCCGTTTACGACGAATCTTTGGCGGAGTGGGGATATGACTCTTCCCTGCCGATGGAAGCCGGCTGAAACTTGAACCCGGTGGAATTTCGAAGCCATGGCAATAACAAATATGCAGTCCGCCTTTCAACGTGATCGCCGTATCGTATTGTTTTGTATTTTCATCGTCGCCGCGCTCGCCTGGCTTTATCTCGTTCTGGCGGCGCGCGGTATGGGGCCCGCGATGGTCGCGGCGCGTGGAGAGACTTGGACACCAACCGATTTTATTCTGATGTACGTCATGTGGGCTGTGATGATGCTGGGCATGATGCTGCCGAGCGCCAGCCCTATGATCATGATGTTTGCAAGGGTCAACCGAGGGCACTCCGGAACAGTAGACCTTTCCCCAAATCTTGTTCCGGTTTGGGTTTTCGTCGCCGGCTACGCAGTGATCTGGTTGGGATTCAGTCTCGCCGCAACAGTCGCGCAGTGGGTTTTCCAATATGCAGGTTTGCTCTCGCCAATGATGGTAAGCGCCAGCACTGTTTTTGGTGGCTCTATACTGATTGTCGCCGGGATATACCAGTGGACGCCGCTAAAACATGCTTGTTTGGCACATTGCCAAACGCCTTTGGGGTTCTTGATGACGCGCTGGCGTGACGGCAATGGTGGTGCCTTCCGTATGGGCCTTGCACATGGTTCTTATTGCGTCGGCTGCTGCTGGGTTTTGATGGGCCTGCTGTTCGTTATGGGTGTGATGAACTTGCTGTGGGTAGCCGTACTCGCGGTGTTTGTGTTCGTGGAAAAGATCGCCCCGCCCGGCCCCTGGCTGCCCCGCCTAACGGGAGCGGCACTGATTTCCTGGGGCGGGTTCGTGCTTACCCAGGCTTAAGTGCAGCGAGAGAAGGAAAACAACGACATGCAAGCCTGACCTGGATTGTGCTTGACCCACATGTATCGATCATAATGCGGGACCAGCCGGTCCTCGCATTTGTTCGTTCCTGATATTGAGACAACATGGAGTAGTCGAATGGATAAAATTGCTAACTCGGACATGGACGCGTTCTGGAACGGAGAAGGTGCTGAAAAATGGCTGCGACTAATGGGCAGGATGGATAAAAACCTTTTGCATTTTGGACATGAGGCTATGGACGCGGGTGCCGTTTCCATCGACGATCTGGTTCTCGATATTGGATGTGGTTGCGGCGATACATCATTTGATATGGGGCGACGGGTAGATACCGGTGGGCACGTACACGGCATCGATATTTCAGATCCGTTCATTGCCGAGGCCAGAAAGCGGAAAAAATCCATAGGCGTCACGAATGTTACGTTCGGGTCTGGCGATGCCCAGGTTTTTACGTTCGAAGAAGACATTTTTGATGTCGTTTATTCGCGCTTTGGGGTGATGTTTTTTGATGACCCCGTTAAGGCGTTCAAAAACATCCGCCTTGCCATGAAGCCTGGTGGGCGTCTGGCATTTATCTGTTGGCAGCCGGCACAAGACAATGAATGGGTCGCGCGTTCCCTCGAGGTTGTTGCGAACCACGTTCCACTGCCGGAACCACCTGGCCCCGAAGATCCAGGTCCGATGTCCTTTGGCGATGTGAACAGGATACGCCGCATTCTGACCGAGGCCGGTTTTCTCGATATCCGGATCACAGGATCCGATACGCCGTTCACGATTGGTGAAACCCTGGATGAGGCTGTCGATTTCCTGACGCAACTCGGGCCAGCAGGTGGTGCGATTTTTCAGTCCGGCGCAGACGACCTGTCCAAATCCCGCATTGTGTCGGACTTACATCACACTCTTTCAGGTTTCCAGACCAATGACGGAATCGTTTTAGGTGCAGCAACCTGGATTGTCACCGCGCGCAGTTGATGAATGACGGGCAGATACAATGAAAGTGTCTGACAATGCCGTCAACCTGCCAACAGGCGTAATGCTCGGCTTGACTCAAGGAAGGAATTATTCTCTATTCGTTTAAAATGAATGTATATTCATTCTTTGACATACGAAACGGAATGGCAAATTGGTTTATCGCCAAACGAAGAGAGTTGCGGCGCGATTGGCAGATAGGCGCGCTCAAATCTTACGAGCGGCACGAGATTTGGTTGCGGAAGATGGTTGGGCGGCCGCGCAAATTGTAAATGTCGCCTCAAAAGCCGGAATTGCCACTGGTACGGTCTATAGATATTGGCCGTCAAAAGCCGATTTATGTGCTGAAATCGTGGCCACCGTTTCAGCCCGCGAATTAGCCGTCGTTGAGGCAATCGCTGAAACGGATGAAGAACCCGTTGAGAAGCTGACGGATGCTATCACCGTGTTCGCGACCCGCGCCCTGCGAGGTCGTAGATTGGCATATGCCATGATCGCTGAGCCCGTTGACCCGGAAGTGGAGACGGTGCGTTTGGTATACCGGGCTCGGCTTGCCAGTTGTTTCGAGCGCATCCTGCGGGAAGGCATTATGCGAGACGCTTTTCCGCAATTTGATCCATCTGTTGCAGCTGCCTGTATCGTGGGCGCTTTCATGGAGGCCTTAATAGGACCATTGGCTCCTTCTACGGGCCTGGTCGATAATGCCGATCAGCATTTGATAGCTCAGATAGCGGAATTCTGTATGCGTGCCAGCATCGGTAAACAGGGGTAAATATTATGGATCACGTCGATGACAGCCAACATTCAGAGATTTTCGAGCGTTTGCCTGTTTTAGCAGACAAGGGGTACGCCACCCACGATGTCCTCAATCAGGCAACCCCGTTTGTAGGCCATAACGCTTTTAGTCAGGATAAACTTCTGAGAGAAATTGCCGAACGTGAAGACGTTGGCTGGGCTGATAAGTCATTGCATGATGCCGGTGCGAGTGTCGCAAGTGCACGGGTCGCACAACTTGCTCGCGACGCAAACCGGCATCTTCCAGAACTCAAAACCCATGATCGCTTTGGTCACCGGGTTGATGAAATCGAGTTTCATCCCGCGTGGCATGAGCTGATGTCTTTGGCGATCGGTCAAGGAACCCATTCTCTCTCCTGGACAGCAAACCAGCAAGGGGCACACGTCGCGCGAGGAATTCTATCCTATCTCTGGAACCAGGGAGAAAACGGCATTTGCTGTCCTTTGGGCATGACATATTCCGCTGTGCCGGCGTTGCGGATCCAGCCGGAACTAGCAACCGTTTGGGAACCTTTCATTCTATCCAATCAATACGATTCTGCGCCCGCGCCGATGCATAAGAAAATGGGTGGAACCGTTGGGATGACGATGACGGAAAAGCAAGGAGGGTCAGACCTCCGCGCTACACAAACAACCGCCCGACCAACATCAAATAGACGCGGTCCTGGGGAGGTCTATGCGCTCGACGGGCATAAGTGGTTTTTCTCAGTGCCACACAGCGATCTGTTCGTCACACTTGCTCAAACCGATAAAGGGCCATCCTGTTTTTTGCTGCCCGGGTGGCTACCTGACGGGACGCGAAACCGGCTTCTGATCCAGCGTCTGAAGGACAAATGCGGCAACAAGTCGAACGCCTCCGGGGAAATCGAGTTTCGGGGTGCCATCGGTTGGTTGGTTGGGGAAGAGGGCCAGGGGGTGAAGGCGGCACTTTCGATGACCCATCTGACACGTCTTGATTTTGCCATTGGTTCGGCTGGCTTGATGCGGAGAGCCTTGTCAGAAGCGATCCATCATACATCGAACCGGCGTGCATTCCAGAAATCACTCATTGACCAGCCGCTTATGCAAAATGTTCTTGCCGATCTTGCTCTTGAGGTCGAAGCCGCAACGCTTCTCGCATTTCGGTTGGCGCGCGCGGTCGACGACGAAGAAAAAGGTGATGAACTTGCCAAACTGCTCGGGCGTATAGCCACACCGGTTGCCAAATACTGGAATTGCAAGCGTGTGGTGGGCGTTGTTCACGAAGCGTTGGAATGCCTCGGAGGAAACGGGTTTATTGAAGAAGGGCCGCTGGCGCGTTTATATCGCGAAGCACCATTGAACGGAATCTGGGAAGGCAGTGGCAACGTCATCGCGCTCGACGTCATTCGCGCTGTTTCAAAATCACCTGAAACCATTACGGCGTTCTTGACAGAAGTGAATTCCGCACGCGGTGCGAATAGACATCTCGATCGTACAATCGACGAGGTGGAATCAATGCTGCGTGGGTCCGGTGATCTAGAGCGTTCGGCGCGTCACCTTGTAGAAAAGATGGCGCTGTCCCTGCAGGGGAGCCTCGTTATCCGTTTTTCTCCTGACCCCGTGGCAGACGCATTTTGTTCGACGCGACTTTGTGGAGATGGGGGGCAGCTTTTCGGCAATTTGCCGAATGGCGCAGATCATCGGGCGATTATTGATCGTGCAAATATGTCTATCTAAATGTTCGGATTGGATGGGATGTCCTGGAACCTGTTTGTTGTAGCGCAGGGTAGGGATCTTCCGCGGTCGAGTGCCGCTCGGTAACCGGTTGACGCCGTTGCGTTTGAGCATCCGGGAGACCGTGGCATTGGATATCTTGATGCCGTGATCGCGCTCCAGATCCCTAACGATGCGTATCGCTCCGAGATGATATTGGCTGCGAAGGGAAAGAACCTTATTCTCGATCTCAATCGGCGATCTGTTGGTATACCATTTCGGAATGGGTGGACGATTTACGAGCCCATCTTCACCGTGGTTCTCCTTTAGGTGGAGAAGAAGTCAGGGTATCTCGCGGCGACCCTCCACCAGGTCGCGTTTGCTGATCAGGGTTTCGGTAATACATTGGGTCATTTTGCGGATCCGCGCGGTGTTGCGCAAATCCCTGTGGGTCAATACCCATAAATCCGTGGTCCATTGCACGTTGCCTTTTGGAATCCGGCGGAGCCCCGGTTCGCTATCCCCCAAATAGCAGGGAAGGATAGACATCCCCATACCGGCTTCAAGTGCTTTCACCGTGGCAAACGGGTCTGTAATGATGTTCCTGACCCGCTGATCGGGGAAATCGCTGTCTTCAACCCACTGCAGGGATGAAGGGTCGGTGGACCAGCCGATCCAGTCGTTGTGGGGTTGGTGTCCGGTGGGCTCGACAATTTGTCCCAGCGCCCGGTCAAGATTGTCTGCGCCGGTATAGGCAGCCCTTGCCACCTTCACGACGCGCCGGCCAACAAGGCCATCGGGCGGGTCATTCGAAATATGAATAGCAATGTCTGCTTCGCGCCTGGCGAGATCAGGGATCTCGTACGTATCCAGGATTTGCAGTTCGATATCCGGATTTGATCGCGAGAATTTGGCAAAGGCTGGAATCAACAAATAGGTTGCCAGCACTCCAGAGAGGGATATCCGGATTGTGCCGCTCAGCTGTGTGTCACGGCCCGCAATTTGACGTCCAACATCATTGGTCACCGCTTCAATTTTTTCTGCGAATTTCATCATTTCATCCCCCGCCGGGGTGGTGAAATAGCCAGTTGGCATGCGCTCGAATAGCCGAACGCCCTGTTCCTCCTCAAATCTGACGATGCGACGCAACACGGTCGACCGGTTCACACCGAGAACGTTTGCGGCCTTCTTGATCGACGTTTCTCGAGCGATGGCCAGGAAGAAACGGAAGTCATCCCATTCTGTCATTGATGCATTTTTGCACAGATAAAGAGCAATCTTCAACATTTTTATGCAAAATCGCAGGAGTTAAATATACCCGGCCAGTCCAAGGTCTGTTCCAGCAATTTGAGAAAAGGAATTGGCTGCCGGTCAGTCGACCGATTAATGAGATTCTGTGCAAGACAAGAAGGAAAATTGGATGGACCCTGCTATCCCCGCTGAGATTTTTTGGCTGACGCTGAACGCTGCGTTCTCGGCCGTTTTGTGGTTGCCCTATGCCTACGAAAGGTTGTCAAGAACCATACCCCAAATTGGCTTCTGGCGCCTCGCGGCAGATCCCCTGCCGGGCGACGACCCCTTCGACATCGATTGGGCGCACCGGGCCTACCGCGCTCACATGAACGCGGTTGAAAACCTGGTCGTTTTTGGTCCGCTCGCGCTCGCTGTGGTGGTAACCGGGACCGGCAATGAAATCACGGCAGCCGCCTGCGCGACGTATTTCTGGGTCCGCTTGATTCACGGCGTTTTTTATACCGTGAAATTGCCTTTTATAAGGACGATCGCCTGGTTCATCGGAATAGGTGCATGTCTGGTTTTGGCCTATCAGATCATTTTCTGATGGATTCTGAAACCAGGCCTTGGAATACATTCAGAGATAAATAGTGAAATTACGAAGAGCAACAATCCGATGAATTACAGAAACCCTGAGTTCTTGGTCTCTACCGATTGGCTTGCGGGAAATCTCGACGATCCGAACCTGCGGATATACGATTGCGCCGCGCAGCCCGGGCCAAACCCCGATGAGTCACGGCGGAAGAAGTTTCCGCTCTCGCCACAACCAGCAAGGGCTATGTACGAAGAAAAACATATCCCCGGCGCGGGTTTCATAGATGTCCCCAATGACCTGACGGACCGGTCTACGGAAATACCAATGATGCTCGCCCCCGTCGAGCAACTCGTCGATACCTTCAGGCGCGCGGGCATCACCGAAGGCAGCAAGGTCGTGTTATACAGCTCGACCGGTGCAATGTGGGCTACCCGGGTGTGGTGCTCCCTCCGATCAATCGGGTTCGACAATGCCTCCATCCTCGACGGTGGACTTATAAAGTGGGTTGCTGAACGACGCCCGGTCTCGACCGCGCCGTCAAACTATCCGGCTGGAGATCTGGGCACCAACCCACGCGCCGACATTTTCATCGACAAGAACCGCGTCCGGGATTCAATTGATGATGACGACACGCTGATCATTCACGCACTTACCCCGTCGGTCTACGATGGAAGCAATGACCAGCTGGTGTTTGGCCGGCGTGGGCACATCCCCGGCAGTATCAATATTCCGTCGGGCACAGTGCACGATCCGGATACCGGGATTTACTTGTCCGCCGACGAGCTTCAGAAAATTTTTGAAGGTGCGGGTGTCCAAAAGGCCAAGCAAATTGTGACCTATTGCGGCGGGGGCATTAATGCGAGCCTCGATACTTTCACATTGGCCTTGATGGGTTACGAGAATGTGTCCATTTACGATGGCTCGATGAACGAATGGGGTAACGACGAGGCGCTGCCCGTCAACATGCCCTGACTGAGTCGGCGACCGCGCTTGAATATATGTCTATGCTGGGACAAGTCAGAAGTTGATAAGACCGAACAATACTTGTGTTTCGGTTGCAGCGGTGTTGCAGTAGCAGGACAAGCTTCTGCAGTTAATCCGGTGACTATCCAACATGAACCTCGCGAAATGGCTTTGCCGCACCGCGCGCCGATGCCCTGATGCTCCGGCGCTTTTGCGGGGCACGAATGTGGTTGCGACTTATTCCGGATTTGCAGAGGCCGCTGCGCGATTGGCGACCGGGCTGGTTGACCGGCATGGCATCGAACCAGGCGACCGGGTCGCCCTGTTCATGGCGAACCGGACCGAGTATCTGGAAGTGCTTTACGCAGTCTGGTTCGCCGGCGCGGTGGCCGTTCCGATCAATTACAAACTTCACCCAAAGGAAGCCTGCTGGATTGCCGACAATGCCGGCGCAAAAGTAGTTTTTACGTCTGCCAATCAGCTATCGGCGATGCAACCCCTGACTGCCGGATTGGTGGAACCCTGCCAGACAATATCGGTGGATGATCCGGGGTTCGCCGACCTGCGAAATCATGCTCCCATGGTCGAACCACTGGAGCGCAGTTACGACGATCTGGCATGGCTGTTTTATACCTCCGGAACCACAGGCCGACCCAAAGGTGTGATGCTGTCGAACGGCAACCTCCATACAATGACCTTCTGTTATTTCGTCGATGTTGACGAGGTATATGCGAGCGATGCGGCGCTTTACGCCGCCCCCATGTCGCACGGTGCGGGAACCTATAACTTCATGCACGTGCTTCGCGGTGCAAAGCATGTCATCCCCGAAAGCAGCGGATTCAATCCCTCCGAAATCCTTGAACTGGGGCGCACGATCGGCGGAATTTCGATGTTTGCAGCGCCAACAATGGTGCGGCGCCTTGTCGTGCAGGCTCGTGCGGAAAAATCCGACGGAGAGGGTTTGAGAACCATCGTCTATGGCGGCGGCCCGATGTATCTTGCCGACATCGAAGAAGGGGTGGATGTGTTCGGGCCGCGCCTCGTCCAGATTTACGGCCAGGGTGAATGCCCGATGACAATTACCGCGCTGTCCCGCGATCTTGTCGCAGACCGGTCACATCCGCGCTGGCGGGAACGTGTTGGCTCGGTTGGTTTGGCGCAATCCTGTGTCGAGGTCCAGATTGTCGACAAGGATGGCGCGACACTTCCGGCCAACGAGAAAGGCGATATCGTTGTACGCGGTGAGCCGGTGATGCGGGGATATTGGAGAAACGAGGAGGCGACCCGCGAAGCGATCCGGGACGGGTGGCTATGGACCGGTGATGTCGGGATGATGGACGAGGATGGCTTCGTCACGCTGAGCGACCGCTCAAAAGACGTCATTATATCAGGCGGAACCAATATCTACCCGCGCGAAGTGGAAGAGGTTCTCCTCAATCATCCTTCCGTTGTTGAAGTCTCTGTCGTTGGCCGCCCCAATGAGGAGTGGGGCGAGGATGTTGTCGCTTTCGTCGTAGCCAAGTCTGGATCAGAATTGCACGAGGCCGAACTGGATCAATTTTGCACGGATAACATGGCGCGGTTCAAGCGGCCAAAATTATATGTTTTCCTGTCCGCTCTGCCCAAAAATAATTACGGCAAGGTGATGAAAACGGAGCTTAGGCTTCGTCTTGAGGGAAGTTAGAATATCGCGTCCGGCCTGCGCGCCGTCACCGGGAAAAAACGCGAACCGGCCACGTGCTCTGCTATCGTGTAAATACTAAACGTTTTGGTTGATTGTTCTCGGGGTTCGGCTTACATCTGTCCAGCCGATTTATCACGGGAAAAATTTCCATGGACATGAAATTGTACACCGCCGCGGTTTCACCAAATTGCCGCCGGGCAGAAGCAGCTATCCATCATCTGGGATTTGCCGACCGCACTGAATTTAAAAGGGTCGATTTTTCGTCCGGCGAAATCCAGTCAGACGCCTATCTGGAAATCAACCCGAACGGCAAAGTTCCGGTGCTGGCCCACGGGGATTACGTATTGTGGGAATCGCATGCGATTATGCATTATCTTGCGGGACTAGCCGGCGACGATAAATTCATGCCGACAGACAATCGAAGCCAAGCCGAGATCATCCGCTGGCAGTTTTGGGAAACGTGCCATTTCAACCGGGCCATCGGCAGCATTTGTTGGGAGACGCTGGTGAAACCAATGATGGGACTGGGCGAGCCCGACGAGGAATTGATTGCCAAATCCGAGACCGAGTTTCATCGTTTTGCAAAGGTCCTTGAGGGCCATTTGAAGGACCATAAGTTCCTCCTCGGGGATAATATATCGATCGCAGATTTCTCCGTCGCCAGCCACTCGGCCTTGATTCTAAACCCCAACTCGCGCGTTCCCGTGGGTGCCTATCCTGCCATCGAGGCCTGGCTTATTGGGATGGAAGCCCACCCCGCTTGGGCCAAAACAGCACCAGACTGGCACTGAATATTCCCGCCTTCACGGTATGCTGACGACGGTAATAATTCGGTCCGCACATCCTTGGCGCTTTTGGTCGCTATAGGACTGGTGATTGACGAACGCAGGTCGCCGATTACCTAGCCTCTGCATTTTCCCTCGATTAGATCGCGGTGACGGGTGATTGCATCTGCCATATGGTTGGTGAATTTTCGGATGCGCGCGGTCTTGCGCAGATCCTGGTGGGTCAGGATCCACAAATCCTGGCGAAGCTGCAACCTGCCAGGTGGCATTCGGTCAACTCCGTCTTCAAAATCCGCCATGAAACACGGCAATATAGCCATGCCCAGGCCGGCTTTTACGGCCAGGAGAGCAACGGTCGGATCGTCAATAACCGCTCCGATCGGCACCTCGGGATACCCGCTGTCCTCGATCCATTGCTGGGCCGATGGGTCGCTTGACCAGCTGATCCAGCTCGGTTTGGGCGATCCAGCATCGCGACCGGAATTTTTCAGAAATTCGGCACTGACATAGGCCGCCTTGGCAACTTCTGCGATCCGTCGGCCGACCAAATCCTGCGGCGGATCATTCGACATCCGTATCGCAACGTCGGCCTCTCGTTTCGCAAGGTTGGCCGCCAAATATGTTGACGTCACTTCAAGCTTTATGTCTGGATGGGATTTACCAAAGGCAACGATTTCCGGCATCAGTAAATGCGTCGCCAGCACGCCCGGCAGGGTGATCCGGATGGTGCCGCTAAGCCGCTCGTCGCGCCCCGCCAGCCGCCGGTCGGTCGCTAATGCCTCGTCCTCAATGCGCCGGGCCGAGACCAGCATCTCTTCCCCCGCCGAAGTCATGAAATAGCCATTCGGCAGCCGCTCGAACAACCGTACGCCGAGCTCGGATTCAAGCGCGGTGATCCGCCGCAACACCGTCGAGCGGCTTACTCCCAATGTGTTTGACGCTTTTCTTACGGACGCCTCCCGTGCGACAGCGAGAAAGAAGCGTCGATCATCCCAGTTCGACATATGTCCGAATATGGACATATATAGCGCAATTTTCAACAGTTGCTTACCATTTATGCTCAACCTATTTCGGGCTCAGGCAGCAAAACCGAAGGAGCGCGTTGCATGAATGTAGATCAAAGTTATAACGGGAAGCCGGTCAAGATTATTGGCAGTTTTTTGTCGCCCTATGTCCGCAAGACGCTTGTGGTCATGGACATCAAGGGTATCGCTTATCAAATCGACCCGATTATAGCCTTTATGGGAAATGACGAGTTTACAAGAATAAGCCCTGTACGCCGCATTCCCGTGCTCATCGACGACGAGGTTACGCTTTCAGACTCCACCATCGTTTGTGAATATCTCGAGGACAGGTATCCGTCGCCCGCAGTATATCCAAAATCGCCAGCAGATCGCGCGCAGGCACGATGGCTTGAGGAATATGCCGACACGCGGATGCAGGAAGTGCTGATGGTGCATTACTTCAACAACCAAATTCTCAATCCGATGTTGTGGAATGAAGCACCGGACACGACAATTCTGGACCGCGCCACGAATGAGGAAATCCCACAAGTACTGGATTACCTCGAAGGGGAAGTGCCGGCGGACGGCTATTTCTTCGACGAAATTTCCATTGCCGATATTTCAATAGCTTCGTTTTTCCGCAATCAGCAGTTTATCGGTTTTAAAATTGATACCAATCTGTGGCCCAAAACGGCGGCATTTATCGACCGTGTACTTGAACACGATGGATTCAAAAAGTTGCATCCCTACGAGGAGGCGATCGCATCCGCGATGCCGATCGAACACCGCGATGCCTTGCAGGCGGTGGGGTGCCCCCTTACCCCTGACACCCTTGGAACCGATACGCCACGTCGCGGGTGGATGGTCTATAAATAAGACACACATAGTTGGCCGGGCCCAAATCGGGCAGGTTTAGCAAGTAGCCTGTCCCCGACTATCGTCCATGTAAAATTAACGCTGCAAATTGAGGGGACGGGCAAGACTTTACTCATCATGCCTGTTTTTTACGGGTATTATCCAACCATCCCGGTCGTTAGATTGACATATGACCCGATCAATCGACCAGCGTCTTGATTTCCAGGCGACCCGCCGCAACAGCGGTGCCATCCTGAAAGTTCTGAAGCCTTTGTTCGGGACAATGCCGCGCAACGTATTGGAAATTGCCAGTGGGTCCGGTCAGCATGCGGTCAGCATGGCGGTAGCTTGCACCAATGTCATTTGGTGGCCGTCGGATATCAGCCCGGAACATATTTCGAGCATCGACGCCTGGCGCCAGGATTCAGGGCTCGACAATGTCCGGCACGGGATCCAGATCGACGTTATAGAGTTGGCCTGGAGGCGCGGTGGTCGGCTCGACGGATTGCCGGAGAAATTCGACGCGGTGGTCAATGCGAATATGGTCCATATCGCGCCCTGGGCGGCAACCGAAGGACTGATCGAAGGCGCGAGTTTGAGATTGAGACCGGACGGATTTTTATTTCTCTACGGGCCATTCAAGCGGAATGGCGTCCATACCGCCGAGAGCAACCTTGCATTTGACAATAGCTTGCGGGCGCGAAACCCCGATTGGGGTGTGCGGGATCTGGACGAAGTAACCGCCTGCGCCACCAAATTCGGCTTGGTGCTTGAGCAGACAATTGAAATGCCGGTCAACAATCTCTCATTGGTATTCCGGGTTGGGCAGGATCGCTTCGAATCTACGCCAACGTCTTGATCCAGTCAGCGATGGCCGCTCCGATTTGGTCGGGCGAGTCTTCCTGGATATAGTGACGTCCTGGCACCGTCACTTCCCGTTGGTTCGGCCAACCCCGACAAAATTCGCGTCGTTCACCGGTGAGGGTTAACCCGGGTTCGGCGTTGACGAAGAGTTTGGGAAGCTGAGATTGCGACAACCAGCTACTATAACTTTCAATAATGGCCACGACATCCGCCGGATCACCCTCAATCGCAATTTGACGTGGCCAGGTCAGGGTCGGGCGGCGGCTCTCACCGGGCTGTTCGTAAGGACGGCGATAAACCGCCATCTCCGCCTCAGTAAGATCGCGGATCGTACCTTGAGGCAATATTTTTTCGATAAAGACATTGTCTTCGAGGATAAGTTGCTCGCCGACTTTTTCATCAGCGGGCGGTCGCACGGCTTCGAGAAACGATTTGAAACCGTCGTCGAAATCATTCCACTGCGCCGGGCGGACAATGGCCTCCATATAGGCGATACCCTTGACCGCCTCGCGATGCCGATTGGCCCAGTCGAAACCAAGGCCGGTGCCCCAGTCGTGAAGGACGAAGGTAATATTCTTGGTAACACCAAGGGCATTCAACAACGAATCCAGATAGGTCCGGTGTTCAACAAACTGGTAACTGTCGGGACCGCTCGCAGGGAGTTTGTCTGAATCTCCCATACCAATCAGGTCCGGCGCTATGCAGCGTCCCATACTCGCGACATGGGGAATAATATTTCGCCACAGATAAGACGATGTGGGATTACCGTGAAGAAAGACGATGGGATCGCCTTCACCCTCATCGATATACGCCATGGACAGGCCATTGATATCCTGGCGTTTCTTTTGATAGCGCTCTTTCGATGAAATCATCGCCGGTTCCTTCAGTCATTTATGGACCGGCAAACTGAGCCGACGGCGTTTGGAGGTCAATTGACCGTTTTTGACCAATGGGTGAGCAAATATCGCCAGTACCCGTCGCGTGGCGTGAGTCATACGTCTTGGCCTGAAGGACGTTCATGGCTCTACGGGGCGATACGACGAGGAAGTAATCAATGGATATTTTGATCGATACAAAATGGCTTGAAAAAAATCTCGATGATCCGCAGTTGCGCGTCATCGACTGCACGGTTCTCCTGGACCAGGGCGAAGACGGGTCATACTCTTTTGTCTCCGGCGAGGCGGTCTGGAAGAGCGGGCATATTCCCGGCAGCGTCTTTGCGGACCTGCTGGTGGATGGGCTCTCAGATACCAGTAGCCCGCTTCCTTTTGCGCTGCCATCAGCAGAGAAATTCGCCCGGGCAATGGGTGCTCTGGGTGTCGGCCCAGGCGCAAAGGTCGTACTCTATGATCGCGCCAACAGCATGTGGGCGACGCGCCTATGGTGGATGTTGCGCGGATACGGGTTCGACAATGCGGCGATCCTCGATGGTGGCTGGACGGCCTGGACCCAGGCCGGTGCACCGGTGGATGCCAACGACGCGAAATATCCCGCGGCCGAGTTTCAGGCGACCAAGAGGGAAGATATTTTTGTCCATACAAAGGACGTCCTTGAGCTGATGGGCAGCCCGGGGACCCAGCTAATCGACGCCCTTTCACCTGAGTCTTTTCGTGGCGACGAGGCTCCGTACCCTCGTCCGGGGCACATTCCCGGCGCCATCAACGTCTACGCCATGGACATCGTGGATCCGCAAACCATGCGGTATCTCGACGAGACGCGGTTGCGTGAGCTGTTTGCTGGCGCCATGGAAAGTCAGGAAACCCGGGCCATCGCCTATTGCGGGGTTGGCATTGGCGCCACGTCCGCCGCATTCACATTGCATCGCCTCGGGCATGAGCGGGTGTCGGTATACGATGAGTCGCTGGCCGAATGGAGCGCGGACCCGTCTTTGCCGATGACAACCGAGGGTTAATCGCACGGGACATCGGATGTGGCGTTTTCGGCAACGATATTGCATTGGCCCCGCCGATTTAAAACAGCCGGACCGGACTTGGTGAAAATCTGGATACCGATTGAAGGGCGCTGCCATCCGCAAAGTCTCCCGGGCGATTGAATATTGACGTGGTTGAACTGCTTGAAGTCAGCCACGTCTTCCGCACTATGATCGTTTAGTCGGTCTCCAGTGTTGTGCTATTCCGGTTTTCGATTGCTGGACCTATGTTTGTCCGGTACAGACCTGCCGCAGGAATAGAGTCACATTTCAAGGCGGCAAATTGGCCAAACCAGTGATCGATATTATTGTCGTTGGCGGGGGCATTGTTGGCCTGGCGACCGCGATGCAGCTTGCCATGCGGCACCCTCAAAAATCGATCCAGGTGCTCGAAAAAGAACCCGATATCGCGCGCCATCAAACCGGGCGCAACAGCGGGGTTATTCACGCCGGGGTTTATTATGCCCCCGGCAGCATGAAAGCCGATTTTTGCAAACGCGGCGTGGATGCCACTATCCGGTTTTGCAGCGACCACAATATTGCCTTCGAACAATGCGGCAAATTACTTGTCGCGACCGATGCGGCGGAACTGCAGCGCATGGAGGCGTTGTACGATCGTTGCAGGGAAAATGGTCTCGATCCTGAACGCCTCGACCAGGCGCAATTGAAAGAGCGGGAACCCAATATTGCCGGGGTAGGGGCTCTTCTCGTCAAGACGACCGGTATCGTGGATTATGTCGCGATGAGCCGGGCCATGGCGAGGGTCATCACGGAATTTGGCGGAAAAGTTCGAACGAACATAAAATTGACGGGCATTGTCGAAAAGGATGACGGTGTCGAGGTGATCACACCGAATGAGACGCTGACCGCTAAACATCTGGTGGTCTGTGCAGGCCTGCAGGCTGATCGCGTTGCCCGGTTGGCAGGGCTCGATATCGATTTCCGGATCATCCCGTTTCGGGGAGAATATTATCGCCTGAATGCGCGGCACAACAATATCGTCAAGCATCTGATTTACCCGATCCCCGATCCGGCCTTGCCGTTCCTTGGTGTCCACCTCACCCGGATGATCGACGGGTCGGTTACAGTGGGTCCGAACGCCGTTCTTGGCTTTGCCCGGGAGGGATACGGGAAATTTCAGATCGATCCGGGCGACGTTGCCGATATGATCCGGTTTCCCGGTTTCTGGGCAACCGTGCGCCGGAACTGGCGGCACGGTGTCGGTGAATTTCGAAACTCAATGAGCAAGGCAGGGTATCTCAAGCTTTGCCAGAAATATTGTCCGTCATTGACACTCGACGACCTTGAGCCGTACCCCGCCGGTATCCGGGCGCAGGCCGTTCTACGTGACGGTTCCCTGGTCCAGGATTTCCTGATCAAAGAGACGAAACGGACGATACATGTCTGCAACGCACCGTCGCCGGCAGCGACCTCGGCCATACCGATTGCCGAATTTATCGCCGACCGGTTTGCTCTGAAGTAAATGCCTACCTGGGCGGGCATCTTCCCCCAATTTCAGGGGTGGCAGTCAATACAGGCCCGATTGCTGTAGAGCCAAAAAACTGACAGGCGCGTACCTGATCCTTGTTGACCGGGGGCAGCGAAAATGTCACATTTTTGTTGGTGGTTCCCCTTAGTCGAGTCGGCGAAGGGGACGTTAAGAGGGAACACGGTGAGGCGTACCCATCAGGGACCAAAACCGTGGCTGCCCCCGCAACTGTTAGTGGAGAGAGTTTGCACACAATGCCACTGGAGGCTTGAACCTTCCGGGAAGGCGTGCACATTCGAAGACCCGCGAGCCAGGAGACCTGCCACCGGCGGATGGAGCAATGATGTTCTTTTCCGTGGTATTTTATAACCAGCACGGGAGGTGCAGACATGCACACAAAAGAAGCCAGTTTTCCAGTTGTCTCGCTGAGCGCACAAGAACGCATGATCACAGGTGTCGTTGCGTTGCTGCTTGGTACGTTCATGCTTTTCGGCATTGCATTCGCGAATTCCGATATCATGCATAACGCGGCTCACGATACCCGGCACGCTATCACTGTCCCCTGCCACTAGGGATTCACCATGATAATGCGGGTATTACTCGCTGCCGTCATCGCAGGGATGCTGGCGGGAGCGGCTGCAGGTGCGTTTCAGATTTGGCGGGTGACACCGCTGATTCTTGCCGCAGAGGTTTATGAAAATCAGAACGGCACTGCTGCGGAGCACGGCCACAGCCAGGCTGAACACGCAACTCATGTGAATGCCGATACCGATGAGACCTGGGCGCCTGAGGATGGGCTTGAGCGTACAGCCTACACGTTGCTCACCAACCTCGTTATGGGCGTCGGTTTTGCGTTTTTGCTGGCGGCAACCGTTATGCTTTCGGGACAGGCCATCACGACCCAAAATGGTGTTTTGTGGGGGCTGGCCGGGTTCATTGTTTTTGCGCTCGCACCGGCGACCGGACTGGCACCCGAATTACCCGGTATGCCCGCGGCGGACCTCGTCGCGCGCCAGGGCTGGTGGTTTGGAACTGTCCTCGCCACCGCTGGCGGGATTGCATTGATCGTGTTTCAGGCGAACATCGCGTTGAAGGCGCTCGGCATTATTTTGCTGGTCATCCCCAATGTGGTTGGCGCGCCGCATCCACCAACGCTTGAGAGTGCGGTTCCGGCGATCCTTGCGGCCGATTTCGTGGCCAATACGCTTGCCATGTTGGCATTGTACTGGATTGTCCTCGGGGTATCGATGGGCTGGTGGCTGAACCGTCCCGGTTCAATGGAAAAGGCCTGACGATATGACATTGGCATCATCAAAAATCTCCGCGACCGTAATTACCGGGTTTCTTGGCGCGGGAAAAACCACGCTCATCCGCAAACTGCTTGAAAATGCCAACGGTCGGCGTATTGCCCTGATTATCAATGAATTCGGCGATGTGGGCATCGACGGGCAGGTATTGAAAGGGTGCGGGCAAAGTGTTTGCGGCGAGGACGACATTGTCGAACTTGCCAATGGGTGCATCTGTTGCACGGTGGCGGATGATTTCATCCCGACCATGTCACAATTATTGGACCGCGAGACGCCGCCGGATCACATCGTGATTGAAACATCGGGGCTGGCGCTTCCGCAGCCGCTCGTCAGGGCATTCAACTGGCCGGAAATCCGCCGCCGGGTGACGGTTGATGGTGTGGTTACGGTGATCGATAGCGCGGCTGTTGCCGATGGCCGATTCGCCCATGACGAACACGCGGTCCAGACCCAGCGCCAAGCCGATGAAGCGCTCGATCACGAGAGCCCGCTGGAGGAGCTTTTTGAAGACCAGATCGCGTGCGCCGATATGATCGTGTTGAACAAGGCGGACCTCCTTTCTGGCGCAGCGCTTGACAAGGTGGAGACCGGGCTAAAGCACGAAGCGCGCGACGGTGTCGCCATGCTGCGGGCCAGCCACGGCGACGTCCCGACAGACATCCTGCTCGGTCTTGCGGCGTCCGCCGAGGACGATATGGAACAACGCAAATCCCACCACGAGCAAAACGGCGAAGACGATCACGACCATGATGATTTCGAGAGTTTTGTGGTCACCCCGAAATCCATTGCCAAACGGGAACTGTTTCTGGATGGCCTGAAAGACCTGATAACCGAACACAATATCCTGCGGCTCAAGGGGTTTCTCGATGTGGAAGGTGCCGACGCCCGCCTTGTGGTGCAGGCGGTGGGACCGCGCATCGAGAGCTATTTCGACCGGCCATGGGGAGCAGGCGAAGCGCGCAACACGTCGCTTGTCGTTATCGGTGAGAAAGGGTTGAACCAGACCGCCATCCGCGCCGCGCTGGAGGGGTAGCGTCCATGCATATTCTTGCCACCCAGTCTGGCGTCATCGGCGACGCGATTGAGCCCGTCGACCTGGCGCAGGAGCCGGGCGACATTGTTGTCATTTCGGCTGCTGATTCTGAACTCGCCGCACTGGCCCGGGCCCAAGACTCAATTGGCGACGGCCCGTCGCTGCGTCTCGCCAATTTCATGGCGCTCACCCACAATTACTCTGTCGATCTGTATATCGAAAAAACGTTGGCTGGCGCCAAGCTGATTGTCCTGCGGCTGCTCGGCGGCAAGGCCTATTGGCCTTACGGGTTGGAGCAGATCGAGTCCTTTGCCCGCGAATACGACATCAAGCTTGCTGTGTTGCCCGGTGATGCCAGGCCGGACGCCGAACTGATCGCACACTCGACCCTGCCGAAAAACCACGTCCTGACGCTGTGGGATTATCTGACCCAGGGCGGTCCGGACAATATGGACGGGTTCTTAAGGGCCTGCGCGCACCTGATTGGTCTGGGCGAGGTTCCGTCTGCTGCAAAACCATTGTTGAAATCCGGGCTGTACTGGCCGGGCATGATGGCCCCCTCACTTGCCGACATCAAAAGCCAGTGGCGCGCTGATCAGCCCGTTGCCGCGATCACCTTTTACCGCGCGCTGATCGAGGGGGCCAACACCGCGCCGGTGGACGCCATAATCGCGGCGCTTGGGGAGCGCAACATCAATCCCCTGCCGATTTTTGTCACGAGCCTGAAAGACGATATTTCGGCGGCGACCGTCCGCGAACTGTTTGACGATGCTTCGCCGTCGATTGTCCTGAACGCGACGAGTTTCGCGGTCGCCGCATTCGACGGGGAGGGAAGCGATACGCCGTTTTCCGGCGCCGAATGCCCGGTGCTGCAGATGGTATTTGCCGGCTCCAGCCGGGATGCCTGGCTGGACAATGCACAAGGGCTGAATGCCCGCGATCTGGCTATGAATGTTGTGCTGCCCGAATTGGACGGGCGGATTTTAACCCGCGCGGTCTCGTTCAAATCCGATGCGCGCCGCCACGAAGGTACGCAAACCAGTATCGTCACTTACGAAGCCGACCGCGACCGGATCGTGTTTGTCGCCGATCTCGCCGCCAATTGGGTGCGGCTGCGGGAAACCCCGCCGGAGAACCGCCGGGTCGCGCTGATCCTCGCCAATTACCCGAATAAGGACGGATGCATCGGCAATGGGGTCGGGTACGATACGCCTGCGAGTACGATTGGATTGCTCCGGGCGCTTGAGGGCGAAGGATACACTGTCAGCAGATTTCCGGGGGACGGGACCTCACTTATCCATACGCTGCTCGAAGGCCCAACCAACGCCAAGGATATTTCGCGCTCGAAATCCGATGCAAAACTTTCACTGACCGAATATCGCGATCATTTTGAAAATCTACCGGGTACCCTGCGCGATGAAGTTGTGGCGCGTTGGGGTGCGCCCGAAGATGACCCGTTTGTGCGCGACGGCGCGTTTCATCTGGCGGTGCAAATCTACGGCAACGTGGTGGTCGCGGTACAACCGGCGCGCGGCTACAATATCGACCCCGCCGGGACGTATCACGACCCGGCGCTTGTTCCGCCGCACGGTTATTTTGCCTTCTATATCTGGCTGCGTGAGGTGTTCGGCACCGCCGCCGTGTTGCATAACGGTAAACACGGCAATCTGGAATGGCTGCCGGGCAAGGCGCTGGCGCTCTCTAATACCTGTTACCCGGAAGCCACCCTTGGGGCGCTGCCGAATATTTATCCCTTTATCGTCAACGATCCGGGCGAGGGGACCCAGGCCAAACGGCGCACTTCCGCCGTCATCGTCGATCACCTGACCCCGCCCCTGACGCGGGCCGAGAGTTACGGGCCGCTCAAAGACCTCGAAGCGTTGATCGATGAATATTATCTCGCATCGGGCCTCGACCCGCGGCGATCTGCACTGCTGCGCAAGAACATTCTGGACCTGGTCCAGTCCGGCGGGCTGGACGAAGATTCCGGTATCTCCGAATCCGACGACGAAACAAGCGCCCTGCAAAAACTCGATACCTATATTTGTGAATTGAAGGAAGCGCAGATCCGCGACGGATTGCATATTCTGGGTCAGGCCCCGGAAGGGCGATTGGAGACGGACCTGCTGGTGGCACTTACACGTGTCCCTCGCGGACAGGGCCGGGAGGGCGATGCGTCGCTGATCCGGGCGTTGGCGAGTGATCTGGAGTTGGGCGAATTCGATCCCCTCGATTGCAAGATGGGGACGCTTTGGTCCGGCGCGAAACCGCAAAATCTTGCTGAAATTTCCAATGATCTTTGGCGGACCAACGGCGATACTATCGAGCGTCTCGAAATGCTGGCAAGCGCGTTGGTATCAGGCGAAATATCGCGCGATGCGGATTGGGCATCGACGAACGCGGTTCTGGATGAGATCACCAGCATTATCCGGCCAAACCTTGCGCAATCGGCGGTCAACGAAATCTCGTCCTGCATGGCAGGCTTGGCGGGACGGTTTGTGCCGCCAGGCCCGTCCGGCGCGCCGACCCGGGGGCGCCTCGATGTGCTCCCCACGGGACGGAATTTCTATTCCGTCGATAGCCGGGCGATCCCGACACCAGCGGCGTGGGAATTGGGGCGCAAATCCGCCGAATTGCTGATCGAGCGACATTTGCAGGACCATGGCCGCTGGCCGAAAACATTTGGTCTCACCGCATGGGGCACCTCCAATATGCGCACCGGCGGAGATGATATTGCCCAGGCCCTGGCGCTGATCGGCGCAAAACCCGTTTGGGACACGTCAAGCTGGCGGGTGACCGGGTATAAAATCATCCCCTTTGCCAAACTCGCCCGCCCGCGCGTCGATGTCACGCTGCGTATTTCCGGCTTTTTCCGCGACGCCTTCCCGGCGCAGATTGAATTATTCGATAGTGCCATTCGCGCTGTTGGTGCGCTGGATGAGGAGCCAGGCGACAACCCGATCGCAGCGCGTATGAACGAAGATATTGCCGAAGCCCATGCCCAGGGGATATCCGAAGCCCAGGCCCGGCACGTTGCGGGGATGCGCATTTTTGGCTCGAAACCGGGGGCCTATGGCGCAGGGCTTCAGGCCCTGATCGACGAACAGCTCTGGGATAGCGCCGGCGATCTCGGCGAAAGTTATATTGGCTGGGGCGGATACGCGTACGGCAAGGGGGTTGAGGGAGAAGAGCGCAAGGACACGTTCACGCTCCGGTTGAAGCATATCGAGGCGGTGGTCCAGAACCAGGATAACCGTGAACACGATCTGCTCGACTCGGATGATTACTATCAGTTCGAGGGTGGCATGACGGCGGCTATCGAACACGTCTCAGGTGCCCGGCCGACCGTCTATCATAACGATCATTCACGCCCCGAACGCCCTGTCATTCGCACGCTGGAAGAAGAAATCGGGCGGGTGGTACGCAGCCGGGTGGTCAACCCAAAATGGATTTCAGGTGTGATGCGGCACGGCTATAAAGGCGCGTTCGAAATTGTCGCGACGGTCGATTATATGTTCGCATTTGCAGCGACAACGGGCGCGGTGCGCGACCATCATTTCCAACTGGCGTATGATGCGTTTATCGGTGACGAAGACGTGCGCGCCTTTATCGCGGAGAATAACGAACCGGGTTTACAGGAAATGGCGGAGAAGTTCATGGAAGCCTTGAGCCGGGATTTGTGGGTGCCACGCTCAAATTCCGTCCACCACGAACTGGCGGCGATCGCCGGCAAGCAGGAAACCGAACTCACGGAGGCAGCACAATGAGCGACACGCCAAAGAAGAAATCGGACATGACCGAAGCCGAACTGGATGAGCGGCACGCCGACAAGATGCGCAAGAAAAAACAGGCGCGCAGCAAGATCCTGGCCACCAAGACCAGGGAAAAAGGTCTTGTCATCGTCCATACGGGCAAGGGCAAGGGCAAATCGACGGCCGCCTTCGGGCTTGTGTTCCGTTCACTCGGCCACGGCCACAAAGTCGGCGTCGTGCAGTTTGTAAAGGGCGCTTGGGAGACCGGCGAGCGCGATGTTCTGATGAAATTCGAGGATCAGGTTACTTTCAAGACCATGGGGGAGGGATTTACCTGGGAGACCCAGGACCGCCAGCGCGATATCGCTGCCGCCAGGGCCGCCTGGGACGAAGCTAAAAAAATGATCGCCGATCCGTCCTTCAATCTTATTCTGCTGGACGAGCTGAACATTGTGCTGCGCTACGACTATCTCCCGCTGCAGGAAATTGTCGATGTTTTGACAGGTAAGCCGGACATGACCCACGTCGTCATAACCGGACGTAACGCCAAGGACGAGTTGATCGAAATTGCCGATCTGGTGACGGAGATGACGCAGATCAAACACCCTTTCCGGGACGGCGTGAAGGCGCAAGTAGGGATCGAATTCTAGGAGTTGGTTTCAGACATAGTCGTCACGCCGGACTTATTCCGGGGTATCGATGAGAGACCCGAGAATATCAGGCGGGGGCAAAATCACTTGCCCTGCAAATATTACTGACACGGACTTACAGGTAAGGTAGAAACCGAAACAGACAACACAGCAGCGTTCCATTCAGGGACTGAAAGCTATTCCGGTGCGGCTGACCCAATTCAGGGGCCAACGCCGGAGCTGCATTCTTGAGCCGGCCCCACCAGACGTGGGCCGGTGCCTCCTGATGAACAATTTCTGCGGTGCTGTCGCACCCAACAGGAGGTCTGAATGACAAACCGCATTCTGAAATATTGTTCGGCGCTGACGCCGTCCGGCATCAGACTATGAGCGAAAAAATTGGCGTGATGGTGTGCGGCCATGGCAGCCGCGACGGGGGCGCGGTTACAGAATTCGCGCAAGTGGCCAAGGGCCTCCGCAAACTCATGCCGGATATGCCGGTCGAATACGGTTATCTGGAATTCGCAACACCGATTATCCGCGAAGGCCTCGACAAGCTTCGAGATCAGGGCGTCACGCGCATCCTCGCGGTCCCCGGCATGCTGTTCGCAGCGGGACATGTGAAGAACGATATTCCGTCCGTGCTCAACACCTACGCCGCACAGAATGATGACGTCACGATCGAGCTTGGCAAGGATCTCGGGATCGATCCCAAGGTGATGCACGCGGCGGGTGCACGCATCCAGCAATCCCTGGACGCCGCCGGCGACGATGTTCCGCTGGACGAGACCTTGCTGGTGGTTGTTGGGCGTGGGGCGTCGGACCCCGATGCCAACGGCAATGTCGCTAAGGTGATGCGGCTCCTGTGGGAAGGCTTTGGCTTTGGTTGGGGCGAGACGGTTTATTCCGGCGTCACCTTCCCGCTCGTCGAGCCGGGGCTGGAACACGTTGCCAAACTCGGCTTCAAACGTATCATCGTTTTCCCCTATTTCCTGTTCACCGGCATTCTTGTGGATCGAATTTACGAGCATACCGACCGGGTCGCCGCGCGCTATCCTGGCATCGAATTCATTAAGGCTTCTTACTTGAACGATCACCCACAAGTCATTGAAACCTTTAAGGAACGGGTGGAGCAAATCCTCACCGGAGATACCGCGATGAATTGCGGTGGGTGTAAATACCGGACCCAGGTGCTCGGTTTTGAGGACCAGGTCGGTCTCGCCCAGGAAAGCCACCACCATCACGTCGAGGGGATCGGGACAGGCGCCGCGCATAGCCATGATCACGACGATGATCATTCCCATGGGAACGGTCACGATCACGCCCATCACCCGTACCCCCATGCGGATCATCCGCTTGGGCCGAAGACCCTCAAATAGGGGGTGCAAGCAACCACATTGGATTATTTGAAAGACCCACAGGCGATCTACGACGCGTCCTTTGCAATCGTGCGCGCGGAGGCCGATCTGTCGGCTCTGCTTGCAGCGATCGAGCCGGTTGCCGTGCGCATGATCCATGCCTGCGGGATGACGGATATATCGGGCGACCTGCGTTTCGATCCCGATGTCGTGGACAGCGCCCGCACCGCGCTTAAATCCGGTGCGCCGGTCATTGCCGATTGCGAGGCCGTGGCGGCGGCGATCAACCGGGCGTTTCTGCCTGCGCAAAACCAGGTCATCTGCACACTCAATGATGAACGCACGCCCTCGCTCGCCAGGTCGCTGAACACGACGCGGTCCGCCGCCGCCGTGCAACTCTGGGAGCCCGAGGGCGCGGTGATCGTGATTGGGAATGCCCCGACGACGCTGTTTGCCCTGCTGGAATCGCTGGATGATGGCGGAGCCAGACCAGCAGCAATTATTGCAACGCCGGTTGGGTTTGTCGGCGCGGCGGAATCGAAGGATGAACTGGCGCGGAACGCGCGCGGAATTCCCTATCTCACGTTGCTCGGGCGGCGCGGCGGCTCGGCGATGGCCGCAGCAGCCACCAACGCAATTGCGCTTCGGGCAAAGGAATGACACCCTGGCTCACCATTATCGGCGTTGGCGACGATGGTGTCGAACGCCTGCCTGCCAGGCACCGCGACCTGATCGGCGCGGCAGATATTATTGTCGGATCCCGGCGCATCCTGGAGCGCGAAGATTTTGGCAACAAGGAAATCCATTTCTGGACCTCGCCGCTTGACGTGATGTTGACCCGGATAAACGCCTGGAAGGGCAGGAACGTGGTCGTCCTCGCGACCGGTGATCCGATGCATTTCGGCATTGGCGCCACGCTCGCGCGGATGGTTCCTGTGGATGAGATGACGATTATCCCGGCCCCGTCCGCCTTCTCGTTGGCCGCTGCCCGGTTGGGGTGGGCGCTTCAGGACGTGGAGACCGTCTCGCTGCACGGGCGGCCGGTATCCCTGCTTCAGACATTTATCCAGCCGGGTGCAAGGATTATTGCCCTGACGGCGGATGGACAGGCTCCCGGTGAGGTGGCCGCGCTTTTAAGCGCACGCGGGTTTGGCACGAGTAAACTCTCCGTTCTTGAGCATTTAGGGGGACCCGATGAACGCCGCGTGGACTTGATTGCGGCTGAGTGCGGAGCGCAGGGTTTTGCAGACCTAAACACGATCGGGGTTGAATGTATCGCCGAACCGGGAGCTACGGTCCTGCCGCGGACCCCCGGCCTGTCGGATGATGCGTTTATCCATGACGGCCAGCTCACTAAGAAGGAAGTGCGCGCGGTGACGCTTGCCGCGCTCTGTCCGGTCCCTGGCGCCTTGCTATGGGACGTAGGCGCAGGCTGCGGCTCGGTTGCGATCGAATGGATGCGGGCTGCAACAGGCACGCGGGCAGTTGCATTCGAGAAAAACCAAACGCGCCTCAAGATGATTTCCGAAAATGCCACGGCGCTAGGTGTGCCGGGGTTGGAAGTGGTCGCGGGTGACGTTACCCAAACGTTTGGAACCCAAGAAGCCCCGCACGCGATTTTTCTCGGCGGCGCAGTGGCAGACAATAGCGTTTTCAAGACCTGCTGGGAGGCGCTTTTGCCGGGCGGGCGGCTGGTCGCGAATGCCGTGACGCTGGAGGGCGAAGCCGCGTTAATTGCTCGCCAAGCGGCCCATGGCGGCGAGCTTGTGCGCATTGATATTTCCCGCGTGGAGCCGCTGGGTGCGCACCGTGTCATGCGCCCGCGACTGGCTGTGATGCAGTGGCGCGCGTTGAAGGAAATGACGTGATGACTAGTCCGGGGACCCTGTATGGCGTTGGGGTGGGGCCCGGTGATCCACAGCTTCTGACGCTCAAAGCCTGCGACGTAATCCGCACTGCAGATATATTGGCATACCCGGTGAACGCATCCGGCGCGAGCATGGCTCGCGCAATCGCCGCTGACGTGATCCCGGAGGGGCGACAGGAATTTGCCGTCCTTCTCCCAATGAAAGTGGAACGCGGACCCGCGCGCGACGCCTATGATAACGCGGCTGGTATCATATCCGGTCACCTGGAAGCAGGACGGTCGGTTGCGTATCTCTGTGTCGGCGACCCGCTTTTTTATGCCAGTTTCATGTATCTGGCGGCGCGGCTCGGGGCCGATCGCGCGATTGAAATCGTACCCGGCATCACATCGCTGTCGGCCTGCGCCGCGCGAACCCATATTCCCCTTGGCGGGCGTAATGAAATCTTGAGTGTTGTGCCGGCAACGCTCGATGCAGATGCCTTGAAAACAGCAATATCGGGGGCCGATATGGCTGCAATCATCAAGGTCGGGCATCATTTCGATAAAGTTCGCACCGCGCTCCGCGAGGCCGGATTGGCGGATCATGCCGTGGTGCTTGAAAACGCTACTGGGGGGGACGAGCGGGTGACCCCGCTTGAAGATGTCGGAGAAAACGAGACCCCGTATTTCTCTACCATCCTGGTGCGTCGGAAGGATTTGTCATGAGCACGCCAACTGCAATTGTCGTGCTCGGACCGTCAGGTCTTGCGACAGCACGGGTTCTCGAGGGGGCGTTGCCACATGCTTCTATCCATGGGCTAAAAGGCCGGGTGACTGAATGTGACGTGACTTTTGAAAAAACCATGTCGCATCTCGCCGAACTGTTTGAGGCGGGAACTCCGATCGTTGGTCTATGTGCTTCAGGAATTTTGATCCGCGCACTCGGGAGCCTTCTCGCTGATAAGCAGGAAGAACCGCCGGTCATCGCGGTTGCCGAAGACGGCAGCGCCGTCGTGCCGCTGCTCGGCGGGCACCACGGCGCGAACGCGCTGGCTCGAGAGGTTGCCGACGCGCTTGGCGTACTGCCGGCGATCACCACAGGCGGCGATGTGCGCTTCGGCGTGGCGCTCGACGCGCCGCCACAGGGCTGGGTGCTCGCCAACCCTGAGCATGCCAAAGACGTAATGGCGTCGTTGCTTGCCGGCGCGCACGCGCGGATTATAGGGGACGCCCCCTGGGTGGAACAGTCGCGGCTGCCAATGGCCAAAGACGGTGAAATTGAATTGGTGGTCACCCATAATATTGAGCAGGGATCGCCATCAAAACTCATCTACCACCCGAAACGCCTCGCTCTCGGGGTTGGCTGCGAGCGCGGTTGTGAACCCGGCGAACTCATAGAACTCGTTGTGAAAACGCTTGCAGAACACAATCTTGTGCCAGGCGCTATCGCTATCGTGGGGTCGCTGGATCTCAAGGCTGATGAGACCGCGATGCATGCGCTCGCCGATCATGTTGGTGCGCCGGCGCGTTTCTTCTCCGTTGATGAACTGAATGCGGAGGCTCCCCGCCTCAAGAACCCATCTGAGATTGTCTTGCGCGAAGTGGGGTGCCCCGGCGTCGCGGAAGGGGCCGCATTGGCATCG
>JAJFGZ010000073.1 GCA_021775855.1 Hyphomicrobiales bacterium
CCCTCGCCCTCGGCCTGGACCGCGCGGGCCACCGCCGCGCTGGCGTGGGTCAGCTGGTAGCCGAGATTGACCAGTGCCGAGACGGCGTCTGATGCAGGCGACCCTGCAGCAGTTGCCGTCACGCCGGCCAGCTCCTCGCCGCCGGAAAAGGCCGGCACCTTGTCCTTTAATTCGTTGACGATGCGAAGCGCCACTTTGGGCCCGACGCCAGGACTGCGCGACACCATCGCCTTGTCCTGCACAGCGATGGCCGACGCGAGGTCGGATGGCGTGAGTGTCGAGAGGATCGCGAGCGCGACCTTGGCCCCGATCCCCTGCACGGTCATCAGCAGCTTGAACCAGTCGCGTTCTGCGTCAGTGGCAAAGCCGAACAGGCGCAACTGGTCCTCGCGCACGAATGTCTCCGTCGCAATCGCAGTCGCTTCGCCAATCGGCGGCAGGGCAGCCAGTGTTCGGGTCGAACAGGTCACCAGATATCCGACGCCGTTGACATCAACAATGACCCAGTCGTCGCCATACGCCTCGATCAACCCCTTGAGCTTGGCAATCATGACGCCACCATGCGGCCGAGATCGTGTGCGATGCGGTGGTGCGCGTGGGTTACGGCGATTGCCAGCGCATCTGCGGCATCCTCGCCGGAAATATCCGCGCCAGGAAGCAAGATCGAGATCATTTTTCTGATCTGCCCCTTGTCCGCGTGTCCGGTGCCAACAACGGACTTCTTCACCAGGTTCGGGGCATATTCCGCGACCCGCAACCCGCTGGAGGCCGGGGCCAGCAGCGCGATGCCCCGCGCCTGACCGAGCTTTAGAGTGGCCGCGCCGTTGCGGTTTACAAAAGTATTCTCGACCGCCGCCTCGTCCGGCGTGAATTCCCGGATGACCCCGAGGATACCGGTATGCAGCTCGCAGAGCCGGGTTGCCAGATCGGCGCTTGGATTGGAGGTCACCGTTCCGCAGCCGGCAAATTTAAGGGTGTTGCCCTCGGACACAATCACACCCCACCCGGTCCGGCGCAGACCAGGGTCGATACCAAGTATGCGAATCGCTTTTGCACTCATTCCCTGGACGGTGACCGATCGCGGCGGTGATTTCTAGCCCGTACCGACCATCTTGTTGCCATTGGCCAGCAACGCCTCGGCCTCATTTGCCATACTTTGCATGATTTCGGACGCAGCCGGCCGGTTATGGATTAGACCCGTCGCTTCCCCGACAACCGTCGCGACGATATCCAGATCGCCGGTCCGGCGGGCCTCGTCGTACTCATCCTTCATGGAACCGAAATTTTCCCGCGCGGCCGCCTCACGACCGGCCCAGTCATCTGTCATGCGGTTTTTCAACATCCGGAAGGAATAATCGTCGGGCCAGGCAAGGCCGCGTAATTGATCCGCAGCGATGGTGCGCACAGTCCCGTCGCCGTCGCTCTCAATCGCACGATCGATGGCCGGTTGCGGTGTCAAGGCCTCTTTGGATGCCCAGAACCGCGACCCTACCAGAACGCCATCAGCCCCAAGCATCAGGCTCGCCGCCAGACCACGCCCATCGGCAATCCCGCCGGCAGCCAACAGCAGAACATCGGGAGCCCTGTTGGCCAACAGATCGGCAACTTCAGGGACAAACGGCAGGGTGGAACGTTTTGCGCCGTGTCCGCCGGCTTCCGATCCCTGCGCCACGATAACCCCGGCGCCCGCATCAAGCGCCGCGCGGGCATGGTCCAATGTCTGGACTTGACAGAAGACCGGAACACCGGCGTCACGGGCCAGCAGCGCAAACGGCGCGGGATCGCCAAACGAGAGGAACAGGCAGCGCGGTTTGAGCGCGATCGCCCAGTCGACAACGTCTGGATTTTGTTCAGCCGCCCAGGTGATGACGCCGATACCGATCCGCTGGTTGCCGGCGTTGCGGTATTCCTCATCAAGGTCAGGTTCACCGCCAAGCATCCCGGCATAGCCGCCGCCGAGAATGCCCAGCCCACCGGCTTCCGAAACAGCGCCGGCGAGTTTGCCCCCGGTGACCAGCGCCATCGGGGCGCAGACAATCGGATAATCCAGTTCAAACTGGTCAGTAAGCCGGGTTTTGATCATGGCAGGGTCAACAGTTTCTACTCAGCCGAAAGCCGTTCCATGATCTCGTCGGATATGTCGAAATTGGAATAGACATTCTGCACATCATCATCATCATCGAGCAAGTCGATCAGCTTCAACAACGTGCCCGCCTTGTCCTCTTCGACCGGGGTCATGGTCTGGGGTTTCCAGATCACATTGACCGAATTTGGTTCGCCAAGACTGGTCTCCAGCGATTTGGCCACCTCACCAAGGTCTTCGAAGCCGCAAACGATCGTGTGGCCATCGCTATCTGATTCAACATCTTCCGCCCCGGCTTCGATCGCCGCCTCGAAGACTTTTTCACTATCGCCGATATCCAGGGGCAAGACAATTTCGCCGACCCGGTCAAACATGAAAGCAACGCTTCCCGTTTCCCCGAGCGCGCCGCCATTCTTGGAAAAGGTCGACCGCACGGCGCTCGCAGTCCGGTTGCGATTGTCGGTCAGCGCCTCGACAATCACCGCAACACCTCCAGGGCCGTAGCCCTCGTAGCGCATCTCTTCAAAGGCATCGCCCTCGCCCGCTTCCGACTTTTTGATGGCGCGGGTGATATTGTCCTTGGGCATGCTTTGGGCGCGGGCATTCTGCATCGCCAGGCGAAGGCGCGGATTGCCGTCCGGGTCCGGCCCACCGACTTTCGCCGCGACCGTGATTTCCTTCGACAGTTTGGAGAACAGCTTGGAGCGTTTCTTGTCCTGCGCCCCCTTGCGGAACATGATGTTCTTGAATTTTGAATGGCCTGCCATGTTTCGAACCTGAAAGTCGCTATCGTTGAGACGCGTATAGGCTAGCTCCAGAAAGGAGGCAAGACCGGCTCCAGCCGACCGCCTGTCCTGAGCGGCCAGATGTCTTTGGCGAGACCGGTCTCATCGTCGGTATCGACCACCACACCGCACAACGTGGCTTCGCCGTCGGCGGGTTCAAACCGCCTGGCGCCTATCTTGGTTGTGAAGCGGCGCATGGGTTCGTCCTTATCCATCCCGATCACGGAATCAAAATCGCCGCACATGCCGACATCCGTTATGAACGCTGTGCCGCCATCGAGAATCCGGTGGTCGGCCGTTGGAACATGGGTATGGGTCCCGACAACGAGGCTGGCCCGGCCATCGGCGAAATATCCCATGGCCTGTTTCTCGGAGGTGGTTTCACAATGCATGTCGATAATGATCGCACTGGCGCCTTTCCCGAGCGGGCATGCCGCCAGCTCTTTTTCAATCGCGGCGAACGGGTCATCCAGCGGGTCCATGAAAATACGCCCCATGACATTGATCACCAGAATGTCGTCACCGCCCCGCGATTTGATCAGATTGGCGCCCCGCCCCGGCGTGCCGGGCGGAAAATTGATCGGTCGGATCAACCGGTCCTGGCGCTCGATAAATACCAGCGCCTCTTTCTGGTCCCAGGCATGGTTGCCAAGCGTGATGACATCCGCGCCGGCGTCGCTCAATTCCCTGACGATCTTCTCGGTGATCCCGAAACCACCAGCGGCATTCTCGCCATTGATGGCCACGAAATCGATATCCTGGCGCTCTATCATGTCAGGCAGCTGCTCGACGACAGCAACACGCCCTGCCCGACCGACAATATCCCCGAGAAACATCAACCTCAAAATTCTACTCCCCGGCCTTGATCAGACCTGCTTCCGTCAACACCCAATCGAGCGCCATGTCGTGGACTTCTCGCGGCACTTCATCGATCTCCTGCGCCGAAAAGGCAAGCCCTATCGCGGTGACCGGCTTCGCCGATCGAAGGGCCGCGATAGTCCGGTCGTAAAAACCGCCACCATACCCGATCCTGTAGCCCCGCCGGTCAAACCCGAGGAGCGGGACCAGCAGGACATCCGGGACAAGGGTATCAGCGCCAGCAAGGGGGACCGGAATATTCCAGACCCCCGGCTCCAGTGATTCACCCGGCGCCCATTGCTGGAACGCAAGCGGCTGCTTGGCCGCGACAATGACAGGCAGCGCCGTTGTGCACCCGGCCTCACGCAAAGCGGTCAATAGCGGCCGGCAATCGAGCTCCGACCGGAATGGGTAAAAGCCGGACACAATTTTCTTCCGATCATCGGCGATCATCCCATGAGCAAGAAACTGGTCGACCGCGATGTCCGCAATCACCCTTGAAGCCTCGGCGCGGACCGCTTCGCCAAGGTCATCCCGACGCCTGGCCAACTCCCGACGAAGCGCCTGTTTTTTATCCGCTACTGGATTCAAGGAAAACCTCTGCAGGGAGTTTATGCTGAAACAATAAAAGTGGCGGGCCGCACCGGGCGTTGAAGCAATAGAACCCGGGACACCTAGAGACTAGGTGGGTGCCGAATATCCGAACCCACGGGTTCAGTCAGGGTCAGCTCCCTTTGGGATTGAAAGGGCCCAGGGAAATAATCTTCTGGCGCACCGGGCAGCACCGCCTGTGTGTAATTTAGGTGGAGTTGTTGTAAAACACCACACCTTCTGAAGCGCGAATGAAACAAATCGGCGTCAGGAGGACGATTCTGAAATATTCGCGCTAAGTGATTCGATCCGCTGGGCGGCCGTATCCAGGGTATGCGCGACCGATTTCTGGGCAGCTTCAAGCCGCTCGGCAATCGAGGTCCGGGCCATCTTCATTTGCTGCAATTCCGCTTCCAGCGCTTCGATCCGACGGCGCGCTTCCCCCAACTCATCGACCACCATCACACCAGCCATGAGCAGAAGGCGCGTATCCCCCACTTGGCCAAACGCTACCTTCATCTCCTCGACGTAATTATTGAGGTATCCGGCAAGGCCCTTCAAATGGCTTTCCTGGCCATCATCACACGCCATCTTGTAGCTTCTGGTGTTAATTGTAACGGTTACCTGAGACATGAAATATCCTCGAATTTCAGCAACTTATCCGGCCGCCTGTTGCCGTCAGCTTCGGTCTAGCAGGCCTTCAAAAGCTTCCGTTGCCCGCGACAACCGCCGGCCCGCTTCTTCGTTGACGCGCTCCAGCTGGGCATTGCGCGCCCGTACCTGATCCAGCTCCTGGGCCAAATTCGAGCGGTCTTCCGACAGCGCCTGGATTTCACCCTGCAGATTATCAATCGCGCCCTCACTAACGCTCCGCCGTTTGGTGGCAAGTTCGAGCGCGGCAATTGCGCTCTGCAGGCGCTTGGCGGCTACCTCGATGGTCGTATCGTCACTCATTCAATTGGGCCTCGGTATGAAATTTTTGGCGGCGAAAAACTGACCCTTCTCGATTGGGAAAGTTTATGCTGGACAGGGGGTTAGCGCAACGTGTTTAGGCCAAGCTGCAAACCCGGCTGAAAATTTATCCGGTTTGACCGAATGAACATACACGAATCGCAGGTTCGGTTCGTTGACTCGCATGGGTCAAATGGTATTTGTGTCGCCGATAAGGCGCGGGGGCGCTGACCCCCGCACCAGAAAAAATATACAGGCGCGTCGTAATTCATGTCCGCAATCACGTCAAAAGTAGATCCCGACTTTCCCGCGACGACCAAAGGGGACCAGAATAAATTACAAGATATGGCGAATGCGGTTCGTGCCCTGTCCATGGACGCCGTGCAGGCGGCTGGCTCAGGTCATCCCGGCATGCCGCTTGGCGCCGCGGATTTCGCAACCGTCTTGTTTGCAAAATTTTTGAAATTCGATCCGACCTGCCCCAAATGGCCTGATCGTGACCGTTTCATCCTGTCCGCCGGTCACGGCTCGATGTTGCTTTATGCAATGCTGCATCTCACCGGCTACGAGGACATGACACTGGACGAGATCAGGAATTTCCGGCAGCTGGGATCCAAAGCCGCAGGGCATCCGGAATACGGGTTCGCCGAGGGGATCGAGACGACCACCGGCCCACTCGGCCAGGGCCTCGCCAACGGCGTCGGCATGGCAATCGCCGAGCGCCATATGAACGCCGAGTTCGGTGACGATCTGGTCGACCATTATACCTACGTGATCGCGGGCGATGGCGACCTGATGGAAGGCATCAGCCACGAGGCCATTTCCCACGCCGGGCAATTGCGCCTATCCCGCCTGATCGTTCTCTTTGACGACAATGATATTTGTATCGATGGCCCGGTCTCAATGTCAGAGACGGGCAACCAGCGGGCCCGGTTCGAGGCCGCCGGATGGCACGTTCAGGCAATCGATGGCCACGATATGGAAGCTGTCGAAGCTGCTCTTGAAAATGCCAAGGCCAGCGACCTGCCGAGCATGATTGCCTGCAAGACAAAAATCGGGTTTGGCGCCCCGAACAAGGAGGGTACCGCCGGGGCCCACGGCGCACCGCTTGGCGACGAAGAACTCGCCGCAACAAAAGCCGCGTTGGGGTGGGAAGACGGCCCATTTGAGATTCCGACGAATATCCGTGATGCCTGGCGCCTAGCTGGTCTCCAGGGGGTCAAGCCCCGCAAGGCATGGGAGAAACGCCTGGAAGCCGTAGGCAACGGCACCAAGGCAAATTTCGACCGGCGCAATCGCGGTGACCTGCCGAGCGGATTGAACGAGGCGCTGGTGAAATTCAAGGCCGGGGCCAGCAAAGCGGGTGAAAAAATCGCCACCCGTGCCGCGTCCGGCAAAGTACTTGAGGTCATCAACGAGATTGTGCCCGAGACCCTCGCCGGGTCCGCCGACCTGACCGGGTCGGTCAATACCAAAACACCTAACCTCGGTATTTTTGGCCCCGATAATTATACCGGCCGGTATATCCATTACGGCATCCGCGAACACGCCATGGCGGGCGCGATGAACGGAATGGCGCTGCACGGCGGGGTCATCCCTTATTCAGGTACGTTCCTGGTTTTCTCAGATTATTGCCGGTCCGCGATCCGTCTGTCGGCGTTGATGCGCCAGCGGGTCATCTACGTCATGACCCACGATTCGATTGGGCTTGGCGAAGACGGCCCGACCCATCAGCCGGTGGAACATTTGGCCTCCCTACGCGCCATGCCCGAGGTCCACGTCTACCGGCCCGCCGACATCGTTGAAACAGCGGAATGCTGGCAACTGGCGCTGGCCCGCAAAGACGGCCCGAGTGTTATGGTTCTGACCCGACAGAAGTTGGCAACATTGCGAACCGAGCACAGCGAAAAGAACCTTGCCTGCAAAGGCGGATACATCCTGCGGCCTGCATCCGACGACGCCAGGGTTACCCTTGTCGCAACCGGATCGGAAGTAGAAATCGCGGCCGAAGCACAAGCCGTGTTGGAAGCCGAGAATATCCCGACTGCCTTGGCGTCGCTCCCCTGCTGGGAATTGTTCGCCGACCAGAGCCAGGAATATCGTGACGGCATTGTGCGGCCGGACACCGTCCGGGTGGGTATTGAAGCCGCGATCTCGTTCGGCTGGGAGCGCATCATCGGCACCGATAGCAGTTTCATAGGCATGACCGGGTTTGGTGCGAGCGCCCCGGCTGACCAACTCTACAAACATTTCGGCATTACCGCGGAAGCCATGGTGGACGCGGCAAAGGCAAAATTGACATAAGAAGGCTTAGGTCGGCCATAGAAATTAGGAGACTTCCATGACAGTTCGTGTCGCAATTAACGGATTTGGCCGGATCGGCCGGTTGGTCCTTCGCGGGATTATCGAATCCGGTCGCACCGACATCAGTGTCGTTGGCATCAACGATCTGGGTCCGGTCGATACCAACGCACATCTGCTACGCTACGATTCGGTCCATGGCCGATTCCCGGCAACCGTAACGATCGGCGAGGGTACGATCGATGTTGGCAAGGGCCCGATCAGAGTTACCGCCGAACGCGACCCGACGAAATTACCATGGGGCGAGCTCGATGTGGACATTGCGCTCGAATGCACCGGCATTTTTACAACCCGCGACAAGGCCGCTGCCCATCTGGAAGCCGGCGCCAAGCGGGTGCTGATTTCAGCGCCGGGCACCGAAGTAGACCAGACCATCGTGTTCGGCGTCAACGACGATAAATTGACCGCCGACCACCATATCGTATCCAATGCATCCTGCACCACCAACTGCCTGGCCCCGGTCGCCAAGGTACTGAACGACGATATCGGTATCGAAAAAGGCTTTATGACAACGATCCATGCCTATACCGGCGACCAGCCCGTGCTGGATACCATGCACAAGGATCTCTACCGGGGGCGCGCTGCCGCAATGTCGATGATCCCGACGTCGACCGGAGCCGCCAAGGCCGTCGGTCTCGTGCTGCCGGAATTGAACGGCAAGCTCGACGGCGTCTCAGTGCGGGTACCGACCCCGAACGTCTCGATGATCGATCTCAAGGTCATTACCAATCGCCCCACCAGCGTGGACGAGGTCAACGATGCCATGCGCAAGGCGTCCGGATCGAACCGCCTCAATGGCATCCTCGTGGTGACCGAAGAGCAGCTGGTCTCCGTGGATTTCAACCACGACCCGGCATCCTCGACCTTCGCCACCGATCAGACCAAAGTGATGGACGGCAACCTCGTCCGGGTGCTCAGCTGGTACGACAACGAATGGGGATTTTCCAACCGCATGGCGGATACCGCAATGGCAATGGCGAAATTCCTGTAGCTGACCGGGGTTTCGCATCATGCGCCAATTCCGAACGCTCGATGATATCGATGTGGAGGCAAAGCGCGTATTGATCCGCCTCGACCTGAACGTTCCTATGCAGGATGGCAGGATTACCGACATGACCCGGGTCAACCGGGTTGTGCCCACGCTGACCGAATTGTTGGATAAGGGCGCTGGCGTCATTGTGCTGTCGCATTTCGGTCGGCCGGAGGGACAAGTCGTTCCGTCCATGTCACTCCAGCCAGTCACTGCGGCGCTCAGCAAAGCGCTCGGGAGACCCGTCCGGTTTGTCGATATCGACTGGGCAGAGCCGGACGCGGGCACCGTCTCACCGGGCGAAGTCGTTTTACTCGAAAATACCCGTTTCCATCCCGGCGAAGAAACCAACGACCCGGACTTTGCTGCCGCAATCGCCGCGCTCGGCGATATCTATGTGAACGATGCTTTCTCGGCCGCCCACCGTGCCCATGCCTCCACCGTAGGCGTTGCGCAAATCCTGCCCTCCGCCGCAGGTCGCGCCATGCAGGCCGAATTGAATGCGCTCGAGACCGCGTTGCAGGCCCCGAAAAAGCCGGTCCTTGCCATCGTTGGCGGTGCCAAGATATCGAGCAAACTCGACCTGATCGGCAATCTGTCGGCCCGGGTCGACGGGTTGATCATCGGCGGCGGCATGGCCAATACATTTCTAGCCGCCCAGGGCTTCGATATCGGCAAGTCTCTCTGCGAACACGACCTGCTTGATACGACGCGCCGGATGACCGCTGAAGCCGCCAGCCACGGTTGCGAAATCATCCTGCCGGTCGACGCGGTTGTCGCGACTGAATTTTCTGCTGGTGTGGCATCGCGGACCGTATCTCTCAACGACATTGGCAGCGGTGACATGGTGCTCGATATCGGCCCTGAAAGCGTGACCGATTTGAACGCCCGCCTGGACAATACCGCGACACTGGTCTGGAACGGACCGCTTGGAGCGTTTGAAATCAAGCCGTTTGATTTGGGCACCAATGCGGTGGCCCAACACGCCGCTAACCTGACCCGCAATGGCAACCTTGTATCGGTCGCCGGTGGTGGCGATACAGTTGCGGCCCTGGCCCATGCTGGTGTGGTGGACGATTTCACCTATGTATCAACTGCGGGTGGCGCGTTTCTTGAATGGCTTGAAGGCAAAGAATTGCCTGGCGTCGAAATGCTCCGAAGCGGAGCAGAACGGGCCTAAACCGGAGGCGAATCGTCCTGCCGTGATACAAACGGTGGGTCGGTTGCTAAAATCTGGTGCTAACGACAAACCAAAAAGAGCGGAGACTGAGTAATGACCGAACGTCTTGAAGACATTGCCCAGGCGATGGTTGCCCCTGGAAAGGGTATTCTGGCAGCTGACGAGAGCACCGGTACCATCAAGAAGCGGTTCGATTCGATCAACGCCGACTGCACCGAAGCGAACCGGCGCGATTACCGCGAAATGTTGTTCCGCTGCAACGACGCCATGGAAAGCTGTATTTCAGGGGTCATCCTGTACGACGAAACCGTCCGGCAGAAATCGGACGACGGCGTAACTTTGGTGGACATCATCAAGTCCGCCGGTGCCATTCCCGGCATCAAGGTGGATACCGGCGCCAAAGACCTGGCTGGTGCGCCCGGCGAAAAGATCACCGAAGGACTGGATGGTCTGCGCGAACGTCTCAACGAATACCATGGCCTCGGCGCCCGGTTTGCCAAATGGCGCGCGGTGATCGATATCGCGGAGGGGATCCCAAGCGATTATTGCCTGCGCGCCAACGCCCACGCCCTTGCCCGATACGCCGCACTTTGTCAGGAAGCCGGCATTGTCCCGATTGTAGAGCCTGAGGTGCTAATGGATGGTGGTCACGATATCGACCGCTGTATGGCGGTGACCGAAGCCGCCTTGAACACGCTGTTCGACGAATTATACCTGCACCGTGTGGTACTGGAACAAACCGTACTGAAACCAAACATGGTTATATCCGGAAAGAAATGCGCTACCCGCGCTGGCGTCGACGAAGTCGCCGAAAAAACTGTGCGCACCCTCAAACGCTGTGTCCCAGCCGCCATTCCGGGCATCGCATTTCTCTCCGGCGGCCAGTCGGATGAAGAGGCCACAGCTCACCTGTCGGCTATGAATGCAGGCTACGACCTGCCCTGGAACCTCACATTTTCATATGGGCGGGCGTTGCAGGCGGCACCGCTGCAGGCCTGGTGCGGAAACGCCAGCAATGTAACCGCCGCGCAGACCGCATTCTGCCATCGCGCCCGCATGAATAGCCTGGCCACAAAGGGCGAATGGTCCGCCGATCTGGAACAAAGCGCGGCTTAGGTCGTGAATTCGCAAACAGGGACAGTATGGATAACCCCCGCTGCCGACTGGTACTGACAACACCGGCATCGCCGGATCTTTCAACATTCGCCGGCTCCCTGACCGCAGCTTTTGCGGGCGGCGATATCTCCACATTGATATTGGCGCTGGATAGTGACGATGATATTTACTGGCGCGAAATCGCGGATATCGCCCGGCCCGCGGCGATCAACGCCGGTGCGGCGTTTTTAATCGCCGATAAACTTCACCTCGTTGAGCCACTCAATGCCGACGGCATCCATGTCGAGACCAGTCGCGACGATTTGCCTGCAATTTTGGACGCCATGAGCACCAACCGGATCACCGGCGCTGGTGCCCTTTTCAACCGCCACACCGCCATGGATGCGGGCGAATCCGGGGTGGATTACGTGTTTTTCGGGCGGGTTAATCTCGCCCCCGACGACCGCAAGGCCGCCGAAACGGTCAAAAAATTGACAGAATGGTGGGGTCCCTTGTTTCAGGTTCCATGTGTTGCGTTTGCAGCGACCCTGGAAGATACCGAAGACCTGATCCAGCTCGGCACCGATTTTATCGCGGTGCGCGATCTGGTATGGACCTTTCCCGCCGGTCCCGAAGCAGCGATCAAAGAGATCAACCTGTTGATTGACAAAGGCCCCGAACTGGAATGAGAAAATACACCCGGAAATGGCTAGCTCATGCCATCGCCGCCATCCTGATCCTGACCGGTCAGGGCGCAGGCGCTGCCGAGCAGCCGCCGGAAACCCCTGATCTTCGCTCCGGTCTGATACCGGCTCCACCCGGTGATCTGGCCTATGCCGCTTACCAGCGTGGCGAATACGAAGCCGCCTACCGGCTCGCCAGTGAGCAGGCAGAAGCCGACAACCGCGCCGCCCAAACCCTGCTTGGCGAACTATACGCCCAGGGCCTTGGCGTCGACCGCAACATCGAAATGGCCGCGCACTGGTACCGCCGCGCGGCTGACGCCGGGGACCTTGAAGCCCAGTTCGCCATCGCGGTCATGTACGGCAAGGGCGACGGCGTTGAAACCAACCCCGCGCTCGCCGCCGACTATTTCGAAAAAGCCGCCGATCAGGGTCATGTCACCGCGCAATATAATTTCGCACTCATTCTGCTCGCCGGGGATTTGCGGCAACGGGATTCGGAACGCGCCGCGCGATTACTGGAATCCGCCGCAGCCGGAGGTGTTGTGGAGGCGCAATACAATATTTCGCTGCTCTATTCCACCGGCGAAGGGGTCCCCGCTGACGAAGTCAAAGCGGCATACTGGATGAGCCAGGCAGCGCTGGCCGCCCACCCCGTTGCCGAACTTGAATACGGCATCATGGTCTTCAAGGGTCGCGGTGTGCTGGCCGACGAAGCGGCCGGCGCGGCCTGGGTTTTACGCGCCGCCCAGCGCGGCAATCCGATCGCCGCCAACCGCATCGCCAAACTCTACGCCAACGGTAGGGGTGTCGAATCCAGTGCGCTTGAAGCTGCCAAATGGCACCTGATTTCGCGGTCCCGTGGCGGTAGCGATATCTGGCTAGATGGCTTTGTCCAGTCGCTCCCGGATGAAATGCGGGAAGAGGCAGAGCTCGCTGCCAGCGAATTCAAACCTTTCTGATCCGTCGTGTGAACCTGGACCGGGCTTGCACCGTTCGTGATTTTGGTGCACTTGCATGTCCAAAGCCTGGATCAATCCCGATACAACCCCGGTTTCTCACCAAGCGATATCTACGATGAAAATAAACGGCAATGAAATCCGTCCTGGAAACGTCATCCAGCACAAGAACGAACTCTGGGTCGCGGTCAAACTGCAGCACGTCAAACCCGGCAAGGGCGGCGCGTTTGCGCAGGTCGAATTGAAAAACGTCCAGACCGGTTCCAAGCTGAACGAACGCTTTCGCTCCTCCGAGACAGTCGAGCGCGTACGCCTCGAGCAGAAGCAATACCAGTTTCTCTACGATCAGGACGACCAACTCGTCTTTATGGATACCGAGAATTACGAGCAACTCGAACTCCAGCGCGATTTTATCGGCGAGCGCGCGGCCTTTCTTGGGGAAGGCATGAACGTCCAGGTCGAGAGTTTTGAATCGACCCCGATCGGCATCACCCTTCCGGACCAGGTTGTGCTCGAAGTAACCGAAGCCGAGCCGGTCGTGAAGGGACAGACCGCGTCGTCCTCCTACAAGCCGGCCGTATTGGAAAATGGCGTCCGGGTGATGGTCCCGCCATTCGTCAGCGTTGGTGAAAAAATCCTGGTGGATACCAACGAGATCACCTATGTGCGGCGTGCCGACTGACCCACACCGGAATTAGAGATAAAGATGCCCCGCTCCGCCCTTTTGAATGTCATGGTCAAGGCCGCCCGCAAGGCTGCTCGAGGACTCTCGCGCGACTTTGGCGAGGTTGAAAATCTGCAGGTATCGATCAAGGGACCGGCTGATTTTGTCTCCGCTGCAGACCAAAAGGCCGAAGAGGTCATTGTCCAGGAACTACAGCGGGCCCGGCCCGGATATACCATTCTGGCGGAGGAAAGCGGCGAGATTTCCGGCACCGACAAGACCCACCGCTGGATCATCGACCCGCTCGACGGGACCACCAATTTTCTCCACGGTTTCCCCCTGTTCGCAATCTCGATTGCGCTGGAGCGCGACGGCCAGCTGGAAGCGGGCGTTATCTACAACCCCGTCACGGATGAATTATACACCGCCGCGCGTGGCAGCGGGGCGTATCTCAACGACCGGCGCATCCGGGTCGCGGGCCGAAGCCGGTTGGATGACGCCGTAATCACCTGCGGCATCCCCCATCGCGAGCGTGGCGACCATGCTCAGGCCATCCGCGAACTGTCTGTTGTCATGCCCAAAGTAGCCGGGATCCGCCGAACGGGGTCAGCCGCTCTCGACCTTGCTTTTGTCGCGGCAGGGCGCTGCGATGCGTTCTGGGAGAGCGGGCTTATGCCATGGGATATCGCCGCCGGGATTCTGATTGTCCGCGAAGCCGGCGGGATCGTGACCGACTTTGAGAATAAGCACACCATGCTCGAAACCGGCGATATCCTTACCGGAAACGAGGCCATCCACAACGATCTCCGCAAGCTCCTGAACAAATCACGCCTGCCCGTCTGACCCGCGATACGCGGGACGGAAGAGATAAAATTAGCCTGATTTTCCCCAGCACACAAAATTGCCATCAAATTGATGGTTCTTTTCCGGTCCAATTCAAGATATCTCTTTATTTCCGAACGGCGGACCGGAACTGTTAGCGTGCTGATTGAAGCTCAAAAATTATCGAGTCCCCAGACCTTTCTCTGGCGCATGATCGTGTTTCTGATCATTTCGATATTCTTGGCACTTATCCTGTACCCGCAGGTCCACGATGCCTTCATGTCCAATCCCTTCCTGAACGGGTTGATCATCGGGGTCCTGTTGGTCGGAATTGCTTATAGCTTTCGCCAGGTCCTGCGGCTATTTCCCGAGGTGGGCTGGGTCAACGGCTTCAGGATCGCCGATCCAGGCATCGAAGTCGCCCGCTCGCCGAAATTGTTGGCACCGATGGCGACGATCCTGCGCGACCGGGTCGGGCAAATGTCGATCTCTGCGGCGACCATGCGCTCGCTACTCGAATCGATCGCGATGCGCCTCGACGAGGCCCGCGATATCTCCCGTTATCTGATCGGCCTGCTGGTTTTTCTCGGCCTGCTCGGCACTTTTTGGGGCTTGCTGGAGACCGTCAACTCAGTGGGAGCGACAATCAATTCGCTCGACGCGACGGCAGGCGATTCAAGCGTGGTGTTCGAGGAGCTGCGCTCCGGTCTACAAGCCCCCTTGTCCGGCATGGGCACTGCATTTTCTTCTTCCCTGTTCGGACTGGCGGGGTCCCTTGTGGTTGGTTTTCTCGACCTCCAAGCGGGACAGGCACAGAACCGGTTCTATACAGGGCTCGAAGACTGGCTCTCCACAGTGACCAGCATTTCTCTCGAAGAATTGGCCGGAAAACAGATAGAAACCGACACTTCCTCGCTGGAAGCCATTCACGCGAGCCTCGAAGCGCTGTCCAGGAACCTGACCCAGGCCAGCCTTAGCGGCAGCGATGCGGGCCCAAGTCAGAACGCAACCGCTGCCATGGCATCCCTGGCGGAAGGTGTTCAGGCGCTGGTGCAGCATATGCGCTCGGAACAGCAATTGATCCGCGAATGGGTCGAAGCCCAGTCCGAACAACAGACCGACATCAGGAAAGCGCTTGATCGGCTCGCGCCCCCGCCACGTGGCAGAAGTAAAAAAAGCTAACAATCGCAAATGGCCCTCGCCCGCAACAGACGCTCCAATTCAGGCGCCGATTATTGGCCCGGATTTGTTGATGCGATGGCAACCTTGCTACTGGTCATCATTTTCCTGCTCTCGATTTTCATGGTGACGCAGTTTTTCCTCAATCAGGAAATTTCCGGCAAGGACACCATCCTCGGGCGGCTCAACAGTGAAATCGCGGAATTGTCGGAATTGCTCGCGCTGGAGCGCGCCGGAAGCCGAAGCATCGAAGAAAATCTGGCGGCACTCCAGGACAGTTTGGCAACGACCGAATCCGAGCGTGCATCCCTCCAGGGTCTGCTCGACGATGTGCGCACGGGCAATCAGGATGCTGAAAACCAGAATTCGGCATTGGCTCTCGACCTCGACGACGAGCGCAATATCAGCCTGCAGGCGCTGGCCCAGGTCGAACTCCTGAACCAGCAGATCGCGGCGTTGCGCCGCCAACTGGGCGCGCTTGAATCCGCACTCAATGCCAGCGAGAGCCGCGACCAGGAAAGCCAGTCGCGGATCTCCGACCTTGGCCAGCGGTTGAATATCGCGCTCGCCCAAAGGGTGCAGGAACTGGCCAGCTACCGGTCGGACTTTTTCGGGCGCCTTCGCGCCATCCTCAGCCAGCGCGCTGATATCGAGATCGTTGGCGACCGCTTCGTCTTCCAGTCCGAAGTTCTGTTTGGGACCGGCGCCAACGCCATCAACCGGCAAGGCCAGGAGGAACTCAACAAACTGGCGAACGCCCTTCAGGAGTTGGAGCAGCAAATCCCGAACGAAATCAACTGGGTTCTGCGCGTCGACGGGCATACCGATACCCGCCCGATTCAATCGGTGCAATTTCCGTCAAACTGGGAATTGTCGTCCGCCCGGGCGATCGCCGTTGTCCAGCATTTGATTTTACGCGGGGTCCCCGCCAGGCGCTTGGTCGCGGCGGGCTTTGGCGAATTCCAGCCAATCGACGACGGCACCACGGAAGAAGCCTTCCGCCACAACCGCCGGATCGAACTGAAACTGACCGAGCGCTGATATCGCCCGTCTATTCTGCGGCATCCCGGCCTACAAACTGCAACGCGGCGAGACGGCTATAGAGCCCCTTCTTGCGCCGCAGGACGGCGTGGCTGCCCTCTTCGACAATCCGGCCCTGATCCATGACAAGGATCCGGTCGGCATTCTGGATGGTCGCGAGCCGATGAGCGATCACCAGGGTGGTGCGGTTCTTCGTCAGCTTCTCGAGCGCCTTTTGCACCAAAGTCTCGCTTTCCGCGTCGAGCGCGCTGGTGGCCTCGTCCAGCAGCAGGATCGGCGCGTCTCTCAGAATAGCCCGCGCCACCGCTATCCGCTGGCGCTGGCCGCCGGATAGCGTCACCCCGCGCTCGCCCACAGGGGCCTGATATTTGTCCGGCAACCGGGAAATAAATTCGTCCGCATGGGCGGCCTTTGCCGCTTCGATGACTTGCTCGTCGGTAGCATCCAGCTTCCCGAACCGGATGTTCTCGGCAATGCTGGTCGCAAAAATCGCAGCTTCCTGCGGAACAATCGCCATCCGCTGGCGAAGCTCGCTCGGCGTAACCGCGTCGACCGGGACGCCATCGACCAATATCTTTCCGGAGGCCACGTCGTAGTAGCGCAGCAGCAGATGAAATAACGTGGACTTCCCCGCCCCGGACGGCCCGACAATCGCGACCGTTTCACCAGGCTGGATTTCGAGATCAAGCCCATCTAGGACCGGACGCTCGGGTTGCCCCGGATAAGAAAAAGACACGTTGGCGAATTCGACCCTGCCTTCGGCGTGAACCGGCAATTTACGCGGGTTCGCGGGCAGGATCACCTCAGTCTCCACATTCAGCAGTTCGGAAAGCCGCTCGGCGGCACCCGCCGCCTGCTGCACCTCCCCCCAGACCTGGCTCAACTGCCCCATTGAGGTGGCAGCAAACACGGCGTAGAGCAGGAATTGGCTGAGGGTGCCCGCCGTCAGCCGTTCGGCAATAACCTCCTGGGCGCCGTACCAGAGCACGCCAACGATACTGCTGAAAATCAGGAAAATAGCGCCTGCCGTCAGAAACGCCCGGGCCCGGCTCGACGCCAGTACCGCCGTAAAGGCATCGTCCACGGCGTTTGAAAACCGGCTCCGGACCGTGCCTTCGTTGTTGAACGCCTGGACTGTACGCATGGCGCCGATATGTTCGCCGGCATAGGCAGTCGCGTCTGCCAACGTATCCTGCGCGATCCGGGATCGGCGACGGACCGAGCGGCCAAACCCGACCAGCGGCAAGACGATCAGCGGGATAACCCCGAGCACCATGGCGCTCAATTTGCCGCTCGTGAAAATCATCATGACAATCGCGCCCGACAGCAAAAAGGTATTGCGCAGCGCGATCGAGGCGCTTGACCCGACCGCCGATTTAATCTGCGTCGTGTCAGCAGCTAGCCGGGACAGAATTTCGCCTGAGCGGGTGCGGTCAAAAAAGGACGCGCTCAGCCCAAGCAAATGGTCGAACACCCCGGTGCGCAGATCGGCAACAACACGCTCACCCAGCCAATTCACGAAATAGAAGCGGGCCGCACTGGAAATGGCCAGCACCAGGGAGACGAGCAGCATGGTGCCAAAATAGAAATTGATCAGTTCCCGGTTTTCGCTTGAAAACCCAAAATCGATGACCCGGCGCACGGCGAGCGGAATGGCCAGCGTGGCGCCGGCCGCAATGACCAGAAAAACGAAGGCCAAAACCAGCTGTAACTTGTATTGGAGAATATACGGCCAAATGGTCTGCAACGGGTGCAACTCACGCGCACGCGACCGTCTGGAATGCTTGGCTTCCTCAACCATATTTTCTGCTTCCGTACCGATATTGCGCGTTTACACTTGTACCCGTCCCCGGGCTGCGCTATAGGATCGCCCGAATTTAACGTCTGTTGGCGTAATACGAAAGCAATCAATTGCCGCTGGCCAACAGACCCGGAATTTCATCAGGTCAAAGAAAATGAAAAAAGACATTCATCCCGCGTACCACATGATCACCGTCGTGATGACGGACGGATCGGAATTCCAGACGCGCTCCACCTGGGGCAAGGAAGGCGACCGCCTAACGCTGGATATTGACCCCAAGACGCACCCGGCCTGGACCGGCGGCAGTCAACATTTGATTGACCGCGGTGGGCGTCTCAGCCGTTTCAATAAGAAATACGAAGGTTTGCTCGGCAAATAGAGCCCGGCTAATCCCGATTGAATTTCAGGATCAACTGGATTGCGACGCGTTGAATGCCTTCGCGATACGGTTGATGTCGCCCTGAACCCGGTTGACGCCCTTCTCAGTCCGGAACTGCGTCGCTGAACGGATCATCCGGTCCACATTCAGCACGCGCTCATTCAGTCCAAAACTACGCTTGACCAGGTCCTGCAACCGGTCCGGCATTTCCAAAAAATCTTCGTTCTCGGGATCGACCGGCCCATGCTGACGCAGCCTGACCTTGTGTTTCTCGCTGCGCGCCTCTTCAAAGGTCAATTCGCCCTCGTTCACGGCGCGCTGCAGCAATAGCCAGGACGCGACCTGCATGAGCCGGGTCGTCAGTCGCATACTTTCCGTCGCATAATTTAGCGACGCGATGCGCGCCAGTACGCGGGAATCGCTGCGACCATCACCATCAAGATAATTCGCGGTTTCCTCGACCAGGTTCATGCCTTCTTCGAAAAGCTGCTTGAACTGGGTTGAATCCGCGTATTTCTCTACAAACCTTATTGTTTCGGACATACTCACTCCACGCTTGACCCAACTAACACTACAATGCCCCGCTCCGAGACAATTCTGTCAGAAACGAACACCGGTATGCCGAATTGAAACAGTCTTCGGCATGTTCCCAGATCAGATGCAATTGCCGGGCCAAAACTGGCAGCAAACAAATTGTAGGGGACCGCGCAGCGCACCCTGATCAGTGCGTACAATAACACGAAAAAAAGGAGCCGCCTAAAAAGGCGGCTCAAGTGAGTTAACAGGGAGGCGTCAAACAGAGTGACAGGAGCCACTCGATCCAGATGTCTGGATAACAATATATTAGCCTTAAGATCCCTAATATTTGGTTAACGCAGGGAAACCGCCGAATATTCGGTGCGGTTTTGGCAAAAATTCACACGTTCTGGCGGGTAAGTCTTTGATTTATCCTCCCAATTCATTTGTATAAGGAGCAATCAAACCATTTGCCGAACACCGTCACGCCTCCTATAGATAACGAAATTTTCGATACAGGAGCCTTCATGAGCAGCAATATTCCCGAAATAATGACCGCCATTGAGATTTCCGAACCGGGCGGGCCCGAGGTTTTGAAACCTGTTGAACGCAGCGTACCGATCGCTATGCCGGGTCAAATCCTGATCCTAGTCGAAGCCGCCGGGGTCAACCGCCCCGATATTGCCCAACGCAGCGGGCATTACCCACCTCCAAAGGGAGCATCCGACCTGCCTGGACTGGAAATCAGCGGAACGGTCGTGAAAACCGGGCGTGATACCAGCCGTTTCAATGTGGGCGACAAGGTCTGCGCGCTCACCAACGGGGGCGGATACGCCCAATATTGCGTGGTCAACGAGAATAGCGCCATGGCCATCCCGGCAGGCCTTTCCATGTCCGAGGCTGCAGCCCTGCCGGAAACCTTTTTCACTGTCTGGCACAATGTATTCGAGCGCGGCGCCTTGCAATCCGGCGAGACTTTATTGGTCCATGGCGGCACGTCCGGAATCGGGACAACCGCGATCCAGTTGGCACGCGCTTTTGGTGCAACCGTATTGGCGACCGCAGGCTCGGCGAAGAAGTGCGAATTCAGCGTCAAAATTGGTGCCCAAAGGGCCATCAATTATCTGGAAGAAGATTTTCCCGAAGTGGTCAAGGCCGAGACCGATGGCATGGGTGCCCATGTCATCCTCGACATGGTGGGCGGCGACTATATCGAGCGGAATTATTCCGCTGCCGCGATCGAGGGACGGATTGTCCAGATCGCTTTCCTCGGCGGCCCCCAGGCCGATGTGAATTTTATCCACCTGCTGACCAAACGGCTAACCCATACCGGGTCGACACTTCGCCCGCGCTCGGACGAATTCAAAGGACGTATCGCCCGGATCCTGGAAGAGAAAGTCTGGCCGTTGATCGAAGCGGGTTCAGTCAAGCCGATCATGGATTCAACGTTTGGACTTGAGGATGCCGCTGCCGCGCATGCGCGGATGGAGACAAGTCAGCACATCGGCAAGATTGTCCTCGAAGTTTCGTGACAAATTTCAATGCGATTTCAGGCTCCACAAAGAATTTTTGGTTTTCCATCTGTAACCGATTGCCTAGAGCGCCTGTAGAGCGTATATGAACGCCAATTCAACACATTTTGAATTTGACCCTTCGCTTTAAATCGGAAGTGATCGGATGGAGAAATCTGCATGGCGAACACCCTATTGATGCCAAGAGCAACCGCCGTCTGGCTGGTTGACAACACCACACTCACTTTTGATCAGATCGGCGTATTTTGCGATATCCACGAGCTTGAAGTGAAGGGCATTGCCGATGGCGATGTGGCACACGGGATCCTTGGCCTGAACCCCATCACAAAGGGACAGTTGAGCCGTGTTGAACTGGAGAAAGCCCAGGACGATCCGTCTTACCATATGAAATTATCGGCTCCGAAAGTCGAGGTCCCCGAGATTGTCCGCCGCAAGACCCCGCGCTATACACCGTTGTCGCGCCGACAGGACCGGCCCAACGCCATCCTCTGGCTGCTGCGCAACCACCCCGAACTTCGCGATTCCGAAATCATCAAACTGGTCGGTACAACCAAACCCACAATCCAGGCGATCCGCGAGCGGACCCACTGGAATTCAGCCAATCTGGTTGCCGCCGATCCGGTCGGCCTCGGGCTCAGTACCCAGATCAATCTCGACGCCGCTGTCCGCAAGGCAGCGGAGCGGTCCGAGCGCGAGAAGCAGGCTGAAGAGAAAGAATCCGGCATCGTCGAGGAAAGCGTAACCCTGACACCGGCCGAACAGGTCATCGCCAGAAAAACCGAAGCGACGCAGGATGCCGAAGCGGCGGAACGCGCCGACCCGGTTCCCGAAGCAAGCGAGGTTTTCGCGTCCCTTGACGACAAGAAAGCCGAACAAGCCAAGGCTAGCGAAGACTCCTCGGACGACGAAGACGAACTCGACGCAGATTCTGTGTTTGCCAAACTCAAGGCCCTGAAAAGCGATCTTGAAAATCCAGAAGACGGCTCGGATCAGGATTAGCCCGGCGCTTCCAGTCTAAAGGCCGTCCTTGACAAGCAGATAGACGGCGACCAGTGCCAAAAGAATGCCGAATATTGTTGTCTGAATGCGGAGCGCTCGACTTGATTTCAGCAGCGGCTTCAGACCGGCCCCGATCCCGAGCCAAACAGCTTGGGAAAAAATCATAACCAGCGATAGTCCGACAATCATCTGCCACAGACCACCCTCGCCCGGTTTCAGAAACTGGCTGTAGAAAACCGTCACCAGAACATAGAATTTGGGGTTGAGCGCGGTGAGCAGCATGCCATCCAGAAACTGATAATTCACGGCCGATTCCGCACCTATTTCGGGCCGCGCACGAAACAGTTTCCACGCCAAATAGAGAATGTAGGCGATGCCCGCATATCGGAGGACCGAATAGACCACCGGGATCGACAGAAACAACTCGTTGAGTCCAAATCCCCCGGCGATGATGATCAGCAAAGCGGCGAAAAACATCCCGCAAAAGAACGGCAAGGATTTGACAAAGCCGTTGGCCATACCAGTTCCGGCCAACGCAACCGTCGCCGGACCGGGGCTCAATGTGATCGGCAGCAGCAATCCCAGAAATGTCAAAATATTTTGCATAAGCTGACCTTCGACATTAAATAGGTCACTAATACTGACCTATTTAATGTCGAAGTCAAGAACCGATTATCCGCTTGCGATCTACAGGATCAGGAATCATCCTTCACGGGTACGGTGTAATTCAAACCCAACCGCCCGCCATCGGGATAAATAATCTGTCCGGTAATGTAACTGGCATCGTCGGAAGCCAGAAACGCCGCGACAGACGCAATTTCAGATGGCTCCCCAATGCGCCCGAGCGGGGTGCGCGACAGCACCATGTGGCGCGCCTTTTTATCGGTTGTGATGGTCGCCAGCATGTCCGTCATGATGCTGCCGGGACCGATAGCGTTGACCCTGATTCCGTACGGCGCCAGCGACTGCGCCATCACCTTGGTGAGCTGGTTGACGCCACCTTTTGAGACCGAATAGGGCACTTGATTGGGGATCGCGAAAACCGCGTTAACGGAAGACATGTTGATGATCGTCCCCGGCGCGCCTCCAGCTTCGATCTGGGCGACCATCTGCCGGGCGACCGCCTGACCGACCAGAAATCCCCCCTTCAGGTTGACCCGCAACACCCGGTCAAAATCTTCCTCCTCGATATCGAGGAAATCTGAGGCGATGATAATCCCGGCATTGTTGATCAGGATATCAACCGAGCCGAACGCTTCCAACGCGGATGTGACGAGATTGCGTACGTCGAGCCTCTCGCCTACGTCGCAGGGAACAAAAATTGCTTCGGCGCCCTGGGCTTCCAATTCACCAAGACCGGTCGCGCCAATCTCCTCATCCACATCGGCAATAACTATTTTTGCACCATCGCTCGCGAGCCTTTTGGCGCAGGCAAGACCGATCCCCCGGCCGCCGCCCGTGATGATTGCAACTTTACCATTCAGTGACATGAAAACCCTCCCGGGACAGACCCAAAACAGCGATCATCTTACTTCAAACAGGATGCGGAAACCACCGATTCGGACCAGCTATCAAATACAGTTCTGGCACAACGTCGCTGTCGGCACCGTCTCCAGCCGCGCATCGGTAATCGGTTCACCGCAGGCAACACAATCCCCAAACGTTCCATTCTTGATCCGGGCCAGTGCGGCGTCGATCGCTTCTAATTCGTTGAGCCCGACATTTCCCATCCCCTCGAGCACTTCGTCACCCTCGCGCTCGGTGGCGCGGTCTTCCACATCCTTGTTCATAGGCTCGTCCAGGTCGAGTTCGATCCCGTGGAGCCGGTCGTGCAATTCCTGCTTGCGGGCAGTCAGCAACTTTTCAAATTTTGCAATATCTGGCATGCGAGACCCCATTTTTCAGGTTGGACAGCGAGAAACCGGCACCCGGTATTCGTTATCGTTTCACAGACTGGCCGTTGCCCCCTTGACCGAGGTCAATTCGAGACCTGAGAGGTGCCTATTCGGCAATCCCGCGGGCCTTCAATACCTCCGTGATCTCATCAAGGACTACCGGGTCGTCGATGGTTGCGGGCATTTTATACTCTTCTCCATCGGCAATTTTTGCGATCGTACCGCGCAGAATCTTGCCCGACCTTGTCTTGGGCAACCGGACGACGGTCAATGCCGTCTTGAAGGCTGCAACAGGTCCGATTTTGTCACGTACGAGCTTAACCGTTTCGGCCTCGATCTCGCCTGGATCCCGGTTAACCCCCGTACTCAACACAATAAGGCCAATCGGCACCTGGCCTTTTAATTTGTCGGCGATGCCGAGCACGGCGCATTCCGCCACATCGGGGTGGCTAGCCAACACCTCCTCCATGCCACCGGTTGAGAGCCTGTGTCCCGCCACGTTGATGATGTCGTCGGTGCGCGCCATAATGTAGATATAGCCGTCTTCATCCTGAAATCCGGCGTCCGACGTCTCGAAAAAACCCGGGAAGGCCGAAAGATAACTCTCGGTAAAGCGCTCATCGTTTTGCCAGAGCGTCGGCAGCGCACCGGGGGGTAACGGCATTTTGACAACGATTGCCCCCATTTCACCGGCGGGAATCTCGACAGCATGTTCGTCAACAACCCGCAGGTCCCATCCGGGCAGTGCGACGGTCGGCGAACCATGCTTGACCGGCAGGATCCCGAGCCCCACCGGATTGCCCGCAATAGTCCAGCCGGTCTCGGTCTGCCACCAGTGATCGATCACTGGTACGCCAAGTTTAGCCTCCGCCCATTCCAGCGTATCCGGATCAGACCGCTCGCCTGCGAGAAATAGCGTTCGGAATTTCGACAGGTCGTACTTCCCGATCAATTTGCCCCCGGGGTCTTCCTTCTTGATGGCCCGGAACGCCGTCGGCGCAGTGAACAATGCTACAACATCATGTTCCTCAATCACCCGCCAGAATACGCCGGCATCAGGGGTCCCGATCGGTTTTCCCTCGAATAGAATCGTCGTACTGCCGTGCAACAGCGGGGCGTAAACGATATAGGAATGACCGACCACCCAGCCGACATCGGAGGCTGTCCAGAAGGCTTCACCCGGCTTAACGCCGTACATGTTGAACATGGTCCATTTGAGCGCCACCATATGCCCGCCATTGTCGCGCACGACGCCCTTCGGCACACCCGTTGTCCCGGACGTGTACAGCACATAGAGCGGGTCGGTAGCCGCCACTGGAACGCAATCTGCCTGGCCATTCGCGGCCCGCACGCGCGTCGTCTCTTCGGCCCAGTTAAGATCGCGCCCCTCGACCATCGTGGCACGTTCCATATCGCGCTGGAAAACAAGACAGGATTTCGGTTTGTGGCTGGCAATTTCAATCGCTTCGTCCAGCAGCGGCTTGTAGGCGACGATCCGTCCGGGCTCGACCCCACACGATGCGCACAACATCACGACCGGCCTCGCATCGTCGATGCGGGTGGCCAGTTCCTTGGCCGCAAATCCACCAAACACGACTGAGTGGACGGCGCCGATACGGGCGCAGGCGAGCATGGCAAATGCCGCCTCCGGGATCATCGGCATATAGACGATAACCCGGTCACCCTTGCCAACGCCCATTTCCGTCAACACGCCCGCGAGCGTGGCCACCTCGTCGAGCGCTTCAGCATAGGTGTAGGTTTTCTGGCTGCCGGTGACCGGGCTGTCGTAAACAATCGCCGCCTGGTTCCCCCGGCCGGCTTCAACGTGCCGGTCCAGGCAATTGTAGCAGGTGTTGCATTCCGCGCCCGCAAACCAGTGGCCATAGACCCCGGCGTCAGGATCAAACACCTTGTCCCAGGGTTTATACCAGTCGATTTCTTTTGCGGCGTCCGCCCAAAATTCTTCCGGATCAGTTTGCCAGGATTTATAGGCTTCGTAGTATCGGCTGGTCATTCGCGCTCACTCCAAAAACATTGCGCCCGGCAATTCCTTCAAGACATTTCACCCACACTCGCCGCAAGTCAACTTTCGCAATCTATTTGCCTAGATTTCCATCAAAAAGGTCATTCCCGGTTGCCCCATCCAAAATGCTGGAATTATACACCAGTGAGAAATCTCCGCGCAGGTTCGAAACTGAAGGACTTTCCGCCGCTCTCCGAATCTCTGCCGTACGTCTCCCATGTACCCCGAGGCGAAGTCGCCATCCCGGCGTCGCGTATCTAAAACGGGTGCAAGGGCGGGCTCAAGATTTCAAAGTCCGGTTTCTGATCTGTTCATAACTTGACGGTATCAGGTTCGCATGCCCAAAACGAAAATCCAGGAAACAGACCTGTACGCCCCGATCAAGATATTGCTCGAAGCCCAGGGTTATGAAGTGAAAGGCGAAGTGGGATCAGCGGACATTGTAGCTGTCCGCAAGGACGAGGAGCCACTCGTTGTTGAGCTGAAGAGTAGTTTTTCACTCACCCTTTTTCACCAGGCAATTGATCGTCAGCGCATTACAGATACGGTTTACGTGGCAATACCACGCGGATCAGGCAAAGCGTTTAGCGCATCGCTCAGGAAGAACATCAGGCTATGCCGACGCTTGGGATTGGGTTTGATGACTGTCAGATTAAGCGACGGCTTTGTGGAGGTGTCTCTGGACCCGGCTCCTTACAAGCCCCGCAAAGCGCAACAACAGAAAGCGAGACTGCTCAAGGAATTTGCCAAACTTGTTGGTGACCCCAATACGGGCGGATCAACGAGAAAGGGTCTTGTAACGGCCTACCGACAGGACGCCCTGCGCTGCATGAACTGTTTACACGAATACGGTCCAACAAAAGCGGCCATCGTTGCAGAGCGATCTGGTGTCACAAATGCACGGCGCCTGATGGCTGACAATCACTATGGCTGGTTCGACAGGGTTGAGACCGGCATCTACACGCTAAGCCCAAAAGGCCACCGCGCGCTTGGTGAATATGCAGAGGAAATTACTCGAATTTATACCATTCGATCGGCTGCGGAAGATGTTTTAGATTCCAAATCCAAGCTCCAACCAGCGACGGTCGGCTAAAGATTTCCAAACATCTGACCATGTCCGACCAGGGCCAATTTTGGTCTTCCCGATCACGCCCGCAAAGCGTTCGCTTTACGGCTCCTTCTCATCGTGTATGACTGAAAATCGGACGCTTTGTCTAGAACCGCTCCGGTTCCCCGATCTGTTCATAAATCAAGATAGACGAGAGAATGATCACCGACCCCTGGTTTTATGCCCTGGCGATACCGGCGGTACTCATGGTGGGGATGTCGAAATCCGGGTTTGGCGGCGGCATTGCCCTGATCGGTGTACCGCTGCTGACGCTTGCTGTTTCGCCGATCAAAGCGGTCGCGATCCTCCTGCCCGTCCTGATCGCGATGGATATGATCGGGCTGGTCGCTTACCGGCGGCGTGTCAATTGGCCGGCCATTTCCGTGCTGCTGCCCGCCGCGATTGTTGGCATCGGGATCGGTTGGCTGACCGCGTCATTTGTCACCGACGGCATGGTGCGATTGATCGTCGGACTGATCGCGCTCACCTTCACGCTCGATCACTGGTTTGGCCGGCGCGCGGACAAGGTCGCGCGAACACCAAGCCGGATGGCCGGATCGGTCTGGGGCACGGTTGCCGGATTTACAAGCTTTGTCTCCCATGCCGGCGGCGCGCCAATTCAGATGTACCTGCTTCCCCTCAGGTTCGACCCCGTCTTGTATGCCGGCACCTCGATTGTCTTTTTTGCCGTCGTCAACGCTCTCAAAGTCATCCCTTATTTCGCCCTCGGCCTGTTCAGCGCCGAGAACCTGGCCACCTCGGCGGCCCTGATCCCCTTCGCGGCGACCGCCATGCTGGCGGGCATCTGGCTGGTCCGCAATGTCCCGGCCGGGCTGTTTTACCGGATCGCCTATATCCTGGTTTTCGTGATTTCCCTCAAACTGATCTGGGACGGCGTGGTGTCGATCATCGGTTAACGCCACCTATTTGGATTGCGAAAAATATCCGCTTTGGATAGCGTGCCCCGAGCCGAAGCCGGAGGACGGAATATTGACGAGCATTTACGAACAGCATCTCGATAAAAACCCCGCAAACTACCAACAGCTGACCCCGATTACATTTCTTGAGCGCGCAGCAGCAGTGTTCCCAGACCGAACCGCGATTATCCACGGCAAGCGGCGGATCAGCTATAAAGACTATTACGCCCGCTCCCGGCAACTGGCATCGGCGCTCGCCAAACACGGCATCGGCAAGGGCGATACGGTCTCCGTCATGCTGGCCAACACACCCGCAATGCTGGAAGCACATTTCGGCGTTCCCATGACCGGCGCGGTGCTCCACTCCCTCAACACCCGGCTCGACGCCAATGTGCTGGCATTCCAGCTCGACCATGCCGAATGCAAGGTCTTCATAACCGACCGCGAATACGCTGATACGGTCAGGCAAGCGCTAAAGATCGCAAAGGTCAAACCCCTGGTGATCGATTTTGACGATCTGGAATTCCCCCAGACCGGCCCGCTATTGGGTGAGATCGAATACGAAGCATTTATCGCGGATGGCGACCCGAATTTTGCCTGGTCACCCCCCGACGACGAATGGGACGCGATTTCTCTCAACTACACGTCCGGCACCACCGGCAACCCGAAGGGCGTTGTGTACCACCACCGGGGCGCGACACTGATGGGTTACGCCAATGTTATTTCGGGCGAGATGGGCAAGCACGCGGTCTACCTCTGGACGCTCCCCATGTTCCACGCCAATGGCTGGTGTTTCCCCTGGTCGGTCCCGGTCCAGGCCGGTACCCATGTGTGCCTGCGCTGGGTTCGGGCGAACGCTATTTACGACGCCATTGTCGAAAACGAAGTGACCCATCTGTGCGGCGCCCCGATCGTGATGGCGACCTTGTTGAACGCTCCCGACAACGAAAAACGCGTGATCGATCATCAGGTAAATTTTATCACCGCAGCTGCGCCGCCGCCCGAAGCGGTGCTCGCGGGCATGGCCGACGCCGGCTTCAACGTGACCCATGTTTACGGCCTGACGGAGACCTACGGCCCTGCCGTTGTGAACGAATGGAAAGGCGAATGGGATGCGCTCGACGCCAGCCCGCGGGTCGCCAAGAAGGCCCGCCAGGGAGTCCGGTATCTGGCTCTGGAAGGCGTTTCGGTCCGCGACCCCGAGACCATGGAACCCGTGGCGGATGACGCCGAAACCCTCGGCGAGATCATGTTCCAGGGCAACATCGTCATGAAGGGGTACCTGAAAAACCCGGAGGCCAGCGACGACGCGTTTGAAGGCGGATGGTTCCATTCCGGCGATCTGGCGGTCATGCATCCGGACGGGTATATCCAGATCCGCGATCGCTCGAAGGATATTATAATTTCTGGCGGCGAAAATATCTCCTCGATCGAGGTGGAAGACGTTCTCTACAAGCACAACGCAGTCCAGGCCGTCGCCGTGGTGGCCAAGCCCGACGACAAATGGGGCGAGACCCCGTGCGCCTTCATCGAGCTAAAACCAGGCGCAACCGCAACCGAGGACGAGATGATCGCATGGTGCCGCGAAACCCTCGCGCACTTTAAGTGCCCCCGGCACGTGGTCTTTGTCGAGTTGCCAAAAACCTCAACCGGCAAAATCCAGAAATTCAAATTACGGGATGTCGCCAGGGCGAGTTGACCCCGTCACGCAACGTGTGATTTCAACTGGTCCATCGCGGTGTTGATCCGTTCTGCCAGCGACGCCGTGACGCCCATCATGGGCAGCCGTAATTCCGGGCTCTCGATCAACCCCTCCCGCCACAGCCAATGCTTGAGACCGGCGGGGCTTGGCTCGGAAAACAGCAATTGTGTCAAATCGACAATGTCGCGCCATTGGGCGAGCGCGCCCATCTGGTCGCCCGCGCGAACAGAATCGTATACCGCTTTAAACCTCGCCGTCTCCACATGAGCTGACGCCAGGATAGCGCCCTCCGCCCCGTGAACAAGGGCGTTGTAATATTGCGCGTCCTCCCCGGTAAGCAGGGAAAAATCCGAAGGCTTGTGGCGCAGGATACCGAATGTTTGCGCCGCATCCGTGCAGCAATCCTTGAGGCCAATGATATTGGGTATTTCTGCCAACGACAGAAGCGTCTCGTTGAGAAGGTTGACCCCGGTCCGGTAGGGAATGTTGTACAACATCACCGGCAAATCGGTCACGTCGGCAAGCGCCGCGAAATGGGCATATAGCCCGGCTTGCGAGGGCCTCGAATAGGACGGGCACGAGATCAGATAGCCATCGATCGGCCAGTTCGCGGTTTCTTCGATATTCGCCTTTAGCCCAGCTGTGTCGCTCCCCGAAAGGCCGAGAAAGAGCGGGATCCGGGTCTCTATGGCTTTGGCCGCAATTGCGACCAACTCCTCTGTTTCTTCTATGCTGAGGGTCAGGCATTCCCCTGTCGTCGCGGCCACAACTAATCCGTCAATTGTCTCGTCTAGATAGTGAATGACGAGCCGCTCGAACGAGCTTGTATCCAGCCTACCGTCGAGAAAAGGTGTAATAACGGGAAGCCAAAGGCCTCCTGGTTGAGATTGTAGATCGGTCTGCATTTATCTGCTCCTTAGCTGGGCCGCCGCCGGAGCAATGCTGAATACACAAAAACCCCGTCCAATCCGGCCGGGGTTTTGATATCTGGTTCGCTTTTATTGAGCGTTATGCCGCTAAATTAAATATTCGCCAGACCGTCCCCGAATGGAGGAGCGGTTTGTTTTTCGGTAAAATGTTGATCGAATACAGCATGGTGAAGTTATCGCCAATTCCGGCCGCTAATGTCAACCGCACAAGTGTTCACAGCTTGGCCGCGACGGTGCAGCCGGGCATCAATGTCTGAAAAACTGGATTTCGGAAAAACCTTCCTCATCACCAATCCGGCCAACTGCCGAACGGTGCAGAAGTAATCTGGTTCGCGCCTGGAAGCGCTGTATTATGCCTGGCGGACGTGGAAGGTCAGGCGACCTTGGAAGTTTCCGCCTTCAGGACCGCTATCTGGTCTTTTAGCCCGAGTTTACGCTTCTTGAGTTCAGCGACTTGCATTTCATCCACACCTGGGTGGGCAAGCACCTTGTCGATTTCCATATCAAGTTTGCGGTGCTCCTCAACAAGCTCGGGCAAATTCATGTTTTCATTCATTCAACCGTCCCTTTCTGCCATTTGAAGATTCTATCAGTGTGCCACAAATTATCCCGCTCGTCGAATATTAGGCCCAATTCCTCCACACCGCGCATAGCCAACCATATTGGCATTGCGATTGACCGGTTGTTGGGGGCATAATGAAAATTCGCATCCAGGCTAATACGAATGTGGCGGAAGGTTTGGACTGCATGACTGGAGAACAAGACAATCAAGAAGGGCTGACAGACAAGCTCGCTGCGCTTGTAAAAAAGCACCGCGAACTTGATGAAGAAATCGCCAAGCTCCATGATTTGGGCACTGGTGATTCCGTTGCCCTGAGCCGTTTGAAAAGAGAAAAACTTTATCTGAAAGACCAGATCCGGTTGATCGAAGACAAGTTATTGCCAGATATCATCGCATAGAAATCAAGGCTTTTTGGCCGCGTACATTTCCGTATCTGCCCGGCTAAGCACGCTTTCCGCGCTATCTTCGTTGCCAGCCTCCGATACCCCCGCTGTAGCCGATAGTGGCACCCGCCCCTCTGGCGTGACAAGAGTTGCGCCGGCAACTGCCGCAACCAGTGCCTTGGCTTTGACGATGGCTGTTTTCCGGTCGGTATTCCAAAGCACGAGGGCAAATTCGTCACCACCGATCCTCCCGACAATGTCGGATTCGCGCAAATTATCGAGTAACGTATTGGCCACCAGCTTCAACGCCACATCTCCAGTGGCGTGCCCGAACCGGTCGTTGATGTCCTTGAATTTATCCAGGTCTAGGAAAACGATGCACATATGCGCGTCGTAGCGCCGGGCGTAAGCCAGCGCCCGGTTCAATTCACGCAAAAATCCGCGCCGGTTAAGCAGCGGTACCAAGGGGTCCTCGGCGGCCACCGTCTCAAGTTCGGATACTTTGTCCTGTTTATCGCGCAGCTCGGCCTTCAGCCGCTCAAACTCATCGAGGAGCGAATTCACGGCCGTTTGCGCGTCGGGCGAATAGCCCTCGGTCGATACGCCGAGTATTTTACCCTTGTTGTTGTCGTCCCGCGCCACTGGCCCGGCCTTCCATGCGAATCTATAGCTGCAATTTTTACAGGGACCCGGTCACTGAAGCCACCCGCCGACCGAATCCTGCTTCACTGTTACAAGGTCAGAGGCACGAATGCTCGCCTTTTTCGTATTGCAACGCGCGTTCGCTGGGCGCCGCATTCCAAATGAGACTTGCCTCACCCTCACAAGCTCATATAATCCGCCGCCTCCAACTAGAAGTCCTTGCAAGGAAATGCGCCGTGACGCCAACAGTTGCGATCATCATGGGAAGCCAGTCCGATTGGACCACCATGAAGCACACCGCCAAGACGCTGGACATGCTCGATATCGCGTATGAAACCCGAATTGTATCGGCCCACCGCACCCCTGACCGCATGGCTGCATTTGCAAAAGGCGCGAAAAAGTCCGGCGTCAAGGTGATTATCGCAGGTGCCGGCGGGGCCGCACATTTACCGGGCATGGTGGCCGCCTATTCGCCCCTCCCGGTCTTTGGGGTCCCCGTCGAGAGCAAGGCGCTGTCGGGCCAGGATAGCCTATTGTCCATCGTCCAGATGCCCGCGGGCATTCCCGTCGGCACCTTGGCAATCGGCCGTGCCGGCGCCGTCAACGCTGCCCTACTGGCCGCTGCAGTTTTAGCGCTTGGCGATGACGGCTTGGCAAAACGTCTCGACAATTGGCGCGATGCGCAGTCAGCTTCAGTTGCGAAGACGCCAGACACCGGCAACGACAATGGCTGACGATGCGGGAGCCTTGGCGCCGGGTTCTACCATCGGCATCCTTGGCGGCGGCCAGCTGGGACGGATGCTGGCGCTCGCCGCAGGTGAGCTTGGCTTCAAGACCCATATCTATTGCCCCGACCCCGACAGCCCGGCTTTCGAAGTGACCCGGCGCAACACGGTCGCGGAATATACCGACGAATCCGCCCTCGACCTATTTGCCCGCGACAGCGACGTCGTCACCTACGAATTCGAGAATATCCCAAGCACTACGGCGGCGTTTCTACGATCACGCCGGCTGGTCTTTCCAGGCGTAAAAGCCCTCGATATCGCTCAGGACCGGCTCAAGGAACGCCAGCTCATGGAGCAACTCGGAATCGGCGTTGCATCCTACTATTCCGTAGCGTCCCTGGACGACCTGACAAAGGGTCTGGACAGGATTGGCGTTCCTGCAATCCTGAAAACCCGGCGGTTCGGGTATGACGGCAAGGGTCAGGCGCGGATCAATCAGCTGGGAGAGATCGACGACGCCTGGAAAATGGTTGGCGAATCGGCGTCCATTCTCGAAGCGAAAATTCCATTCGAGATGGAAATTTCGGTAATCGCGGTCCGGTCCAGTTCAGGCGAATTCGCTGCTTACGACTCTCCGCAAAACATCCACAAGGACCAAATCCTGCGCCGCTCGATCGTCCCGGCACCTGTCCCCGACAGCGTCCGGAATGACGGGCTGGCAATCGCTAAAAAAATCGCCAACGCGCTGGACTATGTGGGCGTGCTGGCGATCGAGCTTTTTGTCATGGAGGATAAATCCGGAAAACGCTCACTGCTTGTCAACGAAATCGCGCCGCGGGTCCACAATTCGGGCCACTGGACGATTGATGCCTGCAACGTCAGCCAGTTTGAGCAGCATATTCGGGCCATCGCCGGCTGGCCGCTGGGGCCGACGAATCGCCATTCAAATGCCGAGATGACCAACCTGATCGGGCCGGATGTCGCATCCTGGGATAGTCTCAACGCCGAGCCGAATGCCTGCCTGCACCTGTACGGCAAAACCCGCGTCAGGCCGGGCCGCAAGATGGGGCACGTGACGCGGCTGGCACCAATGGAGTGAACAACCCGGCAGCTCATTATGGATGGTCCCGACCATCCCCCATATAGACAAGACCAGTCCTGTCTGGTAGAGACCTGCCATAATCTTGAATCGGAGATGCTCAGGCTGGCCGATCTGCTGATCGCCAGAACCGTTGCATCGTTCGAAAAACCCTTGAGGTTGGTCCTGCTGGCCAACCGGACATTAAGACGAACAGAACAGGAAACAACGCGTGCAGGTATCCGTCCGCGACAATAACGTCGATCAGGCCCTCAAAGTGCTCAAGAAGAAATTGCAGCGCGAGGGTGTCTTCCGCGAGATGAAGCTCCGGAATTATCACGAAAAACCATCCGAGAAGCGCGCCCGCGAAAAGGCCGAGGCTGTTCGCCGCGCGCGCAAACTTGCCCGCAAACGCGCCCAGCGCGAGGGTCTGTTGCCCATGAAAAAACGTACCTGACCGCAGTCGGGTTGACGACGAATTCAGGCAGTGGCGCCTCGCCGCTGCCTTTTTCGTTTGAGACAGCAATCCGGGAGTTCGGCGCTATGAGGCTGAGCCACTTTATTTTCACCAATACCACGTCCGGCCCTCAGACAGTCTCCCCGCAATGAATATCTCGCTCGCCTATACGCTGGTCATGATCGGCGTGCTTGGCCACGCGACGAGTGAATTTTTTGCCGTCCTCACCGGCGTTTCGGGACCGGAAGCCTCTGTCTGGCGGTTTGTCCTTGGAGCCGTCGGGCTTTTGGCGATCACCCAGATCATGCCTGCCACGCGGGACATCTGGACACCGCTGCGCCAAGACTGGAAATTGATCCTGCCCCTCTCCATTGGCGGGATCAGCCTCCCCTACCTTGCCTTCCACTGGTCGCTTGATTTTGCCTCGATTGTTCAAATCGGAACGCTAATGACCACAATCCCGATTTTTGTCGGCATCACCAATATGTTTGCCAACCGCGAGCCCCTCGGAGCGGTCAAGATCGTGAGCGGGGTATGCGCAATTACCGGCGTGGCATTGCTCGTGACGGACGGGTATCTGCTGCAACTCGCGGGCGACGACCGCTCGCTTTTCGGGATCGGCCTGGCCTTTCTCAGCGCCTTCGGCGTTGGCGCCTATACGGTACTTGTACGGCCTCTGATCTATCGCCACGGCGCTGTGCGGATCACAACCCTCACCATGTCCATCGGCGCCGCTGGCCTTTGGATATTGGTGGGCTCCTTGTGGGATATTTGGGTCAACCCCGTGACGGTCCTCGACAAGCCTTTGGCCGCCGCCCTGCCACTTCTGATTGTCGGGTTCTGGAACACCACAATTACTCAGCTCTGCTGGCTCACCGGGCTGGCAGCGCTCCCGGATATTACCCGTGGGGCTTACCTGTTTTTTCTGAAACCGGTCATCACAGCCCTGCTCGCATGGCTTGTGCTCACCCAACCGATCACCGGGTTCCAGCTCATGGCAATCGCCGTGATCTGCTCGTCGGTTTTGTTTGAATTTCTATCAGGAAATGTCAAGCGGTGACGCCACCTGATCCTAATCCAACGCCTTGACGATATTCTCGGTCATCTTCTTGGCGTCGGCGAACAACATCATGGTGTTGTCGCGAAAGAACAGTTCGTTACCGATCCCGGCATAGCCCGATGACATCGAGCGTTTGACGAACAGGACCGTCTTCGCGTTTTCAACGTCCAGCACCGGCATTCCGTAAATCGGAGATGTCTTATCGGTCTTTGCCGCCGGGTTGGTGACGTCGTTGGCGCCGATCACATAAGCCACGTCGGCGCGAGAAAATTCGGAATTGATGTCTTCCAGTTCAAACACTTCATCGTAGGGCACGTTGGCTTCCGCCAACAGCACATTCATGTGGCCGGGCATGCGCCCTGCGACCGGGTGAATGGCATAGGAGACATCGACCCCTTCAGCTTTCAGCTTGTCGGCCATTTCGCGAAGCGCGTGTTGCGCCTGCGCCACCGCCATGCCGTATCCAGGCACGATGATGACCTTGGTGGCATTCTTCATGATAAACGCGGCGTCTTCTGCAGAGCCCTGCTTGACCGGGCGCTCTTCAGCGTCATCGCCACCAACCGTCGCCGTCTCGCCACCAAACCCGCCAAGGATGACATTGAAGAAGGACCGGTTCATGCCCTTGCACATCACGTAGGAGAGAATCGCGCCGGACGATCCCACCAGCGCGCCGGTGACGATCAGCGCGATATTACCGAGCGTGAACCCGATGCCCGCCGCTGCCCAGCCCGAATAAGAATTCAGCATTGAGATGACGACCGGCATATCGGCCCCGCCAATCGGGATAATAATCAAAACACCAAGCGCCAACGCCAACAACGTGATCAACCAAAAAGCCGCGTGGCTTTCGCTTGACGCAAACCAGAACATCAAAATGACCAGCAGAATTCCGAGCCCGAGATTGACCATGTGCTGCATGGGAAACGTGATTGGCGCGCCGGAAACCAACCCCTGCAATTTAGCAAAAGCAATGATCGAGCCCGTAAAGGTGATCGCTCCGATGGCCACGCCCAGAGACATTTCAACAAGACTGGAGCCATGAATTTCGCCGGGCGCGCCGATCCCGAATGCAAGAGGCGCGTTGAGTGCCGCGGCTGCCACCATCACCGCCGCAAGCCCGACAAGAGAATGAAAGGCCGCCACAAGTTGCGGCATAGCCGTCATCGGGATTCTCCGGGCCGTAACCGTCCCGATAGCTCCGCCAATACCGATACCAGCAAATATCAGCAGCCAGCCAAAAAAGCCGCCAGGCATGGCC
>JAJFGZ010000074.1 GCA_021775855.1 Hyphomicrobiales bacterium
GGCGACGCCTGATCGTCATAGACAACCAGTTCCAAGGTATCGCCGTCGATACCACCAGACGCGTTGATCTGTTCGACGGCCAATTCCGCGCCATTGCGGGCAGAGGCCCCGTCGGCAGCCGCAAATCCAGTCAATGGTGCATTGAAGCCGATTTTGACCGTATCGGCAGACGCCGTGAAAAGTGACGCCACGAAAAACGCGGCGACCCCAAGAACCGCAAGGGCTCTGCTTGAAAAGTGTCTCATATCTGTCTCCCAGTTACCGTATTCAAACTACGAAGCACGATAGATTATAGGGAATTCCGGCGCTTCAAACGGATCCCCGTCCTGATAGCTCAAATGTGTGAAAGCCGGGGAGGTTGGTCCCGATCGCTCCACAAAACGAGCATCATCTCCTACCCAGCGGATCGAAATGACCCGCCGGCGTGTCTCCGAGGCGTTGGCAGGCGCCCCGTGTAAAGTGCGAAACGTGAATGCAACCGCGTCGCCCGGCTCCACATCCCAACCAAGGATGTCCATATCGTTCCGGCTGGCGTCGATATCCGGCACGATTTCGGATGCATCGCCTTCAAACAGGTCCGTTCCGTCGAACCGTTTAGGTTTGAAACTCTTGCCCCACAGGTGCGAGCCCGCGACATATTCGATCGTGCGTTCGCGCGGCACTGAATCGAGCGGCACCCAGAAACTGACCGACTGGCTTGCCTCAACCAGATAATAGGGCTGATCCTGATGCCACGGTGTGACCACCGAGTTGCCCGGTTCCTTGACCAGAATGTGATCGTGGAAAATCCGCGCGGTTTTCGAACCCATCAATTGGGCAGCTACTTCAGCCATCGGTGAATCCATCACCAACGCTTTGTAACCATCGAACTGCGACCAAACGCAATAATCCTGGAAGAATGGCGCGCCACCATCGTCGGGCGTATAAGTGCGCTCACGGAAACTCGGATCGGCTCTGTTCTGCTCAATCGCCTCGCGCGCGGCATCGACCCAGGGGGTAAAAATACCCCGGAGCGGAACCGCGCCGTCGCGCTGGAAAGCTTCGATTGTCTTGTGATCGATCATCCCGCTTCCCCGTCGTCCAGCATGGGCAGGTTCAATCCGTGTTCACGGGCGCAGTCTATTGCTATCTCGTATCCGGCATCGGCGTGGCGCATGACGCCGGTGGCCGGGTCATTCCACAGCACCCGTTTGATGCGCTCGGCGGCATCCGCGGTACCGTCGGCACAGATCACCATGCCGGAATGCTGTGAGAAACCCATGCCGACCCCGCCGCCATGATGCAGCGACACCCAGGTTGCACCCGACGCTGTGTTCAGCAGCGCGTTCAGGAGCGGCCAATCTGAGACCGCGTCAGAACCGTCCTTCATGGCCTCAGTCTCGCGGTTCGGGCTGGCGACCGATCCTGAATCCAGATGGTCGCGGCCGATCACGATGGGCGCCGCTAGTTCGCCCGATGCCACCATATCGTTGAACGCCAGCCCGAGTTTGTCGCGCACGCCCAGCCCGACCCAGCAGATGCGTGCCGGAAGCCCCTGGAATGCAATCCGCTCCCGCGCCATGTCGAGCCAATTATGGAGGTGCGGATCATCCGGGATCAGCTCCTTCACCTTTGCGTCGGTCTTGTAGATATCTTCCGGGTCGCCCGACAACGCGGCCCAGCGGAATGGGCCAATGCCCCGGCAGAACAGCGGGCGCACATAGGCCGGGACAAAGCCCGGGAAATCAAACGCGTCTTTCAGGCCTTCGTCGAAGGCGACCTGGCGGATATTGTTGCCGTAATCCAGCGTCGGGATTCCCTGGTTCCAGAAATCCAGCATAGCCTGAACGTGGATTTTCATGGAAGCGCAGGCGGCTTTCTCGACCGCTTTCGGATCGGTCTCGCGCTTTTCACGCCACTCGCCCATCGACCAGCCTTGCGGCAGATAGCCGTTGATAGGATCATGCGCCGAGGTCTGGTCGGTGACCATGTCCGGTTTGATTCCGCGCTCAACAAGTTCCGGAAAAATATCGGCGGCGTTGGCCAGCAATCCGATGGATTTGGCCTCCCCCGCTTTAGTCCAGCGGTCGATTTTCTCCAGCGCTTCGTCGAGACTAGTGGCCTTTTCGTCCAGGTAACGGGAGCGCAGACGGAAATCGATACTGTCCTCGTTGCATTCAACGGCAAGCATGCAGGCGCCGGCCATGGCCGCGGCCAGCGGTTGGGCGCCGCCCATCCCGCCAAGGCCGCCGGTCAGAATCCATTTGCCTTTTAGATCGCCGCCGAAATGCTGTCGGCCGGCTTCCATAAAGGTTTCGTAGGTGCCCTGCACGATGCCTTGCGAGCCGATATAGATCCACGACCCGGCGGTCATCTGGCCGTACATCATCAGGCCCTTTTTATCGAGCTCGTTGAAATGGTCCCAGGTTGCCCAATGGGGCACGATGTTGGAATTGGCGATCAGGACGCGCGGGGCATCCTTGTGGGTGCGGAACACACCGACTGGTCTGCCGGACTGAACCAGCAGGGTCTCGTTTTCTTCCAGCGTTTTCAATGTCGCGGTGATTTTGTCAAAATCGTCCCAGGTCCGCGCCGCCCGGCCGATACCGCCGTAAACTACCAATTCGTGCGGGTTTTCAGCTACTCCGGCGTCAAGATTGTTCATCAACATCCGCAGCGGCGCCTCGGTCGACCAGTATTTTGCGTTCAGCTTCGACCCACGCGGGGCACGGACTTCGCGGATATTTTTCCTCGGATTATCAGACATGATGGGTCTCGAATTCTTGCCCGAGTAAGTGGGCTGCTTCGTTCAAATTATGAAGTATTCCGGCCAGATGTGGCCGCACAATTTGGGCCAGGTCGTCGCAGTAGTTCCACGGTGGAGCCTCAATCATATAGGCCCGCTGGGCCAGCTCCATCTGGATCGCGTGGATGCCATTTCGCGGGTCGCCGTAATGCCGCGTGGTCCATCCACCCTTGAACCGGCCGTTGACAATTGCGTCGAACCCGCCGGCGTTTTGGCAGACATCCACAACAATTTCTTCCAGGTCGGGCGCGCAGGTCTTGCCGTCATTTGTGCCGATATTGAAGACCGGCAGAAGGCCGTCGAACAGATAGGGGATATCCGAGCGGATCGAGTGGCAATCGTAGAGGATGGCGATGCCGTGTTTTTCCCGCACCCGGTCGATCTGCGCGTGAAGCGCTGTATGGTAGGGGGCGTGAAATTTCTGCCGCCGGGCTTCGATCTCGTCTGGACCGGGCTCCCCGCCAGCGCGGTATATCGGGTTGCCGTCAAAATCCGAAGTGGGACACAGCCCGGTGGTATTCTGTCCCGGATAGAGCGAGACGCCTGACGGATCGCGGTTGGCGTCGATCACGTAGCGGTGGAAATTCGCGGCAACCACCGTCGCCCCGTCATGCAACCCCTCATAGAGCCGGGTAATGTGCCAATCGGTATCGGCAAGCCCCCGGCCCGTCTCGTTCAGTCTGTCGAGAATATCAACGGGTACAAAGGTGCCGCCATGCGGCTGTCCAAGAATGACTGGACCGAAACCTTCGTTGACGGAGACAGGGGTCATGGTCGGCGCTCCAGCGAGGGCAGCGCGATACCGATAACGGTGTCCCTGATCTGTCCTGTTGTGACAAGTCGCGCCGCCGCTTCCAGATCTGGCGACATATAACGATCGTCTTCGAGCGCCGGGATGGTTTTACGCAATGTATCGATCACGCTCTGCAAAGCCGAGCTTGTGGCAAGCGGCGCGCGCATTTCCACGCCCTGCGCGGCGGTCAGCAATTCTATGCCGATGATCCGCGCCAGATTGTCATTCATACCGGCCAAACGTCGCGCGCCGTGACATGCCATCGAGACATGGTCTTCCTGGTTGGCGCTTGTTGGGGTCGAGTCTACCGAACAAGGGGACGCCTTCTGCTTGTTTTCCGACATCAGCGCAGCGGATGTAACATCGGCCATCATGAACCCGGAATTCAGGCCCGGTGACGGCGACAGGAATGCCGGCAGGTTAAAATTCATGGCCGGGTCAACCAGCATCGCGATCCGGCGCTGGGTAATCGACCCGATCTCGGCAATGGCCAGTGCCAATTGGTCGGCGGCAAAAGCAACCGGTTCGGCGTGGAAATTACCGCCGGACAGGATATCCCCGCCATCGACTATCAGCGGGTTGTCGGTCACGGCGTTGGCCTCAATGGCCAGCACGCCGCCTGCGTGGCGCAGTAATTCAAGGCAAGCGCCGATCACCTGGGGCTGGCAGCGCAGGCAATAGGGATCCTGCACGCGCTCGTCATCTTCGCGGTGGGAATCACGTATTTCCGACCCGGCCATCAAGCTGCGCAAGGTCTGCGCCGCGTCGATCTGGCCCGGATGGCCGCGCAAAAGATGGACTTCTTCGCGGAACGGGGCGGATGATCCCATCCCGGCATCGGTCGACAGCGCGCCGGTGATTAACGCCGACTGCAACAAAGTATGCGTTTCGAACAACGCGCCAAGCGCCAGTGCGGTGGAAACCTGGGTGCCGTTGACCAACGCCAGGCCCTCCTTTGCGATCAGAGTCAACGGCGCGATGCCTGCCTTTTTCATGGCGTCTGCGCCGGACATGCGCGCACCATCAAATTCCGCTTCCCCGGCACCGATCATTACCGCGCCGATATGCGCCAGCGGGGCCAGATCGCCGGACGCGCCGACCGACCCCTGCCCCGGCACAATGGGCGTGACGCCGTCGCGCAACATCGCTTCCAGGGTCTGGATCAACTCAAGACGGACACCCGACGCGCCCCGGCCGAGCGACAGGATCTTCAATACCAATACCAGCCGGACAATGCGCGCGGGGAGCGGGTCACCGACACCGCTTGCATGCGACAGGATCAGGTTGCGCTGCAAGTCACTGGTTTTTTCTGTTGGGATGCGGACGCTCGCCAGTTTCCCGAAACCGGTATTTATGCCGTAGACCGGCACATCGCCGGCAATGACTTCGGCAACGCGTGCCGTCGCGTGGTTGACCGCCTCATGGCAGTCCGGCGTCAAAGTGACAGCGAGATCGTTTGAATAAATTTCGCGCAATTGTCTCAAACTGGTCTTGCCGGGGGTGAGCGTCATCATCGTCATGCGGCAATCCCCTGCCAGATCCGCATGTGCAGCGGGTTGAGGCCGATATTGTAGGACAGCTCCGCAGGGTGGGCGATATCCCACACCGCCAGATCGGCAATTTTACCAACAGCGATCTCGCCGAGATCGGCCTGAAGCCCGAGCGCCTTCGCGGCATTTCGGGTGACCCCGGTGAGCGCTTCTTCCGGTGTCATGTGAAACAACGTGCAGGCCATGTTGAGGATCAACAGCAGGGACGTCACAGGCGACGATCCCGGATTGCAATCAGTGGCGATGGCGATGGGAACGCCATTCGCGCGGAGCAGATCAATCGGCGGAACTTTGGTTTCGCGGAGGGTATAAAACGCGCCGGGCAAGAGGACCGCCACAACGCCGGCTCCTGCCATCGCCCTGACGCCGGCCTCGTCCAGATGTTCCAGATGATCGGATGACAGCGCGCTGAAGCCTGCCGCCATTTCGGTTCCACCAATGTTCGATAATTGCTCGGCATGGATCTTGACCGGGATGTCCAGACCGCGGGCAACCTCAAAAACTTTTGCAACTTGATCGGGCGTGAAGGCGATGCCTTCGCAAAACGCATCGACGGCGTCGACGAGGCCCTCGCCAACGGCTTTCGGTAACGCTTCATCGCAGACCATCCGGATAAAATCGTCGGGCCGGCCCGCAAATTCCTGAGGCAGGGCATGGGCGCCAAGGAAAGTGGTTTTCACCCGGACCGGATGCGCCTCCGCGATCCGCCGGGCGACCCGCAGCATGCGGGCTTCGGTCTCCGCATCGAGGCCATAGCCGGATTTAATTTCAAGGGTCGAGACCCCTTCGCTGATCAGTCTGTCGACGCGGGGAAGAGCTGCGGCGAGCAAATCCTCCTCACGCGCGGCGCGTGTGGCCGCTACCGTTGAGACGATCCCGCCGCCGGCCTTTGATATGTCCTCGTAGCTCGCACCTTCGAGACGCATCTCAAATTCGCGTGCCCGGTTGCCTCCGTAAACGATATGGGTGTGGCAATCGATCAAGGCTGGGGTGACGACACGCCCACCGAGATCGTGGATCAGAAAAGAATCGTAACTATCTGGTAATTCTGATTTTTTTCCAATCCAAGAAATTCTACCCGACTCAATTGCGATCGCACCATTGTCGATCAATCCGTATGGCACATCGCCGCCAGCAATCGTCGCGACGCGTCCGTTCGCGACCACACAATCAGAAAATTGTCCGGCGGATTTTTCCACCAGCGCCTCCCGGAATTGAAATTGTCTGGACATATCGTAGGACTCATTTATTATTATGTCCATACATAATAACGCATCTTGAGGAAAACTAATGACGACCATTTATGCCCGGCATGCCTTGCTGCCCGACGGCTGGGCCGAGAATGTCCGCGTGGCATTGGGGGACGATGGCGGCATCAAATCTATTTCGACGGAGCCGGATTTCCAGACCCAGGGAGACATTGTCCAAGTCGGTATCCTGCTGCCCGCAATGGCAAACCTGCATAGCCATTCGTTTCAGCGCGCGATGGCGGGGCGCACCGAATTCCGCGTGGAGGGGCGTGATAGTTTTTGGACGTGGCGGGAGTTGATGTACCGGTTCATGGCGGTCCTGACGCCCGATCAGATTGAAGCGATCGCCAATCTCGTTTTCATGGAAATGCTCGAATCGGGCTACGCATCTGTCGGGGAATTTCATTACGTCCATCACCAGCCGGGGGGCGCCGCGTATCACAATCTGGCGGAAACATCGCTGCGGATTTTTGCCAGCGCACAGACAAGCGGGATCGGGCTCACCCATCTCCCGGTGCTGTACACCTTTGGCGGCGCTGGCGAAGAACCCCTCGACGGAGCGCAGGTGCGGTTTGGCAACGACAGTGACCGGTTTGTCACGCTGGTAGAGGTTGCCCGCAGTCACGCCACCACTTTGCTCCCCACCGACTGCAAGGTGGGGATCGCACCGCATTCGTTGCGGGCCACGTCCCCCGCTTTGTTGCAAGAAGTGACCAGGCATTTTCCTGACTGCCCGATCCATATCCATATCGCCGAACAGCCGCGCGAGGTCGAGGACGTGTCCGAGTGGCTCGGCGCGCGTCCGGTTGAATGGCTGATCGATCATATGGACGTGGATCAACGCTGGTGCCTGGTGCACGCCACACACATGACCGATACCGAAACCATCGCGATGGCCAAATCCGGCGCGGTGGCGGGTCTCTGCCCGATCACGGAGGCCAATCTTGGCGATGGCCCGTTCAACGGGCCCACCTATCTGGCGGCAGGCGGGACGATCGGGCTCGGGTCGGATTCCAATGTGCGGATATCTCTTTCCGAAGAAATCCGCACGCTCGAATACAGCCAGAGATTGCGGGACGTATCGCGGAATGTACTGCTGACCGGCGAAGGCTCGGTTGGCGAAACCCTCTATCGCCGTTGCCTCGCTGGCGGGGCGCAGGCGCTTGGACGCCATTCGGGTGCGATCACCGTTGGCCAGCTTGCCGATCTGGTTGCGCTTGACGACGGCAGCCTCGTCTTTGCCGGTCTGGCCCCCGAACAATTTCTCGATGGCTGGATTTTTAGCGGGGACGACCACCTGGTCCGGGACGTCTGGTCTGCCGGGCGCCACATGGTGCGCGACGGACGGCATATAGAGCGAGACAGGATTGAAACCGGCTACCGGAAGGCCACTGCCACTCTTATGGCCAGCCAGTGAAGGAGGCCCGGAATTGAGAACCTACAAGGATATTCGGCAGATTGTGATGGAGCGGATCACGTCGAACGAATGGCCCATGGGGGAATTGATCCCCAACGAGCAGGTGTTGGCGGAAGAATTCGGCGTCGCCCGGGCAACGGTCAACCGTGCGATCCAGGAAATCGCCGATGCGGGGTTTGTCGAGCGTCGCCGCAAGGCTGGTACCCGGGTAGTGCCGCGCCGAAGCCGGGACGCGATCGTACAAATCCCGGTTGTCCGCGAACAAATCGAAAATATGGGTGAAAACTACCGATTTGCGCTTATCGCAAGACATATCGTACCGGCCACTAAGGCAGCAGCCCGTGAACTATCAATTTCTACCGGGACAAAAGCGATGCGGATCGTCTGCCAGCATTTTGCCGGCAATGACCCCTGGCAATTTGAAGAACGGTGGATCAATCTCGCGGCCGTGCCTGCTGCGCGTGAACAGGATTTCACGTCGGTCGGGCCGAACGAATGGCTCGTGCGCGAAGTCCCCTACAGCAACGCCGAACATACCTTCCGGGCGGCAGCCGCAAGCGAACAGCAGAGCCAGCATCTCGGTCTTGGCGCCGGCGATCCGGTTTTCGTGATTGAGCGCAAAACCTGGCGGCGGGGCAAGACCATCACGTGGGTCCAGTTGACCCATCCCGGGGACCGTTTTTCGATGATCACCCGGGATGACATTCCTTATTCGGACGTTGCGTCAGTCTGACTGAACGGCTTCGTCTGCCGGCGTGTAATCATACCCCAGATCGTCGGCCACCGGTTTGCAGGTTATTTTACCGTTCCAGACATTTAGCCCGTTTTTCAAATGGGGGTCGTTCTGAAGCGCTTTCCGCCAACCGCTGTCCGCTATGCGCAGGGCGTGCGGCAAAGTGACGTTGTTCAATGCATACGTTGAAGTGCGAGCCACACCGCCCGGCATATTGGCGACGCAATAATGCACGATCCCGTCGACCATGTAGGTCGGGTCGGTATAGGTGGTGGCCTTGGAGGTCTCGAAACACCCGCCCTGATCGATGGCAACGTCGACCAGAACCGCGCCGGGCTTCATGGTCGAGAGCATTGCGCGGGATACCAGCTTTGGCGCAGCTGCACCCGGCACCAGCACCGCGCCAACCACCAGATCAGCTTCGGCCACGCACTCGGCCAAATTGGCCTGGTTTGAAAACCGGGTTTTGGCGCGGGAGCCGAAATAGTTGGCAAGTCTCTCCAGCGCTTCCGGGCTGCGGTCAAGGATGGTGGTATCGGCACCAAGACCGACGGACATCTGGGCGGCATTGAAGCCAACCACACCACCACCAATAATCGCGACCTTGCCCGGGGCGACGCCCGGCACGCCGCCAAGCAGCACACCGCGCCCGCCATGGGCTTTTTCGAGCGCCGTGGCGCCGGCCTGGATCGACAACCGGCCCGCCACCTGGCTCATGGGTTTCAGGAGCGGCAATCCGCCTGAATCATCAGTGACCGTTTCATAGGCGATGCATACCGCACCGGACGCGATCAAATCCTTGGTCTGTTCGGGATCCGGGGCAAGATGCAGGTAGGTATAGAGGATCTGCCCCTTGCGCAGTTTGGCGCGCTCGACCGCCTGGGGTTCCTTGACCTTGACGATCATGTCGGCACCAGCAAACACTTCATCCGCCGTCCCGACAACTTTGCCGCCGGCTTCGGTATAGGTCTCATCCTCCGCCCCGATGCCGAGACCGGCGCCGGTTTCCACCAGCGCCTCGTGGCCGCGTCCAACCAGTTCGGCGACGCTTTCCGGCGTGAGCCCGACCCGGTATTCGTGGTTTTTAATTTCCTTTACGGTCCCAACAATCATCGCCATTCCCCTCACAGCCCCAAGCCGTGACTCGGGTGGATTGATCCTGAACTAGTAGGTAATTATTTCACGAATTCAGGGAAAAAAATTCCGTTTTTTTCCGAATTTTCATGATATTCCTGTAATTAATTGTCAATTACCCTCCTAACTTCGGATTAATTCCCATGAACAACGCCGATGCCCGGATTTTGCGTGCCCTGCAGGAAAATTCCGCAAGCCCTTTATCCGAGCTGGCGGGCAAAATCGGGCTCTCCCCGTCGGCTTGCCACCGGCGGGTGAAACTGCTGGAAGAGCGCGGTTTGATCACCGGATACGCGGCCCGGCTGGACCAGCGCGCGCTCGGCCTGGAGATTATGGTTTTTGTGGACATTTCGCTGCATTCCCAGAGCGAGGAGTCGTTGACCGCGTTCGAAGAAGCGGTCCGGCAGCTGGCCGACATTCTTGAATGCCACCTGACCACGGGCGAAGCAGATTACAGCTTGCGGATTGCGGCACGGGGCGTGCGCGATTACGACCGGATTCACCGCGAAGGCCTGTCCCGGTTACCGGGTGTCGCCAGCATGAAAACCAGCTTTTCGCTGCGCTCGATCAAGCCATGGCGCGGGTATCCGGTCTTGGATGACCAGGTCCTGAAATAGTTTCGCGATTTGATGAATATCAAGGCATAAATCAAAAAATCCTGTCATTATTGAGGATTGACCGAAAAACGATTGAATTCGAGAGCGCAAAATGTCCGATACAGACCCCGTTGACATCCCCGAGACGGGCAACGGAATCGATATCGAGGAAGTGTCTGCTGAGCCGAATTTCGACAGGAATGATAAAGACGCCCGGCGGCGAGCGTTTGAGACCGGCGAGTATCCCTATCCTCGTAAAATTAAGCGCGCCGACTATGAAAAACAGAAAGCCGAACTACAAGTCGAGTTGCTAAAGGTTCAGGATTGGGTCAAGGCAACCGGACAGAAGATCGTGCAGCTGTTCGAGGGCCGCGACGCGGCCGGCAAGGGCGGTGCAATAAAGCGGTTCACGGAACATCTAAACCCTCGCGGCGCCAAAGTGGTTGCCCTCGAAAAACCATCCGAGCGGGACCGCACGCTGTGGTTTTTCCAGCGCTATATCGAACACTTGCCGGCGGGCGGCGAGATCGTCCTGTTTGACCGTTCGTGGTACAATCGGGCCGGCGTCGAGAGGGTGATGAATTTTTGCTCACCCCAGGATTATCTCGAATTCATGCGGCAATGCCCGGAGTTCGAGCGGATGATCACACGGAGCGGCATCCGGCTCTATAAATACTGGTTCTCGGTCACCCGTGACGAACAGGCCCATCGGTTTGCCTCCCGGGAACAGGACCCGCTCAAGCAGTGGAAACTGTCACCTATCGACCGGGCATCGCTCGACAAATGGGACGATTATACCGAAGCCAAGGAGGCCATGTTCTTCTATACGGATACAGCGGATGCGCCCTGGATCATTATCAAATCAGACGATAAAAAACGGGCGCGGCTCAACTGCATGCAGCATTTCCTGTCGACCCTGCCCTACCCGGAAAAGAATATGAAAATTGTCACCGGGCCTGATCCGTTGATTGTCGGATCAAGCGCGGATGTGATTGGCGCCAATCAGCATATTCTCGGGCGCAGTTTGCACCCGGATCACAGGCGTAAATAGGCGATCAGGTCCAGTCGAGGACGACCTTGCCGGAATCGCCGGAGCGCATGGCGTCGAAGCCCGCCTGGAAATCATCGACTGGCAGGCGATGGGTGATCAGCCCTGAGACATCCAGGCCTCCCTCGACAAAGGCGATCATCTTGTACCAGGTCTCGAATATTTCCCGGCCATAGATGCCCTTTAGATTGAGCATCTTGAAGATCACCTTGTTCCAGTCGATCTCGAAAGCGGTGGGCGCAATCCCGAGGATGGCGATCTTACCGCCATTGTTCATTTTATCGATCATGTCGCGGAACGCCGGCGCGGCGCCGGACATTTCCAGCCCCACGTCGAACCCTTCGGTCATGCCGATTTCGGCCATGACGTCGTTGAGGTCTTGCGAACGGGCGTCGATCACGAATTCGATGCCCATTTTGCGCGCCAGGTCGAGACGGACAGGGTTGATATCGGTAATCACAACTTTGCGGGCGCCGGAACGTTTGGCCACCATCGCCGCCATGATCCCGATCGGCCCGGCGCCGGTCACGAGCACATCTTCGGCGATCAGGTCGAAACTCAGGGCGGTGTGGACAGCGTTACCAAAGGGATCGAAGATGGCCGCGATCTCATCCGGGACCGTATCCGGGATCGGCACGATATTGGTTTCCGGAAGGCTGATATATTCACCAAATGCGCCGGGACGATTGACGCCGACGCCCTTGGTCCGGCGGCACAGATGGCCACGTCCGGCGCGGCAATTGCGGCACGTGCCGCAGACAATATGGCCTTCGCCGGAAACCCGTTGCCCGACTTTGTATTTGCTGACGCTTTTGCCGATCTCGGCGATCTCGCCATAAAATTCGTGCCCGACCACCATGGGAACGGGGATCGTCTCGCTGGCCCACTGGTCCCAATTGTAGATATGCACATCCGTGCCACAGATCGCCGTCTTCCTGACGCGAACCAGCACATCGGTTTCGGTGATTTCAGGCACCGGGACCCGCTCCATCCAGATGCCTTCCTCGGGCCTGGATTTCACCAGCGCTTTCATCATGTTTGAATGCGACACGTCTGTACCTATCCGATTATTCCAAGGTCCTTGCCGACTTCGGCGAAGGCGGCGATCGCCCGATCGACATCAACTTCGCTGTGCGCCGCCGACATCTGGGTGCGGATGCGCGCCGCCCCCTTTGGCACGACGGGGAAGGAAAATCCAATGGTATAAATTCCTTTGTCGAGCAGCCGCGCCGCCATGTCCTGCGCCAGTGCTGCGTCCCCGAGCATGACCGGAATGATCGGGTGACCGGCACCCGCCAACGTAAAACCGTGTTTCGTCATACCCTCCCTGAACCGTGCGGCATTGGCAAACAATTTGCCGCGCAGCTCGTGGCCCTGATCGATCATGTCGAACACCTTGAGGGAGGTTGCCGCAATGACAGGGGCAAGCGTATTGGAAAACAGATAGGGCCGGGAACGCTGGCGCAGCCAGTCGACGACCTCGGCTTTTCCCGAGGTATATCCCCCGGACGCGCCACCAAGGGCCTTGCCGAGGGTGCCGGTGATGAAATCGACCCGGTCTGCAACCCCGCAATATTCCGGTGTCCCGCGCCCCGTCGCGCCAACAAAGCCCACGGCGTGGCTGTCATCGACCATGACCATGGCATCATATTTGTCCGCCAGATCGCAGATGCCCCGCAGATTGGCGATGACCCCGTCCATGGAGAAAACCCCGTCGGTCGCGATCAGGCGGAACCTCGCATCTGAGGCTTCCTTCAGCCGGGCTTCCAACTCGCCTAAATCGTTATTGGCGTAGCGGTAGCGTTTCGCCTTGCAAAGCCGGATGCCATCGATGACGGATGCGTGATTGAGGGCGTCTGAGATGACCGCGTCCCGGTCATCGAGGATCGTCTCGAACAGGCCGGTATTGGCGTCAAAGCAGCTTGAATAGAGGATCGTGTCTTCTTTTCCCAAAAAAGTGGAAATCCGCTTTTCAAGCTGCTTGTGCTCCTCCTGGGTTCCGCAAATGAAGCGGACCGACGCCATGCCGTAGCCGTAACGATCGAGCGCCGTTTTGGCGATCTCGACAAGCTCCTCGTTGCCTGCGAGCCCGAGATAATTGTTGGCGCAGAAATTGAGCACCCGGTCGCCCGACGAGATCGTGATCTCGCCTGATTGCCTGGACGTGATCACACGCTCGGCTTTATAAAGGCCGTCGCTCTTGACCGCCTCCAGTTCGGCGCTGATATGGGCGAGAAATTCCTTGCTCAATTTGGCATCCAACCAATCCAACGGAATTTAGAAATCCGCCCAACCAGAAGGCGGTGCGCCACGACCGGGATGCAGCGCCCGGCATTTCGGGCAGGTGCGGGCGTCTTGGCTGTCGTAAAAGGTATCATAGAGCGGCGGCAGGTCCTTGACTATATCCTGGAGCGCCACCTCGACCCGGTGAACCAGCCCGCCGCAATCGAAGCAAAACCATTCGAAGCCGTCCATCATACCCGGCAGGCGGGCACCTTCAACGACAAGCCCGACTGAATTTTCCTGGGGGCGCTGGGGTGAGTGCCTTGTGTGAGGCGGCAGCATAAAGACATCACCCTCGCGGATCGCCACATCGCTGATCCCACTTTTGTCGGCGATCTTCAGGATCATGTCGCCGCGCAACTGGTAGAAAAATTCTTCGACCGGGTCGTCATGGAAATCGACCCGGGTATTCGGCCCACCGACAATCATCACAATCATGTCGGTCCTGTCGTCGAACAATTGTTTGTTGCTGACAGGCGGTTTCAGCAGATGTTCGTTTTCATCGATCCAGGCGTTGAAATTGAACGAAGCAAGTTTTGGATGCGCGGCCATGGATGCCCCTTTTTTCATTGTGCCGGTTTTCATACCCGCGCTTTCATTCTAAGCATTACCTTTAAAATTTCCACACGGAGTTTGCCCAACTTGCCTAATCCCGATCGATATCTCGGCAAACCTATACGTCGCAGAGAAGATGCCCGTCTTGTCACTGGGCAGGGCCATTTCGCGGACGACGAGCAGGTCGACGGATGCCTGACTTTGTCTTTCTGTCGTAGCCCATATGCATCGGGGACGATCGCCGGGCTTGATGCCGAAACCGCGAAGACGCATCCCGGCATTGTCGCCGTCTATACCCACGACGATATTGCGGGCGTCGGCAAACACGGCGTCAATGGCGCCATGGTCGACGAACTTATTGAGCCACCCTACCCGCTTCTTGCCGAGAACGGGATAAAGTCCGTGGGACAGCCGGTCGCTGTGATTATCGCGGTCTCGAAACAGGCGGCCATGGACGCCGCCGAGCTGATCAATCTGGAAGTTGAAGAAAGCGACCCGGCCCTGCATGCGGGCGAGCCGGGCACTATCCTGTTTCCGGAAATCCCCGACAACCGCGCTTTATCCAAGCATTGGCAGACCGGCGACGTAGCGCGAATTTTTGACGCCGCCGCGCATATCGTCTCGGCCAGCACAACCCACCCGCGCCTCGCGCCGACCCCGATGGAACCACGATCCGTAGTCGCCAACCCGGACCCAAAAACCGGTGGCCTCACGATCCATATGTCGACCCAAAACCCGTTCAGGGTGCGCACCGGGATCGCGGATATGCTCGGCTTGGAGGAGGCCCAGGTGCGGATCATCGCAATCGATGTGGGCGGTGCGTTTGGTATGAAGGCGTCGGTTTACCCCGAAGAAATTCTTGTTGCCTGGGCGGCATTGAAACTCCAGCGCCCGGTGCGCTGGATCGCCAGCAGGAGCGAAGAAATGCTGACCGCGTGGCATGCGAGGGGCAGCGACAATCACGGCGAATTGGCGGTCGATGCATCCGGCCGGTTTCTGGCGCTCCGGGCCCGGATTACGGTCCCATTCGGGCATTGGCTGCCATTCAGCGCGGCGATCCCATTGTGGAATTCGGGGCGCATGCTGCCCGGGCCGTACAAGATTCCGGCGGTCGATATTAAAGCCAACGGGTACATAACCAACACCGCCCCTGTCGGGATATATCGCGGCGCGGGACGGCCCGAGGCCTGCGCCCTGATGGAGCGGCTGGTGGACGAAGCGGCGCGGGCCACCGGACTGGACCCGGCAGAGATCCGCCGGATAAACTTTGTCGCGGCAGAAGATCTACCATTCACCTCCGCCAC
>JAJFGZ010000075.1 GCA_021775855.1 Hyphomicrobiales bacterium
CCGATGCCAAGTGCCGTTACAAAACCGGCGGTGATAAGAAGTTTTTTAGTCAGGTTTTTCATGGAAAAGTCTCCGTTGATGGGAATCGAACAAAATCGGTGTGTTGATCTCTTTCACGGCTACCCGTCGGAATCCTGACGCGGACAAATCAATTTTTTAGCAGAGCATGGCTGGAACCACACAAATGGGTGTTTCAACGCTGACTGGTGCCGGAATACCGACTACATCGCTAAAGCTTTGAAGGGAACATTGGTACTCTAGTAAGCTTTGCCTACCGGTTTCGGGCGCTCGTAAAACACGACTTCTTCATCCCCAAGCGGGTCTCTATGGATGCCGGTATTTACATAGGTCATGCCGATATTGGTCATTATTTTGATCGAAGCTCGATTCGCCTCGATCGCAAGGGCGGTAATTTTGTCGACAGAGGCCACGGCCAGGAAAATATCGATAAAGTGTCTGGCGGCCTCGGTCGCGTAGCCCTTACCCCAATATTCTTTTTTCAGCCGCCAGCCAATTTCCAGATTATCCGGTTCCGGTGCTGAGCTAAAAAAATTCATTGGTCGGATCACAATGACCCCCACAAAGCCGCCACCCGGTTTTTCGTTGATACGCCACATTCCCCAACCCCTGTTTTCATCTCGGAAGCTCAGCATGCGTGGCACATGAACATCCTCGATTTCTTGCATGGTTAGAGCATGCCCACCATTGATGTAGCGCATGACTTTGGCGTCTCGATTCAACTCGAACAAAAGCCCGGCATCATCTTTGGTCAAGAGCCCATAGGTTAGGCGATCCGTATCTTGAATTTCCATAAGCGGTCTGGTGCACCTCGAATATGGCGCCCATAGGCGACACGGATGGACATTGGTATGAAGTGATCCAAATACCTTAATTTTGGCCTACAACATTGTTGCGATGTTTGTATTTGCAATCGATCTTATAATGATACTGCCAGTCACAGGCCCATCGGTGAAAATGTACATTTATGGTCGTTTGTTTGGTCAGCGCCAAAGGCCGCTTCGAGCCCAAACATACCAATAACGCACTCAAAATTTTCGCACCACACGCTGAGTAGAGACGCCTCGTCGCGCCCCTCATTTGGTATTCGGTCAGACAAGTGATCCCTGAGCCAACCACCGAGCGCAGTCTTGACCCAGTTCTTGCTCGGCACGGACTAAATACCGGTCACTCACTTCATCATCGAGTTCGTCACGCCAGCGCCCGTTCGTGCCTTTATGGATAAACGTCTTCGCGCCGCCGTCCCAAAATGCGCCGCCCAATGGTACCGATTCTGAGGCGTTTTCTTTCATGTAGTCGAAAGAACAATGATGTTGGATGTTGCGCATCGTGCCCGATGTAACGTCGATCTCTAGAAACGTGGCGATGTCGCTGATTTGGCCATGCAGATCTGCCTTGAGATCAGCAAAGTGGACCAACTTCACGTTGGCAAGATCGCGCAATTCCCACCAACTGCGAACATTTTCCCAATAGGGCCAGAACGGCGAACCGTCATTGTCCAGCCAGTATGTAAAATACTCAACCGCGCTTTCGGGCGGGGTGCCTATTTCTGGACCAACGCGCCCTGGTGTGTTGTTCAGCGCATCGTACCACGTGTCGTTCGCATTGACGTGGTGATTGTGCATTGACCACATTACATCCCGAGCATCCCGTCCAATATAGAGGTATTTAGCTTTATCCGAGAAGACCAGGGCATCGACCGGCAGATGAGTTTTCAGAAATCGGCGATGAGTTTGGTCAGCAATTGCTGGCAGCTTGACCTCCTTGGGTGGCACACGAAGATCAACCCATGGCGACATTTCAGCGACAGGCAAACCTTCCTTCCCCTGAAAAATCAACTGGCTGACAATCTGCTGCATCCAGGACGTGCCCGATTTGGCATAAGTCGCGATAACGATGTCGTTGTCACGAAAATCGATTTCATTCCAAACTGTGCTGTCCATGTGATGATTGTGTATCTCACGGGTTTTGACTGGCATGGCAGTCATTTTTCTCTCCTGACTTGGTTGGGTTGCTCTGGCAGTATAAATTGGTACAGAAACCTTGACCGAAACTGGCACTTACTGGCGGACGTGAACCCAATCATCCAACAGCCCGCACTCATGATCTATGGCGACCAGGATGCGGTCGCGAAGTCTGAAAAACTAGCAGATTTCGTGCCCAATGTGGAAGTGGTCAATCTGGATTGCGGTCATTGGATCCAGCAAGAAAAGCCGGAAGAAACAAACCAAGCGATTTTAAAATGGCTGGAACAGCAGGGTGCTTCCTAGTCCCCAAATCGCTTCAAGGTTAAGCATGCCCTCCGGCTTGGCCGGAGGGTGGAATGAGATGCCGAAGGCAACGAACGGTTCGCCGTTCGGAAAACGATGGGAGGCTAGAGGATGGAAGAGGTAGTCTTTTTCACCAGCCAAGAAGAGTTTAGTGATTGGTTAGAAGAACATCCTGAAGCTAGCGAACTTTGGGTGGGCTATTTCAGAAAAAGTACGGGGCGTGCAAGCCTTACATGGTCTACATCAGTAGATGTCGCTCTTTGTTTTGGGTGGATCGACGGTATCCGAAAAACCATTGATGACCAGAGCTATAAGATCCGATTTACGCCGCGCAAAATAAAGAGCGTATGGAGTGCTGTGAACGTAAAGAAGGTAGAAGCACTCATACAGCTTGGAAAGATGAAACCAACAGGAATGCACGTCTTTAACAACAGAACCGACGCACAAGGCTATACATCTGACCACAGAAACGTGGCACTTGCCAGCGCGTATGAAGAGCAAATCAAGGCAAACCAACCAGCTTGGCTATTCCTCTCAAACTTAGCACCATCCTATAAACGAGATTCAATCTGGTGGGTAATGAGCGCCAAGAAAGAAGAAACACGATTGAAAAGGCTTGGCATATTGATTGCTTCATCTGAGGCAGGGCTAAAAATACCAAATTTGCGAAAGAAATAGTAATTTTTTCAACAGAGGTGTTTAGATTATCTGGGTTGGATGGAGAGGCCGTAGGTCAATTCCAAACAATGATGGTCCAAGCGCATACAAGCGTCTAACTGATCTGCAAGCGGTCAAAACTCAACCGGTTGTGGCACCGGCAGATAGGACGGTTTTTTGGCGTAATTTCCGAAAGAGGTCATTTGCACAACCGCAGCGAAAGCTCACTATGTCCCCAATACCGACATCTGTGCGTGTAAATTTAGCATGATCGAAACACAATCAAATTCGCTTCTATGGACGTTTGTTTGGTCAGCGCTAAAGGCCGCTTCGAGCCCAAAGCAGACATCGAATTGACGTGCCGCGAGTTTTCGTGGATGTAAATGAAACCCGAAAAACTTGGTCGTGAAAGTTCAAATGCAACAACCTAGGAATCTGTTTGAACCGCTAAAACTTCCCTGTGGGGTAACTCTTAAAAACCGAATTGCCAAATCGGCAATGTCGGATTCGTTGGGCGATGGAACCGGCCATCCGACGGCTGAACTGATCAGGTTGTATGAGCGTTGGGCCGGTGGTGGCCTGGCTGTATCCATAATCGGTGAAGTGCACGGCACCGCTGATTACGTAGAAAAGCCCGGAAATCTGGTGCTTAACGAGACTTCAGACCTTGATCTCTTCCAAGTGCTTGCCGAGCGGGGCGGTGAAAACGGAACTTTGCTCTGGCTCCAACTCGGCCATGCCGGGGCGCTTGCTTACGCGCCGACCAGCACCCCCAAAGGCCCGAGCGCTCTCGATCTTCCGGATCTGCATTGTGCGGAATTGACAAAAGACGAGATACATAAATTGCCCTCAGAATTTGCCAGAACGGCCCAGTTGGCCCAACAGGCTGGATTTGGCGGAGTGCAGATTCACGCGGCGCACGGATTTCTGCTTAGTCAGTTCCTTTCACCCCTATTCAACAAACGGGGCGACGAATATGGGGGCGCAATCGCCAATCGTATGCGACTTCTATTGGAAACCATCGAAGCAACCCGCGCCGCTGTCGGGCCGGATTTCCCGATTGCTGTCAAACTCAATTCCTCAGATCAGCTCGAGGGAGGTTTTAAAGAGGAAGATGCGCTTGAAGTGGTGGCAGCGCTGGACGGCTCATCGGTCGACCTGATTGATATCAGCGGTGGGACTTACTTTCCTGGAGCAAAGTCCGCCTCCGATGGAGCTGGGCACGGACCCTATTTCATCAAATTTGCAAGACGCTCTCGTGCGGTGACGACCAAGCCCCTGATGCTTACAGGCGGTTTCAAAACGCGCGCGCAGGCCGAAGAAGCCGTTGCCACCGGCTCTGTTGATATGGTCGGTCTTGCCCGCGCGCTCGTTCTGGAGCCTTCACTTCCCAATCTCTGGAAAGCCGACCAAAATCCTGAGCCGGTCTTTCCTAGATTCTCCGATGCCCCAGAAGGTGGGATAACAGCATGGTACACAATGCGGTTAAACGAGATCGGTGCCGACAAGGAAACGCCTGATTTCAGTGACCTTGGGCGCGCTATCCGTGACTACGAGTTGCGCGACAAAACTCGAACGGAAGTTTGGTTGTTTCACTTTGCCAAGGATGTCGCGGGGCAAACCTAAACGGTGCCTCGCGTCTCGGCCTGCTTTATCCGCATAACTGACGTTTGTGCGTGTAAATTTGGCATGATCGAAACACAACCAAATTCGCCTCGGGTATCAATCTGATTGGGATTGATAGGGCTGAAAGGTATTTTGGCGCCCCAAAGGGACTCGAACCCCTGTATTCGGCGTGAGAGGCTGGCGTCTTGGGCCCTCAGGCAACAGGCGCGTGGCCCGGTAAAGCGGCTAGTATAGTGCCGCCGCGCGCCGCACGACAAATTCCGCGCCAGCCCGTCGGGTGAAATCGATCCGGCCAAGCTGGTGGCCGCGTTTGATATCTAAAACCATGAATGCGGCGACACTATCCGTCGATTATCGGTCTGCAAGCCGGTCTCCCTGTTGCGGCAATTCGATATATATGGGCGTCGCTAGGAGCTCAAGAAGCGCAACCACCTCCAACGGGCATTACCGTAGCAGCCAAACATTTTCGTTCGTCGGGAATTTCGCTTTGAAACTCTCGGGTATATTTGAGCTTGCGACGAGAATTGGATCATAGTTTTCGCCGTAGAGTCGCCTGACTTCCTCGTTATCGACCGAAAATGGAGGACCTTCCATCAAAGCCTGATCATACTCATAACCAAGCAGCAATTGCGGTGACTTTCTCGAAATATCGGTCAAGTGCGCTGCATACCGAAGGCGCATCTCTTCGGGCAACGCCACCAAAGCCGCTCTGTCGTAGATTGCATCAATTGCGCCGACTATCTTGCTGGACAAATCAAAAATATCGCCAACAAATATGTCGATATTTTTAGCATAAAAATGCGTAAATTTGCCCAAATCAGACACCACCGGGTCTACCCCAAGATCCGCAAATAATTGGCGAATAGCGATCCCGCTCAATTCAACGCCAGCAACACGGTACCCCTCTGAAAGCAGCCAGGCGATATCACGGGTTTTGCCGCATAACGGTATAAACACACGACTATTCTTTGCCAAAGAAAGCTCTTTGAAATACGCGACCAAAATTGGATTGGCCTCGCTTTTGTGGAAACCAATCTCGTTGTTCTTCCATTTTTTGTGCCAAAAATTTGTATCCACAATATCTCCTTGAAAATTCACCTGCCGATAGCGCGACCTTCAATGAGGTGAAATATTCCTATCCCCAGGTTGCACAATGAAGCTGCTCCACATAGGCTACTACTTCAAGTGAACTTGAGGTCAACAGAAAAATGGTGCGAAGCAAATAATGGATATTGGTGACGTTGCATCACGCTCCGGGCTACCCGCTTCAACATTGCGCTATTACGAAGAGCGCGGACTTATCAGATCGACCGGACGGCACGGTTTACGCAGGCTGTTCGATCCCAATGTGCTGGAGCGATTGGCATTAATCGCGTTGGGGCGCAACGCCGGGTTTTCCCTGGACGAGATCGCAGGTATGTTCACAGCCGATGGCCGTCCCCAGATCGACAGAGAGCAGCTTTTCGCCAAGGCCGACGAATTGGACAGGAATATAAAACAGCTGGTAGCGATGCGCGACGGGCTTCGCCATGCCGCCAATTGTCCGGCACCTAGTCACCTGGAATGCCCAAAATTCCAGCGGCTGCTCAGAGCTGCGGCGAACAAACCTGTAAAACGCCGCACAAAGCTGACGGCAAAATTGCAGTGAACCGAAAGACCGGCTCTGGGCGACAGGCGCGTGACCGGGTAAACCGGTTAGTTTAGCGCTGCACCACGAGCCATCACAAGAACACCTAAGTTGCTACTTAGAGAAATCGATCCGGCCAAGCTGGTGGCCACGTTTGATGTCAAAAACCATGATCGCCTCTTCTCCGCCAGTTGAATAGCGGACCGCGAGCCGGTCGCCCTGTTGCTGCATCTCGATGATGCGGGCGCCTTCGGGCAGGGCCGCTTCAATGGTCCATTGCGCGGGGCCGGACGCGGCTGTCGCTGCCTCGGGATCATTTCCTATATTGACGGTTCGGTAGATAATCGTCGAAAAGACTATGATAAAGCCGACAACGAGCAGGATACCCATTGTGTAAACGGCAAATTTGAGGCCTTTGGCAGGAGGCGGCCCCTCGGCTTCGCCGTCGTTGGCGGTCTCCATCCGGTTCTGGACATTCATGACTGAAGATACATCCCATCTTTTCGAATTCAGCGTTTCCCCCGAGCAGGCCGGGCTTCGCCTCGATCAGCTTTTGGCCGACCGCACCGAGGGCCTGAGCCGCACCCGCATAAAGGCCTTGATCAAGGATGGCAAGGCCACCCTTGGCGGACGCACGATAGAAGAGCCCAACTACCGGGTCAACGCGGACGAAGAAATCGCCCTTGTCATCCCGGCCCCAGAACCTCCGGAACCGCTCGGCGAAGATATCCCCCTCGATATCCTGTTCGAGGACCAACATCTGATTGTGATCAACAAGCCAGCCGGGCTGGTGGTGCATCCGGGCGCCGGCAACTGGTCCGGGACCCTGGTCAACGCGCTGATTTCCCATTGCGGGGATACCTTGTCCGGCATTGGCGGGGTCAAGCGCCCGGGCATCGTGCACCGGCTCGACAAGGATACCAGCGGCGTGATGGTGGTTGCTAAATCCGACTCTGCGCACAAAGGGTTGGCCGACCAGTTTGCCGATCACGGCAGCTCGGGCAACCTGGAGCGGGCCTACCAAGCGCTGGTATGGGGCGCACCACAACCATCCAAAGGCGTGATCGAGACCACCCTTGGACGCTCCGACCGGAACCGGCTGAAACGCGCGGTCGTAAAAGACAACCGGCCCGACGCGCGCCACGCCGTCACCCACTACCACGTCAAGAAAATATATAGCGGGGGGCCGGATACCCCCAAGGTCTCGCTCGTTGAATGCCGGCTTGAGACAGGCCGCACCCACCAAATCCGCGTTCACATGACGTATATCGGGCACCCCCTCCTCGGCGACACGCTTTATGGCCAGGGGTTCAAGACCCGCGAAGCAGGACTGGGGGAGGCTGCGCGCTCGGCATTGAGCGGACTGTCGCGCCAGGCTTTGCACGCTTTTCTCTTGAAACTCACCCACCCAGAAACCGGCGAAGAGTTGGAATTTTCAACACCGTTCCCGCCTGATCTGGCCGAATTGCATGATGCTATCGCGCGCGGCTAACCCCCGTCGTTCGATACATCAGGCCTTTTTTTCGTCAAAAGAAACACTATATAGGCATCAACAGGCGGGGAGTTTTCGCACGTGTGAAATCCTGCAAAATTTGATGGGGAACCAAAAAAATGGCAAATAATTCAGTTCCTGCGCTCACCGGACAGGGCGGATTGACCCGATATTTCCAGGATATCCGCAAGTTTCCGATGCTTGAGCCGAAGGAGGAATACAACCTCGCTAAATCGTGGCGCGAGGACGGCGACCGCGAGGCCGCCCACAAACTGGTCACCAGCCATCTGCGGCTCGTAGGCAAGATCGCCATGGGCTATCGCGGCTACGGCTTGCCGATAACCGAGGTCATTTCGGAAGGCAATGTCGGCCTGATGCAAGCTGTCAAACGCTTTGACCCGGAACGTGGGTTCCGGTTGGCGACTTACGCCATGTGGTGGATTCGCGCCTCCATTCAGGAATATATTTTGCGCTCCTGGAGCTTGGTGAAAATCGGCACCACCGCCGCACAAAAGAAGCTCTTTTTCAATCTACGAAAAATAAAAAGCCAGATCGACGCAGTGGATGACGGCGACCTGCATCCTGATCAGGTGGAACATATCGCGACAAAACTCGGCGTCACCCATGACGATGTCATCTCGATGAACAGGCGTATGGCCGGCGGCGAAGCATCACTAAACGCCCCGATGAGCAAGGAAGCCGACGGCGGAGAATGGCAGGATTGGCTGGTCGATGAAAATGCGGTCAACCCAGAGACAAAGATTGCTCATGAAGATGAGTACGAGATGCGGATGGGCTTGCTCGAAGAAGCCCTTGCCACGCTGAATGAGCGAGAACAACACATTCTCACCGAACGACGGCTCAAAGAAAATCCGGCGACGCTTGAAGAGTTGAGTCAAGTTTACAATGTCAGTCGTGAACGCGTACGTCAGATCGAAGTGCGCGCCTTCGA
>JAJFGZ010000076.1 GCA_021775855.1 Hyphomicrobiales bacterium
GTCGGGGCGACGAAATCGTGGAAATACTGGATCGCGTAATGCACCATGGCTTCGAGCCGCGGGTGGCTCTCGGGCGTCGCGTCCGGCGCGTAGCCGCGGATAAAACCCCACAGGACCTCGGGCTCCTCGGAGTTTGACGCGCTCACAAGATTGAGCAGCATGGAGAAACTGATCGGCATCTGGGCCGGTGGCGGCGCGCCTCTATGGACGTGCCAGACCGGGTTGCCGAGCTGTTCTTTTAATTCCTGATCGGGGAATTTTTCCAAAAACGTCTGGTAATCGTCGACCTGGCGGGGGATGACGTCGAAATAGAGCCGTTTGGCCTTGCGCGGGGACTGGAACATGAATTGCGACAGGCTTTCGCGGGACGCGTAGCGCAGCCATTCTTCGATGGTCAGGCCGTTGCCGCGCGACTTTGATATTTTCTCGCCGTTCTGGTCGAGGAACAATTCGTAGTTGAAGCCTTCCGGCGGACGGGCGCCGAGCACCCGGCAGATGGCGCCAGAGAGCCTGACCGAGTCGATCAGGTCCTTGCCGGCCATCTCGTAATCGACCTGAAGCGCCACCCAGCGCATGGCCCAGTCGGCCTTCCATTGCAGCTTGCATGCCCCCCCGGTCACGGGGACGGTCATCTCCTCGCCGGTCTCGGGATCTTTGTACGAGATGGTCCCGGCCTCGATATCGCGGCCCGTCAACGGCACCTGCAACACGATGCCGGTGCGCGGGCAGATGGGCAGGAACGGGCTGTAGGTCGCGCGCCGCTCAGGCCCGAGCGTTGGCAGGATCACGCCGGTGACCTTGTCGTAATGTTCCAACACCTTGAGCAAAGTCGCGTCGAACCGGTTTGAGCGGTAACATTGGGTCGCGCTTAAAAACTCATAGTCGAACCCGAACGCGTCGAGAAACTGCTTCAGGCGGTTATTGTTGTGCTCGCCGAAACTCGGAAATTCGCCATACGGGTCCGGGATCGCCGTCAACGGCTTGCCGAGATGGGGCTCGATGATGTCCTTATTTGGCAGGTTGTCGGGGATCTTGCGCAGGCCGTCCATGTCGTCGGAAAAACAGATCAGCCGGGTCGTTACCTTGCCCCCGGTCAATACCTCAAACGCGTGGCGCACCATCGAGGTGCGCGCGACCTCGCCGAAGGTGCCAATATGGGGCAGACCGCTTGGGCCGTAGCCTGTCTCGAATATAATTGTGCGCCCGTCCAGACCGCCTTTTGCATAGCGGTCGATAATCTTGCGGGCTTCTTCGAAAGGCCATGCCCGGCTCGCCGTGGCCTCGGCCAGAAGGGCCGCCGTTTGCGTCTTGGATGATGATGTCATTGATCTGAAATTCCGTCGGACTGTATGGCCGGGACATTTATCCCTGACCCGGTGCGGAACTTAAGAATATCAGCCGGGGGCGTCAATCCGCGATAGAATAGAAAAAGTCGTATCGGGAGCTTGTGGCGGCGCTCTTGAGCCGCTAGGTCATGGGCCTGTGAACAGCGCCCGCTGGCCGGGGCAAAAGGAGCTTTGAATGAGCAAGATGATCAGTCCCCAGGAAGCCTTGATCTATGTGATGGTCACCATGTCGGCGGTCGATCGCTCGATGGACGATGTGGAATTGCAGAAAATCGGTCAGCTGGTGAAGTCGCTACCCGCGTTTGGCGATTTTAACGTCGAGCAATTGGTGGCTGCGTCGCAGGCCTGCGGGGAGAACCTCGCCGGTGAAAACGGGCTCGATGACACCCTCGACATGATCCGCGACGCGCTGCCGGAGCGGTTGCGCGAGACGGCCTACGCGATGGCGGTTGAAGTTGCCGCCGCCGATCTCCATGTAGAGCAGGAAGAGTTGCGGTTTTTACAATTGCTGCGTGACCATCTGGACCTCGACAAGCTCGCGGTCGCCGCCATCGAGCGGAGTGCGCGGGCCCGCTTCACACAGATCTGACCCACCCGACCCGGGGAGAAAGCCGTGCTGCCTGACTTCCTGACACTTGATGTCGCGGATCCCTCGCAGAGCGGGATGCTGCGGCTCGTGGTGTTTGCGTCGGTACTGGTTGTGATGGCGGTCCTTGAAACCCTGTTGCCCCGCCGTGAACGCGCGTTCGAACGCCCCCAGCGCTGGTTCACAAATCTCGGCATGGTGGTTCTGAGCAGCATCGCGATCCGGATTATTTTTCCCGGTGCCGCGGCCATCGGCGTGGCGCTTTGGGCGCGCGCGAACGGGTATGGTCTTTTCGGGCTGGTGGACTGGCCCTTCTGGCTCGAAGCCGTGCTGACCTTCATCCTGCTTGATTTTGCGATTTACTGGCAGCATGTCGCTTCGCACAAAATCCCCGTTCTCTGGCTGATCCACCGGGTCCATCACGCTGACCCGGATTTCGACGCCACGACGGGCGTGCGGTTTCACCCGATCGAGATCGTTCTCAGCATGGTTTACAAGATGCTTGTGGTGACTTTGCTCGGCGGCCCTGCAGCGGCCGTGTTCATATTCGAAGTGGTGCTGAATGGGTCAGCGCTGTTCAACCATGCCAATATGAAATTGCCGCTGTTTCTCGACAAAATCATCCGCGCGCTCATCGTGACGCCGGACATGCATCGGGTGCACCATTCGATCATCCGCTCGGAGACGGATTCGAATTACGGATTCAACCTGTCGATCTGGGACCGGATGTTCGGGAGCTATATCGACCAGCCGCGCGAAGGGCATACCGGCATGGAAATCGGCCTGCCGCAACACCGTGACGGCTCACCCCGGTTTATCGGCTGGAGCCTGCTGTTTCCCTTCAAAGGGAAAGATCAGTAGAAGCTAATCGGGAAATAACGCAGAAAAATTTCCAGGTATTTGCCGCTCTCGAACAGTTGGAACAGGCCATAGTCGAGCACTTCGCGGACGTCGTCGTTGCCCTTGGCGATCATGATGCCGATACCTTCGCCAAAATACCGGCTTTCCTGAAAGGCTTCCCCGATGAACCGGCAGCAATTGTCTGACGCGGTTCCGTTCAACCAGAACATCAACGACACGCCATCGTCGAACAGAAATTCAACATCTTCATCCATCAATGCCTTTCGGGCCTCCGCGCGGTTGGCGAACCCGGTCACATTGGCATCATCAAAAAACGCCGAGAGGTAAGCTGCGTGGGCTGTGCCCCGGACCACGCCGACAGTTTTCCCGGCCAGCAATTCCGGCGTTATTGCGGGATCCCCCGGTCTCGCCCTGGATACGAACCGGGCCGGTGAAAAATGGTACCGCATACTGAAATCAAATTGGTCTCGGTTCAGAGCCGTTGTGGCGATAGACGCGATCACTGCATCACCACCACCCTGGCTAAGCTTCAACGGCAGAGATGACCAATCTTCCGCAGTCAGGGTGCATTCGATTTCCATCACCAGGCAGATTTCGCGGGCAATATCAATATTGAAGCCCACAAGGCTGCCAGTCGTATCGATAAAATTAAATGGCGGAAAATCCGGCGCCGTCAAAAAGCGGATCGAGGTTACAGCCCCGACTTCGGGTTTCGGTGGGCGCAGATCGGGAGCGCCATATCCCGGGATCCGGACTTCGGTGCCTGGTTGCGTCAGGTTTTGTGCTTTTGCGGCGGTATTCGCAGTCGGGTTAAGGATGACTGCCGCCAGGAAAAACGCACCCAGAGAGCGCCCGAATACGCCGTTCACCTTGCCCAACCAGCGCCCGGTACCTGCCGCAGCATGCATGAATTTCTCTCCCGGCCATTCCGATTTTCGAGCTTCTGGCTATAATAGGTTCGGACCGGGAATGCTACCGCTATGCCAGTATTCTGCGGCGCTTAATTTGGGAGGCCGACCTGGCGGAAGAAACCTGGATATCAACCCCAGTCGCCGAGGGTCCCTCGCTGGCTCTGCCTGGAACATTGTCGCCTGAAATAGCTTTTCTGGCGGGTCGGCATCTGGAACGTAACAATTTGCAGCAAGCGGAAAAACTGTCCCGTGCCTGGGGGACCACTGCCGAGCAGGTCCTGTTCGCGACTGGCCAGATCAGCGAGCAGGAATATTACCAGGCTCTTGCCGTCCATGCGGGTCTGAATTTCACAGACCTTGATCAACATCCACCCGACTGGAGTTTTTTCAAACGGGTCGCCCAGCGGGCGCTTGGCCAGGGGGATATTGTGCCGCTCGGGGCTGGTACCGGCGGATTGCAAGTTGCCTATGCCCCGCGCGGCCAGGCCGCTCGCCGGATGGCGCGGATGGCCGACGAGCCAGCGCTTGGCGGGCGATTGCGCCAGAATATTTTCATTGCGACACCAGGGACCATTCGCAAAGCGCTTCTGGGCCGGTTTCACGGCGTATTTACACAATCTTCGATCGACAGACTGTCCCGGCAGACGCCTGAATTAAGCGCGCGCTATCACCTCCTGCCGCTACAGAAAATCTTCCTGCTTGTTTTTTTGATTTCCAGCGTGGCGTTTTTGCTGTGGCAGCCCTTCACTGCCTATACGGCAGGGAACCTGATATTGGCCGCCGTTTTTCTGGCAGTGACCGGGTTCCGGCTAGCCGCGGCTTTCCGCTCGATCCTGCTCGGTCTAGAACCCCACGAAAAACCTGTGCCGGATATCCCTGATCGGGATTTACCGGTCTACACAATCCTTGTGCCGCTCTACCGGGAAGCAAATATGCTGACCGCCCTGGTGCGTGCGCTTAAGGCGCTCGACTATCCGCCAGCGAAACTTGATATTAAATTGATCCTTGAAGAAAGCGACGACGAGACCCGTAAAAAAGCGCGGGAACTTGACTTGCCTTACGCGTTCGATGTGATCGTGGTGCCAAATTCAATGCCACGAACGAAACCGAAAGCGCTGAATTACGCCCTGCAATTTGCGCGTGGCGACTATGTGGTGATCTACGACGCAGAGGACCGGCCGGATCCGGATCAGCTTAGAAAGGCGGTCGCGGCATTCAACGAAGGTTCCAGCAATCTCGCCTGCATCCAGGCCCGCCTTGGGATTTACAACCCGAACCAGAACTGGCTGACTTCCCAGTTCACGATCGAATATGCGGCGCTGTTCCGTATCCTGTTGCCAGCGCTCGAGGCGATTGGTGCGCCCCTCCCGCTTGGCGGCACGTCGAACCATTTTCGACGCGACCGGCTGGAAGAAGTTGGCGCATGGGACCCCTTCAACGTCACCGAGGATGCCGATCTGGGCATGCGGCTGTCGCGCCTCGGGTACCAGAGCCGGATGCTCGATTCAGTTACAGCAGAAGAATCCTGTAGCGATTTAGGGAACTGGTTCCGCCAGCGCACCCGCTGGTTCAAGGGTTGGTTGCAAACCTATGCCGTTCACATGCGTGAACCGCACAGGGCTTGGCGTGAACTCGGTTTGCGCGGGTTCCTGACCTTGCAGTTGATGATGGGCGGGATCCTGATTTCGGCGCTGGCGCACCCCCTGTTCCTGGCCCTGATCCTGTATGGCAGCATCACTGGCGCCATATTCCGGGATCCGGGCAGCGCGTTTGGCGAAGCGCTGTTGGCCCTGAATATCTGGAATCTTGTTGCCGGGTATATCGGCGGTGTGGCGCTCGGACTTTGCGGCTTGAAAGCAGCTGGCATTCGTGGACTTGGCCCGATGGTCGTGTTTATCCCGGTCTATTGGCTGCTGGTATCGTTTGCCGCCTACCGCGCGGTCTGGCAGTTTTTCGTCAACCCGTTTTTTTGGGAAAAGACCCGTCATGGCCGGGCACGGGGGCGGGACTTGAGCGTAACCGAGCGTAAGAGAAAAATTTCCACCGCACCAAATATTCCTTAACCCCTCGGTGCCAGACTATCGCGATTATCCAACCTAGGTCTGGACAAGGGATGATCGACTTTTCGAATAAATACGCGCTGATCGTTGAAAACAGCAAAATGATGCGCGCCATTATCACTGAAATGCTGCGCCATTTCGGTGTCCAGGAAGTCGTCAAGGTGATCAATGCCGAGGAGGCCATTTTTGCCGCCAACGCACAGACGTTTGATTTTATCATCCTCGACTTTTTCCTGGGCTCCATGGATGGCGGCGATTTCACCCGGCAATTGCGACGCGATGAGACAAGCCGTAACCGGCAGACGCCGATCTTGCTTGTGACTGCACAGCCGAACCACCGGGAAGTAGTGAAGGCGCGCGATTGCGGCATCAACGAAATGCTCGCCAAGCCGCTGTCCGCCAAAAGCCTGTATAGCCGGCTCGATGCAATGTTGGCGCGAAAGCGCCCGTTTATCGTGTCTCCCAAATATGTGGGCCCCTGCCGCAGGCGCCGGAAGTTTCCTCCCCCCAACGGGGTCGAACGCCGCCGCAAGGCGCTCGTATTGGATAATATGATGCCGCCAGAGCCGATGGAGACCCGTCTGCGCAGCAATTTGGTCGAACTCTGAAAGCGGCCAGGAAAATCTGGAGCGGGCGACCGGATTCGAACCGGCGACATCCAGCTTGGGAAGCTGACGCTCTACCAACTGAGCTACACCCGCGCCAGGGCAGATTAACGCCAGCCGCCCCGTTACCACAAGGAAAAAGCCAGTTTTTGCGGGGCCGCATACATAAAAATCATTATCAATTCCGCGTTATCATCCCCAGCCCCGGCATTGTTATTGGGGTGCATGCGGATTAGGTTCCGGTTTCAAGAAAATTCTCAAAGGTTTCTCTGTATGGATCGTCTGACAAACGAGCAGATTTTAGCGTTTCCTGCACTCGACGAACAGAAGTTCTGCGATCCCGTCACGACCCTGACCGGGGAACAGCGGGCCGAAATTGCGCTGAGTAAACTGGAAACGCTCTGGTTCAATACCGGGACGCTGTGCAATATCACCTGCATTAATTGTTACATCGGATCGAGCCCTACCAATGACGCGCTGAGCTATATCAGCGCGGCAGAAGTCGGCGTATATCTGGACGAAATTGCCAGTCTTGATTTAGGCACCCGGGAAATCGGATTCACCGGTGGCGAACCGTTTATGAACCCGGACATGATCGAAATGGCGCGCGATGCACTCACGCGCGGCTTCGATGTCCTGATCCTGACTAACGCCATGCAACCCATGCAGCGCAAGTCGATCAACTCTAAACTAATGGAACTAAAAGATGAATTCGGTGCGCGGCTGACTTTGCGCATCAGCCTGGACCATCACGGACAGGCCTTCCACGAAATCGAGCGCGGCGCGGATACCTGGGACATTGCCCTCAAGGGGATCGACTGGCTATCGGAACACGGTTTCAACATCGCAGTTGCCGGCAGGACCTGTTGGGGCGAACTGGAGGCGGCGGCGCGCGACGGGTACCGGAAATTGTTCCGCGACCGCGGCTACGCCATCGACGCTGACGACACGTCATCGCTGGTCCTGTTTCCAGAAATGGATACCCGGCTCGATGTTGCTGAAATCACCACCAGCTGCTGGTCGATCCTTGACGTGGATCCCGCCGGCATCATGTGCGCCACCAGCCGGATGATTGTTAAACGGCGGGGCGACGACACGCCGGGCGTCTTGCCCTGCACGGTACTGCCGTTCGACGGCGATTTCCATATGGGGTCGACGCTCGCCGAATCGCTGTGTGCCGATGGAAGCAATTTCAACAATGGCGCAGTGCGGCTCAACCACCCCCATTGCGCGCGCTTCTGCGTGCTCGGCGGCGGCTCGTGCTCGAAAACGTCTGAGTAGATCGCCGCTGGACCCGTCCCGCCGAAAAGACCACAGCTCGATCGTTCATCATCCGGAATTTATTCCGGGTGCCATTCCTCTGACCGGACAATTAGGTGATGGAACGTCCAAGACGATTCAACGCAAGCATAGTTCTCAACGGAAATGCTTCGAGAGTTTGAGGCCCTGTTTCTGATAGTTCGACCCGATATCCGTGCCGTATAGCTGATCTGGTCGCCCGGTCAGCGGTTCATAGACCAGCCGGCCAATAATCTGACCGTGTTCGAGGATGAACGGCACTTCGTGAGACCGGACTTCAAGGACCGCGCGGCTGCCCTTCCCGCCCGCAGCCGAATGGCCGAAGCCGGGGTCAAAAAAGCCTGCATAATGTACCCTGAATTCCCCGACCAGTGGATTGTAGGGGATCATTTCAGCGGCGAATTCAGGCGGAACATGGACGGCTTCGCGCGACGCCAGAATGTAGAATTGGTCCGGGTCGAGAATAAGCCCGGTATCCCGCTGGAGATAAATCGGCTCCCAATAATCCCGCACCTCGCAAGCGCCCGGCAAGTCTATATCGACCAGAGCAGTGTGCCGCTTGGCGCGGTATCCTATTAAACCATCGGCGTCCATATCCCCTTTGAGATCGACGCTGAGCGCCAGTCCGCCATCGATATTTGGATTGCCGCCAGTCACAAGTTCATGGGTATCGTGGATAGCCTGGAGATCGGCGTCACTGCATTTCGCATCGCCCCGGCGGAACCGGATCTGGCTCAGGCGGCTTCCTTCGCGTACCAGGATCGGGAACGTTCTCGGGCTGACTTCCAGGAAGAGTTGGCCGGAATATCCCGCGATGATCAGATCAAACTCCTGACAATTGTCCGAGATAACACGCGTAAAAATATCCAGCCGGCCGGTTGAACTTTTCGGGTTGGCGGCGGCGGCGATATCATGCGGTAGATCGAGAGCCTCCAGAAGCGGGACAATATAGACGCACCCCGTCTCCAGAACCGCGCCATCGCTCAGATCGATCTCGTGCAACGATAATTGTGCGAGTTTCTCCATTACGGTTTCGCCCGAACCGGGCAGAAAACTTGCGCGGACCCGGTAGGCTCTGGGACCCAACCGGACATCCAGACTTGCCGGCTGGACCTGGCCCGCGAGCAATGGCCGGGCGGGGGCAATGGCGCCAGCGGCGATCAGGTCTTTTATCTCCCCGAAGGGCAAAATACCCTGACGCTGGGATTCAGAATCGCTCACCATTTGCCGCATTACCCTTTCCATAGTCATGACCTATCCGATCATTCTGTTGACGCCAAGGGGCTGCTGGGGTAAATCCTCAGATACGAAGTGGTGATTTGGAGCCGGCCGGCTTGCAGCCACTTAAAATAAATTGCTAAAAGGCCGGGGTGGACAAAACCCGGTCTGGCACACGAGCCGCGCCGGGAATTTTTTTGTCTACCAGGGACGATTGTTATGCCAACAGAATCCTTCCATGCCCCGCAGCCGGATTATCGCAGCGGGCTCGAGACCGACCTGATCCATGCCGGCACGATGCGCAGCCAACATGGCGAAACCTCGGAAGGTCTTTACCTTACCTCCGGCTATATTTACGAGACCGCCGAACAAGCTGAAGCCCGGTTTAAGGGCGAGCAGAGTGGCTTTATCTACAGCAGATTCGCCAACCCCACGGTCGCCATGTTCGAAGCCCGCATGTGCGCCCTTGAAGGCGCTGAGATGGCCCGCGCCACCGCGAGCGGGATGGCCGCTGTTACCTCGACCATGCTGTGCCAGTTGAGTGCCGGGGATCACGTGGTGGCCGCAAAGGCCCTGTTCGGGTCGTGCCGCTACGTGATCGAAGATCTGTTGCCGCGCTTCGGCATCGCGATGACCCTCGTGGACGGCACCGATTTGGACCAGTGGGCGGCGGCTATGCGCCCCAATACCAAGGTGCTGTTTCTGGAATCCCCCACCAACCCGACGCTCGACGTGATCGATATCGCCGGTGTTGCAAAAATCGCGACCAGCGGCGGCGCCCGGTTGGTGGTCGACAATGTTTTCGCGACCCCTATGCACCAGCGCCCGCTCGCGCTCGGCGCCCATATCGTTGTGTATTCCGCGACAAAGCATATCGACGGTCAGGGCCGGTGCCTCGGCGGCGTGGTGCTTGGTAGCGAGGAATTTATTATGGGCAGCCTCCATAATTTCCTGCGCCAGACCGGGCCAAGCATCAGCCCGTTCAATGCCTGGGTCATGCTAAAAGGATTGGAGACTTTGGCGCTGCGGGTCGCCCGCCATGTGGAATCCGCCGGCATATTGGCCAGCTATTTGTACAATCTTGAAGGCATCGAGCGTGTGCTGTATCCGGGCCACGCGTCTCACCCCCAACACAATCTTGCCATGAGCCAGATGGGGTCCGGCGGGCCCATGGTGGCGTTCGAGGTGAAGGGCGGGAAAGCCGGCGCATTCAAATTTGCGAACGCACTCGGCACCATCCAGATCTCTAATAATCTCGGTGACGCCAAGAGCCTGATCACCCATCCTGCCACCACAACCCACCAACGGTTGTCGGAAGACGCGCGGGCCGAGCTTGGAATAACTGACGGTTTGCTACGGCTTTCCGTGGGGCTGGAAGAAGTTGGCGATCTGGTCCGTGATATTGACGCCGGGCTTGCCGCGATTTAAATCTTTATGGCATCAACGGTTTCAAGGACTTATCATGTACCGCGCCACGACTCGTTCGATCCAAGTCACGGTCGAGCCGCATTTCATGCCGGAGCGTTCTTCGGAAGACCAACCCGTCTTTTTCTGGGCCTACCGGATAAAGATCGACAACAAAGGCGACGAGCCGGTCCAGCTTGTCTCGCGGCGATGGGTGATTGTCGACGCGGTTGGCCGGGAAGAAATCGTCGAGGGCCTCGGTGTGGTGGGCGAACAACCGCTGCTCGGGCCCGGCGAAAGTTTTGAATATTCAAGCGGGGTCCCGCTGACGACCCCTACCGGGATCATGTCGGGAACGTACCAGATGGCCGGGCGTGACGGACACGAATTTGATATCGAAATCCCCGCCTTTTCGCTCGATTGCCCACACCTCAAATCAACCATCAATTAGATGGATCCAAATTACATTCGTCATTCCGACAGGGGTTCGCTGACGGGCCTATTATGGTAGGGATGCGCGAACAAGACACATTGACGGAACAGCGCATGCAATGATTGACCTGCGACCGGTCATATTCATCACGGGGCTTCTGCTCTCGACGCTTGGCTGCGCCATGTTGCTGCCGGCAATCATCGATCTCGCGTTCGGTAACGATGACTGGCTTGCCTTTGCGGGTTCGGCGGTGATCACACTATTTGCCGGAATGGGCATGTCGCTTGCAGCGCGCACCGACGATGCACGTCTGACAACCCGCACGGCGTTTCTTCTCACAACAATCGCATGGGTCGCGCTTGCGGCATTTGCCGCCCTACCGTTTCTGTGGACCGACCCCGGCTTCAATTATACGGACGCGTTTTTCGAATCCATGTCCGGATTGACCACGACAGGGGCAACTATCGTGCTCGGGCTGGATTTTCGCCCTCCCGGGCTGCTGCTGTGGCGGGCACTCCTGCAATGGCTTGGAGGCATCGGGATCATCGTCATGGCAATCGCCGTGCTACCAATGCTGCAGGTCGGGGGGATGCAATTGTTCCGCATGGAATCGTCCGATACGTCCGAAAAGATCCTACCAAGAGCGGCCCAGATTGCGGGCTCCATAAGCCTGATCTATGTCATCCTGACCGCCGTTTGCGCGGTCAGCTATTACGCCGCCGGGATGAACCTTTTCGACGCCGTGACCCACGCCATGACGACAATCGCCACGGGCGGGTTCTCGACCCACGACGCGTCGTTCGGATTTTTCGACAACACCTCAATTGAAATGTTGTCGGTGCTGTTCATGATCCTCGGCAGCCTGCCATTCGTGTTGTATCTGAGGGCCGTGCGCGGCAATGCCGGCATGCTTTACCGGGATACGCAGGTGCGCTGGTTTTTCGTTACCCTCGCCGTATTCATCCTCGTTATGGGGGCATTTGCCTGGGACAATCCGGTGTTCGATCTTGAGCGCGGATGGCGGCATGTAATATTCAACGTGGTCTCGATCATGACCGGAACCGGCTATGCATCCGCCGGGTATGACAATTGGGGACCGTTCGCAATTGCCTTTTTTTTCATGATCGCGTTTGTCGGCGGGTGCGCCGGATCGACGTCGTGCGGTATCAAGATATTCCGCTTCCAGGTCATATTCACCAACATCGCCCAACACGCAAACCGGATCATTTACCCGAACGGGGTGTTCGTGAACCGCTACAACGGACGGGTGCTGCCGGACCATGTGTCGGCTGCCGTGTTGGGGTTCATGTTCCTGTTCTTTCTGGTGTTCAGCTTGCTGGCCGCAGGCTTGAGCCTGACCGGGCTTGATACGCTGACGTCGCTATCGTCGGCTGCCAGCGCCATCGCCAATGTGGGGCCGGGACTGGGCGAACTGGTGGGGCCATCGGGAAATTTCAAGACCATTCCGGACAGCGCCAAATGGATCATGAGTGTCGGTATGTTGCTGGGCCGGCTCGAACTGTTTACCGTCCTGGTGTTGCTCAACCCGCATTTCTGGAGGAGCTAATTCCCCCTATTCGGCTGCCACGATCTGTTTTTGGCGACCTAGAATCCATCGCATGAACCGGCCGATATCCGCGCCAATTCCGACGAATGCCGGCACAAGGAACAACACCAAAGCGGTGGCGACCGCCAGGCCAAAAACCAGCGTGATCGCCATCGGTAGGAGGAATTGGGCCTGCAGGCTTCTCTCAAACAGGAGCGGCATCAGGCCGCCAATTGTGGTGAGCGAAGTGAGTAACACGGCACGCAGGCGATCCTGTGACGCGCCGATGGCCGCCGGGCCAAGCGCCTCACCCTCGGCAAGGCGTTCGTCCAGCCGGGTTACAAGAATAATCGAATCGTTGACCAGAATTCCGGTCAGCCCCAACAGCCCCATGAAGCTGAGAATGGTCAGGGGGAAACCCATCACGTAATGCCCGAGAATGGCGCCGATGACACCAAACGGGATGATTAGCATGACCGCCAGAGGGCGCGCATAGCTGCCTAGCACCCAGGCAAGGATCAGGTATATAAGCCCAAGCGCGATGGCCAGACCCAGCCGCAGGTCGACAAAGGCGTTGGCCCGCTCCTGTTCGCGTCCGGCAAATTCGTATTCGATATTGTAGCGTTGTGCGATCTCCTCGACCGGTCCGGCATTGAGCGCCTCGACCAGTTCGCGGTTATTCGCTATCAGATTATCAACCTCGGCGGTCACCGACACGCTGTTTCGGCCGTCGCGGCGCTGGATAATCGAGAAGCCAACATTTTCGCGGATGCTGACGACTTCGCTCAAAGGAACCCGCCGCCCGGAACCTGCCTGCAGATATAAATCGCGGAAACCCTCAAAGCTGCGGTCGTCCTGGTTGTACATAACCCGGACCGTAATTTCTTCGTCACCCCTGGCAAATCGGGTGGCGATGGTGCCCTGAAACGCACCCCGGACCTGGACCCCCACATCCTGGATTGTGAAGCCGAGTGCCTTGCCGCGCGGCGTCAACTCGAGAACCAGTTCCTGTTTGCCGAAAGGCAGATCGTCGTCGATCGAGGTTACGCCGGAATACTGGGTCAGCAGGTCCCGAACTTCGAGGGCAGCCTGCTTCAACACTTCTGACGGCGCGTTCATCAAACGAATATCTAGATCGCGGCCCGGGGTCCCGCCATGACGCCCCGCAATCACAACCCTGTCTACGCCCGGAAGCGCCGGGACCGCTTCGCGCCAGGCACTGAGGATCTGGCGCGTACGGATATCGCGCTCCTCCGACGGCGACAGCTGGACACTGATCGACGCGACACTATCGTCCTGGACATTGCCGGACCGGCCAAGAATGGAAAACGTGCTGGTGACGATTTTACTCTCCCCGCCAGTCAGTTTTTCTTCCCCCTGGAACAGCGCCGCTTCGATCTGTTGGAGAATTTTCGACGCCTGATCGGACGGGATTCCGGCGGCAAAGACCACCCGCCCGGTGATGATTTCGGGCTCCGGCGAGGGGAAAAACTGGAACTTGACCCGACCCCCTGAAAACAGACCAAAGGCAATTACCAGGATGGCGATCGAGAGCGCGACCGTTGCATACCGCCAGTTGAAGGCCAGCGACGCGAGGGCGCGAAAGGGCACGTCGCGCACCCAGCCAAACCCCGCATCAAAAGTCCGGCGGAACCGGCCCGGCCGATATTCCCTGCGTCTCAGGGCATGGTACAAGTGGCCTGGCAGGATCAGGAAACTCTCGACTAGCGAGGCTGCCAGGACGGCGACCACCACGAGTGGCAGCGCCACCATGATCTGGCCAATAACGTCGCGCACCAGAAACAGCGGCAGGAAAGCCGCCTGGGTTGTCAAAGTAGCGGCGGTAACCGGGATCAGCATTCGCCCGGCCCCCGTCTCGGCGGCGTCAAGCGCTGACATGCCGCGCTGATGGAGCGTCGCGGTATGTTCTCCAACCACTATGGCATCATCGACGATGATCCCGAGGGTCAGGATCAGCGCGAACAGCGATACCATATTGATCGACTGGCCGGTCAGCCACATCACGGCGAGGGTCATCATCATGGCGACGGGAATCCCGGCGGCGACCCAAATGGCAATTCTGGCATTGAGAAAGACAAACAGCACGACCAAAACAATGGCCAGACCGCCGATACCGTTCCTGAGCAACAGATCAATGCGCTGCTGCAACCGCGCCGCCCGCACATCGTACAAGGTTACGCTCAGATTTGGCGGCAGGGTCGGCAGGAGTTCGGCCAGATATTCGTCAACCACGCGCGACGAGGTCAGGGTATCGGCGGTGGCCGCGCGTTGGATCGCCAATTCGATGGCCGGCCCGCCGCCCAGAAATCCGCGCGGGTCATCGTCATCAAACCGGGCCTCGACAGTGGCGATATCTCGGAGCAGTATTTTCTCTCCGGATGGCAGCGAACGGATTTCGATATTGGCGTAGGATTCCGGAGTTTCGGCTTCGCCGAGCGCCCGCACCTGGCGTTCCACGTCGCCTTCGATGGTGCCGGACGGCAGGTCGCGGGTGCTGCTCGAAATCCGGTCGGCGATCTCGGCCAGGTTGAGGTCAAGTCTGCGAAGCGCCTCCTGCTCCACCTCGATCCAGATTTCCTCGTCGCGGACACCGTTGATGACCACCCGGTCTACACCCCGGCCAAGTAAATCGTCGCGGATGCGTTTAGCGATCACTTTCAACGCCTGTTCGCTGTAGGGACCGGAAATAGCCAGCCTTGCGATGCCTTCGTAGAAATTTCGGCGCCTAATAGAGGGCTCCTCGGAATCATCGGGGAAGGTGGTAATCGAAGCGATCGCCTGTTCCACATCCGCTTGCGCCTTTTGCATATCGGCGTTGGGATTGAATTCGATCGAGACCGTCGCCGCCCCTTCACGGGCATAGGCGATGACTTCTTTTACGTCGTCCAGAAACCGGACTTCAGGCTCGATGGCTTCCAGAATATTGTCCGCGACATCGGTCGGGCTTGCACCCGGCCAGGCGATGGAAATCGAAATATTGGGGACCTCGACGGACGGCAAAAATTGCGTATTGATCCGTGGCAGGCCGAAGAACCCGGCGACCAGCATCAGCAGCATCAGCAAATTTGCGGCCACGGGATGGCGCGTGAAAGCCTGGATCAGACCGCTCCCGGTCATTGGCGCGTTGATGGGAGCATTGGTCGTCATGGGGTCATTTCCGTGACTTTGATACCCTCACCGATTTCCGTCAGGCGGGTTACAACAACGCGCTCGCCTTCGTTCAAAGACCCACGCACCAGAACGTCGCTGCCGACAAACCCGATCGGTTCGATCACGCGTTTTTCCAACCGTTCATCCACCACGACATAGATATCCTGCTGGCCGTAAAGCGCGGTGACAGGGAGCCGGACTATATTGTCGTATTTGAGATCCTGGACGTCGACTTCTACAAAGGCGCCGGCACGAAGGGGACGGTCGCCGGGCACGAACTCAACGCGGGCATAGACCTCGACACCGCCGCTCTGGGAATCTATTTCTGCTGCAACGCGTTCAATTGTTCCGGCATATTCAAGTGGCGTCGCACCAACCGCCCAGCGAATCAGGACGGTACGCCCGGCAACCGTGCCATCGCGCTCCATGATCCTGCCATACTGGCGATCCGACAGCGTGACCCGCACCTCGACCCAGTTCCGGTCGAGCAGCGTAACGGCGACGTCGTTGATGCTAAGTGTGCGTCCAAGTTCGACCCCTGCGCTACGCACATAGGCGTCGAACGGCGCGGTAATCCGGGTGTATGCGAGGTCGCGTTCCGCCTTACGGACGCGCCATTCAAGGCGCGCCTGGACCGCGCGCTGCTGTTCGGCCCGGGCTTGTTCGATCTGCAAATTGTTTTGGCGCTGCTCGACGCCCTGTTCGCGCTGGCTGACCACCAAAGCGCGGTCGTCCACGGTCTTTTCCGACAGGGTTCCGCTTTCGCTCAAATCCTCGGCGCGCGTCAGATCCCGACGGGCGAGTTCGAGCTGCTCGATAGCCCGGCCAAGGGCGTCGCGCTCCAATTCCGCGCGGGCTTCAAATTCCCGTAATTTTGCTACCGATTCACTCAGGTTCGCGCGGGCTTCGACCAGGGCGCCCTGGTACTCGAAATTGTCGATCTCGAAGAGTAAATCACCAGCGCTAACTTCGCCGCCTTCCCGTAATCCGGGTCCAACACGGACAACCTCGCCCGCCACCTGCGTCCGTATATCAACGCGGCGGCCAGCGACCGTTTCGCCATAAAGCGTTAACAAGGGCTGGTAGGACGTATAGACCGCCGATACCGTGTTAACCGCGCGGACCCGCTCCCCGGCGGGATGTTGGGCGACAACCGGTTTGGTCGATATAAAATATTGATAGGCAAAAAAGGCGCCCGCCAAAAGCGCAATCGGCAGCAAAATGCGGAATGCCCACAAAACAGCCGTCCCGGACCGGGTATTCCGATCGCCGGCCATTTGTAATCTATCTACCTGAACGTCCATCGGTTTAATTTACCGCTCTCCAGGTTACACATTGCGCCCGGTCACCTTTAGGAGCCGCAGCCCGCGCATGACTACCTTATTTAGGATAGTTACCCCAAAATCGCCAGTAGAAGCACCGGAATCGCAGAAACGTGATCATAAAGTGCCGACCCTTACACGGCTCAGATGATCTCATCTGACGAAAAAACATAGCGCGACGAGCAAAACTGGCAATCGACGTAAATTTCACCGTCTACAACCATATCGGCCCGTTCTTCCGGGCTGAATTTTTTGAGCATCGCCGCTACACTTTCCTCTGAACAACGGCACCGGGCTGTGAGAGGTGTTTTTTCAAAAACCCGCACATCGTTTTCATGGAAAAGCCGGTACAGCAATTGTTCCGGAGCCAGGCCCGGGTCGACCAATTCGTAGTCCTCGATGGTGGCGGCAAGAGCGCGGGTCTCGACCCATTGATCGTCTTCCTCGAAGTCAGGCAAGGGCGGGACGCCGTCCGGCAGATCTCCCGGGGGTAGATCACGGTGGGCGACCGCGATGCCTGCTTCGGGCAAATGTTGCACAAGAATTCCGCCAGCCCGCCATTGCCGCGCGCTGCCGTTGAACTCTTCGGCCACCGCCAGGCGGACCAGCGTCGGGATCTGTTCGGACTGGGAAAAATACAGATCGGCAGCTTCCGACAGGTTGGCATCTTCCAGCGGCACCACCCCCTGATACCGGTTTTGATGGTTGCTGTGATCGATAGTGAGGGCAAGGTGGCCGTTGCCGAGCAGTCGTGCGCTATCGCTCGCGCCATCGGTTGAAAATTGAGCCAGCACCTTTTCGTCGAATTGTGCCCAGGCACGCACCCGATCGGGGGTCTCGAAATCCACCACGATTGTCGGCACAGGACCATCGGTCTTGGTCTGCAGGATAAAGCGCCCCTCGAGCTTGAGCGACGTGCCAAGCAGAATGCCCAGGGCGATTGCTTCACCCAGAAGCCTGGAAACGGGGTCGGGGTAAGCGTGGCCACGTAAAATTTTATCGACCGTCTCGCCTAGCCTGACAATCCGTCCTCTGGTCTGGAGCCGCCCGGCGGCGAAAGGGAGGACAATGTCGTCCAAGCCAGTCGGCATATCTCCAGGTACAAGATTTCGGGGCGCTGGGGTATTCATTTTGGAGCGACCGGACCCGCCAGGCACCAGCGAATTAGGGCCTTCTGGGCATGAAGCCGGTTTTCGGCCTCCGCGAACACCATTGAAGCCGGGCCGTCGATAACCTCGGCCGACACCTCTTCGCCCCGATGGGCGGGCAGGCAGTGCATGAAAATGGCATCCGGCGCGGCGCTTGCCATTATTTTTCCGGTGACCTGGTACGGCGCAAAACGGGCGCGCCGGTTGGCGCCATCGGCTTCGCTGTCGCCCATTGAAATCCAGGTGTCGGTAACAACAGCGCGGGAATCCTGCACGGCCTCCTCCGGATCGCGGTAAATCTTGATTGAGGCCCCTTCCGACTTTGCCCACTGGATCTGCTCGTGGTCGGGGTCAAACCCTACGGGGATTGCCAGCGCCAGTTCGAAGTCAAACCGGGCCGCTGCCTGGATCCAGGAATGGGCAACGTTGTTGCCGTCGCCGAGCCAGGCTATTTTTTGACCCCTGACCGATCCTCGCGCCTCCTCGAATGTCAGAATATCGGCCATTAACTGGCAGGGATGCGACGTGTCGGTCAACCCGTTCAGGACCGGGATCGACGCGTGACGTGCAAGATCAATGACACTTTCATGGTCCGCCGTCCGGATCATCACTGCGTCCACGAACCCCGACAGGACACGGGCGGTATCAGCGATTGTCTCGCCCCGGCCCAGCTGCAACTCGTCGCCATGGAGGACAATCGCAGCGCCGCCGAGATCGCGCATCGCAACCTCAAACGAGATCCGCGTACGGGTCGAGGGTTTTTGGAATATCATGGCGAGCACAAGGCCCTCGAACATGGCGCGCTGGGGTCCGCTGCGGCCCGATTTCCAGTCGCGCTTCATCTTCGCTGCATCGTCCAGCATGCCGCGCAGCGTGTCCGCGGAATGGTCACGGATGTCGAGAAAATGCCGAGGGATGGCTTGGCTGGTGGTCATGACGCTAGGTTCCGGATTTGGCCACGTCCCCGTGGCCACTTCTGACAATAGCGCATGCCTCCGACAACCGCTCCAGGGCCTGGTCGATTTCATCCTCCGACACCGTCAGGGGTGGCAGCAGACGGATCACATTCTCACCGGCGCCAACGACCAGAATTTTGGCCTCGCGGCACGCCGCCATCATGTCGGGCACCTCGCACCGGCATTTGAGACCGAGGATTAGCCCCTCGCCGCGGACTTCTTCAAATATATCCGAATTTTCGTCGCACAGCCGGGCCAGTTTTTGGCGTAGCTTGATACCTTTTTCCCGAATGGCAGGCAAAAAGTCCGGCTCAAGTACAACATCCAGCACCGCATTGGCGACGGCGGTTGCGAGCGGATTACCCCCATAGGTGGAGCCATGGGTGCCCTTGACCATGCACGCGCCGACCTCTTTGGTCGCTAGGCAGGCGCCGACGGGAAAGCCGCCGCCGATGCCCTTCGCGATGGCCATAATGTCCGGCGTGATGCCGGCAAGTTCGTGGGCGAATAACTGACCTGTCCGGCCGACCCCGCACTGGACCTCGTCGAGCACAATCAGAAGACCGTGCTCGTCAGCAAGCTTGCGCAATTTTCGCAGGAACGAGACCTCAAATACCCGGATCCCGCCCTCGCCCTGGATCGGCTCCAGCAGGAACCCCGCCGTTTCGTCATCGATGGCCGCTTCAGCGGCTTCCAGATCACCGAACGGTACCTGGGAAAACCCGGGGGTGCGCTCACCAAAGCCGTCGAGATAATTGTCGCGCCCGCCAGCTGAGATCGCAGCTAGGCTGCGACCGTGAAAGGCGCCTTCAAAGGTAATCAGCTTAAATTTTTCCGGGTGCCCGTTGACCGCGAAATATTTACGCGCGGTCTTGAACGCGCATTCCATGGCCTCGGTCCCGGAATTGGTGACGAAAACCAGATCGGCAAAGGTGACCTCGGTCAAACGGTCGGCGAGGCGTTCCTGACCCGGGATGCGGAACATGTTGGACGTGTGCCAGAGCTTGTCGGCCTGATCCTTGAGGGCCTCCACGAGGTGCGGGTGGTTGTGGCCGAGCGAACATACGGCGATGCCGGCGGCAAAATCCAGATAGGGTGTGCCGTCGCCGGTATACAGCCAGCTGCCGTCGCCGCGCTCGAACTCGATATCCGCGCGTGCGTAAGTGGGATAGAGGTGGGAATCCATATTTCTACATTCGTTTTGAAATCAAAGCGCCGCCGAAATTTAGTTCCGGCGGCCTGGCGTGGGATTCTAGACCGATCAATGCGGGTGTCAATGACCCAGCCGCCCCGAATAACGTTACGTCATCTGACGATCACAAACAAAATTATGGAAAACCACTGTTTCTGGGGAAAATTCCCCTATTTCTCCTCCTAGACTCTTGCGGGAGAGTCATCCGGTATTGTAGAGTCTGAATTGTTCGCTACCAGATTTTGTAGTTTCATATCTGGCAACCCCAAGTGAGTGTATGCCGTGAGTATTCGCGGGACGAAGCTGTCCCGTGATCCGCTCTCGGATTCTGTCTGCAGCATAAGGATATGGAGACTGGAATGAGTTGGACCGACGAAAGGGTTGAAACACTCAAGAAATTGTGGACCGAGGGCCTCACGGCACGTCAGATTGCCGAAATGATGGGTGGCTTTACGCGCAATGCAATTATTGGCAAGGCGCACCGGTTGGGGTTATCTGGACGCCCGAAAACAGTCCGCGTGGCACGACCGAAACCCCGCAAACCCCGCGTCAGCAACGGGCGCGGGCGGGGCGGCGGCTATGTTAGCATCGGCGCGACCGCGCTTAAAATGGACCCCGATGCGGATCCGATCGCGCGGCCGCAAGCAGCCCCCCTGCCGGTTGAAGATCTGGTGATCCCGATGGCAGAGCGGAAAACCATCCTCGAGTTGACCAGCGCCACTTGTCATTGGCCCTACAACGACCCAAGGGACGAGAGTTTTCATTTTTGTGGGCGCGATGTCGAGGACGAAAAGCCCTATTGCGCCCATCATTGCCGGCTGGCCTACCAACCGCTCAACGAGCGGCGGCGGCAGAGGCGGGCGGCGCAGCGCCCACCCGGCCAATAGAGATCCGGCCAGGCGGCTGCACGCGTCGTTTTGCCCTGGTCGGCAGGCGCAATTGTCTGGAAACTTGTTACCCTCGCGCTATGATGCTGACCTGTATCATTTTGCGCGAGGGGAATAATTGTGACCAAGCCCAGCAAATCGTCGAAGACATCCCGGAATAGCCGGGCAATCCCTGACCCGCTGAAAGCCTTTTCCCTGGATGACCCGGTTATGCCGGAGGGTCTGGCGGAGATGGCGCTGACCGCTGGCGGGTACCCTTATGCCAAACGCATGAAACGCCGTCTGTACGACAGCCACCTTGTTGATCTACAGATCGAACTAGTCAAGCTCCAGGTCTGGTGCCGGGCGCAAGGCAAGCGGATCACAATTTTGTTTGAAGGGCGCGACGCGGCCGGCAAAGGCGGAACTATCAAACGCCTGACCCAACATCTCAATCCGCGCCACGCCAAAGTGGTTGCGTTATCAAAGCCAACAGAAACCGAGCGCGGACAATGGTATTTCCAGCGCTATGTGGATCACCTGCCGACGGCCGGCGACATGGCCATCTTTGACCGCTCCTGGTACAACCGCGCCGGCGTCGAACGGGTCATGGGGTTTGCGACCCCTGAACAGGTCCAGCATTTCCTGAACGAAGTTCCCAGGTTCGAAAAAATCCTGGTCGACGATAATATCCTGCTGTTTAAATTCTGGTTGACCATCGGCCAGGAAACCCAACTGGTCCGGTTCCACGCCCGGCGCCATGACCCGCTGAAATATTGGAAACTGTCCCCGATCGATATTGCCAGTCTCGAGAATTGGGACAGCTATAGCGAAGCCAAAGTTGATATGTTCCGCAGCACCCACAACCAGATTTCGCCCTGGACGGTGGTGCGCGCCAATGACAAACGCCGTGCCCGGCTCAACATCCTGCAACATTTGCTGGGCGCAATTGAATATGACGGCAAGGACATGGAGAAAATCCGTAGTCCTGACAGGAAAATCCTCGGCGCAAGCAAAGCATTTATGTTCGAGCGGGACTAAACTTAGTCTCCCGGGACGACAATTCCGTCACCTGCAGAACGGATCGCGCCAAGTTTGATTCCTTGACATTTGAAGATATATGTGCATATGCACTTTTATCGACAATTTAATTGGAATGACCAGATGGACCTGATGTTGGCAGAAAATTGCATGTGTTTTAGTCTTCGCCGGGCTACACGCACGATCACCAAGATTTACGACACTGCGCTGAAGTCTGCCGGGGTCACGTCGTCGCAATTCACCCTGCTCCGCATCGTTGACGGCAATCAGCCGATTTCGATGCTGGATCTGGCATCGAGTCTTGGGATGGACCGGACCACCCTCACCAGAAACCTACAACCGCTTATCCGGGACGGGCTGGTTGAGGCGCAGACCGGCGACGACCAGCGCCAACGGCTGATCAAACTCGGGCCGAAGGGTCACAAGAGCCTCGTTCAGGCCAAGGCAAGTTGGCAAGCGGTTCAAAGCAAAGTTGCAGACACGTTCGGAGAAACCGAAGCCCAGGACCTGCTGCACGCCCTTGCCAATTTTGACAGATCGGTGGGGCTACGACTTTAAAAAAATTTACCTATAAAAGTGTAGCTACACACAATACCTAAAAACGGAGACATACAATGAGTTCGATATCCAATACCAATGACACCCCGGACGCCAACCCGCGCGGCTTACATATTCCAGCGGTATACGTCATTCTGATTGCCGCATGGGCCGCAGGCGTGACAGCCCTGAGCCTGAACGGCACCTTTCTTCCGATTGGCAGCGCGCCGCCTCCCACAATGCCGGTGGCGATTCTGTTACCGCCAGCGCTATTTCTGCTCGCCTACCGCATGATGCCCAGTGTCCGTGCCTGGGTCTCGGCACTCGATCTCGCGGCGGTGACGGCGCTGCAGGGTTGGCGGATCATGGGCGGGGTGTTTCTCTTCCTCTGGTATTACGGCGACCTTCCCGCGATCTTTGCCTGGTTGGCTGGTCTCGGCGACGTCCTTGTTGGTCTGGCGGCACCCTGGGTCACTGCAGCTGTGATCAATCGATCCGCCGGATGGCGGCGTAAATCCATAACCCTGATCACCGCCGGGCTGGTTGATTTTGTAGTCGCAGTCACTAGCGGGATCCTGACCGTGAGCGGCGCACCCTGGGCAATCGCCGGCGAGCCGGGATCGGAACTGGTCAACGCCTTCCCGCTGGTGATGGTGCCGGCGTTTTTTGTACCGATGTTCATCATCTTTCACCTGATCGCCTGGATCAAACTTCGAAATGACATCCGGGACTAAAGGTGAAATGCCCGGCGGCGGCACACCTCTCGCCAGTTCGCCGGGCACCCCTCACATCCAAAGGAAGCTTGCATGACCGATACAAAACTTGAAAACCCACCAAGACATTCATTCCATGAATGGTTGCGCGAACTGGACGAGGCCCTGAACCCGGATCCGGTCGAAGCCCTGAATCAAAGGTGCGACCAGCTGGAGGCTCGGCTGGAAGCGATCGATGCGATCACCTCTGACGACCCGGCCGCTGCGGCCAGCCATGAATAATACGCACCCCGGTCTAGAATATCGTTTCTGCTGGACCGAGGCGAATATCTAGCGATCTCCAAGGCTCCGCCTGATCATCACTTTTAAAGTTGTGACCGCGGTCCGGCGGGATTTTTTTGACGAGAATGCCAACCGCATAGCCGCGCCCTCGACGAGATCGATAATCAGATGAGCGGCGTCCATAATTTCCGTATTGGTAGCCAGTTGCCGGCCCTCAAAACCCCTTGCCAGGACGTTTCCAAGCCTCCCTGCCAATGCCTGCCGGTTCCGGGAAAAGCCGTCTCCGATTGCTGGATTACGCACAGCTTCCGCAAATATTTCGGCGGCTAGAACTGTATTTTCCGGTTTTGCTGCGTAGGCGAAATAGTCTTCGATAAACCGGTCGAGGATTGTGACGGGATCGCCCGTCGTGGCCAGTCCTGCCTCGATTGCCGTCATGCCATCGGCTTCCAACTCTGCGATCTCGGCTATTAGGTCAGCCTTGCTATCAAAATGATTGTAGAGGTTTCCGAGACTGATCCCGGCTCTGGACGCGATGTCACGGATGCTTGTCTGGTGGAAGCCCTTGTCGATGAAACATTCGGCAGCGGTTTCAACAATCAGGCGTCGTCGCGCCTCGGTCGATTTTTCCCGCAACCGTTTGTCCTTCACATTTTTCGCCATGACGTCCTCTTGTAACTTGTTTCCGCTTGCCATATATAAATGAACGATTGTTCATTCAATATAGGATAATGAAACCAATGATGCAACACCAATTCCAACGACACTGGTATCTGGGTTTCCTCGGCTTGATCGGTTTTTGGACATTCCCGTCGGTGCTAGAGGCGTTCCAGAATGGTCGGCCCTGGTGGGATTTTCTGAACATCCTTTGGTTGCTGTGGTTCCTTTATTTTCTCCCCGAGGCTGCGCCGTCGGAGGCAGATTGATGGTGGATATCAACGCCAGATTTCTGGCTTTCACTGATCTGTTCGACGTTCTCGGCATCATCAGCATAGGTTTTTTCGTCCTGATCATCATGGAAACTGTCTGGGATATTCTGACCGGCAGGCGTGGCAGGATGCGAGAAACAATTGCCAATGCTGCTATCGCGGCCGGTAATTTTCTTCTCGACCGGACAGTCTTCGGCCTGTCATTTGTTGTCGGGCTCTCGATTGCCTCGTCCTTCGCCTTTTTTGCCATTCCGCTGACATGGTGGAGCTGGGTATTGGCGGTCATTGCTGCCGATTTCACCTATTACTGGATGCACCGGATCGAGCATGAAGTGCGGATCCTGTGGGCCTATCATTCTGTCCATCATTCTTCGCCCGAATTTAATCTCTCGACATCGCTGCGCCTCTCCTGGGTCGAGGGACTGTTCGAATGGATATTCTTTGTCCCCATGATCCTTTTAGGTTTCGACCCAGTACAGACGATAGCGGCGTTGCTCATCGTGGTGATCTACCAGACCTGGCCGCATACCCAGAAAATCGGCAAGCTCGGCTGGGCCGACCGGGTCTTCAACACGCCGTCCGTACACCGGGTCCATCACGGGTCGAACGGCAACTTTCTCGACAAGAATTACGGCGGCATTCTGATCATCTGGGACCGCGTTTTCGGGACGTATCAGGCGGAGGATGCACAGGTGATCTACGGCGTGATCAATCCGGTCCGCTCGTCGAATCCGATTGTCATCAATTTCCACGAATATTGGCAAATACTCAAAGATATCCGCCAGGCGTCAGCGTTGCGGGATGTCCTGGGCTATCTGTTCGGGAAGCCAGGATGGACATCAAGCCCGGACCGGGAAAAATCCGGTCACAGCTAGTCTGAATGTCAGACCCGCACTGCCTGCGACGTCTTGTCTCTTTGCCTGACGGTTGGAAAGTGGCAACACTGATTGCGGTACAAAATTGAATTGCGGGCACACGTTACCAATCCAACCAGGGATGATGTGCCATGATCAATTTTGATGCTATTTCCAGCACCGACGTGACGCGCGAGCCGTTTCAGTTTTTCGCAACCCCCAATGTTCTTGATGGCAAAACCCTGACAGCTGTCGGCGCGGATTTCCCGGCCATCAAAGACCCTGGAATATTTCCCTTGAGCGAACTGACCTTCGGCGCCAATTTCGAGCAACTGATCGACGATATCCGCTCGTCGGAACTCGAAGATATCCTGTCCGAAAAATTCGACGTTGACCTTGCCGGGCGGCCGCAAATGATCACCGTGCGCGGCTTCTGCCAGAAAAAAGACGGACGGATCCATACCGATTCCGAAGACAAGATCGTGACCTGCCTGCTGTATCTCAACGCACCCTGGCAGGAGACCAGCGGGCAATTGCGTCTGTTGCGCAATGGGTCCGACATCGAGGACATGATCACCGAAATCCCACCGAATGGCGGAACCCTGGTTGCCTTCAAGCGCTCGGACAAATCGTTTCACGGGCACAAGCGCTATATCGGACCACGCCGCTACATTATGTTCAACTGGGTGCAGTCGCGGGCGATCTTGGCAAAAAATATCGGGCGGCACAAATTGTCGTCGAAGATCAAGAAACTCAATCCATTCAGCTAATCAAACGCCCTCGTTTGCGAGGGAGCAAGGACCTATCATGGCTTTAACAGCAGAACGTCTGGCTCCAAACCGCGTGGCGGAGACCTTCCTGGACAGTCTGTCGCGCGCCGATCATCAGACCGAACCCTACGACCACTGGTTCCTATCCGGCATGCTGCCGGACGATGTAACGGATGCTATTGCCGAGATGCCGGTGAAACCCGCCGACATCAGCAACTATTCGGGATACCGCAATACCGAAGACGACAAACGGGTTTACTTCAATCCCGAAACAAACGCACGGTTTCCTGTTTGTGGGGAAGTGGCGGCGGCCTTTGATACGCCTGAGGTGCGCTCCGCTCTTGAGGCGGCATGCGGCATTGATCTCTCGCCGCATCGCTTGAGAATTGAATATTGCCAGGATACGGACGGCTTCTGGCTGGAGCCCCATTGCGACATACTGGTCAAGAAATTCACGATGCTGGTTTATCTGTCACGGGACCCGGCGCTGTATGATGCCGGCACCGATATCTTTTCCGGGCCTCCGGATCACGAGTTATTGGGCACCGCGCCGTACGAATTCAACAAGGGCCTGATCTTCATTCCCGGGACCGATACCTGGCACGGTTTTTCCCAGCGCCCCGTCAAGGGCATCAGGAAATCCCTGATCATCAATTACGTCGCCGACGAGTGGCGGGAGCGGTGGGAGTTGGCGCAGGGAAAATAGGCGTCTAAACCCAGCGGCGGACCTTGGTCTTGTAGTCCAGATAAGGCTGGCCGAATTTGGCCTCCAGATATCGTTCTTCGCGCGCAATCACGTAGAACTGAATCACAATCACTGCGACCAGCAAATTTGCCAACGCAGCGGTGCTGGCACCGGCAATCGCGACACCTGCATGGGTTATGGCCATGCCCAGATATATGGGGTTTCGGGTGTAGGCGTAGAGCCCGGTAGTAATGATCGCCGTGGTTGGTTTCCAGGGTTCCACGTTGGACCCGGCCTGCTTATGGCGCGGAGCGCTTGCCAAAATCAGGGTCAGGCCAGCGGCCGCGATAATTGCGCCTGCGATAGTCGGCAGCATGCCTGCCATGCGGAATTCGAACCAGGGCGAATCCAGCCAAAGCCCTATCAACAACAGAACCAGGAAAATTAACGGCGGCGGCACCTTTACACCCGCATTGTCCCCGCCGGTGTCGGAAGGCTCTTTGTCAGACATTGTTGTTCTCCTCATGATCCGTCATGCGCGACGAATACAACCACAACCGGTAGTCCGTGTTGCGATCCTTCATGTCCAGATAAAGCCAAACCATCCGATCAAGAAACCACAGCTTACCCAGAATGATCAACACCAGCCCGAGTATCACCGCCAAGGTATTGTAGGCAAACAGGCCGTAGACGAACGGGATCATCCCTACAACAATGACAGAATTCAACATGGCGGAAAATCGCACATGGTGTTGTGGAATCGGCTGGGATTCGCGCCGCAGCCAAACCCTCTCGCCAAAGGTCGCCATCGAAGCCCAATTGTCGGTTGCGGATGGAGGAGCAAAAAAGCGGGGGTTGAGGATAGTCCAGAATACCAGAAGTCCGATCGGTGCAAGGCACCACCAGCCGATCCAGGTTCGGCTCCAGATGGCGATCGCAAGAAGCGGCAGGATCGGGATACGTGTCCAGACGCTCCACGGATTGGCATGCCGCATCCAGGTCTCGTCGCTCATTGCCATGGCGCCTTCAAACCACTTACCGTAATTCATCGCCTTCCCTATTGCTCAATTCATGTTGCCACCAGCGCTGAAATAATATGTCGCGGCGCTCGGGAATTTTTTCAGCGAACGTGGTCAGCGAGCTTATTCTGTCAATTCGAAAATTCCGGAAGTCGCTTCGAAGTTCACACCAGGAAACGAGCAGACGGAGCCCATGGTAATAGGCGATGGCAACGGGCCATATCACACGTTCGCTCATACTACCCTCACCATCCACGTATTCTATATGTACTTTGTGGCGTTCACGGATGGCCGTCCGGACCAATCCTGCGTCAACCTGATCAACAATTTCGGTGACTGGAACGGGGGCATATAATGGTGCGTCCAACAAGATCGGCCTCAGTTCAGGTGGGACAACGGTAGCGATTTTTGCAATGGCGTTGTCTGCCGAGCGGGTGAGTTTGGCTTCGCCCTGACCTGCTACCATCCGCGCACCCAACATGAGCGCCTCCAATTCGTCGGCGCTGAACATCAATGGCGGCAGGTCGTACCCCTCGTCCATCACATAACCCACCCCTGCCTCGCCACGGATCGGTACGCCGTTGCCCATGAGCGACGCGATATCCCGATAAATGGTGCGGATTGTAACTTCCAGCTCTTCGGCAATCGCGGATGCGGTCACCGGCCCACGCTTGCGGCGGAATAGCTGGATGATCTGCAATAGCCTGTCGGCGCGCCTCATTTGTGTCCCCACTGGTTTGTTCTGGTAGGTTACCAAACCATCCTGACATCACGGTGTCAGGAGCCTGTCAGTATAGACCCACATCTCCAAAACGAACAGGGATTCAATTATGAAAAGTTGGAGGGAAAAGCTGGAAAGCCCGAAACCGCATCAGGTTAAACCAGCGCCAATGAGTTTTGCCGGTATGAAAAAGGGGCAAATTATGCTGATTCCCAGCGCCCTGGAGATTGACGATTTTATTCGCCGGATTCCGGCCGGCACCTCGATGGACATCAAGGCCATGCGCGCGTCACTGGCCAGCGAATACGCGGCTGAAGTTTCGTGCCCGATTACCACCGGAATCTTGCTGCGGATTGTTGCCGAAACCGTCTGGGAGGATCACGAGCGGGGCACCCCCATCGCCGCCCTTACACCCGTCTGGCGGGTTCTTGACGAGACCGCAACCACTTTGAAAAAGCTCAGCTACGACCCGCAATTTCTGCTGGATCAGCGCGAACAGGAAGGTTTGGACGAATGATCACCCTTTACAGATTTGGGACACATTTTGGCCTCCATGACGCGAGCCCGTTTTGCATCAAGGCCGAGGTGCTGTTGAAAATTGCAGGGCTCGACTTTGAAACCGATCTTGGCGGATTCAACAAGGCTCCAAAGGGTAAACAACCCTATATCAGCGATGATGGTGAAATTGTCGCCGATTCGACGTTCATCCGACTGCATATCGAGAAAAAATACGGCTTTGACTTCGACCCCGGGCTTGACGCCCGTACAGCTGCGCAAGCCTGGGCGACGGAAAAAATGTGCGAGGATCACCTTTACTGGGTGATCGTCCACGAACGCTGGCATAACGACAAAAATTTCAACTCCGGTCCGCGCATTTTTTTCGATGCGGCCCCGGCATTGATTCGCCCCCTAGTCACAAAAATGGTAAGAAAGCAGGTGCTCAAAGGGATCAAAGCCCATGGCCTTGGTCGGCACAGCGATGGCGAAATTTATGTCCTGGCCGAACGGGCAATCGCCGCCCTGGCGGGCATTCTGGGGGACAGAAAATATATCATGGGGGATAAAATTTGCGGCGCCGACGCATCCGTTTTCGCGTTTGTCGACAGTATTTCCTGTAAGCATTTCGAAACCCCCGTGATTGCAATGGTCGAGCGCCACAAAAATCTTGCCGCCTACCGTGACCGGCTTCGTGGCGAATGGTTTCCCGATCTGGATTAGTAATTCTGGTCACGCATTAGAGCGATTAATTTTCGATTCTTCCGCTCCCGCATTTCTGGCCTCGGCCAGAAGCCAATTCACCACCACGTCACGACCCGGGTTGGGTTTCCGATTGATTGGCTGCACCGCATAATATCCTCCCTGATTGGCACGCGTATCGTGCCAGAGTTCGACGAGTTTCCCCTGAGCGAGTTCAGCACCGAACAACAATCGTGGTGCAAGGGTGATGCCTTGTCCATTTGCCGCTGCGTCCATGGCGAGCGCTGTCTGATTGAATTGCAAAATTCGATGTTGGGCCGTTGTGCCGGCGTCTTCAAGCAGCCGGTCCCAATGGTTGTGGCCATCCTGAATGAGTTGCAGTTTGGTGAAATCTTCGATCTGGCCGATTTTTCCCACCTGTCTGGCATAGCTAGGACTGCAGACCGCACAGAGCTCGAGAGGCGAAAGCAGATCTACGCGAAGACCATCTCCAAAGGGCGCGCGTCCCTGACGAACCGCAATATCAATACCGTCGGACTGAAAATCCGCAAGTCCATCACTTGCAATTGTGTTCACGTCAATGTCTGGATGTGCCAGCGCGAATTCAGCCAGACGCGGAACAAGCCACTTTGCTGCGAAAGACGGTGTTACGCTGAGGGTAATTCCGGCACTCTCCGGTCGCAATTTGTGCGTTGCATCTTCTATGATCGCAAGCCCCCGGCGGATCGGTTTGTGGTAGCTGCGCCCGGTTTCGGTGAGGGCAAGTCCGCGTGACTTGCGATGAAAGAGTTGAAATCCCAATTCGGCCTCAAGCCGTCTCACTTGTTGCGCGACTGCGCCTTGTGTCAGATTCAGCTCTTCCGCCGCGATCCGAAAGTTCAAGTGCCGCGCAGATGCGTCAAACATCCTCAGCGCGTTCAAATTTGGCGAGCGCAAAAGTCCGTCTCCATCAGCCAGTAGGTATTCTACTGTCATGCACGACGAGACATGATTGGTCAACTGACCCTATTCGGCTAATATTTTCCTGGGTTACAGCAATGGAGAAGCGACCATGGATTCCAGGAAAGTAGCAATCATTACCGCCGGTGGCAGTGGCATGGGCGCCGGCGCTGCGCGTCGTCTGGCAGAAGACGGATATCATGTTGCCATTCTGTCTTCCTCCGGCAAGGGTGAAACACTCGCGGCGGAACTTGGCGGTATAGGGGTAACCGGATCAAACCAGTCAAATGAAGACCTGAAGCGTCTTGTTGATCTAGCCATGGAGAAATGGGCGCGGATCGATGTTCTGGTGAACAGCGCCGGGCATGGACCAAGGGCACCGGTTTTGGAGCTAAGCGACGAAGACTGGCACACGGGCATGGATGTCTATTTTCTGAATGTTGTCCGCCCAACCCGATTGGTGACGCCAATCATGCAACAACAGAAAATCGGTTCGATCATCAACATATCAACTTTCGCGGCTTTCGAACCCGACCCGGTCTTTCCGACTTCAGGCGTATTCCGCGCCGGGCTAGCCGCGTATACGAAACTCTTCGCCGACAAGTATGCAGCAGAAAACATTCGGATGAACAATGTACTGCCCGGGTTTATCGACAGCCTGCCGGAAAAACAGGAGTTCAAGGAACGCATTCCAATGGGAAGGTACGGCAAGACGGACGAGATTTCCGCGACAGTTGCTTTCCTTGCTTCGGAAGGCGCGGGTTATATCACCGGGCAGAATATCCGGGTGGATGGCGGGATTACAAGGTCAGTCTAGTTCGGCAAGTGGCGGCGATTACACACGGCGAATATGAGAATAGGTGCCCTAAATCTGGTCGGTATTGAACGTATCGCAGTTGCTCAGATTGCCGCTTTGCAGACCTTTGGAGAACCAGCGCATGCGCTGTTCCGACGTGCCGTGTGTAAACGCATCGGGAACGACGCGGCCCTGTGATTCCCGTTGCAGGCGGTCGTCGCCGATCGCCTTGGCGGCATTCATGGCTTCTTCCACGTCGCCTTCCTCAAGGATGTTGCGGGCGGAATCGGCGTGGTAGGCCCAGATACCGGCGAAGCAATCGGCCTGCAGCTCCATGCGCACCTGGATGGCGTTGGACTGGGTCTGGCTTGAGCCCGACTGCGCGGCGCGCACGCGTTCCGAAATCCCGAGCAGTGTCTGGACATGGTGCCCGACTTCGTGGGCAATGACATACGCCTGGGCGAAATCGCCTGGCGCCCCAAACCGCTCGCGCAATTCTCGGAAGAAGGACAGATCGATATATACTTTCTGGTCGCCCGGGCAGTAAAACGGCCCCATCGCGGATTGGGCACTGCCGCAAGCGGAACGGACCGAACCTTCGAACAGAACAAGTTTCGGTTCCCGGTAGCTTTGGCCAAATTGCCGGAACAGACCATTCCAGGTATCTTCGGTATCAGCCAGGACGGCGGACACAAAATCCGCTTCATCGTCACTGGCCTGCGGTCCGCGCGTGGAAGACGGTGAGCCCGGTTGACCATTTTGGCCCTGGATGTCAGGCAATTGCGGGAAATTCTGGGTTCCGGGGCTGTTTCCCGACGGCGCGTTGACCGGCGATTGCTGGAACAGACTGCCCAGATCACCGCCAAAGAGAAGGACCAGCACGATCACGACGATTAAGCCAATACCGCCTATACCGCCGCGGCGCACCGGAATCCGTCCGCCACCGCCACGACCGCTGCCCCCACGGGGGAAGGGAAAGCGAAAGCCGCCACCGCCGCCAGACCCTCTGCGGTCTTCAACATTCTGACTTCGTCTGCCGCCGCGCCAACGCATACCATTCTCCTGTCGTCTGCCCAGGGCTTTAAAGCCTGGAACTGCACCTGATTGTATAGTGCGGCAGACCGGTCGGGTCCATGACCTAATCCTGCAACATGGCCAATAGCGGCTCGTACCCGTCTTCCGTCAGCGCCTTGCCGCGGGCTTCAAACAGGGCCGGACTGCCTTTTACACCATGGCCTTCAAGCAGGCGGTTCATGAAATTGAAAGTGCAGGTCACGAGGATCGCGGAATGCAATGCATCTTCGCCCCAACCGGCGGCATACACCGCCTCGGCATCGGCCTCGGTAACGGAATTCATATCCCGGGTCAGCTTGCCGGCATAAGTCAGGAGCGGCACCATTTTCGGGTCGACCTCGGCGGTCTCTAGATCCACAAACATGGCGTCCAGAGTTTCCCGCCCGACGCCATAATTGACCACACACGCGGAATGAACGCCGTAGCAATATTCGCACTCATTGAGCCCGGAGACATAGGCGGCGATCAGTTCGCGTTGCTGGTCCGACAAAGGTCCGGGCGCGCGCAGAACCTCGGTGTGATATTGCACCATGTGGCGGGCTGCTTTTTTGTTGAGTGAAAATATGCTCGCCACGGTTGGCCGCCCGCCCAGACTTTTGAAAATCGCCATCGGTTAAATCTCCGTTGTTTCCATCGAACATCGCCGAAACTCGTGCAGCTGGCAAATTTTGAGTTTTGAGCGGCTGGCAGAAACGTCCGTAGTTGCATCGACAACAGTCATGCCGAACGGACGAATCGCACCTCGGCTATGTGCCATGAGTTGTCGTCTGGGCTTAGGCGAGGTGCAGTCGGTGAAATCCAGTCCACAAGTACGCGGTGCGCTTCAATGCCCCCTCGCAAGCTGCGGCCCGCAAACAATGAGATTATAGATCGACGCGTTCTTCCTTGACGTCCTTCCGCTTCTCCATATTGAACCGACCGGCGTATATCGGGCGTTCACCGGTTGTCGGTCCGGGGTACTGAACGATGAATATTTCACCGCCTGTCGCTGTCTTAAATTCTCCCTCAAAATGTGGGTCTGGATGGAATAGCACAGTGCCTGGACCGAACTCGTCTCCATCAATTTCGAACTCGCCCTTCAGAACATGCCAAACTTGGGCAAAGCCGTGATAGTGCTCGGGGTGATAGGCGCCGGGCTCCAGGCGCAATATACCTGTATTTGGGTTTGTCGGATTTTCGGGTTCCGGATGAAAGAGCATCTTTCCAGTTTCGCCGGGCCAACGGATCGTTTCCCATTCGACGTCATCAAAGTGCCTTGCAATGTAAGGTTTATGATCCTTGCGGGTAGCCTCTCTTTCAGTTTGCAATTTTGCATTGTTCTCTTTGCTGTCCGGGACAACTTTGCTCATTTCATTCTCCTTCGCCTTGCGGGTGGAACACTCTAAGGCAGACTGCTCCACATTCTTGGGTATCCGGGCTTGATCACCCTCTCGGAGCGCTGCGCCACCAGTCGATCGTGCTTTCGCCTGGATAGGGATTGGCGATAGTCATCAGAACATGCGCACTCTTCGGGCCGACATTGCGCGCGAGGTGCGGCTGGTTCGAGTCAAGTTGGATTCCGTCACCAGCAGAGAGCTGAAACATCTCATCGCCAACGACAAACTCGATCTCGCCCTTGAGCACGTAGCAGTATTCTTGACCGGGATGCGAAACCAGTGACTCCATCCGGTGATCCACCGGAAACACAAGGTAAAAAACCTCAAGTTCATCTCGGATACCGCCGCCGGCGAGGTGTCGGAAACGATAGCCAGTGCTTTCAATCGTCTTGAGGCTTTCCTCAGCCTCGGGCACCGCCCTATGCACCGTGACGCGCGTGCGTGTGAGCGCATCGCTGCTCTTGAACAGGTCCTCGATGACGACGCCAAGCACTGCGCAGATTTGAATCAGGTTGGCGATCGAGCACGACGCTTGTCCGCGCTCCAATTTTGAGAGGAAACCTTCGGAAAGATTCGTGGCTCGAGCGACATCGATGAGAGTGCGGCCTGCATCCTTTCGCGCAGTGCGAATTCCATCGCCGATCCGCTCGGAAGTGTTGCGGACAAGTTCCTCGATCATGGCCATCCTGAAAAGATTTTTTTCATCTCAGGCAGGCTCCTATGCTGGGCGGTGATAATTCTTCGTGTGATCCGGCGAGGTCTGCCCTGCCTTCAGCGTGCTAGTGTAGAATGCGTTGCGAAACAGCCCGTGATGGCGAAGCAATGCATGTGCGATCTCACGTACCTTCGCCAGACTCATCCGTACTGAATTGTCCATCAGGCTTCATTCTTTGTATTGACAGAGACCATGTCTATAATAACTTGCCTTATATGAAAATATTTATTCTATAAAGTCAAGATATAATTTTCTTTTCGGGAACCCCATGACGGCTCAGTGAAAACTTCTGAGACCGCTGGTGTGGACGCAAAAATTCCGTAAAGAGAGAATGCCGATTCGGAGATGCTGTTCTCAGTGACAGCGGTGAACCTGCAACCCCAAGGAACATCTGACTCCAGATGTTCCTATCCCTGCCTGCGCACGGTAGATATATGAACCGTCACTACCGTAGACGGTCATCGTAGGGACTTCTCTTTTGGATCATTGGCATTCGTGCAAAACGCACCTGACGAACGGCTGCACAGGATCCAAAGCGGACACTCTCGATAGTTCGAAAGTCTTGATTTTTGGTGCATGATCGTCGAATATTATATATATAAACAATATTCTGATCCAAGGTGGAGGCGAGCATGATGGAGCTTACGGCAGGAATTACGGCATCCGGCGAGAGCATCGACGGCAATGTCTGGAATATTCTCGGGCAGACCTATATTCCCAAGCAGATAAGTGATTCCAGCTTTTCATGGCACGCCAAATTCCCGCCCGGTACCTTCGTTCCGCCGCATATCCATCCGAACCAGGATGAATTTATCTACATGCTGGATGGCCGCTTCGATCTGGTTCTCGGCGGCGAGGAAGTGGTTGCCAATGGCGGTGACCTGATCCGCCTGCCGCGCAAGATCCCCCACGGGATTTTCAACAAGTCAGACAGCGACGTGACCTGTTTTTTCTGGGTGACACCCACCGGCAAGCTTTACGATCTTTTCCAGAAAATCCACAATGTGGGTGACCCGGAAGAAGTTGTCCGGATCGCGGCAGCGCACGAGATCGATTTTCTGCCGCCGCCCGCTGGCGCCTGAAGGCACGGGAACGATCAAAGCGAAATGTGTGGGTCGATTTAGGCCGGGTTACTGATTGACCTGGCTTTTTTCGTAACCGGCTAGCGTTGAATAGCCTTTGACGATGGCTTCGCGTTCCTCGAAGCTTGCGACATCATCGATATTCTTGAATCCGTCGGGCGCGCGTTCTTCGATCACGTCGATTACGCGTTCGGGTCCGCCGCCCCGGTTTTGGAGTACGATTTCGGTTGTCGCCCGGACGCGCTCTTCCGAATAGTCCTTGAGGACCTGGATCACGTCGTTGTTCTGGCTGAGCATGTCCGATAAACAACGCGCGTCGAGGATCGCCTGCGACGCACCGTTCGAGCCGACCGGGTACATGGGATGGGCGGCGTCGCCCAGAAGAGTGACCCGGCCAAAGGTCCAGTTCGGCAGCGGATCGCGGTCGCACATGGGATACTCGTAAAACTCGGCGGTCGACTTGATGACTTCGACAGGATCGACTTCTTCAAGCTCGAAGACCCCCTCCACGTGGCTCAGCAATTCGTCGAGCTGGCCCCTGCGGTTCCAGTCTTCGCGGCGTGGCATCGGGGTCGAACCGTCGCCAAGTTTCGCCGCGACCGCCCAGTTGAGCAGGTTTGTGTCCTCCGATCCGGTTTGATTTGAGATCGGATAAAGCACCAGTTTGGCCTTCATGCCACCGGCGATAATCATTGAGCGGCCGGTCAGGAATGTCTTGTGTTCGATCGCGCCGCGCCACAACAGGATGCCGTTCCAGGTTGGTGGGCCCTGATCCGGATAGAACGACCCCCGTACTTTCGAATGGATCCCGTCGCAGGCGATCAATATATCCCCCGTAGCTGTTGCCGTGCCACCTTCGCGGAGCGCGAACGTCGCAGTGACGCCATTTTCGTCCTGCTCGAAATGCGTGAATTGATGGCCAAGATAAATATGATCGTCGCCAATACGGCTGCGCGCGCCCTCGGCCAGGACGCCCTGGAGGTGTCCGCGATGGATCGAAAATTGAGGGAAATCGTAGCCCGCATCGGTGCCACGCGGCTCCTGCCAGACAGTCTGGCCAAACCTGTTCTTGTAGATCAACTCAAAGGTGCGGATGGCGACCTCATCGAGCGCATCCAAGAGACCGAGTTCGGCCAGTTCTTTGATGGCGTGGGGCAGCGTATTGATGCCGACACCAAGTTCGCTGACGCTGGACGATTGTTCAAAGACCTCGCATTCGATACCGACACGGTGGAGACCCATAGCCATCACGAAGCCACCTATACCGCCACCGATCACTAACGCCTTCATGGTCTCCTCCCCTCAGCATCCAATATTCTTTACAGATAAAGCAGTTTAGCGGCCCGATTGACCGGGTCAAGCACGGAATCGAGGAGCCGGCGTCCAGGCCATTTTATTTAGGGCGGCTAATCGGGAATAGCTTGGTCTATCAATTTTCGGGCGACTTCCTTGGCGTCACCAGCTGGATCCGCGCAATGGCCAAGATGGGCCGTGACGATGGCCCCTTCCTTCAGCAGCATCAATTGCCGTGCCAGCGTGTCCGGGTCCGACGCCCCCGCTTTCTTCGCCAGACTTTGTACATAGGCGAACAGGAGTCGTTTGTGTTCGGCTGATTGTGCATGGATTGGATCATTGACGTTCGGATATTCACCTGATGCCTTGATGAACATGCAAGAGCTAAATCCGGGTTGGGCGAACCATTCGCCAAGCGCATCGAACATCGCGATCAACTGCTCTTTCGGTGTTTTGGCGACCTCTTCCACCCAGCGCACTATCCAGTTGCGGAAACTTTCGTCGCGAAACCGCAGTACCGCGAGGATAAGATCTTCCTTGGTGCGGAAATGCTTGTACATCGATGTTTTCGAAATGCCGGTCTCGGCCGCAAGCAGATCCATCCCGGTCGCGTGGAATCCGTATTTGTAGAAGGTCTCAAAGGCCTTCTGGATCAGCTCGTCCCGTTTACTGGGTCGCATAATCAGGCTCCGTTGTTTACTGATCTGTATATATTAAATATCGAAAAAATCGCAAGTTTTTTATCAAATTAGTATTCAATTTGGCGATTTTGGTAAATTTTTCTATTCTTTCGAAATTATTTCGGTATGAGCTATTGACATTATGTACCGATCAGTACATATATACATTCATAAGTTAACCGATCAGTACACAATTTTTCCTGAAACTCAATGGGTGATCAAAATGAAAATAGTCCTCACAGCATTCTTAGCCCTGCTGGTGCTCCAGGCGCCTGCAGCCTGGGCAGCGACAAGCTCTCAGTTTGATAGCTCCAGCATCGACCGCAACCTCGTCAATTCCCCAACGGGCGCCCCTTTCGGCGATCAGTCCCCGGATATCAGATCGCGTCAAATTCTATAGGGGGGCGTATCCAACAACGCCTGGCCCTTTGAATGTCAATTTAGGAGACGGTTTATGACACGGCCACCAATCCCCCCATTCGACGAAGCCTCGGCAATTATCAAAGTCCGCGCCGCTGAAGACGGATGGAATAGCCGCGAACCGGCAAAAATCGCGCGCGCCTATACGCCGGACAGCCAATGGCGGAATCGCTCTGAATTCCTACAAGGGCGTACCGAAATCGAAGCCTTTCTTGTCGCCAAATGGCAGACGGAGATGGACTACCGGCTCATCAAGGAAATCTGGGCGTTTGCCGGGAACCGCATCGCCGTTCGCTTTGCCTACGAATGGCACGACAGTACCAACAGCTGGTTTCGCTCCTACGGCAACGAAAACTGGGAGTTTGACGATGCCGGCCTGATGCGCCTGCGCATCGCCAGCATCAACGATCTAGCGATCACGGAATCCGAGCGCAAATATCGTTGGCCCCTCGGCCGCCGTCCCGACGATCACCCCGGATTGACCCAACTGGGACTTTAATCCTCACTGAAGATGGAGAGACTTTCATGGCACGCGCATTCGCGGAAATCGCATTTACCCCCGCCGTTCTGGATATCCAAAACCAGCAGGGCTCGGCGTCCAGCTACGCAAAATTTCTGACCCCCGATGCCGATCGCGGCGATCAATTAGGCGAAGCGGAGGCGGAATTCATTTCCGACCGCGACGGGTTTTACCAGGCGACGGTATCCGAATCCGGCTGGCCATACGTTCAGTTTCGTGGCGGCCCCGCCGGGTTCCTCAAAATACTCGACGGCAAGACCATCGCCTACGCCGATTTTCGCGGCAACCGGCAATATGTCAGTGCCGGCAATCTGACCGGTAACGACCGGGTGTCGCTGATCCTGATGGACTACCCGAACCGCCGCCGGCTGAAGATCTGGGGGCGCGCTAAGCTGGTTGAAAATCAGGATAACCCTGACCTTCTGGCCAAGCTCCAGATCGAGGGTTACCGGGGCCTGCCCGAGCGCGCGGTTGTGATCTCGGTCGAAGCCTTTGACTGGAACTGCCCGCAGCACATTCCGCAGCGCCTGACATTGCCGGAACTGGAGCCGTATCTCGCCGGTATGCGTGATCAGATTTCCAGCCTGACGGACGAAAACCGAATTCTGAAAGCCGAACTAGGACAGAGCAACGACTGACATGGATCGGGCATTGCGTGGCGCAACGCCCACTACATTATGAAGGAGAGGGCAATGCCCAAAATTTTCCAAACCCTGCTGGCCGCCGGTCTGCTTGCATCTACACTCGCAGTTCCCGTCACCACCTTGGCGCTGACGGCTGATCCGATCGAGATAACCGAACCGAACCAAGTTCAATTTCGCTCGGAGACCATCGACGGCGTTAAAATCGCCTACCGCGAAGCCGGAGACCCCGACAACCCGACCGTGCTGCTCCTACACGGTTTCCCGACATCGTCCCATATGTTCCGCAATCTCATTCCGGAGCTGGCGGAGCGGTTCCATGTGCTGGCCCCGGATTACCCAGGATTTGGCGCATCCGGCATGCTGCCAGCGGCGGAGTTCGAATATTCGTTTGCCAACATTGCCGACATGATGACGACGCTGCTGGACCGCAAAGGTGTCGATCGTTACGCGGTCTATATGATGGATTACGGGGCACCTGTCGGGTACCGGATGTTTGCTGCTGACCCTGAACGGGTATCCGGCTTCATCATCCAGAACGGCAATGCCTATGAGGAGGGCCTGCTCGAATTCTGGGACCCGCTGCGTGCCTATTGGGCCGACCCGTCGGTTGAAAACGGCGATGCGCTGCGCGGGTTTTTAACGCTGGACATCACCAAATGGCAGTTCACCCATGGCACCCAAAACCCAGAACTCGTCAGCCCCGATAATTACTGGCATGTTCAATATCTACTGGATCGGCCCGGCAACCAGGAAGTCCAGCTCGAACTATTTCTCGACTACGGCACAAACCTCGCCGAATACCCCGTATGGCAGGGCTTGTTCCGCGATTACCAGCCGCCGGCACTTTTGATGTGGGGCAAGAACGATCAAATATTTCCTGAAGCCGGAGCCTATCCCTACCAGCGCGATTTGAACGATCTTGAATTCTATATCCTTGATACGGGCCATTTCGCCCTCGAAGAATACGGCCCCCAGATCGCGGCTCGCATGGTGGATTTTCTGGACCGGATCAACAACTGAGCCGGCGCCTCGGCCCGCTAAACAAGCGAATGAGGCAATCCCGGTTAATCCCGGGATTGTTTCGTTTGTGATGGTGATTGTCGCTTATACTCGATTCAATTTCCGGATTTGGAGGGGAGCATGAGCGAACAAGCCGCCAATTACGATCAGCGCGAGCGCTACGACGCGCTGATGGATGTGATCCGCAACCGCATGACGGTGCGGGCGTTTGACCCCGATTATCAGGTGCCGGAGGAGCATTATTCGATGATCCTGGAGGCGGCGCGGCATGGCCCGTCCGGCGCCAACGCCCAGCCTTGGCATTTTATTGTTGTAACGGAGCCTGACATCAAACAGGGCATCGCTGACTATTTTGTCGCCGAGCAGCGGATCCGCGCCAAACTCAAGATGAAATTCCCGACGCCCAATTATTCGGGCCTCGCCACCGCCCCGGGTCTGATTGTGGTGGCGTCGGATTTTCGCTGGGTGCGCGCTTTCCCCACCCTCAAAGACGACACGTCCGAGCTGAACGCCATGTATATCGAGAATGCCGAACGGATCCTTTTGCAGAGCGTCGCGGCTGCCACCATGTCGGCGCATCTGGCGGCGGCAGCGCTCGGGTACAATGTCTGGTGGGTGACTGCGATCGGGCAAGAAAAGGCGCAGGACGCCATGCGCCCGCTGCTCGGCATCCCAGACGATCTCTCGATCCTCGACATCATGTGTTTCGGCCCTCCCCTGAAGGCGCCCTACAAGCGCTGGAAGAAGGAGCTTGGCGATATCATGAGCACCAATACATTCGATATGGCGCAGCATATGTCGGATGAGGAACTCGACGACTGGATCAAAAACCAGCGCCACAAGGTGATGTACAAGGACGCCGAGAATATCGACTAGCGCGTTTTACATTGTCGTTTCCGTTGCCAACCATCTCTATCCCCCGATTAATTGGACAGGCCTAACGCCACCGCCCATGTCCGCGCGACCGGATTTAGGTACAAAAACACCTAAAACACTTGCATTATGAAAGTTAATGTCCTAAACGGTATTTAACTTGCAAAACGCAATTGTTTTGCTGAAAACCAGACCCGGGAACTTTGGGATCATGAACGAACAGAATGAAACCAGATGCAATGTCTGATCGAATTTTGTCGTTCGCATGCAGTCAATGGGATTTGCTTCCGCCGGAGCGCGGACCATTCTCAGATCAATTATCCTCAATCAGTCCGAATTAGACAAAAATTGGCGGATCGATGCCCGGGCCTTACAAGATAAGGAAACGGAACATGAATAGGTATGTAGAAAAACTCCGAACCGCAGCTTTCGCGGTATTGATCGCTGCAACTACCTCGCCTGGCGCAATCCTGGCCGAACCAGCGGGAGGATCGATCAAATTACTGACTACTCAATTTGAGCCCAGACAGGTTGTTCAGGTCGAAGTTGGCGAATTTCATTTCGTTCCGGGACAGGTGGCACCGATCCACACCCACGTGGCGCCCTCGGTCGGGTATGTTACCAAGGGTGCGATTATCTATCAGGTCGAAGGCGAAGCACCTCAAATTTTGCGCGAGGGCGATGCTTTTTTTGAGCCTGCCGGCCCGCGAATGCTGCGTTTTGACAATTTGTCCGCAACCGATGAAGCCATTTTCGTCGATTTCAATCTGGAGCAAGTCGGTGAACCGTTCATTGTTTTCGAGGCGCCGCCAACCGAAGCGATTGATCGCCGGGCACAACCAACCTTTGCGCTTGATGGCAGCACTTTGGAGAGCGTGGATATTTATACCAACGAGGTGGCAATTGGTGAATCACTGGAACTGGAAAACCTTGTGCCAACGTTCGGTCTGGTCAGCGAAGGCGTCGTCGAGCTTCTGATAGACGAACAACCAGCGCAACGCATCGCCGCTGGTCAGAGCTTTGCCCTTATCGACGCCGGTTCATCGGTCACAATCGTCAATGCCTCGTCCGAAGTGCGGGCCAGAATTGTCACGTTTGTGGCCCGCTAAATCAGAGCGTAAAGCGGCGGTCCAAGGTCCGCCGCTTTACGACCCATCGTTGACCAACGCGGTATGGTTGGGATGGGAGCACATTCGTCTGGCGATGGGCCCGGCATACTTCTGGGCGAAGATTGACCAACGTGCTCCCGAATGCCGACAGGTATTCACTGTCGGCGTTCACCTAATTCCCGGCTGGGATAAAATCGCGGGGACCGTGCTGGTGGATGTAGATAAGACAATCCTGCGATCCTTCACACCGATCGCCATGGTCGTCGCCACCCGGCTGAAAAACGTAGCCGCCGGAGGTCATCGATCTGGTGTCATCCTCACCGAATGTATGCACCCAATTCCCCTGAATCGACAGCCCGTGATAGTCAAATGTGTGGCTATGCCGGGGTGCGGCGACGCCGGCATCGATCTTCACGATCATACCGTATTCGTCGGCCGTCCAATCTCCCCAAACCAACGCAAAAGATAGTCCCGGGCCGCCCTGGACCCATTCAAGACCGTCAACAGATTGGCTCATATTTTCTTGCGCAGTGGCAGCGGGCAGCAATAGCAAACTCATGGCCGCTCCGGTGATGAATGGGCGGTAAATCTTTGATAAAATCGTCATAACAGTCTCCTGATTTAATTGTAGCAGCGGGATATTCGGCTGCATTGTTGGACTGAAAGACATATTGTCTTTGCCTAGTTCGCTAAAAACCGTTGATTTTACACGAGATTTATGCAAATTTTGCATAGATGACTGATTTATCGAACCTGCAGGTATTTGCCCGTGTGGTGGAAGATGGCAGTTTTTCATCGGCAGCCCGGTTCCTGGGGACGACCCCATCCTCGATCTCGCGAAAAATCTCGCAATTGGAGAACGAGCTTGGTGCGCGGCTGTTTCACCGCACGACGCGCAAGCAGAGCCTGACCGAGGCGGGCGAGATTTACCTGCAGCATGCCCGGCGCATTGTCACCGATCTTGAGGACGCGCGTCTCGCCGTGGGTCGATTTGCGGGGACACCCTCCGGCAGCCTGCACGTGACAGCGGAAGCCGATTTTGCGGTGGCATTTATCGCGAAAATTCTCCCTGATTTTCTGGACCTCCATCCGGACGTGAAAATTCGCCTCACGCTTAGCACCCGGCAGCTCGATCTGGTTGACAGCGGCTTTGATCTCGCCATCCGCATTGGTCATCTGGAAGATTCAAGTCTGATTGCCCGAAAAATAACGGAGAGCCGCGAACTGATGTGTGCCAGCCCGGGTTATCTCACCAAACACGGCGCACCGAAACACCCCAACGAACTTGAAATTCACGATTGCCTGTCGTTTCGGACCGGACCCGAAAAGAATTATTGGCGGTTCGAATTGACCGGGAGTCGGCTCGACGTGCCTATTTCGGGTCCGATTAACGTCAACAACCTAACTTTTTTGCGAGACAGCGCTTTGGCCGGCCTCGGGATCATCGTGGTCCCCACATGGATGATCCGCGATGAGTTGACGCGAGGCCTGCTTGTCCCTGTGCTCGAAGATTTCCCCCGCGACCCCGCCAGCCTGCCGGTCCATGCCGTTTTCGCCAACAATCGTCACCTGGCACCCAAAGTTCGCGCGTTTGTGGATTTCCTCGTGGAGCGGATGAAGGGGCTGTGATCGCAACGCATCTATCCCTGACCGTGATTCCGGCGGACGCCGAAATCCAGCGCATAGGTGCCAAGCGGTAGTCGGTAAGAAAACTGGATCCCGGATCGCGCAGCGGATCAAAACCGGGGCCAGCAAACCATCATGGCCGCCGCCTGTCCGGGATGATGGCATTGGGTTGCGCAAACCTTCCCCTACACGAGATACCCGCCATCCTTCAAATGCGCCAGAATATCATCCGCCAGGTCGTCCGCTGAGCGCTCGGTGGTATCAACGCGGATTTCGGGATTTTCGGGGTGTTCGTAGGGTGAATCTATGCCGGTGAAATTTTTCAAATCACCCGCAATGGCCTTTTTATAGAGGCCCTTGGGGTCGCGCTGCTGGCAAACTTCGATGGGGGTCTCGGTGTAGATTTCGATGAATTCGTCTTTCTCCAGCAGATCGCGGGCCATTTGCCTCTCAGACCGGAACGGCGAGATGAATGAGACCAGCACGATCAGGCCGGCATCGACGAATAGCTTCGTAGTCTCGCCGATGCGACGGATATTCTCGACCCGGTCCACGTCGGTAAAGCCCAGATCGCGGTTCAGGCCGTGGCGCACATTATCACCGTCGAGCAGGTAGGTATGACGCCCGGCGGCCTGGAGTTTCTTCTCCAGCACATTGGCAATCGTGGACTTGCCGGAGCCCGACAGGCCGGTAAACCACAATGCGCAAGCGCGCTGGCCCTTTTGTTCCGAGCGCGCTTTCTTGCTGATGTCGAGCGCCTGGACATGGATGTTGGTGGCGCGGCGCAGCCCGAACGAGATCATGCCGGCGGCGACCGTAGCGTTGGTCAGCCGGTCGATCAGGATGAAGGCGCCGGTCTCGCGATTGTCCTTATAGGCATCGAACGCGATCGGTTCCGAGAGCGACAGGTTACAAAAGCCGATCTCGTTCATGTTGAGGGTCTTGGCCGCAAGTTCGCGAAAATTATCGATCCCGATCCGGTGTTTCAGCTCGGTCACCGTGGCAGTCACTGTCTGCGTGCCGCACTTCATTTTGTAGGAGCGTCCGGGGAGTAATTCTTCGTCCCCCATCCACACAATATGCGCGGCGACCTGATCGGAGACGTCCGGCCGGGCGTCGGCTGCGACCAGCAGATCTCCCCGGCTGATATCGATCTCGTCGTCGAGCGTGATGGTGATCGCCTCGCCAGGGCCGGCCTCGGACAGATTGCCATCCGCCGTGACAATCTTGCTGATCGCCGCGCCGCGCCCGGTCTTTGCAACAACAATCTGGTCACCCGGTTTGACGTGGCCCGAGGCGATGGTGCCGGAATACCCGCGAAAATCGGAATCGGGCCGGTTGACCCACTGGACCGCCATACGGAACGGTCCCTTGTCGCGCCGTAATCCAACCTGGACATTTTCCAGGAAGTCCAAAAGGCAGGGACCGTCGTACCAGGGCGTGTTCCCGCCAGGTTCGATCACATTGTCGCCGTAGCGGGCCGAAATCGGGATCGCCTGGAGGGTTTTGAAATCGAATTGATCCACAAGACCGCGATAGGACGCAACGATGTCGTCGAAGCGTTCCTGGGCATAGTCAACCAGATCGATCTTGTTCACGGCCAGCACCACGTGGCGGATACCGATCAGCGAGGCGAGATAAGAATGTCGCCGGGTCTGGGTCAGGATCCCGGTGCGGGCATCAACAAGGATGATCGCGAGATCCGAATTGGAGGCCGCGGTCACCATGTTGCGGGTATATTGTTCGTGGCCCGGCGCGTCGGCGATCGTGAATTTGCGCTTGCCGGTCGAGAAAAACCGATAGGCGACGTCGATCGTGATGCCCTGCTCGCGCTCGGCCTGGAGGCCATCGACCAACAGCGCCAGATCAAACTCCTCGTCGCCCGTGGTGCCGTGCTTCTCGGTGTCGCTGCGCAGCGTATCAAGCTGGTCGTCGAACAATAACTTGGTATCGTAGAGCAGCCGCCCGATCAGGGTCGATTTGCCATCATCGACGCTGCCACAGGTCATAACCCGCAGGGTATCCTTCATATCCTGGTCCGCTAGGATCGTGTTTCCAGCGGAGCCCTGTTTCGTTGACACGTTCATTGGCACAATTCCACGTTTTGTGCGGCAGCTCTGGATTCCGGCGCTCGCCGGAATGACAGACATGGGCGGAGCAACATTTAAAAATACCCTTCGCGCTTTTTCTTCTCCATGGAGCCCGCCTCATCAACGTCGATCAACCGGCCCTGGCGCTCGGAGGATTTTATGGCGAGGGTCTCCTCGACGATTTTTCCAACCGTATCGGCAGATGACGGGATGGCACCCGTCAGCGGGTAGCATCCAAGGGTCCTGAACCGCACCGTCTTGGTGTCCACCACTTCGTCGGGCTCAATCGGAAATCGCTCGTCATCAACCATGATCAGACTGCCATCGCGTTGGACGACGGGGCGCGGGGCGGCGAAATAGAGCGACGGAATCGCGATATTTTCGCTCGCGATATATTGCCAGATATCCAGCTCGGTCCAGTTGGAGAGCGGGAAGACGCGGATCGACTCGCCCTTGTGGACCCGGGCGTTGAACAGGTTCCACAATTCCGGGCGCTGGTTTTTCGGGTCCCAGGAATGGTTCTTGTCGCGGAAGGAAAAGATCCGCTCCTTGGCGCGGGATTTTTCTTCGTCCCGGCGTGCGCCGCCAAAGGCCGCGTCGAAACCGTATGTGTCGAGCGCCTGCTTCAGCCCTTCGGTCTTCATGACGTGGGTATAATTGGCCGAGCCATGGTCGAACGGGTTGACGCCCCGGGCGACGCCGTCTTCGTTTGTATGGATGATCAGATCGAGGCCAAGGCGCGCGACCGTCTCGTCACGAAACGCAATCATCTCGCGGAATTTCCAGGTGGTATCCACGTGCAACAGGGGGAAAGGCAGCTTTGACGGATAAAACGCCTTCATCGCCAGGTGCAGCATGACGGACGAATCCTTGCCGATCGAATAGAGCATGACTGGCTTCTGAAATTCCGCCGCGACCTCGCGGAAAATCTCGATCGATTCGGCCTCGAGACGCTTCAAGTGTGATTGCTGCATGCCTGACAAGGCCTGCTCCTGTGGTATCGATTGATCGTTCTTTATATGGAACGTTTAATAATTTTCCGTCGTTTGAGAAGTTTTTATCGCGAATTCTGCTCAGACACAAGACCCTCTTTTTGGCGACCGTTCTTTATATCAAACGGATCGGCGGCGTGGTTACGGAATCGCAAGATTTGCCTGCTATGGTTTTCACGCAATGAGCTGAAACCTGGCCATTTGCAGCGTAAATGTAACGAGTTAAGGCGTACAAATCCGATGAACATTCTTGTAACCGGCGGGGCCGGGTATATTGGCAGTCACATGGTGCTTGAGTTGCTGGCGCGTGGCGACAAGGTCATTGTGCTGGACAATCTTTCAACCGGGTTCCGTTCCAACATAGCGAAAGGCGTCAAGCTGATTGTCGGCGATGTCGGCAACGAATCGCTGGTGGTCAAAACCTTGCGGCAACACGATATCGAAGCGGTTATCCATTTTGCCGGCTCGATCGTGGTTCCGGAATCGGTTTCAGACCCGCTCGGTTATTACTTCAACAACACGGTCAATTCGCGGGCGCTGCTGGCCGCCTGCATCAAGGCCGGGGTGAAGCGCTTCATTTTCTCGTCGACCGCCGCGGTTTACGGCAACCCGGAATCCGTACCCGTTATGGAGGACGCCCTGTTGGCGCCGATCTCGCCGTACGGGTCGTCAAAACTGATGACCGAAACGATGCTCCAGGATACCAGCCTCGCGCATGATTTCCGTTATGTGGCTTTGCGTTATTTCAATGTTGCCGGAGCCGACCCCGAGGGCCGCACCGGGCAGTCCACGGAACGCGCAACCCATCTGATCAAGGTGGCCTGCGAGGCGGCGATCGGCAAACGTACCCAACTTGATATTTTCGGCACCGACTATCCGACCCCGGACGGCACCTGTGTCCGCGACTATATCCACGTCTCCGACTTGGCGCGGGCGCATGCCTGCGCGCTCACCTATCTTGGCGATGGCGGCGAAAGCCTGATCGCCAATTGTGGCTACGGCCACGGCTATTCGGTGCGCGAAGTGATCGACTCGGTCAAACAGGTTTCGGGTGTAAAGTTCAAGGTCCGCGAAGTTCCGCGCCGTGCCGGCGACCCGGCCTCCCTGATGGCGGGAACCGAGCGGGTACGCACCATCCTCGGCTGGAAGCCGGAACTCGACAATCTTGACGACATTGTCGCCCACGCCCTGAACTGGGAACAACACCTGCTGGCCAATCACGCTGCCTGATCCCAACTGATTTTCCGGTGACGGAGCATAGGATCGACAATTCTGGTTGGGGGCGCCTTCAACGATCAGCCTTGCCACCCAACAACGCAGAATCAAATTTTTGCCAATACAACACTTTACGATCCGGTAACAAATTGCGCCCATCTTTACCGGGCGGGCGATTTCACCGATTCGGGGTTTCGCATGGGCATTTCTGATATTCGCAAGGGCATTTTTGATAAAGTATCGTTTCGACTTCCCAATGGTCTTTCACAAGATCTCAGGTGGAAACTTATCCTTCCGGTTCCAATCCTGGTGGTCCTGTCGATCGTCGTCGTTTGGTATTTTGTGCCTAAAATGGTGGCGCAGAATGCCACCAACGCATCCATCACCAATGGCCAACAAATCGCAGAACAATTCAAGATCATTCGCGGATATTATACACGGAATATCGTCAGGAAAGCGGTCACGTCCGGGTCCATGACGCCGTCCATCACGCACCAGGACGAACCCAACAGCATTCCACTTCCCGCCACTTTCATCCACGATGTCAGCGCGCTCCTGCAGGAAAGCGAAACCAACGTCAATCTGTACAGCGCGTATCCATTTCCGAACCGCGCCGAACGCCAGCTCGACGAATTTCAGCAGGCGGCGTGGGACTTTCTGAGCGAAAATCCAACAGAAACCTTTTCACAAAACGAAGTCCGCGACGGCCAGGAGATTGTACGCGTGGCAATTGCCGATACAATGTCCGCCCAAGGCTGTGTGAACTGCCATAATTCCCGCCCTGATACCCCAAAAGCCGATTGGCAGTTGGGTGACGTCCGGGGTGTTCTGGAAGTGAATTCGGTCATCGACGCGCAAATCATCGACGGGCTTGCCTTGAGCAACAAAGTCATCGGCGGCGCCATCATATTCGGCATGCTGCTGATCACGATTACGTTTGTAATGACCTCCAGCGTTACGAAGCCGCTCAACGTCATGACCCAAGCGATGAAGAGAATTTCCGGCGGCGATTTGGATAGCGATATCCCCGCGCGCGACAGAAAGGATCAGATAGGATTCATGGCCGCAGCCGTCGAGATTTTCCGGGATCAGGCACGCGAAAAAATGCAACTGGACAGCGAACAGCAGTCCCGCCTCGAAGCCCGCGAGGCCCATTCCGTTCGTGTGACAGAAATTCTGGAATCGTTCGACCACAAAGTGCGCGCGATGCTCGAGAATTTTGATCGCGTATCGAACGACATGAAGGCCGGCGCCATTAAACTGACCAGCACGGCTGAGCACACAAATTCGCAAATCGGCGTCATATTAAGCAAGTCCGAAATCGCGACTGAAAACAATCAATCGGTCGCCTCGGCTGCCGGGCAATTGAGCGCTTCGGTCGAGGAAATCGGTCAGCAGGTAACCCGCTCCACCCAGGCCGCGGAAGAAGCCATGGACCAGACCGGCGTTGCCAACGATCGGGTCAATGGCCTGTCGACTTCCGCGCAGAAAATCGGCAAAATTGTCGCGATCATTGAGGATATTGCCGATCAGACCAATCTTTTGGCGCTCAATGCCACCATCGAAGCGGCCCGCGCCGGGGAATCCGGCAAGGGATTTGCTGTGGTTGCCAACGAGGTTAAATCGCTCGCCGAGCAGACCGGGAAGGCGACGGAGGAAATATCCGGCCAAATCGCTGATATCCAGTCGGCAACCGATGCCGCAGTCGATGCTACAACCGTAGTCGGCAGGACGATCAAGGAGATCAACGATATTACGGTCGGCGTCGCCGGCGCCGTGGAAGAGCAATCGGCCGCGACCCATGAAATCGCCTCGAGCATTTCGCAGACCGCCGAAGCGGTTTCCTCGGTCAATTCCATTCTGGACGAAATCAAGTCTGGCGCCATCGAGACCAACAATGAAGCCGGCAACGTACAGGCCGGATCAGTCCGGATTGAGGAAGAGCTTGATGCCCTGCGCGGGCAGATCAATCAATTCCTGGAAAATATCAAGGCCGCGTGACTGCAGCTCAGATCGCTGCCTTGATCGCGATCCCGAGTTTCTCAACCAGTTCGTCGATCTGGCTGTCTTCGATGATGAAGGGCGGGGCGAGAAGGACATGGTCTCCCCGTGTACCGTCGAGGGTGCCACCCATCGGGTAGCAGATAAGGCCGGCGTCAAAAGCAGCCCTTTTTACTTTCTTGTTGACCCCGAGCGCCGGGTCGAACGGCGTTTTTTTCGCCCGGTCCGCGACCAACTCAATGCCCCGGAATAGACCCCTGCCACGAATGTCTCCGACATGGGGGTGTTGGCCGAACGTCTCTCGAAGCGCCGCGTCCAGCCGCTCGCCCATTTCGAGAACACGGGGGACAAGGCCGCGTCCAATTAGGGCATTCACCACGGCGAGCGATGCTGCACAGGCAACCGGGTGGCCGAGATAGGTGTGGCCGTGCTGGAAAAATCCAGACCCGTTTTCAATGGCCGCGTAGATTTTGCCCGAACAGAACATCGCGCCGATGGGCTGGTATCCGGCGCCAAGGCCCTTGGCGACGGTAACGATATCGGGGAAGATGGCCTCCTGTTCACAGGCAAACAGCGAACCCGTTCGGCCCATGCCGCACATGACTTCGTCCAGGATCAGTAGCACCCCGTATTGGTCGCAGATCTCGCGGATACGCTTGAAATAGCCCGCCACCGGGGCGACCGCGCCAAGGGTCGCGCCGACCACCGGCTCGGCAATGAACGCCATGACGCTGTCCGACCCGAGGCGCAGGATTTCCGCCTCCAACTCGTTGGCGACGCGCTGGCCGTATTCGTGGGCGGATTCGTCTTCCCCCCGTCCCCGGTATTCGTAGCAGGGTACGATATGGCTGGTTTCCGCCAATAGCGGAGCGTAGGGCTGACGCCGCCTGGGGTTGCCCCCTGCTGCCAGCGCGCCGAGCGTATTGCCGTGATAGCTCTGTTCGCGGGCGATAAGCCTGTACCTGCCTGGCTCGCCGTTCTCGATATGGAATTGCCGCGCGAGCTTGATCGCGGCTTCCACCGCTTCCGAGCCGCCCGAAACAAAATATACCCGCTCGATGCCCGCAGGCGCGTTCGCGATTAAAAGATCGGCCAACTCTTCAGCCGGTTCCGAGGTAAAAAATCCAGTATGCGCGAAAGCGAGCTTGTCGAGCTGATCGCGGATCGCCTGCGTCACCTGCCGGTCGCTGTGGCCAAGGCACGACACCGCCGCGCCTCCGGAACCGTCCAGGTAGCGTTTACCCGCAGCATCAATCAAGTAACACCCGTCGCCGCCAACTGCGACTGGATTGCTGACTTTTGTGTGGCGGGGAAAGACGTGTGACATGGCTAAATTCCGGACTGAGCGGTATAGGAAACAGAGACCCTGCTATTCAGCCGGGCTGCAGTTGGTTTTTCTCAGCCTGCTCCGGGAGCGTGGCTCAAACAAGAGCCAATTTTACCATTGCACTAGTGATTATTTTTTAAATATTCGGTATGCTGTCTTTACGTGCTGACAAATATTGGTGGCACGGAGTTAAATATGTAGCGTGAATAGGTCACTCGCCCGAAGATTAATTGCAGGCGAGATAACAAAATGGACGAGGGAGTAAACGATGTATAGCAGAAGATTATTCACAGGCGCAGTGCTCGCCGCATCCGTCGCGTTTGCCGCGCCGGCATGGGCTCAGGACAGGTTCGTATCGATCGGCACCGGCGGTATTACCGGGGTTTACTATCCGACCGGTGGCGCGATTTGCAGACTTATGAACAAGACCCGCAGGGAAACAGGCATTCGCTGTTCGGTTGAATCAACCGGCGGGTCGATTTACAATATCAACACGCTGCGCGCTGGCGAACTGGAATTTGGCGTTGCGCAGTCCGACTGGCAATATCACGCCTATAACGGTACGTCGCGGTTCGAAGAAGCAGGTGCTTTTGAAGGTCTTCGCGCGGTCTTCTCGATCCATCCTGAACCCGTCAGCATGGTTGCCCGGGACGATTCCGGCATCAACAACATTACCGAAGTCCAGGGCATGCGCGTCAATATCGGCAATCCCGGTTCCGGCACGCGGGGCACCTGGGAAGTGATCGAGGAAACCCTCGGCTGGACCCGCGACGGGTTGAAGCTCGCCACCGACATGAAGTCGGCGGAAACCGGTCAGGCTCTTTGCGACGACAAAATCGACGCATATTTCTTCCTGGTAGGTCACCCCTCCAGTCTGATCCAGGAAACCCTGGCAACGTGTGACTCTCACCTGGTAAATGCCTGGAGCCCTGAAATCGAGGCCCTCGTCGCCGACCGGCCCTATTATCGCCGCGCAGATATCCCGGCCGGAACGTATCCCGGACAGGACGAAACCGTGACAACCTTTGGGGTCGGCGCAACGCTGGTCTCCTCCGTGGATGTCCCGGAAGACGTGGTCTATGCCCTGGTCAAGTCGGTTTTCGAAAATTTTGATGACTTCCGGAAACTGCACCCGGCTTTCGCCAATCTGAAAGAATCGGAAATGATCGCGGATTCGCTCAGCGCCCCGCTCCATGCCGGTGCTGAAAAATATTACCGCGAACGCGGCTGGATGTAGTCCAACATCTTTGGACAGGGGGGGCCTCGGGCTTCCCCTGCCCGCTTTCATTTCAACAACTGTGAGCCGAAGCACAATCTGTCCGCAAGAGACTGGAATGCGCAGGCGACACCGATCGATTTGACAGGAAAACAACCTATCCACATCTGAAGCGGATAGACGAGGGGAGACGATCATGGCCGGAACGGTTGAACAGGAAACTGATTTGCCTGCAGGCGGGCAAGGCGCGGCTGAAGATCTGGTCGCACAAACAGATACCGGGGCGCGCGATCCGTCCGGTTTTGTCGGAAAAGTCCTGATCGGGTTGTGCATCATCTGGTCGCTTTTCCAGATTTATATCGCCTCCGAATTGCCATTCATCCTCCAGGAATATGTCTCACCCATGCTCGCGGCCATCGGGCTTGATATCCAGTTTGTCCTGGGCAGCGTGAAATCGCGCCGGGTTCACCTGGCCTTCGCCATGATATTGGCTGCGCTGGCTTATCCCCTGTTAAAATCCAGCCCGCGGAAACGGGTCCCCGGGTATGACTGGGGGCTTGCGGCACTTGGGATCATTGTCACCCTCTATGCGGTCGTCCTGCAGGACCAGATCGCCGTCCGCTCGGGCCTGCCGACCAATATGGACATGGCCATTTCCGCAGTCGGCCTGATCGTTTTGATGATCTGCACCTTCCGTGCTCTAGGGCTGCCTCTGGTGATCGTGGTCAGCGTGTTTTTGATTTACGTCTTTTTTGGCGATCAGGCGTTCATTCCTGACGTCATTCGCTGGAAGGGGGCATCGTTCGGGAAGGCCATGTGGCATTTCTGGATGCAGGAAGAAGGTGCGTTCGGCAAACCGATCGAGGTTTCCGCCACGCTGATTTTCCTCTTTGTCCTGTTTGGTGCGATTCTGGAAAAAGCCGGCGCAGGGAACTATTTCATCAAGGTTGCTTTTGCGCTCCTTGGCCATTTGCGCGGTGGCCCGGCAAAAGCCGCCGTCGTCGCTTCCGCCATGAGCGGGCTGTATTCCGGCTCCTCGATCGCAAATGTCGTAACCACGGGTACCTTCACCATTCCCCTGATGAAGCGGACAGGATTTTCGGCCGAAAAAGCCGGCGCCGTCGAAGTGGCGTCCTCGACCAACGGTCAATTGACCCCGCCGGTGATGGGCGCAGCGGCATTCCTGATCGCGGAATTTACCGGCATCAGCTATTTCGACCTGATCCGCCATGCGTTCTTGCCAGCGATCATTTCTTATATCGCGCTTTTGTATATCGTCCATCTGGAGGCCCTGAAATTAGGCCTCAAAGGCCTGCCCAAACCTCCAACGGGGCGTACTGCAGCGCAGTCCATGCTGTTGTTCCTGACCGGGTTTATAGGGTTCATGGTGCTTTGCCTGGTGGTCTATTACGGCCTCGGGTGGGTTAAGGTTGTCTTCCCGAACTTGTCGTTCACCACCGCCGTAGTTGCTTTCCTGGTCACCTATCTGGTGCTGATCGGGCTGGCCGCAAAGCACGAGGATCTTGTCGTCGACCCACCGGATGCACCGATCGACAAGTTACCGCCGGCAGGCGCAACGGCCATTACAGGCCTGTATTTCATCCTGCCGATCTTCCTCCTGATATGGTCGATCATGATCGAGCGACTGTCCGCCGGGCTCGCCGCCTATTGGGCCACGCTGGCGATGATTTTTATTACCTTCACCCAGCACCCGATCAAGGCCGCGTTCCGTAAAACCGGCAATTATTTTGCAGGTTTCAAGCGCGGATTTGGCGAGGTGGTTGACGGATTGATTGGCGGCGCGCGCAGTATGATCTCGATCGCGGTCGCGACCGGCGCGGCAGGCATTATTGTCGGCACTATCGGGCTGACCGGCGCACATCAGGTGATCGGCGATTTTGTCGAATTCCTGTCCGGCGGCAACCTGATGGTTATGCTGATCCTGGTTGCAATCATGAGCCTTGTGCTTGGCATGGGACTGCCAACTACGGCCAATTACATCGTGGTGTCGTCGCTGATGGCGCCGGTGATCCTGACAGTCGGCGCCCAAAACGGGTTGGTCCTGCCCGTGGTCGCGGCCCATATGTTCGTCTTTTATTTCGGTATTCTTGCGGACGACACGCCCCCTGTGGGGTTGGCGGCTTTTGCCGGCGCCGCGATATCGGGCGGAGATCCCATCAAGACCGGGATCCAGGGCTTTGCCTATGATATCCGGACAGCCGTCCTGCCGTTCCTGTTTGTTTTCAACACCGAACTTCTCCTGATCAACGTCACCTGGACCAAGGGAATTATTGTGTTCCTTGTCGCCGTGGTCGCCATGCTGCTATTCGCGGCCGCGACACAAGGGTACTTCTTTGCAAAAAGCAGGCTATGGGAAACCCTTGCCCTGTTGTTGATCACGTTCACATTGTTCAGACCGGGATATTGGCTCGATATGGTGGATCCACCTTACATTCAACAGGCCGGGGCTGAGGTCGACAATCTGGCCAGCGATGTACTGCAGGGAGACATGCTGCGGTTGCGCATCAGTGGTCCTGATTTTGACGACGTGGATAAAACCCTGGCGACCACCATTCTGGTGCCCATGGGCGAGCCCGGCGACGGGATCGATCGTCTCGATGCCGCTGGTCTAACGGTGATTATCGAGGACGGCATCGCCAAACTGGACGAACCGTTCCCTGGAACACCGTTTTTCCAGACATTGAGCGGGTTCGACTTTTTTGCTGACGATGCACCTGTTCAAATCCTCACGGCAGGTGTGCCGGCGGATCGGATGCCGAAAGAGGTATTCTATATCCCGGCTTTGATCCTGCTTGGCATCGTCATTCTGTTCCAGCGCCGTCGCCAGACGGTCCCGGCATTTTGAAGGAGGCGGGCATGGCCATAGCGGACCACCTGCACATGACGGTCGGTTGGGACCAGCCGGCTTCATTACATTCGTCCAACCCGGAAGGAGCATAACATGAGCGGCAAAGTACTGGTTGCCATCGACCTGGCCCACGCGAATGAACAAAAGACTATCCTGGAGACCGGCAAAAAGCTGGCCGAACTGGACGGCGCCAGCCTCTCGGTTGTAACCGTTATTCCTGATTTCGGCATGAGTGTTGTCGGCAGCTATTTCGATAAAAATACCAGCGCGAAAGCGCTTGAAATGGCGACGGAAAATCTGCACGCTTTTGTCAGCGAAACCCTCGGCAGCGGGTATGATGTGCAACACGTCATCCGGATGGGTACGGCGTATGCGGAAATACTCCAAGCCGCGAAAGAGCTAAACATCACCCTGATTGTTCTTGGCGCCCACAAACCCGAGTTCAAGGATTTTCTGCTGGGCCCCAACGCCGCCCGCGTGGTCCGGCATTCCAATTGCTCGATACATGTGGTGCGCGACTAGAAGCGGAGCCGGGTCGCGCCAGGCCGCCAATTACCCGTCGCGGGCGCGGTGCAATGTTGCGCACCGGGCGTCGACTGGATAAATAATCGCACGTGCAAGGATGCGGGCCGACACGAGATTGTGTCAGGGCTTCATTCGATAATGGCTGGACCCGGTCCGGAGATAATTTCCGGTGGGTCCGGGTATCTTGAAAGAACAACGCGTCATGTGCGGGATCGCCGGCCTGATAGATTTGAGACGCCAGAATTCGGGCGAACAGTTGCGCGCATCAGCGGAGGCGATGGCTGACGCGGTCACGCATCGCGGACCCGATGCATCCGGTACCTGGGCTGATCCGGCCCACGGTGTTGCATTTGGCCACCGGCGGCTATCGATTGTCGATCTGAGCGAGGCCGGTGCCCAGCCAATGAAATCAAGCTGCGGACGGATGGTTATTTCCTATAACGGCGAAGTTTATAACGCCGCTGAATTGCGCACCAAACTGGAAACAGCAGGGCGAACTTTTCGCGGCCATTCCGATACCGAGGTGATTGTCGAAGCCTGCGCAGAATGGGGGTTGGCGCGCACGCTCGAAAAACTCAACGGCATGTTCGCCTTTGCTCTTTGGGATTGTAAGGAAAAAATCCTGACTCTGGTGCGCGACCGTATAGGGATCAAGCCGCTCTACTGGGCGGCCTTTGAAGGCCTGGTTATATTCGGTTCGGAACTACGCGCGCTTCGGGCTCATCCCGGCTGGACGCCGCAGCTCAACCGCGACGCGCTCGCCTCATATCTGCGCCACAATTGTATCCCCGCGCCGCACACGATTTATCGCGGCGTGCAGAAACTCATGCCCGGTCGGTTGGTCAGCTTCGGGCCCGAAGGCAAATTGCGGCAAGAGACTTATTGGTCGATGGAGGAGGCCGCAAAGGCGGGGATGGCGGACCGGCTGGATATCAGCGACGACGAGGCCTTGGCGGCCCTGGAAGATTTGCTAACAGACGCAGTCTCGAAGCGAATGATCGCCGATGTCCCGCTCGGGTCGTTCCTGTCCGGCGGGATAGATTCGTCCACCATTACCGCGTTGATGCAGGCCCAATCAAATAAACCTGTGAAAACCTTCACAATCGGGTTCGATGAAAAGGGTTTTGACGAATCGGCCCACGCCAAGGCCGTCGCGGATCATCTGGGAACCGACCATACGGAATTGTTTGTGAGCGCGCGCCAGGCGCTGGACGTGATCCCGAAACTCCCTTCGATGTACGACGAGCCGTTCGCTGATTCGTCACAGATCCCGACATTTCTATTGTCCGAAATGACCCGCAAACATGTCACCGTCGCGCTCTCCGGCGATGGCGGCGATGAGTTATTTGCGGGCTATACCCGTTATTTCCAGATTGCAAAATACGGTGGCTCAATCGCCGCCCTGCCCCGTCCGCTGCGCAACCTGGGAGCGGCGGCCATCAATGCCCTGCCGCCCGCTATCTGGGATGGCATGTTTGCTATTGTCCCCGAACGCCACCGCCCGTCCCTGCCGAGCGACAAGATGAAGAAAATAGCCGGCGTGCTGGGCGGCGAGGGGGACAGCCTGTACCACCATTTGATCAGCCACTGGCCGGAGCCAGACCAGATTGTCAAAGGTGCAAAGGAGCCTCGGGGCCTCGTCTGGGATGAACGCCAACTCAGCATTGTGCCAGACCCGATCGAGCGGATGCAGTATCTCGACAGCCAAACCTATCTCCCCGACGACATCCTGACCAAGGTCGACCGGGCCAGCATGGCGGTGTCGCTCGAAGCCAGGGTGCCTCTGCTGGACCATCGGATGGTCGAGTTCTCGTGGCGGTTGCCGGGACGATTTAAAATCCGCGACGGCAAGGGAAAATGGCTATTGCGCCAGCTTCTCTACAGGCACGTTCCACCCAATCTGATTGAGCGCCCGAAAACCGGGTTCGGGATTCCGCTGGATTCCTGGCTCCGAGGGCCCTTGCGCGATTGGTGCGAAGACCTGCTTGATGAAAACAAGCTACGCGACCAGGATATTTTCGATCCCGGGCCGATCCGCCTCAAATGGCAGGAGCACGTATCAGGCAAACGCAACTGGCACTATCATTTGTGGGATATATTGATGTTCCAGGCGTGGCATGCGGACAACCCGCTATGAGGCTTGTCGAATAAAAAGGGACTGCACTTTGAAAATCAGCAAGATACTGATCGCCAATCGCGGCGAAATCGCTATCCGTGTCATGCGCGCCGCGAACGAACTGGGCATCCGCACCGTCGCGATCTATGCGATCGAGGACAAGCTGTCCCTGCACCGCTATAAATCTGACGAAGCGTACCGGGTTGGCGAAGGGCTGGGGCCGGTGCGGGCGTATCTCGATATCGATGACATTATCCGCGTTGCCAGGGACGCCGGGGTGGATGCTATCCATTCGGGCTACGGGTTTCTTTCGGAAAAACCCGAATTTGCAGAAGCTGTCATGGCCGCCGGGATGATCTGGATCGGTCCACCGCCGGATGTCATGCGGTCACTTGGCAACAAGGTGTCGGCGCGGGATCTGGCGCTCGCAGCTGGGGTCCCGGTCATGCCGGCGACCGACGCGCTGCCCGAAGACGTGGACGCGATCAAACAGCTCGCGCATGAAATTGGCCTGCCGGTTATGCTGAAGGCCAGCTGGGGCGGTGGTGGGCGCGGGATGCGTATCATCGAGGATGAAAACGACCTGATCGACCAGGTCCAGGCCGGGCGGCGCGAAGCCGAGAACGCGTTCGGCAACGGCGAAGTATATCTCGAAAAACTGGTGCGCCGGGCACGCCACGTGGAAGTGCAACTGCTCGGCGATACCCACGGCAATATAGTGCATTTGTGGGAGCGCGATTGCTCGGTCCAACGGCGCTATCAGAAAGTCGTCGAGCGCGCACCCGCACCCTACCTGTCCGACAGCCAGCGCACAGACCTGTGCGCGTCGGCGTTGACGCTCGCGAGCCAGGCAAATTACGTCAATGCCGGGACGGTCGAGTTTCTGCTCGATACGGAGACGGGTGAGTTCTATTTTATTGAAGTCAATCCGCGCATCCAGGTCGAGCATACGGTCACCGAGGAAGTGACCGGGATTGATATCGTCAAGGCCCAGATCAGGATCGCGGAAGGCGCCCGGATCGGCGAGGTCGAAACTAGCGGCATCCCGGCACAAGCCGATATCGTCCTTAACGGCCACGCCATGCAATGCCGGATCACCACCGAAGACCCGGAGAATAATTTTGTGCCCGATTATGGCCGCATCACCGCCTATCGCGGCGCCACCGGCTTCGGCGTACGGCTCGATGGCGGCACGGCCTATTCCGGCGCTGTCATTACGCGGTATTACGATTCTCTACTTGAAAAGATCACTACCTGGGCGCCGACGGCAGACGAGGCGATCGCACGCATGGACCGGGCGCTGCGCGAATTCCGCATCCGGGGCGTGGCGACCAACATCGTTTTCATTGAAAACCTGATCAACCACCCGTCCTTCCGGGCGATGGACTATACGACCCGGTTCATCGATGAGACGCCGGGGCTGTTCGATTTCCCAAAACGTCGCGACCGGGCGACGCGGCTTTTGCGCTATATCGCGGATATCAACGTGAACGGACAGCGCGAGGCGAAGGACCGCGCCCGCCCTGCCCCACACGCACAAGTTCCCGTCCTGCCGACACCGCCATCGGAGCTGCCCGAATTCGGCGAGACCGCCAAATCGATTTTGGATGCCCAGGGTCCGCGAGTGGTCGCCGACTGGATGCTCGCTCAAAAACGGTTGTTGGTCACAGATACCACCATGCGAGATGCGCATCAGTCGCTGCTTGCGACCCGGATGCGCACATACGACATGGTCGCAGTTGCCCCCGCATATGAAGCCCAATTGAAAAACCTGTTCTCACTCGAATGTTGGGGTGGCGCGACGTTTGATGTAGCCATGCGGTTTCTTGACGAATGCCCATGGGAGAGGCTCGCAAAGTTGCGCGAAAAGATGCCCGGTCATCTCCTGCAAATGCTGTTTCGGGGATCGAATGGGGTTGGCTATACGAGCTACTCGGACAATGCGGTGCGCAGTTTTGTGAAGCGCTCAGCGGAAAGTGGGGTCGATGTATTTCGGGTCTTTGACAGCCTCAACTGGGTCGAAAATATGCGGGTCGCGATCGACGCGGTGTGCGAGGCCAACAAACTCTGCGAGGGCGCCATCTGCTATACCGGCGATCTGTTCGACAAAACCCGCAGCACTTACAATCTCGATTATTACCTGAAAATGGCCGGTGAGCTGAAAGCCGCCGGGGTGCATGTCATCGCCCTCAAGGACATGGCCGGGCTGCTCAAACCAGCGGCCGCCACAATCCTTATCCCGGCGCTCAGACAAGAAACCGGATTGCCCGTCCATCTGCATACCCACGACACATCTGGTATTTCGGCGGCGACCGTCCTTGCAGCAACCGAAGCCGGTGTGGATGCGGCGGATGCCGCGATGGATTCGTTTTCCGGCCTGACCTCGCAACCCAATCTCGGGTCGATCGTCGAAGCGCTGCGCCACTCGGACCGCGACACCGGGCTGGATGCCGCAACGATACGGACCTTCTCCGATTATTGGGAGGCCGTGCGCGACCAATACGCGGCGTTCGAACCCGACATGCGCGCCGGGGCGTCGGAAGTTTACCTGCACGAAATGCCGGGCGGGCAATTTACCAATCTGAAGGAACAAGCCCGCTCCATGGGGTTGGCCGACAAGTGGCACACAATCGCCAAAACCTACGCTGACGTGAACGCCATGTTCGGCGATATCGTCAAGGTTACGCCGTCCTCGAAAACCGTCGGCGACATGGCGCTGACCATGGTGGCGGGCGGGTTGAAGCGCGCCGATGTGGAAGACCCTGGCAAGGAAATATCTTTCCCGGATTCAGTCGTCAGCTTTTTCCATGGGGATCTCGGGCAACCGCCCAATGGATTTCCCGAGGCCCTGCAAAAGAAGGTTCTGAAGGGTGATAAGCCAATCACCGGGCGACCGGGCAAAAATCTCGGGGACGCTGATTTTGCTGAAATGACCCGGGAGGCTTCCGAGGCTGCGGGACGCGACGTGTCTGACGAAGAATTACATTCTCATATCATGTACCCAAAAGTGTTCGCGGATTATATGGCGCGGCGGCAGGATTATGGCCCGGTCGCCATTCTGCCAACCAAGGTGTTTTTCTACGGCATGGAGCCTGGTACCGAGATTGGCGTCGATCTGGAACCCGGCAAGCGGTTGCATATCCGCTGCCAGACCATCGGCGAGATCGACGATGACGGCCTGCGCCGGGTGTTTTTTGAACTGAACGGGCAACCCCGCTCGATCCGTATGCCGGACCGCTCGGTGACCAAAGACATGGTCCGGCACCCCAAGGCCGACCCGGGCAACGACAAACACGTCGCCGCGCCCATGCCAGGTCTGGTCGCCTCGGTTGCCGTTCAGATTGGCCAACAGGTGGATGAAGGCAACGTGTTGTTGACGATGGAAGCCATGAAGATGGAATCCTCGATCCACGCCGAGCGCGGCGGCAGGATCAAGGCCATCCACGCGCCTGCCGGGACCCAGGTCGACGCCAAGGATCTGTTGTTGGAATTCGAATAGGACAAGCGCCGCAACGGATCATTCACCGACCCAACTCTTGGCGAAATCTGCAATCATATTTTACTTTTGGCGTATTGGCCTCCCATTCGAGAGGTGCGATACACTACACAACGTCCGTCAGCTTTATCACAGGCTTTTCAATGAAGGTTCCCGCTCAGTTTGCGATGGCCGACGGCATGCGCCGCTCTTTCATTAGGCCAAAGAGCGATACGAACGGTGATACAGGACAGGATTTGAACCTTTCATGGCCGACCAGTTTGAGGACGTATTCGTCCACGAAAGTTCCTATGTCGACGAGCCGTGTAAAATCGGCGCCGGGACGCGTATTTGGCACTTTTCGCACATTTTAAAAGATTGCGATATCGGGTCGGATTGCATCATCGGCCAAAACGTCATGATCGGCCCGGCCGTTAAAATCGGCAAAAAGTGCAAGATCCAGAACAATGTCAGCCTCTATAGAGGCATCGAGCTTGAAGACGGTGTTTTCTGTGCGCCGTCCTGTGTTTTTACCAATGTCAATAATCCGCGCGCCGAAATAGAGCGCAAGGACGAATTCCGTCCGACCCTGGTTAAACGCGGTTCCAGCATCGGCGCCAACGCAACCATTTTATGCGGTTGCACGCTTGGCGAATATTGTTTCATCGGCGCCGGCGCGGTGGTGACCAACGATGTCCCGGCATATGCCCTGATGGCTGGGGTCCCGGCGAAACGGATCGGCTGGATGAGCAAGGCCGGGGTTAAACTTGGCGACGACCTGGTTTGTCCTTTAAAGGGCGACCGGTACGAAGAAACCGGCGACGGCCATTTGCGTCCCCTTTCAACTTAAATTTGGTGTAAAAAACTGATGTCCTCCAACCCCAATATCGCTTTCATTGATTTGAAGGCCCAGCAAGAACGTATCAGACCTTTGCTCGACAAAGCTCTGACCCGGGTCCTCGATCACGGGCAATATATTATGGGCCCGGAAATTGGCGAACTCGAAGAGAAGCTCGCGGCCTTTACCGGTGCCAAACATTGCATCGCCTGCTCGTCCGGGACCGATTCCATCATCCTCTGCCTGATGGCCAAGGGGCTGGAACCCGGCGACGTGGTCTTTGTCCCGACATTCACCTTTGTCGCGACCGCCGAGGCGCCGGCGCTTGCGGGAGCGGTACCGTTTTTTGTCGATGTCCTGCCGGACACCTTCAACATGGATCCGGCGAGCCTGAAAGACGCCATTGTGGAGGCCAGAAAAATGGGCCTGACCCCCAAGGGGGTGATCGCGGTCGATTTGTTCGGGCAACCGGCCGAGTATAACGAGATCAGCACAATCGCCGAACAGGAAGATCTGTTTTTGATCGGCGACGCGGCGCAGAGTCTTGGTGCGTCCTACGGCAACCGCAAAGTCGGGTCCCTGTGCGAATTAACCCCGACCAGCTTTTTCCCGGCCAAGCCGCTTGGCTGTTATGGCGATGGCGGCGCGGTATTTACCGACGACGATGACCTGGCTGACCTGATGCGCAGCCTCCTGGTGCACGGCAAGGGCACGGACAAGTACGACAATGTCCGGATCGGCCTGAACGCCCGGTTCGACACAATCCAGGCCGCCGTGATGATCGAGAAGCTGGCTATTTTCCCAAGCGAGGTTGATGCCCGCGATAAGGTGGCCGCGCGGTACGGGGAATTACTTTCAGGAATGGCCGGGGTACCTGTGGTAGCCGAGGGATCGACCAGCGTCTGGGCGCAATACACGGTGAAATTACCGAAAGGCGTTGACCGGGACGCCGTGCAGGCGGCCCTTTCGGCCAAGGGCGTTCCGAGCGCGATCTATTATCCGATCCCGCTGCATGCCCAGACCGGCTATTTATCCTACCCGAAAATCTCGAATGGGTTGCCCGTGTCTGAGGATTTGAGCGCGCGGGTCATCAGCCTGCCGATGCACCCATATCTCGAGACCAACCAACAGGATTATATCGTTAGCGCATTGAAATCCGCGCTGAAAGATCAGCAATAGAGTCGGCGTTTCTTAGGGTTGGATTGCCATCCAGCGATCCATGATTGGTTGACAGATTGCCCCTGATTGATATGAACCAGCAGGTTGTTTCACGAGCCGGTTTCATCTCACTATCTGGGTTACTTTTCCTCACAGGTCGATGAGATCATTGAGAGCTAGAGCATATGCGTGTTGCAGTAATTGGGTCAGGGTATGTGGGACTTGTATCCGGCACGTGTTTTTCGGAATTCGGGTTTGACGTTACATGCGTCGACCATGACGCCAAAAAAATCAACCGGCTGACGAGCGGGGATGTCCCGATATTCGAGCCTGGGCTCGACCATCTGATCGCCACCAACCGGGCAGCCGGACGCCTCCATTTCACCGACGATATAACTTCAGCAGTCAAGGCCGCGGACATTGTCTTCATTGCTGTTGGCACCGAATCCCGGGGCAGCGACGGCGCGGCGGATTTGCTCTATGTAGAAAAAGCGGCAAGAGATATCGCCCATAACCTTGACGGATTCACGGTGATCGTCACCAAATCCACCGTGCCGGTCGGCACCGCCAAGCGGCTGGCGGATATTGTGCGCGAGGCGAGCCCATCCGCCGATTTTGCGATGGCCTCAAACCCCGAATTCCTGCGCGAGGGGTCGGCAATCGAGGATTTCATGCGCCCGGACCGGGTCATTATCGGCGTTGAGGACGACCGCGCCAAGGAGAGCCTGCGAAAACTTTACCGGCCGCTGTTCCTGCGCGACACGCCGATGCTGTTCACAAGCCTCGAAACCGCCGAGCTAACGAAATACGCCGCCAACGCCTTCCTCGCCACCAAGATCACGTTCATCAACCAGATCGCCGATCTCTGTGAGGAATTGGGCGCCAACGTGCAGGATGTTGCGAACGGGCTCGGGCTGGACAGCCGGATTGGTCCAAAATTTCTTCACCCCGGTCCCGGATATGGCGGGTCTTGTTTTCCAAAGGACACCCGTGCTCTCTCCGTGATCGCGCGCGACGCAGGAAAGCCGATCACCATCGTCGATGCCGTGATTGACGCGAATTTGCGTCGCAAGGAAGACGTCGCGGGACGCGTGATCTCGGCCCTCGGGGGTAGCGTCGGGGGTAAAAAAATCGGCGTGCTCGGGGTCAGTTTCAAGCCTAATACGGATGATATGCGGGAGGCTCCATCGCTGGTATTCATACCGGCACTGATTGCCGCCGGTGCCGCAATATCGGCTTACGACCCGGCTGCAATGGGTGTCGCTGAACCGCTGTTGCCCGACGTGGCGTGGTGCAAAGATCCCTATGACACAATGTTGGACGCCGATGCGGTTGTCATTGCGACTGAATGGAACGCCTTTCGCGCCCTCGACATAAACCGCATGGCGGCACTCATGAAGCAACCCGTTCTGGTCGATCTGCGCAACATTTATACGGTGGAAGAAATGTCCGGGTCGCCCTTCGCGTACCATAGCATCGGCCGACCTCATTCATGAACGATGGCGACAAAATTCAGACAGAATCTACCTGTCTCGACAACTTTTCTGCGCCCGCCACAACCTTGTTCTTGAAAAGGCTGCCCAACACGGTATTTTGCACCCCAGAACCGCGCCGGATGCGTGCTGTCGGCTAGCCAGAAACCATTCGGATTTCCAAGACTGTGACCATTGATAGACTTCAAGCCTGGGTGAAGCTCATCACCAATCAGCAATTGGCGAGGTTCTGGGCCTTTCTCGCGCCAATTATCTCGATCGCCTCGCCGCGGATCTTTATCCTATACCTCGCCGTCCACGCAGCCGCACTGGCGATCCCGCTCTGGCTTGCAATTTACCGCCCCCTTGGCGGGGTTCCGACGGCGCGATTGCCGGACAGAAAACAAATCGTTTTCTGGATAAAATGGTTGGCGGCATTTGTCTTTCTGTTCCTGATCGCGAATATCAATTCCTCTGACCACAGCGACACGCTGACAACAACCCTCCATGTTTTCGCGGCGTTACTTGCGATCGCAATTTTCAGTTGCGGGATCAGGGTGATCAAATTCGAAAGACTGAAATCGAATTTTCAAGCCTTGTTGTGGGGTGCGATCACGGCTGGGGTGATTTTCAACCTGATCTGGCTGACTTTCCATTTCCAAGACCAGTTTCCTGAATTCATCCAACAGGTTCTGATGCCGTTGACGGGGTTCTTCAATCGATCGCTGGTGGTGGCAACGCTGCTTACCGGCATGGCGATCTGGCATGCAATCCTGACCGGTCAGAAAGGCCTGGCCCTGACTGCAGGCGGGTTAATGACATCCGGCATCCTCCTCTCCCAAAGTGAGAGCGCCCTGCTCGCGGCCATTGTTCTATTCGCGGTTACCATTCTGGTCCGGCGATGGGGCGGCATGGTGATCAAGCTGTTGGGAGCTCTCACCCTCGTGTGGATATGGGTGTTGCCACTGGTCCTGAATTCTATCCTCGATGCGGTCGCCAAGAGCGTCTGGATCCGGGAGACCGGGCAACATATTCAGGCCATTTATTCCGCGCTTACACGATTGGAAATCTGGGCCGCCGCCAGCGACCGGATTGCCGAGCGGCCGTTCCTTGGGTGGGGCCATGACGGCGTGCAGCATTACGGCTTGCCGACTATCCGGGGAATATTCTTTCCAATCAAAACACCTCTTCATCCGCATAATGGCGCGCTACAGGCGTGGATCGATCTCGGTATCCTCGGGCCGATCGCAATGTCAATCGCCATTCTCCTCTTGTGCCGGTATCTACTTAAAGCCAACGGCCGGGCTCAGCCATTTATGGCGGCGGTAGCATTTGCCGCGATCGGCGTCATGTTTGTGTCCCACGGGCTTTGGCAATCGTGGTGGATCGGTTTGCTCGGCTACCTGTTCGGGACCAGTCTTGTGATGGAAGAAGCCTACAGGAGACCGAGCCCTGATGCGGGGATCGAGACTAGCCCGAAGTAATATGCATATTTGGGTTGAATTCAGGGCCGGAACAATGGTTGTTTCGGGGTATTAACTGGGTGCTTCCACGTCGCGGCCTGAGGTCAGCGTTTAACCGGATTGTCGGGCCATGCTGTTTCAAAGTCAGATTTTTGTGTTGGTCTTCCTGCCGGCGTTGCTGGCAGGCTTTTACCTGACCGCGCGGGTCGTCTGGCAACGCGAGATGCTGTTGATCGCCGGCTCGCTGGTATTTTACGGCTGGTGGGATATCCGCTTCCTGCCATTGCTTGTCGGCCAGACAGTCATATCCTGGCTGCTCGCCGAAGCCTATATCAGGCGCCCCTACCGGTTTCTTCCGGCCATCGTAGTTATTGCCAACCTCGCCGTGCTTGGCGTGTTCAAGTACGCCAATTTCTTTATCGACACAGTAACTTCGGTGACCGGGTATGAAATCGCCGAGGCGTCCATCATCCTGCCCATCGGGATCAGTTTTTATACGTTCCAGATCCTGTCCTACGCGATAGACCTAAGGCGCGGTGCGGCCCCGCACTATCCCTTGCGGCGTTTCTGCCTGTTCATTTTCTTCTTCCCCCAACTGATCGCCGGGCCGATTGTGCGCCACAACGAGATCATGCATCAGTTTGATTTCGACCCCTGGCGGGAGGGCCTCGCGGAGCGCTTTGGCAGGGGCATGACGCTGTTCACGATCGGGTTCGCCAAGAAAGTTCTGATCGCCGACAAGCTGGCGGTCATTGCCGATCCAATTTACTTGTCTTCCACCACGGGCATTCCTGATCTTGGGGCCGCTTGGACCGGCGCCTTGGCATTCACGTTCCAGCTGTTTTTCGATTTTTCCGCCTATTCGGAGATGGCCATCGGGTTGGGCATGATGATCGGGCTGCGGTTGCCGCCAAATTTCGAGGTGCCGTACAGAGCGGTGGATCTACGAGACTTCTGGCGGCGCTGGCATATGACCCTGTCGCGTTTCCTGCGGGACTATCTCTATATTCCGCTCGGCGGGAGCCGCCACGGCTGGGGACTGTATGTATTTGCCACCATGATCACGATGGGCCTGGTCGGACTGTGGCACGGGGCGGGCTGGACCTTTGTCGTTTGGGGGCTGTTTCACGGCGCTGGACTGGTGGCCAACCGGTCCTGGCACAAGGCGGGGTATTCGATGCCGCCGGTGGCGGGATGGCTGGTTACTATGCTATTTGTAATTATCGGCTGGGTCCTGTTCCGTTCGAGCGATTTTCAGAGCGCTGCCTATATGCTGATGGGCATGGTTGGGTTGGGCGAGGGATTGGGCGAATTCAAGAGCGCCGGCCTGATCGCGATTGCCGCTGTGGTTAGCGTTGTCGGTCCGTCAAGCCTGCGCTTTGTGGACGAGTATTTACCGGACCGACGGATTGTCGCGATGGCCGTTGCGGCTCTTTTTGTGGTGGTTGTACTCCAGGTTGGCAAGGGCCAAGCAATCAGTTTCATTTATTTCCAGTTCTAGGCCAGTTGCACGATGTGGACCAGATACACCCGAACCCTGATAATTTTTGCCGTCTCTGTCCTGATCGGGATAGCGGCCTTTATTGTGATTATAAATCCGTACGGCAATCTACCGCCCGGCCCGCGGGAGAACATCATCATCACCGACGTCAATCAGCGGTTCACATACCCTCAGATTGTGCGTTCAGGTCGCTACGACGCGCTGATCATCGGCACGTCGACAACACGGTTGATCCCCCCTGAACGCCTCTCGACGGCGCTCGACATGCGCTTTGCGGCACTTGCGATGAATAGCGCCCGCGCCTGGGAACAATATTTAATTGCAGATTTGTTTCTGCGCACGGTCCCGGACCCAAAAGGTGTCATGGTAGGCATCGACCTGGTATGGTGCGAACCAGATGCCGATACGGTGCGCTTTACCCACCGGCCGTTCCCCGAATGGATGTACGACGACAATCCCTGGAACGACCTGCTCTATATGCTCAACGGCAAGGCCCTTGAGATCGCCGTCCGGCAATTTGCATTTTATCTGGGTTTGCGCGATCGCTTCCGCTACCGGGACGATGGATACGGGGTCTTTGTACCGCCGGACGATGAATACGACGCTGAACGGGCGCGGCAGAAAATATGGCAGTTCCGGTCAGCCGACGAGGGTGCGGTTGTCCCGGCCTATAGCCCGACAGACGAAGAACGCGCAGGTTGGAGCTATCCCGCGCTTGAATGGCTTGAAGAAATTCTCACTCGTTTTCCAGCGGACGCAGCAAAGATCGTTGCAACCATGCCGGTCCATATTGCCTACCAACCACTTCCCGGTAGCCAGGGCGCGGCCCGCGAAGCCGAATGCAAACGCCGGATCGCGGTGATTGCAGAGAAGACCGGCGCCGTCACTATCGATTTTCGCATCCCGTCCGAATTGACAAGCAACGATTTGAACTATTGGGATATGATGCATTTCCGGCTCCCGGTCGCTGAAAACCTGGCCGACTGGATTGGGAGCTATGTTAACTCTGGCAGACCGGACCCGGAAGCGCCTTACGATATTCTAACCACGACTAACCCAGGCGCATCTTAGACGATCACCTCGAGGTCCCACGCGCCTGATATTGCATATGCGTGTAAAATTTGCCAAATAGAGCGCGTTGCAACTTACCCATTT
>JAJFGZ010000077.1 GCA_021775855.1 Hyphomicrobiales bacterium
ATCACTCGCCGACGCGTTGTGCGGGGTGATCGTGACGCTTTCATGCCCCCAGAGCTGACTTGATGCGGGCAACGGCTCGGTCTCGAACACATCCAGCGTTGCTGCGCCGAGAATTTGGTCATCAAGCGCGCTGAGGATATCTGCTTCGCGCTGCAACCCGCCGCGTCCGGCATTGATGAGGACGGGCTTGCCAAGCGGACCGTCATGGCTGAGCTGGCCGAGTAAATGTCCCATCCCGCAAATACATTGCCGGTATTGCACTGCGTTCGTGAATCCATAAAAGACAAGACCAGTGTGATGAGGTGCTTGCAATGTGGCGGGAACCGTCGGCTCGCCTGCAATTGTGTGGCACCTGCTCGAGGGAAGGATGTGGGATAGCCCGTGGCCAAGCGCTAATAATCCACGCCCATTAGATACAACCCATCGGCGGGGGCCACCGGGCCGCAGGCGGCCCTGTCCCTGGCGTCCAGAGCCTTGCGCATGTCGTGGGGCCGCCATTTGCCATCGCCGACGCATTTGAGGGAGCCGACGATGGAGCGGACCTGGTGGTGCATGAAGGAGCGGGCTTCGGCCTGGACCAGGATGTTGTCGCCGGTGCGCACCGCTTCCAGCCGGTCGAGGGTCTTGACCGGTGACCTGGCCTGGCATTCGGCCGAGCGAAACGTCGTAAAATCGTGGTTGCCGATAAGGAAGGCGGCTGCTTCCGCCATAGCATCGGCGTCAAGCGGCGCCTGGACCCGCCACGCCAACCCTGCATCCAGGGTCAGGGGGCTGCGGCGGTTGACGATGCGGTACAGATAGCGACGCCGCACGGCGCCAAAACGGGCTTCGAAATCTTCCGCAACCGCGTCGACCGATAGAATTGTTATCGGTTCTGGTTTCAGGTGATGGTTGATGGCGTCGCGCACAGTGCCTGCTTCGTGAGGTTTGACAAAGTCCACATGCGCCACCTGGCCACGGGCATGGACACCGGCATCTGTCCGCCCCGCCCCGTGGACGGCAACATCCTCACCGGAAAAGGCCCTGGCCGCGCGCGCGATATGTTCCTGCACCGAAGGGCCGTTGGCCTGCTGCTGCCAGCCCACATACGGCCCGCCATCATATTCAATAGTGAGTTTGTAGCGGGGCATCAGGCGAGCCTGGTACCAACTGGCAGGACCGTGCCGCGCAGAAACTCGGTTGCATCCATGGGCTTCTTTCCTGCGCGCTGGATCGTAGTGAGCCTCACGGCACCCTCGCCGCAGGCAACCACCAGACCATCTCCGAGTAATTCTCCAGGTGAACCAGACTGGTTTTCAGCGATGGTAACCGCCTGCACCTTGATCCGCTGGCGCGCGCCGTCGATCTCCAGTTCGAACCACGCGCCGGGAAACGGCGACAGCCCCCGGATCATGTTGTGCACCTTATTTGCCGGGTGCCGCCAATCTATCCGGGATTCGGATTTTTCGATCTTTTTGGCGTAGGTGACGCCATCTGCCGATTGCGCCCGACAGGCGAGGTTGCCTGCGACAAGGTCCGTAATGGCGCTCGCCATCAGATTGGCGCCGTCCAGCGCCAATCGATCGTGGAGATCGCCTGCCGTCATATCGACGTCGATCTTGACAACCCGCTCCAGACAGACCGGCCCTGTATCCAGCCCCGCCTCCATGCGCATAACGGTTGCGGCGGTCTCGGTATCGCCCGCCATGATGGCGCGCTGGATTGGTGCCGCCCCGCGCCAGCGTGGCAATTTGGAAGCATGTAGATTGAGGCATCCATGTTTCGGCATGGCAAGGATTTCCGGCGGCAGGATCAGGCCATATGCGACAACCACAGCGACGTCGGCCTCCAGCGCCTCGAAGGCGCTTTGGGCATCGGTGTCTTTCAGAGTTGCAGGTGTGGCAACAGGGATATTGTGCGCAGCCGCCAATTCGTGGATCGGGCTTTTCCGGTCGGCCATGCCGCGCCCGGCGGCACGCGGCGGCTGGGTATAGACTGCCGCAATGTCGTTTCCCTGATCGACAATTGCCTGAAGCGTAGGGACGGCGAAATCCGGCGTTCCCATAAATACAATGCGCAGGGTCATTGGTGTGTCCGCCCGGGATCGTTTACGCGGCGCTTTCGCGCTTTTTCGCCTTGCTGAATTTCTTGACGACCATGTCGCGCTTCAATTTCGAAATGTGGTCGATAAACAACACCCCGTTCAGGTGGTCAATCTCGTGCTGGATCACGGTGGCCATCAGGCCTTCGCACTCTATTTCGCGGTTTTTGCCTTTGTAGTCGAGATAGCTGACCCGGCACCCGGCCGGGCGCTCGACAAGTTCGTAAAATTCCGGGATCGACAGACAACCTTCTTCGTATTCGGCCATCTCGTCCGACACCCAGGTGATCTCCGGGTTGGCGAAAAATATCGGGTTTTTTACCCGCTCGCCTTCATCTTCGTCCCTGGAGGCGTCCACTACCGCTACCCGCTTCATGACCGCGATCTGGCTCGCTGCCAGCCCCACGCCGGGGGCGTCGTACATGGTCTCCGCCATGTCATCCATCAGCGCACGCACCTGATCATCGACCGTTTTCACCGGTTCGCAAACTTGCCGCAGTCGCTTGTCGGGCAGGATGATGATTTCGCGCAATGCCATGGCGATCAGATAAGCGTTCGCCCGGCTGAGGTCAATCGTCAGTTTTACGCATGTTCATGTTTTGATCCAATTCATCTGCGAATCATACTAGCTTTGCCGGCATGTCGGAGATTGTCTTCTCATTCGGTGCCCGCCCTGTGACGGTTGCCGAGTTGTTATTGGGTCTGGCCGGGCTTGGAATAGCCGGGCTATTTGTGATTGCGATCCTGATGATCCGCGCGTCCAGGATGCGGCGCGATACGGCCACCGCCGCGGTGCACCGTGCCCACGAGCTGGAGAGCCGGATCGCCGAATTAATGCAGGCCCATAGCGAGATGAACGGCAAACTGCAAACCGTTGCGGAGATATCGGTATCGCGCCAATCCGACCTGACCCGCACCATGAACGAGCGGCTCGATAAAGTTTCCCACCGATTGGGCCAGAACCTGACCCAGCAAACCCAAACCACCGGAGAAAGCCTGTCCAAGCTCCACGAGCGGCTCGTCCTGATCGACGAGGCGCAAAAGAATATCACCGACCTTTCGAGCCAGGTCGTGGGGTTGCGAGAAATCCTCGCCAACAAGCAGGCGCGCGGCGCGTTCGGCCAGGGCCGGATGGAGGCCATCATTGCCGACAATCTGCCGAAATCCGCGTACTCGTTCCAGGCTACACTTTCCAATAAATCCCGGCCCGACTGTATTGTGCATATGCCAAACGACGAGCCCGGCGTGGTGATCGACGCCAAATTTCCGCTCGAAGCGTTTGAAGCCTTCAAATCCGCAACAACTGCCCAGGATACCAAAGAAGCGTCTGCCCGCATGCGTACCGACATCACCAGGCACATCGATGATATTTCCAGCAAATACCTGATCGTGGGCGAGACCCAGGATACGGCGATCATGTTCGTACCGTCGGAATCGGTCTACGCGGAGCTCTACGAATCCTTCGACGAACTGATTCAGAAAGCCTACCGGGCGCGGGTCGTGATTGTCTCGCCCTCGATGATGATGCTCGCGGTGCAGGTCATGCAGGCGATTTTCAAGGATACCCGCATGCGCGATCAGGCGCACCTGATCCAGGGTGAGGTGACCAGGCTGATGGACGACGTGCACCGTTTGCGCGAGCGGGTTCTCAACCTGCAAAAACATTTCGGTCAGGCGCAGAAGGATATCGAACAGGTACTAACCTCATCCGACAAAATCTCCAGCCGTGGGCGCAAAATCGAGCATCTTGAGTTTGATGAGGAGAATCGCGACCCTCAGGAAAAAGTGTCGACGAAATCAAAACCCAAGCCAGCGGCATCACAAACTGATTTATTAGCCGGTGAATAACACCCACCGTCGTTCCGGCGGCAACCGGAATCCAGGATCGGCTTCACGAGTTACGCTGGATCCCGGATTACCTGATGCGCGCCGCACGCGCTGTCCGGGACAACAAACTTTGGTACCTGAAACCCACAAGCCCGCGGCGTTCGTCTATTTTGAAAAACGCGTGCTGATCATCCTGTTTCTGGGATTTTCAGCTGGCCTTCCGCTAGCGCTGTCGGCCTCCACGCTAGCGATCTGGATGGCGGATCGGGGGGTCGATCTCGGTGCGATCGGTCTCTATTCGCTGGCCGGGCTGCCATACACATTGAAATTTCTATGGGCGCCGGTTGTCGACGCCTTCCGGGTCCCCGTTTTGACAAGATATCTGGGGCGTCGTCGGGGCTGGCTGGTCTTTTCTCAATTGCTGCTAATGGCCGCGATCCTGACGCTCGGATCGCTTGACCCGGTCGCGTCTCCGTATTTGATTGCTTTGGCCGCATTATTGGTCGCGACAGCATCCGCCACCCAGGATATCGTGATCGACGCGTTTAGGGTCGAGAGCCTGCCTGAAGACCGCCAGGCGGCGGGCATGGCCTATTATGTCAGTGCCTACCGCATTGCCTTACTGGTCTCGACGGCCGGGGTCATCGCGCTGGTCGCCTATCTGGAGACCCGTGGCATTGCAACCAACGCGGGGTGGGGGATCGGCTACGCCCTGATGGCCGGGCTGGTGGTCGTCGGCATGGCGGCGGCATGGTTCGCCGTCGAGCCGGAAGCTGATGTTGCTTACGTCCGACCCCAAGGCGGCGCGGCTTTGCAACGCTTCTGGCGGACGACGCGGGATTCGTTCACCGATTTTCTCACCAAAGACAAAGCCGTCCTGATCCTGCTCTTTGTGGTCCTCTATAAACTCGGCGACACGTTGGCCGGGGTCATGACCGGGCCGTTTGTACTCGCCATCGGGTTCGACCTCGCGACCTACGCCACGATTGTCAAAGGGGTCGGGCTGGTGGCTCTGCTGGCCGGCGGATTTCTCGGCGGTTATCTGGCGCGTAAATTTTCCCTGATGACCAATCTGTGGGTCGCTGGGTTGTTGCAAATGGCGTCCAACCTGGTGTTTTGCTGGCAGGCCTGGATGGGCCCCGACCCGCTGGCGCTCAGCGTCACGATTACAGTCGAGAATTTCTCCGGGGCCATCGGCACGGTGATTTTCGTCGCCTATCTGTCGGGCCTGTGCACCAACAAAGCCCATACCGCGACCCAGTTCGCGCTGCTCACCGCGCTCGCCGCCGTTGGGCGGACAATCCTCTCGTCCTGGTCTGGCTTTGCGGCAGAGGCGGTTGGGTGGGCACCGTTTTTTGCCCTCACGGCACTCGCCGCCCTGCCCGGACTAGTGTTGCTCTGGTGGCTGGGAAAGAGGCACGGATAGTCCCCTCCACATTGCCGTTGCGGGACGGCCGGAATTCAGGACGTCGGCTAGGCGTTGTACTCATAAACGACATATATCTGATGTCCACTTTCGCGGTATACCGCATGACCACAAGCTGGCGCGACTGCGCGATTTGACGGATGTCAATTAACGCTGAGTTTCTTCGTGTAGTCTCTAATCGACGGATATATTCACGCCGGATTCAAAGAACGGACATTGCCAACAGCTATGCGTTTCAGCCTCCTTCGAACATTGGGATACTTCGCCGGAGGGCTCTGGACAGCCTGGGGTGGACGGAAGCGAATCGAAGCCAGGCAACTCCGCAATCTGCGGCGTCTCGTGGAAAAGGCGCGGCGCGACTCACCCCTGTTTCGCAGGCTCTACGCGGATCTGCGACCATCAAGCGAGATCGAACTGCGCGACTTGCCGGTCACCCGCAAGCCCGACCTCATGAGGGAGTTCAACGACTGGCTGACAATTCGTTCTCTTCCCCTCGACAGGGCCCGCAATCATCTCCGGGATATCCGAAAGATTGGCGTGCCGATCGGCGATGTCGCCATTTTCCGGACCTCCGGGACATCAGGCGAACCAGCGGTCATCGTACTGTCCTCATCGTTCCTGGAATATTCCTTTGGAATTTCGATGGCGCACTTCGATCGGTACCAGTGGAAGCTCGTCCGGGAGATGCGCAAGCTCGGCGTGCGGGTGACAATCACCGGTGGCAACGGTCACTTTGCTGGCGTCGGGTTCAACAAATTGGTGAGAGATCTGCAACCGAGGCTGGCGAAGGGGTTGGCTTTCATCGAGGCCGAGCAACCGATCGGCCGGCTTGTGGAAACACTCAACGCGATGGCGAAGGTTTCCTCCATCATGACCTACCCAAGCATGCTGACCATCCTCGCCAAAGAAAAGGAAGCCAGGCGACTGCAGATCGAGCCGGTGGTCATCAGTACGGGGGGCGAGACCTTCACGGATGATCTACGCGCGCGGGTTCGCCGAGCCTTCCCCTCACTGAAATACGGCATTCTCGACACCTACGGCAGCACCGAATGCCTGGTGATGTCCTTCGTATGCAGCCACGGGCGGAAGCATGTGCACGAAGACTGGGCCATACTCGAAGCGGTCGATGAAGCGATGCGGACTGTTCCCGACGGCACGTTGTCGGCGACCGTGCTGCTGGCGGTACTCGCCAACGACGTTCAACCCTTCATCCGATATGATCTCGGCGACTGTGTTCGATTCTACAAGGACTCCTGCCCCTGTGGGTCGCCGTTTCGCAGTTTTCAGGTGGAAGGACGCCAGGCGACGCTCGTTCGTGTGGGCGAGGTGACACTGTCGCCGCTCGTCTTCGATCTGGAGCACGAGCGCGCCCGGCGCATCCAGCTGGTCCAGAACAGCGAGAGAGATTTCGAGGTGCGAATAGAACCTGCCGACGAGGCGGCGGTAGGGTTTGTCTTTCAAGAGGTCATCCAGTCTGTGAAACGCGTGTTTCGCGATAACGGCCTGGAGGACGTCACGGTGCGAGAAAGCCAGGCACCGCCCGAATTCACCGCGAGCGGCAAGTTCCATGAAGTATTGCCGATACGAAGCGCCAACCCGCGAACATGATATGACCCAGCATTCACCAGTCGGCGTCCGGGTGAGCAGGTTAGCGCCTCCCAACTCCTCTCTCCAAGCGATTCTAGCCTTCGTCAAGCTCCCTGCCATCCGGCTTTGGCTAAGCGTTTTAGAGCCCACGTCCTAGTTTCGCGACCACCTCCAGACCGGAATCGGGATCGCGCAGCAGAATGCACCGGGGCATACTGAATTTTCCGGGTGACGCAGGTTCAGGACGCCGGCATCGCGCCAGAAATCACATAAGCCAGTGCCTGGACCACTTGCTGCGGGTTGCGGGCAACCGCGTTGGCGGCGCCGTCAACTTCCTTTAGAGCATGATCGTGCTCCGGGGGGTGCAGGGTGATGATCGGCTTTC
>JAJFGZ010000078.1 GCA_021775855.1 Hyphomicrobiales bacterium
GAAGGCGCTCCCCTGCTAAGGGAGTAAACGGGGAACCGTTTCGAGGGTTCGAATCCCTTCCTCTCCGCCATTTTATTTTGCGCTCAGCCGAATACAGTGTGCACAGTCGGCGTTTGACCACCAACTATCGACCTGCAAATGTGGTTATAATCTTTTCCAAAATAGATTCAAACCGTTAGTGAGCCTGAATCCATTCACGGGCGGATTTCTGGGCCTCGGCGATTTCGTCGGCGGATAATTCTTCTGAAATCTCCTGGCGATAACGCAGGGCATCTTCGTTGCCCTTCAACGCCGCCAGATTGAACCACTTATGGGCCTCCACAAGCTTGATATCGCCGTCCGCACCTGTGGAGCTCTCAAGCCCCCTGCAAAACAGATCGTCTGCAATTGAGTCCGCCGGGAAAGCCAGCGAAACCGATACATACGTGTCAAAGTCGACGCGTGCCATTTTCTCTCTCCTGTCATCCGGCATTTGTGCCGGCTATTGTTTCCGACTGGTTCGAGCCAGTCTTGAGGAGAGAATGCAGCGGCGCGCCTGAATCTCGGGTTAAGCGGCTAAGCTAATAATTCGTCAATCAAATCATAAGGATGGGTAAATTTTACGGCCTGTTAGCTTTGCGATTCAGCGTCTATCCTGCATTTTCCGAAAATTTGTTGAAAATTATGCGTGTCAAAATTAGGTATTTGATAATCATGGATTACTTTGTCTGCAATTATCCGATAACAAAAAAATTTTCAACGTTGAACGAACCAGCGATAATGCATTAACTTGCGCTGAATAACATCCACTATTCGGCACTGTGGCGGAGGAGAATTGGTTTGACTGGGAGATATATTTTGAAACCCCTGGCCATGGGGCTGATTGTACTGGGCCTTTTGGCAGGGCACGCCTCTGCTGCCAGCCCGATTGGCACCTGGCTCCGTGATACCGGAACTTCGAAGATTGAAATATACCGGTGCGGCAGCGGCCTATGTGGCAAGATCGTGTGGTTGCGTGAGCCGAATGATGCCGATGGTAACCCGCGGACGGACATATATAACCCGGACACATCGCTGAGAAATCAGCCATTGTTGGGCCTCCAGGTCATCCTCAATATGGTCCAGGACGGTGACAACAAGTGGGAAGGTGAAGTGTACAAATCCGACGACGGGCGGGTGTTCTCGGGCAATATGCGCATGAGCGACGACGATACGATCGCGCTTGCTGGCTGCGTCCTCGGCGGCCTCATCTGCAGAAGAGGAAACCTCTACCGTCAATAGTATTTGAGCCACGCCTCTTTGCAGAACAGGCAATCAAGTCCGGGCGCGCTGCTTGAATAACAAGTCGTGCAGCGTCTTGTCCTTCTGGAAATCCTCGATAGACAAGGCACGCTCTTTTCCAAGTTTTAAACCGGCGATAACCGCAGGCCGCAACATCATGCGCTCGAACCAGCGCTTCAAATTCGGGAAATTTTCCAGTTTTTGCCCCTGCCTTTTATACGGCTTGATCCAGCCAATGCACGCCATGTCGGCAATCGAGTAGCGCCCGGCTAAAAACTCCCGGTCCGCCAGTCTGGTATCCATGACACCGTACAGCCTGTTCATTTCGTTGGTATAGCGATCGATCGCGTACGTGACTTTTTCACGGGCATAGTGACGGAAATGATGAGCCTGCCCGGCCATCGGCCCCAGCCCGCACATTTGCCAAAACAACCATTGGTCAACTTCGACCCGCTCACGTATGCGTTTCGGATAAAATTTTCCTGTCTTATTCCCGAGATATTGGAGAATAACGCCGGATTCAAAAATCGAAATTGGGCGCCCACCCGGTCCGTCGGGATCGACAATTGCGGGCATTCGATTGTTGGGCGCTATTTGCAGAAAATCTGGCTCAAATTGATCGCCTTTGGTAATATCTACAAATATTGTGTTGTAGGGAAGCTTGCACTCTTCAAGCATGATGGATATTTTCCATCCGTTGGGTGTGGGCCAGTAGTAGAGGTTTATCGGCTTGGTTTTAGAAATTTTCCCAGTGGTTCTGGACTCTCGCAACCGTGCCATTCCCGCCTCCCAATCAATTACCCGCATCCAGAAGGCTGGTATTCTTGTTGACGGTCAGGCGAATGTCCAGCAGCGAATTCCCGTTGGGAGACAGAACATTAGGCTAAAAACCCTGATCTCAGGTGTTTTGCAGTTTCTGCTGTGTTCGGTACTATTTGCAGCTGGCTCAACACCCCTGCTGGCGCAAACACCGCTGGTACGTTTGACCACCCCCGGGCCATGGCCGGGTGTATCGCAGATGATCGCCTATGACGGAAAAATTTGGTTCGCGAACTCGAATCCCTTCGAAAATTTCAACGCCGCCGACATCTACACGTTTGATCCGTCAACCAGAGAAACACGCTACGAGCGTGGTCTGTTTTCGCAACATATCGGCCGCCCAGCCATCTACCGCGGAATATTGTACTGGCCGTTTGAAGACCCTCGCTCAAGTCTTGCTCTTGGCGAATACGCTATCACCGATGGCGACAGCTGGGCGCTGAATATTTTCACGACCGGGATCACCCTCCACGTCCACGCAATGGAAACCTGCAACGCGAACCTGATCGCCGGCACCGGCGGATGGGTCGGCGGATTGCAAATGTCGCCGACCGGTTCGGAAGACTGGCGCGAAGTCTATCAATTGCCGCCAACCGGCGAAAATCTTAGCCGCATTACAGACGTCCGCGCTGTCGGAGACCGATGCTTTTTTGCAGTAACGTCCTGGAACGAACCAGGGTCCAAACTAATGGAGTGGCGAGGCAATGAGGTTGCCGAAGTGGAGGGGTGGCCAGGCGGCAGCCGCGTCCTTTCTCCAGTCGAACACAATGACGAACTCTATGCGATCAACCAAAATGGAACCGCGACGGAAATTTGGCGCTTTGACGGGACGACGAGCAGCCGTGTTCCTGCACCGGAAGGTGTACCATTGCGGGCGCTGGCTTCAAACGGCGATAGCCTCTTTCTGTTGTCGGGCGACCTGACCAGCGCGACCCTTTGGCGGTCGAATAGTGAAAATACCTGGGATACCGTTCAAAATTTTGCCGGTGAACGCCCCCTGTCGCTATACGTGCTCGGGAACGATATCTATGTGGGGACATATGTCCGGGGTGGCCAGGGTAGCCTGTGGGGACCCGAACAACCACAACAGACCTCGCCCGGTCCCGAAGCACAGGCTCTCCAACCGGCGCCAGTCGCTGAATTGAGCGACGAAATTGTTCAGGCGAGTGCCGGTGCCCTTGAATCTGCGATCACGCCTAATGCCGACTATATGGCTTACCGCTATGACATTTTAAGCGTGATGTTGCCGCTCGCCCTAACCCGAAATCCTGCCTATGGAAATTTCCTGTCGGAATTCATGCTCGAGGAATTTACAAACGAAACAATCACGGCTTTCACGGGTACCGAATATAAATTCCGGCAGATCATCCGGTGGTTTTCTCTGCATATGATGGCCATCAATGGGAATGGCGTTATCCCGACAGAATGGCTGACGGGGGGATGGCGCAACGAGAATGTCCCAAGTGAAAAATATTTCTACATCTATCTTGCCGCCATCCGCGCCGTTGGTTGGGTCGGACAGAATGACAACGATACAATCTCCGCCCTGGTTTCCCGCCTCACCAGGGAAGGCGAACCGGAATGGCTGAAAGCCGATGCGGTCGCCAGCCTCACCGCATTGACGGGCCAGCGTTTTGCCTATGATATCGATAAATGGAAGGCCTGGTGGGCTGAAACCATTGCCAGCGAAACGCCGTCGCCAAACGGCACGCAGCCTGATACCGGACCACAGCCTACAAACTAGAGCCCGAGTTTCGCTTTCAGGATATCGTTGACTGCCTTCGGGTTGGCCTTGCCGCCTGTCGCCTTCATGACCTGACCGACAAACCAGCCGGCCATTCTTGGTTTTTCCCTGACCTCGGCCACTTTGTCCGGGTTGGCAGCAATCACCTCATCAACCGCCGCTTCGATTGCACCGGTATCCGTCACCTGTTTCAAACCTTTGTCTTCAACGATAGTGCGCGGGTCGCCGCCTTCCGCAAGAAGGATTTCAAAAACGTCCTTGGCGATCTTGCCGGATATGGTTTTGTCCTCGATCAGATCGATCAAACCGCCAAGCTGATCCGGCGAAATCCCGACCTGATCAAGACCCACATTCTTCTCGTTGGCGCTGGCCGACAGGTCCCCCATCACCCAGTTCACTGCCAGTTTGGCATTTCGCCCTGTAGCAACCTTCTCGAAATAGGCGGATGACGCCTGATCGGCCACAAGAACCCCCGCATCGTAGGCCGACAGGCCATAGTCGCTCATCAGCCGGGCGCGTTTCTCATCCGGTAATTCGGGTAGTTCGGCGGCAATTTCGTCGACCCATTCCCGGGTAAATTCCAGCGGTAGAAGGTCCGGGTCGGGGAAATAGCGATAATCGTGTGCCTCTTCCTTTGAGCGCATGGCGCGCGTCTTGCCTGATTTCGGATCGAACAAACGGGTTTCCTGATCGATCGATCCACCTTCTTCCAGAATATCAATCTGGCGGCGCGCCTCGTATTCAATTGCCTGTCCCACATAGCGGATCGAGTTCACGTTCTTGATCTCGCAGCGCGTACCGAACGGGTCGCCCGGACGGCGCACCGAAACATTGACGTCGGCGCGCATGGACCCTTCTTCCATGTTGCCGTCGCAGGTGCCCAGATAGCGTAAGATCGAGCGCAGCTTGGTGACGTAAGCCCGCGCCTCTTCAGACGAGCGGATATCCGGCAGCGAGACAATTTCCATTAGCGCCACGCCGGACCGGTTCAGGTCCACATAGGTTTTGGACGGGTGCTGATCGTGGATCGATTTTCCCGCATCCTGCTCCATATGCAGGCGCTCAATCCCGATCTCGACCCGGGCACCATCCTTCATATCGAGCAGTACCGTGCCCGGACCCACAATCGGGTCCTTGAACTGGGAAATCTGGTAGCCCTGGGGCAGGTCCGGATAGAAATAGTTCTTGCGGTCAAAAACCGACCGCAGATTGATCTGGGCTTTAAGACCCAGCCCGGTCTTGACCGCCTGGCGGACGCAGAATTCGTTGATTACCGGCAACATCCCGGGCATCGCCGCGTCGACGATCGATACATGGTCGTTCGGTTCTCCGCCATATTCGGCAGACGCGCCCGAGAAGAGCTTCGATTTCGAGGAAATCTGGGCATGAACTTCAAGCCCGACAACAAGCTCCCAATCCCCGGCCGCGCCGGCAATGTATTTCTTGGGATCAGTTTCACGCGCTTCTTCGTACATTTTCTTTCCTTGTGCCCGGATTTGATTTCGATCGATGCGGGCAATAGTTTCAATCTAGTCCCAAAAACCTCGTAATTCCGGACAAGCTGCAGCCCGAATGGTCATTTGGCCTCGATAGTGATCCACAGCGCGATCCGGAATCCAGCCTTTGCGCTCAATCGTCTCTTCCCCAACTGGAGCAAGTCACGCCCACCAGTTTTCTGGCGCGGCATCAAACCCAGCTGCTTCTTCCAGAACGCCCCCCACCCGGAACAGGGTTTCTTCGTCGAATGCCTTGCCGATCAGCTGCAACCCCAAGGGGGTTCCTTCACTCGACAACCCGGCGGGAATCGAGATCGCCGGCAGGCCGGACATGTTCACGGTCACGGTGAATATATCATTCAGATACATGTCGATCGGATCGGTCTTTTCGCCGGCTGCGAACGCGGCGGTTGGCGTGGAGGGTGTCAAAATCGTATCGATCGTCTCAAAAACCTGTTCGAAATCTCGTTTGATAAGGGTCCGCACCTTCTGCGCACGCAGATAATAAGCGTCGTAATACCCGGCTGACAGCACATAGGTGCCCATCAGAATCCGTCGCTTGACCTCAGCCCCAAACCCGGCCGCTCGGGTTTTTTCATAGAGTTCAGTGATATCCACACCCTGCTCGCGCAGGCCGTATTTCACTCCGTCGTATCGCGCCAGATTGGATGACGCCTCGGCATTGGCGACGATATAATAGGCCGGCAGCGCATATTTCGTGTGCGGCAGGGAGATATCAATAATTTCTGCACCAGCGTCTTTCAGCCAGCCAATGCCCTGCGTCCAAAGCGTTTCAATCTCCGCTTTCATGCCGTCCATGCGGTATTCTTTCGGGATACCGATTTTCATGCCTCGGATATCGCCCGTGAGCGCCGCTTCGAAATCCGGCAAGGCGATATCAACCGAGGTCGAATCCTTGGGATCGTGCCCGGCCATCGAGCGCAGCATGATGGCCGCGTCCCGTACCGTGCGGGTGATCGGGCCGGCCTGATCCAGTGACGAGGCAAAGGCTGCGATCCCCCAGCGCGAACAGCGCCCGTAGGTGGGCTTGATCCCGACGGTTCCTGTAAACGCCGCCGGCTGGCGGATCGACCCGCCGGTATCGGTCGCGGTGGCGCCTGGGCAAAGCCTGGCAGCGACCGCCGCCGATGACCCGCCGGACGAGCCGCCCGGCACCAGCGGCTTGTTCGAACCTCTGTTCCGCCACGGATTGATAACGTTGCCGTAATAGCTGGTCTCGTTGGAGGACCCCATCGCGAACTCGTCGCATGCCAACTTGCCGAGCATGACAGCGCCGTCGCCCCACAGATTTGCCGTGACGGTGGATTCGTACCCCGGCACGAACCCGTCAAGAATATGGCTCGACGCGGTCGTCAACGTGCCCTCGGTGCAGTAGAGATCCTTGATGCCGAGCGGGATGCCCTCCAGCGGTCCCGCCTCGCCTTTCGCGATTCTGGCGTCCGATGTCCTGGCCATCTCGAGAGCCTTTTCCGGCGCCTCGGTCACAAAGGCGTTCAGGTCGCGCGCCGCTTCTATCGCTGTGATAGACGATTCCGCGAGCTCAGTGGCGCTAAAGGATTTGCCGGCAAGGCCGTCGCGCATCCCGGCGATCGTCAGGTCCGATAATTTGCTCATCCGCCCTACTCCACGACTTTTGGCACGACAAAGAAATGCTCGTCTGACTCGGGGGCGTTAGCGGTCACCTTCTCGGCGTATCCGCCGTCGGTAACCTCGTCCCGGCGCTTTTTCAACGTCATCGGTGTAACACTGGTCATCGGGGCCACGCCCTCCACATCGACCTCGTTGAGCATCTCCACCCAGCCAAGGATTGCGGACAATTCGCCCTGCAGCTTTTCGGCCTCGTCGTCGGATATTGCGATCCGGGCGAGCCGCGCTATTTTCTGCACCGTCGCAGAATCAAAAGACATGTGTCACCTTGAATTTACTGAATTCATTGTTCGTCGCGGCACAGTTATCACCGGGGAATGCGCGCCTCAACCAGTAAGTCGATGGAATTCCGGATTGGGTCAAAATTCATGAAATTCAAACCTCAATCATTTCACCTGATTGCGGGACCACAACATTCTGATCGGACATGGCTGCCAAGAATTTATCCGGCGACGCGTCGATAATCGGGAATGTCCCGTAATGGCAGGGAATGATGGTTCCGAAATTGAAAAACCGCTTGCACGCCATTGCAGCCATTTCACCCCCCATGGTGAAGCGGTCGCCGATCGGGACGATGCCAATTTCCGGACTGTAGATCTCGTTGATCAACGCCATGTCGGAGAAAATATCCGTATCCCCCATATGATACAGGGCTTTACCGTCTTCCGCCTTCGAGGTCAGAATGATCCCTGCCGGATTGCCAAGGTATACCGGCGCCCCATCGATAATCGTCGAGGACGAATGCCAGGCCTGCACAAAGGTCAGTGAAAAATCGTCGAATTCGATTTT
>JAJFGZ010000079.1 GCA_021775855.1 Hyphomicrobiales bacterium
TATCCTCAGCGCGCTTGATGACCAAATTCTCGGCGCAGCAACGCTGGATGTGTTCGAGACCGAGCCGTTGCCCGCATCAAGTCAGCTCTGGGGGCATGAAAGCGTCACGATCACCCCGCACAACGCGTCGGCGAGTGATCCCGAGACGATCCTGCGGAATGTTTTGAAGCAGATCAGGGTCTAAGAGACCGGCCGAGAAATGGATAATATCGTGGACCCGGCGCAAGGGTACTAGGAGACACAAACTATGGGTTAGGCTCTCTATCCCGGCTTTCTCCTGCGAGGGGAAAGGGTTGATCGAGTGGAAATCAGTCTCACGACATATTGGAATTTGCCCTACACCCCAAACATGTCCCGGGCGAAAGCGGGGTATGGGTTGGCGATCGCCTGAGCCACTGTGCCGCGGATGAGATTTAAGGTTGCGCCATCCGGGGTTTCGGTTTCGATAACCGTTTCCGGGATGTCGAATTTAAATCCGGTTTGATCGCTAATTTCGTCTAGCGAATGGCCGGGATGGATGCTTTTGAGTGTGAACCGGGCGGCGGCACGGTCGAACATCATAACGCATAATGGGGTGACCAGGGCGTAGGGACCGCCCGGCCGGTAGACGCCGTCTTCGCTCACACCGGGCGACGATATAAAATCGACTTTCTCGACAAGCGTCCGTCTGGAATGTTCGTCGCGGAACAGAATTACTTTCGGTACCTGGAAATATAGATAAGCTGACCCGAAGGCTCCGGACCAGCGCACATCCATTTGCGGATAGTCACCGATCCCGGTCAGGTTGATATTGGCAGCACCGTCGATTTGCCCGCCGCTCAGGAAAAAGGCATCGATTCGTCCCTGCCCCGCGGCGTCAAACACGTCGACGCCTTCGTTGGAGCGAAATTCCGGCTCGGTCGATCCAAGGATAGATACCCGCGCGCCGGTTTTCGCCCGGGCGAGCAAGGCTGCGGACCCCGGAATAGGCGACAGGACACCAACCGCGATATGTCCCGCGGCGCCAAGAAGGTCGGCAATCGCGGAGATCACAATTTCTTCAGGCTTGCAGGCAGGGGTCATTCGGCGGCAAGGGGCTTGGCGAAAACGTGATCCCGGAGCCAAACCTGATAATTTTCGCCACCGCCGGACGCCACGGCATAGTCCTCAACCCGGTCCAGGTCCATCGGGTAGTGACCCGGCATATCGAGCGGCATTGCACCGTCTGGCGCGGGTGCAATCCCCGTCACGTAAAGCGATGAAATGCAGGCAGCGCTCAGCTTCTCGTCTTCCATGATATTCCCGTCGATGATTTTCTCGGCAGTTGCAAATGTCCGGTGGGCCGCGCCCGCCATGATCCGCTGTTCAAATTGCCGACCGATCCAGAGGTTTCCGAACCGGTCGGCAAGCGCCACATGGATTAACGCCACGTCCGGGCGAATGGCAGGCAAGGCGACAATTTTGTCGCCTTTCGAAAACGGGTTTTCGATGGTCTCGTAATCGTCCCGGGAGGCCAGAATATCAGACCCGATCAACCCCCGCATGGGCATGAACGGGATCCCCTTCTCGCCGGCCTGGAGGCCGGAGTATATGGCTGGACAGGTAGAATCTTTTACTTTCACGCGGCCCGATTTGACCGCGTCCGCGAATTCGCGGGCCGGGCCAAATTCCCCGAGCGACACCCCGGCGGTTTCAATAACATCGACGCAGCCGGCACCGATCAGCAGATCGGCGATCATCCCGGCTGTCGGGACCGTTACCAGATGCAGCCCCCTGGCCCCGCGTCGCACGAGCGCGCGGGCGGCTTCCATCGGGGCACCGGAATCCTTGAAAATTGCCACCTTGATGCCATCCGGGATGGCGGCGGCAAGTGCATCGGGGCTGGCAAAAAACTGGGTCTGGTGCATGGTTTCAACTATAAAAAGACAAGTAGATTTTCAGAACCTTAGCAAGCAAATGCGAAAAGGCAAATGTACGGCGTCAAAGGCGGCGGATGCAAAGCACGTCATCGCCCGTACCGGCTTTAATCCGGGTGATCGCGTTGGCCAGCTGTTCACTGGCGCAGGCCATATGGTTGGCATTGGCGTGGAGCAACGTTTGATCATCCTGCATGATGCCCACATGCCGCCGCCAGAATACAAGGTCACCGCGCGCCGGCGGCGCACCCGCATCTTTCACCGTGCCTAGTTCAGCCATTTGCATGTCGGTATCGCGCGGGCAATCAATCCCGGCCGCATTGAGCGCCATTTGCACGAGACCCGAACAGTCTATCCCCACCGAAGTGCGCCCGCCCCATAGATATGGGGTACCGACATACCGGGCTGCAACTTCGACAAAATCGGCCGCACGTTCGTCGATGTTTGCGATATGATCCGCGAAGATAAATCCACCGCCCGCGAGCCGGGCAAACCCATTTTCAATATTTGCGACACGCAAATTGGCGTTCATGGGAACGAGCTGGATTGGTGGAATTTTGATGTCCGGTTCCGGGAAAATATAGGTCCGCAATGCCGCGACCATGTGCGTTGCCGATCCACCCGGGTTGCCAAGAGCCGAGACCGGGACGTAGCCCACATACCCATCGGTCTGGAGCTGGCCCCATGCCCAGCCTTCGCGGGAATCGTAGACCTCGAAATGTTCCCCGAACAGGATTTCCGTATCCAGCGGCTGGTCGTGGCCAGGGCATCGGCGCAATGACGCGATGCCCTCGATCACCTGCGTATTTTCACCAGTCACGAACCGGGCGGCATCGACCTTGCCTTCCAGCTCGATTGCCGCAAGGTCGTCTCGAAAGGGGTGGCGGCGGGGATCGAGGGAGCGGCTCACCGGATTGTCTCCCCGAAATGTTTGCGGACCGAATCGCTCAATTTTTCCAGATAGAGCGCTCCTTTGACTGTGCGCTGGATGCGGAGCAACCGTCGGTCCCTGTCGTCGCGCCTGCGCATGATGAGACCCATCTGGCCCATTGTGTCCAGAGCCCGGGTAACAACCGGTTTGGTAACCCCGAGTTTTGTCGCCAAGCCAGCCACACTATGGGGCGGTGCTTCGAGATATATCGTCAACAGGATCGCCATCTGCCGAATGTTCAGTTCCGGTTCCTGGCCGTGCACCATATCGAGACAGACATCGGACCAGATCTTCAGAGCATCGGTATCCGCAATCCCGGTAGCCATGGTCTACCCCGGATATTTTTCGCTGATCAGGGCATAGAGTGCCCGGATGCCCTGGGCTTCGCCGCCCTCTGGCCTGCCTGGACGAGCCTTCGGGGTCCAGCCGAAAATGTCCAGATGGACATGGGTTTTTGCCTGCTCCACAAACCGGGCCAGGAACAGGGCAGCGGTAATGGACCCAGCAAACGGGCCCGACGAAATATGGTTCACGTTGGCGATCCGGCTCTCCAGCAAGGTGTCGTAGCGCGGCCAGAGCGGCATGCGCCAAAGGGGGTCATCGACAGCCGTGGCGTGGCTTGCAAGACTGTCCGCAAAGGCGTCGTCGTGGGTATAAAATGGCGGTAGGTCGGGCCCGAGCGCGACCCGAGCGGCTCCGGTGAGGGTAGCCATATCGATAAGCAATTCAGGTTTCTCAGCGTCGGCGAGCGCCAGCGCGTCGGCCAGCACGAGCCTGCCCTCGGCATCGGTATTGCCGATCTCAACAGTTAACCCCTTGCGGCTCTCAAGCACGTCGCCCGGGCGGAAGGCATCGCTGCCAACCGAATTTTCCACCGCCGGGATCAGGACCCGCAACCGGACCGGTAATTTCGCCGCCATGATGATTGATGCGAGGCCGAGCACATTGGCGGCGCCCCCCATATCCTTTTTCATCAGCGCCATGCCTGCCGGCGGTTTGAGATCGAGCCCGCCGGTATCGAAACAGACCCCCTTGCCAACCAGGGTGATTTTTGGCGCGTCCGGTTTTCCCCATTTCATGTCGATCAGGCGGGGCGCGCGACTGCTCGCCCGGCCGACCGCGTGGATCAATGGGAAATTATCTTTCAACAGCTTGTCGCCGGCCGTCACCGTGATCGTCGCGTGGTGGGCCTTGGAGAGTTTCCGCGCCGCGCGCTCCAGGTCTTCGGGGCCCATATCATTGGCGGGCATGTTCACCAGATCACGGGCCAGAAACACCCCTTCGGCGACACGCCCGACATTGCCGGCGTCAGTTCCCCGCGGGGCCACCAGCCGCACATGGCTGTCGTTGGGCTCGCGGTATTTGTCAAACGTGTAGCTCCCAAGCTGCCACGCGAGCGCCGCCAATTCCGGCTCATCGACTTGCCCGGTTAATTCGTAGTCTCCGCCGGGCAACATTGTTGGCAATTTTCCAAAGACCATCCGCTCGTCCTGGTTGGATCCGAGACCAAACAGGACCCGGACAACCTTACCCTTGGCGTCTGGCAGGTGCAGGGTCTCGCCAGCACGCGCCAGAAAACCGGTATTCTGTACCCAGTTTCGCTGGATAGCCGGGAATTTCCGGATGACCCGCGCAAGATCCGCCTCCGAGACGGCAAGAACAGGGATTCGCGATCCGGGCGAACCCGCCGGTATCAGCACATTTTTCAAACCAAACTCCGGGATATCTGGGACCCGTTAAGGGTGAATCTCGATCAAGGTATCAGAGAAAACCCTACCGGCGCCACCGGTTATGGTTAACCGTTTATTGACGCGAAAATCGCAGAATGACGACAGGAAATAATTCGTATCTGGGGACATTATGGCGCCGACCGTATACCGCAATATCTTCCGCCGCTTTCTTCTGGCCGGAACGGGGATCGCGCTGATCGCGTTATCAGCATGCGCCCAGCGTAGTGAAACCACCGGATCGGTAGGCCCGTCTGCCAGCAACAGTGCGATTGCGGTAAACCCCAACAGCGACCTTGCCGAAGCCACGCGCTATTGGCAGGAAAAATTTGAAAGCGACCCGAGCAACCGCGCCGCCGGGATCAACCTGGCTCGGCACATGCGCGCGTCCGGCCGCGCAGCCGAAGCCGTCGGCCCTATGCGGCAACTCTCTATCGCGTACCCTGAAGATGCCGGAGTGATGCGTGAACTCGGTAAAACACTGGCTGCGAGCGGGTCGCTTGATGACGCGCTGCGCGTCCTCGATCAGGTTATTGCCACGAACAATGCGGACTGGCAGTTGCATTCGGTCCGGGGGACTGTGCTTGATCAGCTGGGTCGGGTCGATGAGGCCCAGACGGCGTATCAGTCAGCCTTGGTGATTGCTCCCGGCGAACCGGATGTGCTTTCCAATCTCGGCCTGAGCTACGCGCTTGGTGGCGATCTGACCCGTGCCGAACAGGCGCTCCGTCAGGCTCTCGAACATCCGCGCGCGACTGCAAAGGTTCGGGAAAACCTCGCTCTGGTGCTAGGGTTGCAGGGCCGCTTCGAGGAAGCTGAGCAAATAGCTGCCGCAGGTCAAATGCCGTCAGCCGAAGTTGCCAGCAATACCACTTACTTAAGAAATATGATGAGCCAGCCTGATCGTTGGTCCGAATTGCAGCAGAACTAGAAGCTGTACATCTAGTCCAGCGCCATCATTCTGAGACCCGCCGGTCCGAGGATGACGACAAACAATACAGGTAGGAAAAATACGATCATCGGGACCGTCAATTTGGGCGGCAGGCCGGCCGCCTTCTTTTCCGCGATGGCCATGCGCTCGTCGCGATTTTCCTGCGCCATGACCTTCAATGCCTGACCGACCGGGGTACCGTATTTCTCGGCCTGGATCAAAGCTGTGGCGACGGCCTTGACGCCTTCCAACCCGGTCCGTTTGCCGAGATTTTCAAATGCCTCACGGCGGTTTTGCAGGTAGGATAACTCAGCCGTTGTCAATGTCAGTTCCTCGGCCAGTTCGACCGACTGGGACCCGATTTCCTCAGATACTTTGCGGAACGCGGCTTCAACTGACATGCCAGACTCGACACAGATCAGTAGCAAATCGAGCGAGTCAGGAAAGGCCCGGGTCAGGGCGAGCTGGCGCTTCTGGATCTTGTTCTTGATAATCAGGTTCGGCAGGAAAAATCCAATATAGGCTGCGCCTATCGAGATGATGATCCGTGTCAGGGGTGGTTTGCCAAAATCGTTGATAAACCACAGATAGGCCAACACAAGCGCAAACAGGACAGGCGGCAGAACCACCCTGAAAAACAGGAAGGTGATGACCGCAGGCTGGCTGCGGTACCCGGCCATGCGCAATTTTTCCCGCGCGCCCTCGGCATCCAGTGCTTTTTGAAGATTGAGCTTATCAACGACCTGCTTCATGAAGGCCTTGGATTCTTTTTGCCGCAACCGGCCCCGACCGGCACCCTCGTCCATCAGCCGTGCACGCTCCTTGGTCCGAATTGCGGTGCGTTCTTTTGCCATGGACTTCATGCGTCCATCGAGCTTGTTACCCTGAAGCAAAGGCAGCGTCAGGGTAACGACCGAGGCAAATACGGCGATTGCCACCAGGATTGCCATGGCAACCTGCGGTTCAAGAATCTGTTCCAGTGCTGAAATCATGCCGGGTTCCGATTAGAAATCAAAGTTGATCATTTTCTTCATCGTCAGGATGCCAAGGCTCATCCAGACCGCACTGCCAAGCAGCATCATCTGGCCGGCTTTTTCTTCCCAGAGCAGGGCGATATATTCGGGCGTGGTGATATAGACGAGCAACATCACCATAAATGGCAGCGCAGCGATAATCGCTGCGGATGATTTTGCTTCCTGGCTCATCGCCTTGATCTTGCCCTGAATTTTTTTGCGCTCGCGCAAAACCCTGGACAGGTTCGACAGGGCTTCGGCCAGGTTGCCCCCAGACTGCGACTGGATTGCGATTACGATTGCGAGGAAGTTGACTTCCGGCAACGGCACGCGATCGTAAACCCGCGCCAATCCTTCAGCAATCGGCAGGCCAATAGACTGGCTTTCAACAACATCGCGAAACTCGCTTTTGACAGGCTCAGCGGATTCCGAAGCGATCATGCGCACCGTATCGTTGAACGGCAGACCAGCTTTCACGCCGCGCACAATAACATCGATGGCGTTGGGGAATTCGGCCAGGAATTTCTTCTGGCGGCGAGACCGCATGAAGCTGAGCACCCAGCGCGGAAAACCGAATGTTCCGGCAGCAAAGGCACCCAAAATAACAATCGGCGTGGTTGTCACGAAGAAGGTGCACAACGCGACAAAGAGACCGAACGCAAGGGATATAATATAGAAGGTCCTGACCTGCAGGGAGAAACCTGCCTGGACGATGAAATCCCTGAGGCTGATCCTCTTTTTCTTGGCCTTTTCGTTCTTTTCCAACTCCTTGAGGCTGTCTTGAACCTGCTTGCGTCGGCTATGGGTTTCGGCGGTACCGGCGCTGGTCTTGCTGTTGGTACCGCGCTGGGCGACCGCCTTCATGCGCTGGCCTGATTTTCGTTCTCCGCTGAGCAGCGGATACAGGAAGACATACGCCAAACCGCCAACGGAGATAGTCACCATGGCGATGATCGCAATCTGAAACATGACCGGGTCGAGCATCAGATTTATATCTCCGAATCCAGATCCATGACTTCTGCGGAATCAAGCGCAGCGGCAAGGTTCTTGTCTTCGTTGTAATATTGGGCCCGTTCCCAGAAGTGCGGCCGGGCGATGCCGGTCGACATGTGCCGCCCTCTCAAATTGCCATTTTCATCCTCACCTTCGAGCTTGTAGACGAACAGGTCCTGGGTGGTGATGACATCACCCTGCATACCAATCACCTCAGTCACATGAGTGATGCGGCGCGACCCGTCGCGCATGCGGCTGGCCTGTACAATGACGTCGATCGAGGCGACAATCATTTCCCGGATGGTGGAAGACGGCAGGCCGAAACCGCCCATAGTGATCATACCTTCAAGCCGTGACAGGGCTTCGCGCGGGCTGTTCGAATGGAGTGTGCCCATCGAACCGTCATGGCCGGTATTCATGGCCTGAAGCAAGTCAAAAGCTTCAGATCCACGCACCTCGCCGACGATGATCCGCTCTGGACGCATACGTAGACAGTTTTTGACCAGCTCGCGCATGGTGATCTCACCCTCGCCCTCAAGGTTTGGAGGGCGGGTCTCGAGGCGCACGACGTGGGGTTGCTGGAGCTGCAGTTCGGCTGAATCTTCGCAGGTAATAATGCGCTCGTCGGTATCGATGAATGCCGTTAGGCAATTTAGGAGTGTCGTCTTACCCGAACCTGTTCCGCCTGAGATCAGCGTATTGCAGCGGACCCGCCCGATAATCGATAATATCTTCGCGCCTTCCGGGGAAATCGAGCCATAATCTACAAGTTTTTCTAGGGTCAGTTTGTCCTTTTTAAATTTACGAATGGTGAGCGAGGGTCCATCGATCGCCAATGGCGGAGCGATGACATTCACACGCGATCCGTCGGGCAGCCGGGCATCGCAGATCGGGCTTGATTCATCAACCCGCCGACCAACCTGGCTCACGATCCGTTGACAGATATTCATCAATTGCGCGTTGTCGCGGAAACGGACACTGGTATTCTGGACTTTTCCCGACACTTCAATAAATGTGTTCTCGGCGCCATTGACCATGATGTCGGCGATATCGTCGCGCGCCAGCAACGGCTCCAGCGGTCCATACCCGAGTACGTCGTTGCAAATATCCTCAAGCAGCTCTTCCTGTTCGGCGATTGACATCACGACCGATTTGATGGCGATGATCTCGTTGACAATATCGCGAATTTCCTCGCGCGCACCTTCGGTATCCAGCCGGGCAAGCTGGGCAAGATCGATCGTGTCGATCAATGCCCCGAAAATCGTGGTTTTTATGTCGTAATATTCTTCTGATTTTCTGGGACCAGAGCTCGGCGGCGGGGCGTTGTTGCTGGGCGCTGCTGCTGGTGCCGCCGGCGCCTGTGCGGGTGGGGGGCTTGGTGCAGCAGCGACAGGCTGTGCTGCCGGCTGTGGGGCGACCGGTGACGGCTGCGGGCTCGCACCCCCGGCCTGGACAGGTGGGGGCGAGGCAGGTTGCGGTGGAACCGGCCGGCTTTGCGGTTCCGGATCCCCTGAGCTACGCTTACCAAACATTTCTTGTCTCTCAGTCTTTCTTGCTGCGCTTGAGCTTTTCGAAAATGGGCCCAAGTACGGACTTTTTGGCTATGCTGGGTTGCTCGCGGCCAGTGACGAGGGTTGCCAAAGAATCAAATGATTCTCCCGGTTTGGTATTCGGCGTCATTTCCTGAATCATCTGACCGTTATTCGCGGCGTTCCCGAATAGCTGCGGGTCGAACTGAATTGTAGCGGCGGGCTCAAGGCCGATGGCCTCGCTGAATTCCTTGATGCCGATCTCCGGCCTTTTAGGCATCCCCATCTGATTGATAATGACATGCGGCATGCGGTCGTTGGGCCGGCCCTGCTTGAGAAGATCGATCAGGTTCTTGGCGTTGCGCAGATTGGCAAGATCCGGTACCGCGGTGATGACAATTTCGTCAGCCGCCATCAACACGAATTTAGCCCATCCAGTCCAGACATGGGGCACATCAAGAACGGTGTAGGGGACGTTTTTGCGCACCACATCGAGAACCGGTTCGTACGCCTTTTCATCAATATCGTAGACTTGATCAAGCGTACTTGGTGCCGCAAACAAGCTGACATGATTGCTGCATTTTGCCAGCAACCGGTCAAGCAGAACTTCGTCCAGCCGGTCCGGCGACAAAACGGCTTCCGCCAGCCCCTGCGGGGGATCCTGGTTGAAGTCGAGAGCAGCGGTTCCAAACGGCAGGTCCAGATCCGCAATAACCACGTCGGACAAATATCCTTCAGCTATTGACCAGGCGGTATTGTGGGCGATCGTCGATGAACCAACCCCTCCCTTTGCGCCAATGAAGGCGACAACCCGGCCGAGGGGTTCCGAATCAGCTTCGTGATACAGTCCGCCGATGCAATTGATCGCTGCCAGGGGTTCGAGCGGGGCGACAAGGTATTCGCTGACCCCGTTGCGTAGTAATTCACGGTACAGCAGCACATCGTTGACATGGCCTATCACAACGACTTTGGTGCCGGCGTCGCAGACTTCGGCCAGCCGGCCCAGATCGGCGCCGAGCGCGTATGCATCCAGGACAGATTCGATGATGATCAGGTTTGGCGTTGGCGCGTCCGCGTAAAACGCGACGGCGGCCTCAACTCCCCCCATCTGAACTGTGATATGAGCGCGCGCAAGCCGGCGATCAAGGCTTGCCGTTTCCAACATGCTTGCAACATCCGGGGTTTCGCAGAAAGCTTGCAGGGATATGCGAGGGACAGGCGGCACAAACTGATCCGCCGCTGGGCTTTCAGGGGAAACGTCCTGTTCACCGGTGTCCGACAGAAGCGGAGGCTCCTGATTGTACGCTACATCACTCATTGTCCGATCTCGCTTATCGTACCTTGATCGCTGTCGTTGGTATCTGCGGCAGTTACTTCGCCTCTGATATACTTGTCACGCACTACGCCACGGCGCTCGGTCGATGCCGGTCCCATGGGACGTGCACGTTCGAAATCGCGCGGGTCGGATACCATGGCCGCAATATTGTGCTGGTAGGCGCAACCGAAATTTGGCGACAGGCGGTTGTTCCGCGTGATCGAAAGATTTTGACTCCAGTTGCCGCAATCGGATGCGACCGCGCGGTACCCCAAATAGGAGATGACGACCGGGGGATCGCCCGCCGATCCGTTACCGTAGGGCTGGTACCTGACGGCGCCCTGCGGGATGCTGTGTTCAGCCAGGACAATGCGGATGTCCGCAACAGCATTCAGCGCGGCCATCTCGTTCACTGTCCCGCTCGGGGCCTTGATGGTCAGCTGACCACCGGCGCTTCGGCGGAATTGACTGATAAAGGTCGATACCTGCCCCCGCTGGCTTGTGGTCAAACGCTGGGTGCCGGGGGCGACTTCAAGCTCCAGGCTAACCTCACCCCGCTCGACAGAAATCGGATATTGTTCGGTCCCGGTCTGGGCGATGGACCCGGTGTAATTGGACTCACGCATGACGCTACAAGCAGAAAGTGCCAAGCCTGCAAATACGACGAAAGCGGTGCGGGTGACGATCGGCAGGTATGCCTGTAACCTTGGTACGGGCCGTCCCGTTGCAATTTTCTTTTTCATTTTCATACTCATACTCGTGGCCCTCCGACCCAATTGCGCACGGTCAATCATAGATAAATCCGGCGTTGCCCTGATAGCTGCCTGCCGGGCTTGAACCCGCAATGCCGTAAATTTCGTTCAGGCGACCAAACAGGATTGCGCGCGAATCCGTCGGTTGAGAAAAGCCGTCGGTTGGCAACGCAAGTTGGTTCCGATGGGTTGGCTCGACAACGTACGGCGTGATGATCACTACCAGTTCGGTTTCGGAATTCTGGAATTCGTGGCTGCGGAACAGACTGCCCAAAACGGGTAGATCCTTAACCCCGGGGATCCCGTTCAACGATTGGCGGGTCTCTTCCTTAATCAGGCCTGCAATCACCAGCGAAGACCCGCTGGACATCTCAACTGTGGTCTCGGCACGGCGGACTTTCAGGCCAGGAATCGATATTGTTGCGCTCGAACTGGAGCTACCGATTGAGAACGCACCGTCGGTTGTGGTTTCGCTCACCTCGGTCTTGACCCGCATGCTGATGCGGCCTTCCGAGAGCACCACCGGTGTAAAGGCAAGGCTGACACCGAAGGGTTTGTATTCGATGGTTATCCCGTTGTCGTCACTGCCAACAGGGACCGGGAATTCGCCGCCCGCGAGGAACGAGGCGCTCTCTCCGGAAACCGCAGTAAGATTGGGTTCGGCCAATGTTTTCAAGAGCCCTTGCTGTTCAAGTGCGCGCAAAATTGCACGCACTGAATCTCCGCCACTGGCGTAATTGGCCCCAAAATTGGTCCCCGTGAGGGGTGCCCCGGTTACACTGAATGGATTTGCTGTCAGCAAGTTGAATGTCGTCGATCCGGCCGCAATAACGGCATCGATATCGATTCCGAACTGCTTCGCGGTGGAGCGCTCCATCTCGGCAATCGTGACCTTGATCATAACCTGGTCCATGCCTTCGATGGTGACCATGTTCATCACTTTTTCAGGGTCACCTGCAAACCGGCCGGCGATATCCGCGGCCCGGCCCGCTTCAGCCTGGGAGGATACCGTTCCAGTGAGAATGATATTCTCGTTGATTGTATCTATGTCGATGTTGGTGCCGGGCAAAAGCCGATCCATCATGCCGCGAAGCGCCGTGAGATCGCGTTCAATCACCAGTTCAAGACTGATGATCTGGTTCCCCTGCTCGTCAAAGAAAAATATGTTCGTCTGACCGATTTCCTGGCCGATCACGTAGGCGCGGTATGGCGTCCGCATAATCGCGTCGGCTTTATTTGGATTGGAAACAAGGACATCTTTTGCAGGCCGGGGCAGATCGATAACGATCGATTTGTTGAGACCGAGATTGATGACCTCGGGAACAAGATCCAGTTCTGAAAGAGGTGCCCCGGGATGGTCCGAATAATCGGCGGCGCGCGCCACATCCGGCGCACCGGCCAGCGGCAATCCTGTCAATATTACAGCCAGCAGAATCAGCCCGAATATCTGAAATATCCGGGTAAACACGGAAGCTGGTTTCTGTTTTTGTAGATCAGACATAATCTTGCTCCGGCGCTAGCGCGATGCGGTTGACTGTGAAGAGACACCGAACCGCACAACGCGCACTGCGCCTCTACGATCATTCACTGTTTCGGGCACGCTACCGGCGGACTGAGAATCCGCCAGGCTGCGCAATGCGAGCGACAGTTCGCCGGTTTGTTCAGCAAGCGCCAGAACCTCAGCCTGATCAGGCCCGAGTTCCAGGGTTGCGGTCTTGCCGACCACGACCTGCTCGCCGTCTTCTTCACGAATGGTCTGGTCGATCGCCAGGACCCGGACATTGCGCAGGACTGTCTCGGACACATATGAGTCGCCTGCATTGGGATTATTTTGTTCGTCGCTCTTGGTCAGAAGAACATCGACTCGGTCGTTGGGAAGGATGAAGCCACCAGCGCCGGTCTCCGGTGAAATTCGTGTGGAAATGGCGCGCATACCAGACGGCAGGATCGCCGACATGAACCCGCCGCGATCTGCCCGGACCAGTTTGATTTCGTTGATTGGTTCACCACCGGACACTGTAAAGCGCGCGATCGAACCCTCGATATCATCGAGCGCATCGGGGCGTTCATCGGATGTAATAAAAATCTCGGCGATAGCTTCCTCCGGCCAATCCTGCCAGCGGAGGTCTGCTCTTGTGACTACACGGCCCTGGGGAATCTCGTTCGCTGCGACCAACACCCTCGCCATTTCCATGGCTGGCGCCTGTTGTTCGGCCTTGGGCTGTTCCGGTGGCTGGGACAGCATGCCCTTTGCCAACATCGCGGCACCGCCTGCGGAACCAATTGCAACGGCCAGGACTGCTACTCGCGCGATTTTCATTACGCTACCTCACACAAAAACTACCGCTTCAGCGGCTACTCGTGGAGGAGTATGGCGTTGCAATAGTCAAATTATGGTTAATTGAAAGTAGGGAATCGCGGCTTTTTATGTGCAACGGAAATTTGGACGTTCAGACCAGGTCCTAATATGCCAGGGCCTGCATCCAGAATGTCGACGGGTAGGTTGCCATTGCGCCCGCAGCGATAGCGATACCATACGGCGCATCGCCGCCATCGATATGGAGCCGGTCGATAAATTCGTATTTGACCAGACCCGAGGGCAGTGGCAATTTGCGCAGCGCCACAAGGATCAACGCGAGTGCACCGCCAAACAAACTCGTATAGATCAGGAATGTCATGGTCCCTGGCCAACCCATCCATAGAGCGCCGACCGCCAGAAGCTTGGCATCACCGCCGCCAATAAAATTGAAGGCGAAGAGCCCAAAACACACAGCCAGAACGACTGCACCGGTTGCCAAGTGTATTCCAAGAGTTGGAAGTGGCATGGCGAGGAAAAATGCCAGCAAGGCAAAACCTGCAACCAACACAATCGAGATTCGGTTCGGGATTGTCATGGTAATAAAATCGCTCGCCGCCGCAAACGCCATGGCGGCCGGGAAAAGCAACATTATTGCATATTCGATCATGACCACGTCTCTCCTACCAACCAGGAATACCGAATGTGGAATCCTGTGACTTCATCCTGATAAAAAGTGGTAAACAAATAAAAAAGCCGCCCGGAATTTTCATTCCCGGGCGGCTTGTAGCTATTCCGACCAATAGTCGGACCGGCAAATCCAAGCCCTAGAGCTGGTTCGTGACGTTGTTGAACGTTCCCGAAAGGGTCGTGCCCAGTGCATTAACAGCACCGATAATGGCAACCGCGATGCCAGCGGCGATCAGGCCATATTCAATGGCAGTCGCACCGGATTCGTCATCCATAAACTTTTTGAAAATACTCATAACTTCGTACTCCTGTCACAGTTCTTTTTTCGGATCACCTGACCAGAATTCAACTTGTCTGGTAGGACCGTACGAGCACAATCTAGCCTTGAGGCGTTACAATCACGTTAAGTCGACCGCGTAAATTTGATGGTTCAATAGGATTTGAGATTTGTTCGTAAATCAGCGATTAACGGGATTGGTTGCTCGAGTTTTCATGCGTCTGGCGGCCGGAACAATTACGCTGATTGAGGTCGAAAAAAAGCCGCCCGGAAAACATGGTTCCCGGGCGGCTAGCATCATTTCCAGCTCTAGAGCTGGTTCGTGACGTTGTTGAACGTCCCCGAAAGGGTCGTGCCCAGTGCGTTCACAGCACCGATAATGGCAACAGCGATACCGGCAGCGATCAGGCCATATTCAATGGCAGTCGCACCGGATTCGTCTTCCATAAATTTCTTGAAAACTTTCATCACACATTACTCCAGTCACAGGTTATCAATTTAGTTTTCCCGCAAAGTTCAACTTCCTGGCGGGACGGAACTGGTGGTGATCATGGTCCAGAGACATTACAATCACGTTAAGCTGACCCTACGTCGGGCGGTCCCAAATCGAATTGAAGAAATGCAGTAAATGGGCGGTTAATCGCGCAAGAGATTGTTGCCAATCGATTGCCCTGCCCGGCTGGAGATTTTCCGGGTAAACATTCTCTCAACGAGTGGCATCTGGAAAATTTCACACGGAACGTTGCCCAAATCGAACCGGGTTGCCTTGTTGGTAATTCATTCACCAATATCAGGCTTAATGGGATGAGTTTCATTCTGGAGTAGATTTTATGACCCGGCTCTTTTCCCTCATCGCCCGCCGTGCCAGGTATTTTTTTGGATCGGTCGCCATTGCGCTTGCAGGCCCCATGATTCTGACGGATCCGATCCAGGCACAAGCCGCCGAGACAATGCTGATCCAGGTCGACCAGGCCCAGGTGTTGCGGCTCGATGAGCCGGCCTCCTCGATCATTATCGGTAACCCGATGATTGCCGACGTCACAATCCACGACGACAAGATGCTGGTTATCACTGGTATCAGTTATGGCAGCACGAATTTGATCATTCTTGACGGCGAGGGCCGTGAAATCGTGTCCAGGCAGCTTGAAGTGCGGCTGTCGGGAATTTCGCAAATGACGGTGCAACGGGCGGGCAATCGGTATTCTTATGCCTGCGCGCCTAAATGCGAACCGGTTCTGGCGATCGGTGACGAGAAGGAACAGTTTGATGCGGTGCGCGAAGCCATTACCGGGCGCATCGAAGGAGCGATGGCAAGCGGCCAGCAGGGTCAGTAACCCCGTTACTTCGACGGATTTCCAACGGCTATGCCAGCTGCAGACGCCAATAAATGATGTTCGGTTGCTCGGGGGAAAATTCGCCCGTTAACCTCGTTCCTCAATCTGATCTCAATCTTTATCAGCGACTATGATGGCAGGATTATTTGCCAGACTCGCCTTTGCACCTGGCCAACAAGGGAATTGTCTCGCCCATGTGGTTCCGTAAGTTTACGCGAGAAAGATTGAAACGAACCGGTTTATTCCGCACCCGCTCCACTTCCTCATCGGGAACAGGGTTGCGGCTGGACCGCGATGAATCCGGTGCGACGGCCGTTGAATTCGCCATGGTTTCGATCCCGTTTTTCGCACTGGTTTTCGCCCTGCTTGAAATCTCCCTCCGGTTTTTCGCCGGCCAGGTATTGGAAACCGCGGTGTCCGACGCCGCCCGGATGATCCGCACCGGGCAGGCCCAGGCACTGGCTTTCGATGTCGCTGCATTTCGCACTCAGGTATGCGGTGGCGTTAGTTCATTGATGACCTGCGATCCGGATGGCGGCGGCCTCGGTGGATTCAGAGTCGATGTGCGGACATATGCCGACTTCAGTTCGGTCGACCTCAGCAATCCGCTAACCGGGAACCCGGGTGAGGAAGTCCTCGACGAATCCAGTTTTGCATACAATATGGGGTCCGGCGGTGAAATTGTTCTGGTCCGCGTCTTTTACGAATGGCCCTCTGTGGTCTCATTCAACGGAACCAAATTCGGCAATCTGGGCAACGGCAATCATCTGTTGGCCGCAACTGCAGCGTTCCGAAACGAACCGTTTTAGAACCTCGCGAATGATCATGAATATGAGACAGAGCAAATGACCAGTTTCGCTAGATCGCGCGCAAGCGCTTGGATAAAATTGAATTTCGCGCCCCTGGCACGGCTCGCCCGGAATAAGTCTGGCATCGCGGCGGTGGAATTTGCGCTGATCGCGCCGATCCTGATCACCCTCTTTCTCGGGGCTGTGGAATTCAGTCAGGCTATTACAGTCGACCGCAAAATGACGGCCCTGGCAAGCTCCACCGCCGACCTGGTGGCCCAAACCGAGGAAATCGACGATACCGAAATGGCCAATATTTTCCAGGCCAGTTCCGCGATCCTGACGCCCTACGGCACCGCCTCGCTGACCGTTGTCGTATCCGGCATCACGATCGATGCAGGTGGCGCTGCCACAGTGACCTGGAGTGATACCTACCAGGGGACGGCGCGCTCGGTCGGCTCAAGTGTAACCCTGCCAGCGGCGCTCGTAGTCAATAGTACGTGCCTGGTCATGTCGGAAACGACTTATAATTTCACGTCCGTGGTCGGTCAGTTCCTGACCAACGGGGTCGATATGGACGATACGTTTTATTTGCGCCCGCGCGCCTCGGATTGCGTCGTCCGTCTCTGACACTCGCCAATATCTTTACAATCATTTGCGGCATCAACCGGCAGCGGTCTTTTTTGATATTCGCGCCCGGTGGGGTTTGATCAGGTGCGCGATTGAATTAGCGTAATAGTTGAGCAGAACCTGTTCGTCGGGATTGGCGAGGTAAAGTCCCTCCTCGGTCTCGACGACAAGCCGGCGCAGGGTCAGCATGCGCAACCCGGCGCCGACGGCATAGTCCCTGTCCTGGCGCGGAATGTGAACATGGACACCGGCGGCCTCAAGGTCCGAGGCGAGTGAGAAAATCCGGGACTTCAATTCCAGTTCCGATATGGGTTTGTTGCCTGCCATGGTGAAAACCTGCGCCGCAAGCGACACCGGCAGGGCCGGAATGACCTGACCCACCTCCGTCATTAAATGGTCACCTAATTTCTCAATCGCTGTGAATCGGGCTTTTTGTGACAAGGTTGAAAAATCCCGGCTCTCGCGTTTCAAATAATCGCGAAGGGAAACCGGGGGTCCGAAGCCGACGCTGGCATAGCCGAACCTGAACCAGCGCCCGCGCAGGCTCAGGCCGATCCCGCGCAAAATATATTTCACCACCTTCCAGGTGCCAAACCGCCAATGCCGCTGTCCAGTTTCCTTTTGCAAACTTTTGGTCAGGTTGCGGTCTTCCATCACCCTGTCGTAATTCAACCCGACCGGAACAAACACGATGTCGCGCTGGCGTTCGGGGTCGAAATCCGAGACCATATAGCTCAGCAATCCGAGTCGGGTTGGCCGCAATTTGCCGTCCCGGCTCAGACCTCCCTCGGGGAATACAGCCTGGGTTACCCCTTCTGAGGTGGCTATATGGACGTACCGCGAGAGAACTTTCCGGTAAAGCGGATCGCCGGAATCCCGGCGGATAAAATATGCCCCCATGGCCCGGATCAGGCTTTGCAGGGGCCAGATGCGGGCCCATTCGCCGACTGCGTAACTGAGTGCTGAATTCGACGCTGCCAGGTAGGTCACGAGTACGTAATCCATATTGGAGCGGTGGTTCATGACAAACACGACCGCAGCGTCAGGATCGATTTTGCGCAGGTTGTCGTCGTCGGAAAATCCAAGCCGCACCCGGTATAGAATCGTGGACAGCCCGCGCGCGGCACGGGCACCGACCCTGAAATAGGCATAGGCATTGAATGCCGGGACGATTTCCTTCGCGTAGACCCGGACCCGCTCGATCGCTGATGCACGGGGTTCATCATGTTCGATCGCCCAGGCTTCCGCTGCCTTGATCACATCCTGGTCGTAGATCAGCCGATCTATGAGGCTGGCACGCTTGTTGAGTTTGAAGGGTTGGATGCGGAGATGGATATGGTCATTCAAATCATCGATGACCCGATTCACCCTGCGGCGTAAAAACCACCGTACGCTTGGGACCAGCAACCGGTCGAGCAGGCCGACAAGCGCCAGGATGGCCGCAACCGCCACAAACCACACTGGTAATTCAACAATGCCTCCCATGATGGCGGCAACGCTAGCACGGTCGGGGCGGGCGTCCAATCATCAGATTCTGGCGCTCCGCAACCGGAGCGCGTTTCCGATCACGGATACCGAGGAGAGGCTCATGGCGGCAGCCGCGATCATCGGCGACAGGAGCAGGCCGAAGACCGGGAACAATACGCCAGCTGCGACCGGTACGCCGAGCATGTTGTAGGCGAAAGCAAAGAACAGGTTCTGGCGGATATTGCGCATGGTGGCACGGCTGAGCCTGCGGGCCCGCAAAATCCCGGACAGATCGCCGCGCAACAACGTCACCCCGGCGCTCTCGATCGCGATGTCGGTGCCGTCGCCCATGGCAATGCCGATATCAGCGGCGGCGAGCGCAGGCGCGTCGTTGATGCCGTCGCCGGCCATGGCCACTACCTTGCCGGAGGCTTTGAGTTCGGTGACGATCTTGTGCTTTTCTTCAGGCAGGACCCCGGCATGGACCTCGTCGATACCAAGCTCGGCAGCGATCGATTGCGCCGTGCGCGCATTGTCACCGGTTGCCATGACAATCCGCAACCCGTCGGCATGAAGGGCGGCGATTGCATCTTTGCTGGTCTCTTTCAAAGCATCCGCAACCGCCATGACGCCGGCGAGCTTACCGTTCCGGGCAAGAAAAATAGCCGTGGATCCCTTGCCTTCATGGCTCAGGGCGGCGTCATCGAGGACAGAAAAGTCTACGCTATTGTCGGTCATCAGCGCCCGATTACCGATCAGGATAGTCGCCTTTCCGATTTTTCCGGATACACCTTTGCCGGTGATCGAGTCGAAAGAGGTGACCTTCCTGATAGTTGCTCCCCGCTCAGATGCTGCATCCACGATGGCCCTCGCAACCGGGTGTTCGCTGCCCTGCTCGATTGACGCGGCCCAGCCAAGCAGCTGGTCGTCGGATACGCCTTTTGCGGGCGCAGATGCAGTTAATTCGGGCTCGCCCTTGGTTAGCGTGCCGGTCTTGTCGATGATCAGGGTATCGACAGTTTCGAGTTGTTCAAGGGCGGCCGCGTCGCGCAGCAGGATACCCAGTTCGGCGCCCCGACCGGTACCCACCATGATCGACATCGGGGTCGCCAGTCCAAGCGCGCAGGGGCACGCAATGATCAAAACAGATACGGCAGCAACAACCGCATAGGCGAGCGCCGGTGACGGCCCGAATAGCGCCCAAACAATAAAGGAGGCAACGGAAGCCAACACCACAAGCGGCACGAACCATCCCGCAACCCGGTCGGCGATCCGCTGGATGGGGGCGCGGCTGCGCTGGGCGTCGGACACCATCTGGACAATCCGCGACAGCATGGTCTCGGCACCGATACGGGTGGCCCGCATCACGAAGGTACCGTTCAGATTAAGCGTCCCGCCGATCACAATGTCGCCGGGGACACGCGACACTGGCAACGGCTCGCCAGATATCATGGCTTCATTGATGTTGCTTGACCCTTCAACCAGTTCCCCGTCGACGGGGACTGTTTCCCCAGGACGGACCCGCAACAGATCACGAAGCGCAATATCTTCCAGGGGAATTTCCTCGTCTTCGGATCCATTGACCCGCCGGGCGGTTTTCGGTGCGAGGTTGAGCAGCGCACGGACCGCGCCTCCGGTGCGCTCGCGGGCGCGCAATTCGAGGATCTGGCCAAGCAGAACAAGACAGATAATGACCGCGGCGGCTTCGAAATAGAGGCCAACCTGGCCGACCTCGTTGCGGAATTCGGGCGGGAAGATATCCGGCGCCACGACCGCCACGATGCTGAACAGGAACGCCGCCCCAGTGCCGATCGCGATCAGCGTGAACATATTGAGATTCCAGTTTTGCACTGACCGCCAGCCGCGCTCAAAAAACGGCAACCCGCTCCACAGAACCACGGGCAGGCTGAGGAGCATCTGCGCCCAGGGATTCCAGGCCCCGCTAACAAGCTCGCTGAAGCCTGGAATCAATTCCCCCATGGAGAGCGCAAGGAGGGGGATTGTGAACAGCGCACCGACCCAGAGCCGCCGGGTAAAATCCACCAGTTCGGGGTTGGGTCCGGATTCCGCCGATATGGTCGCTGGCTCCAGCGCCATGCCGCAGATGGGACAGGAGTCTGGAACCTCGCTCCAGACTTCGGGGTCCATCGGGCAGATATAGCCGCCCTTGCCTTCGTGATCGCTTTTCACCCGATCGAATTCGTGGGGGTGGCCCGATTCGACTGCGTCTATATATTTCTGCGGCTCGGCCTCGAATTTATCCAGACAGCGCGGGTTGCAGAAGTGCCACGTCACCCCATCGTGATCGAGATGGGGTTTGCCGGCGCTCAGATCCACCGTCATTCCGCATACAGGATCGATCGCGCTGGTCTCATTGCTGGAGACTTTTTGTTCCATGATTTGCCCGACATTCGTTGTGATTCTCTTGATCTAGCGCGGATATAGGTGCCTTCCTGCGCTGGAAGGCAAGAGACAGGCAATCACAAATTCGGTAATATCCTTGTTACCCGGTATAGGCCTTGATCGGCAGGCCCCGGGAGATCCAGCCAAGACCGTTGCGGCCCCCGATCATGCCCTCGGCGACGTTGAAGACATTGGTGTAACCCCGCCCAATCAGCTGCGCCTGCATCCAGGTTGACCGCCCGCCGACGGCACATATCAGGGCGATTTTGCGTGTATGATCGCCGTCAACTGCGGCATCTAGTTTGTCAAAAAAACCGGATTCGTGCATGGAAATCAGGGTCGCTGGCGTGGCAACGCCGGTATCGCGCCATTCACTGATCTGGCGTATATCGACAAGCAGGAGGTCGCCACGGCTGGCCTGCTCGTTGGCGTCAACTGGCGACATGATCGATTGTGCCCTACTGGGCGCGACCTGCACCGAATAGGCAACCAGCGCCGCTGCAACCGATGAAGCCATTCCAAGCCCGAACGACCGGCGGGAAATATTCATCGCGACGCCTCCTGATTAGCTTTTTCCCATATATGACAAACTGGCTCAATTGTAACATCACGCTTGCTTGAAATACCTTCACAATCGTGCCAGCTCCGCACGCTGTGCACGGATACCCTGCATATTTGCCTGTTTGCGGAATAGTCCGACCCGTCTAGGGTCGCAAACTAGCCAGTTGCGATTCCACAGGATTGATTTCAGCGTGCAGTCTTCAAGGTCCGAAAGCGTAGTAAAGGTCACGCCGAAATATAGAGTTGGCGGATCTCTGGCCTGGGCCATCTGGGCGCTAGGGGCCCTGTCGTTCGGTTATGCGTTTTTTCATCGTGTCGCCCCCAGCGTCATGGTCACAGAACTGATGCGGGATTTTGCCGTCGGCGGGGCGGCGCTCGGAAACCTGTCGGCGCTTTATTTTTATGCCTATTCCGGATTGCAACTGCCAATCGGAATCATCCTCGACCGGTTCGGCGCGAGGATTACATTGACGACCTCGCTTTTGATTTGCGCCGTTGGTGGTTTGGTATTTTCAACGGCAGAAACAATCCAGGTTGCCTATGTCGGCCGCCTTCTTATCGGCATGGGGTCCGGCGTCGGATTTCTCGGGTCGCTTGTCTTGATCGGTCATTGGTTCCCTCAATCCCGGTTTGCGATGCTGTCGGGCATGACCATGACGATTGCCATGTTCGCGGCCGTCGGCAGCCAGGCACCGCTCTCCCTGCTGGTCGATTCCCTCGGGTGGCGTGACACGATCTATTATGGCTCGATCGCCGGGCTTGGGCTCGCGCTCGCAATTGGCCTTGTTGTACGGAGCTCGCCCGACCCATCGAAAATGTCCACGCGCCACCAGATCACCTGGGGCGAGTTTGGTCGGGCTCTCGTCAAGACCTTCAGGATCCCCCAGGTCTGGGTAATGGCAATTGTCACCAGCACCATGTCTGGTTTCCTGCTCGGCTTTGGCGGGCTTTGGGGCATCCCTTATATGATGACCCGCTACGGCATCGAACGGCCTGAAGCGGGACTGTACGTCTCGACAGTCTTTCTCGGCTGGGCGGTTGGCGCCCCGCTTTCGGGTTGGTTGACTGATCGCCTGCAACGCCGCAAGGCTCCGATTGTATGGGCTGCATTGGTCAACACCCTCGTCCTGGCAGCGCTCTTCCTGATCCCCGACATGCCAATCCTTTTTGCTGGCATGCTGATCTTCGCTGGTGGCGCAATCGGCGCCACGATGATCAATTGCTACGCCTATATCCGCGAAATAACCAACCCCAAAGTCCATGGCGCGGTGATGGGGCTGATCAACGGTTTCACGGTGAGCGCTGGCGCGGTTTTACAGCCGCTGATCGGCTATCTGCTTGACTTGAACTGGACCGGCGAGATGGTTGGCGGCGCACGCGCCTATTCGATAGCGGCTTACGATATCAGCATGATTGCCATTATCGTGACCGCCGGGATCGGGTTTCTGGGGACGCTGGCCATGGTGGAAACCTATTGCCGGCCGCAAATTAGCTCCGCCGATTGACTTGATCGTGATTTAACAAATCACCGGACGGCGTTTATACCGAACCAAAATTGATAAGGAGCGACCCATGGGTGGCAATGCCCTGATATTTGGCGTCGGCGGCGGAATTTCCGCGTCGGTAGCCCGCTTGCTGGCGAGAGAAAATTATAAAATCGGTCTAGTGGCGCGGAACGCGGAAAAGCTGGCAGACCTAGCCAGCGAAACTAGAGCACATGTTTATTCGGGTGACGTGACCCACTCCGAAGAGGTGACAAAGGCTTTCGGGGCCTTTGAGGGCGATGTCGGAGAGCCGGACGTTGTGATTTACAATCCGAGTGCACGGGCCCGCGGGCCGATCACTGAACTTGATCCGGAAGAAGTACGGCGCTGCCTGGAAGTGACAGCGTTTGGAGCCTTTTTGGTGGGACAGGCTGCTGCCAAATCCATGCAACCGCGAAACGCCGGCACGATTATATTCACGGGCGCTTCGGCGGGGGTGAAGGGGTATCCGCGCTCAGCGCCATTCGCCATGGGCAAATTTGCCCTGCGCGGCCTGGCCCAGTCAATGGCACGGGAACTCCACCCCGAAGGTGTCCATATCTGCCACGTGGTGATCGATGGCGGGGTCCGCAGCGACACCCGCCCCAACGACCCGAATAAACCGGATGCCTGGCTTGATCCCGATGCAATTGCGGACTGCTACCTTCACCTGATCAACCAACCGCGCAGCACGTGGTCGTGGGAGTCGGAAATTCGGCCCTGGGTCGAAAATTTCTAGGAAATCTTCCTTGTTTGGAGAAAGGTTTCGTAACCGAAGCCAGGTTCGGAATAAATTACGTGCAAATTTTTTCGCAACAGGTTAGATACCGTTGACGTAAAGGCATTGTGTGGGGGCGGATATGAGTAAATTCCTGTTTGGCGTGTTCGGGATCGCTTTGGTTTTCCTGGTAATTTCGCAGACCCGTGAGGTGCGCGCCGGCGCTGAACCGGTATTCGCATCCGAGACCGAATTGATGCGCTCCGGTGCTGTTACGACGACCGCAAAAACAATCTCGTATGAAACTGATGAGGCGCCCGGCACGGTCGTTATCGATACCGACGGCGCTAATCTTTATCTGGTGTTGGAAGACGGCAAGGCCATTTTTTACCGGATCGGCGTCGGCCGCCCGGGCTTTGAATGGGCCGGAACCCACCGGGTGTCCCGCAAGGCGGAATGGCCCAGTTGGCGGCCGCCGGCAGAGATGCGCCAGCGCCAGCCCTACCTGCCAAGGTTCGTCCCTGGCGGCGAATTCAATCCGATGGGCGCACGGGCGCTCTACCTGGGCAGCACGCTGTATCGGATCCATGGGACCACTGAACCCGAAACCATCGGCTACGCCGTATCGTCCGGCTGTATCCGGATGCTCAATGAAGACGTTATCGATCTTTACGAGCGTGTACCGGTCGGAGCCAGGGTGATCGTATCCTGATCCAAGCCGCGTGACGATAGATCCCGGTAACAGTCAATTCAGGGCCCCGGATCAGGGATTTTTGTCCCGGCGGCGTTAACCTACCGTGATTTTTATTGCCCCGAATGGGCCCAACCTCTTGACACTACAGGGCTAAGAACTTATCTCATCGACAACTGTTAGCACTCGTCGCTATCGAGTGCTAATTTCGTTATCCATCATTCTGAGATTTGCATTCTGCAACCTCACCAAGAGGAACTAGTCATCATGAAATTTCGTCCCCTCCACGACCGCGTCCTCGTGCGGCGCATTGACGAGGAAGAGAAATCCGCTGGCGGGATCATCATTCCCGATACGGCAAAGGAAAAGCCCAGCGAAGGCGAAGTCGTCTCTGTCGGGTCCGGCGCCCGCGACGAGGCTGGCAAGGTACAGCCGCTTGACGTCAAAAAAGGCGACAAGATTCTGTTCGGCAAATGGTCCGGCACGGAAGTCAAAATCGACGGTAAGGATCTCCTGATCATGAAGGAATCCGACATTATGGGCATTATCGGCTGACGCTCGGCCAATTCCCTTCCCAATCAATAATCGCCGCAATGCGCGGCAGAGAAAGAAAAGGTGGCAAAAATGGCTGCTAAAGAGATTAAATTCGGATCAGACGCCCGCGACAGAATGCTCCGTGGTGTTGAAATCCTGTCAAACGCCGTAAAGGTAACCCTGGGCCCGAAGGGCCGGAATGTTGTCCTCGACAAATCCTTCGGCGCACCGCGCGTCACCAAAGATGGTGTCACGGTTGCCAAGGAAATCGAACTCGAAGACAAGTACGAAAATATGGGCGCGCAGATGCTGCGCGAAGTTGCCAGCAAAACCAACGACATTGCAGGTGACGGCACCACGACAGCGACCGTTCTGGCAAGTTCGATCGTTCGCGAAGGCACCAAGGCCGTCGCTGCCGGCATGAACCCGATGGATCTGAAGCGCGGCATTGAAATGGCAGTTGAAGCTGCCGTTGCCGATCTTGAAAAACGTTCCAAGAAGATCAAAACCTCAGAAGAAGTTGCCCAGGTCGGAACCATTTCCTCCAACGGCGCGACCGAAATCGGGGACATGATCTCCCAGGCCATGCAAAAGGTTGGCAACGAGGGTGTTATCACCGTCGAAGAAGCCAAGTCGCTGACGACCGAATTGGAAGTTGTCGAAGGTATGCAATTCGACCGCGGTTACCTGTCACCCTATTTCGTGACCAATGCCGACAAGATGATTACCGAGTTGGAGAATCCCTACATTCTCCTGCACGAATCGAAACTCTCCAATCTTCAGGCGATGCTACCGATCCTGGAAACGGTCGTCCAGTCAAGCCGTCCGCTCCTCATCATTGCGGAAGACGTTGAAGGCGAAGCTCTTGCTACGCTTGTTGTCAACAAGCTGCGCGGTGGCCTCAAAATAGCTGCCGTCAAAGCACCAGGCTTTGGCGACAGGCGCAAGGCGATGCTTGAAGACATTGCCGTCCTGACCGGCGGCCAGGTGATTTCCGAAGATCTCGGCATCAAGCTCGAAAATGTCACCGTCGACATGCTCGGCACGACCAAGCGGGTCACGATCACCAAGGAAGAAACAACGATCGTCGGTGGTGCAGCCAGCTCCAAGGCGGTTGAAGCCCGGGTCAACCAGATCCGTCGCCAGATCGAAGAAACCGCTTCCGATTACGATCGCGAAAAGCTTCAGGAACGCCTCGCTAAACTGGCCGGTGGTGTTGCTGTTGTCCGCATCGGCGGCGCGACTGAAATTGAAGTGAAAGAAAAGAAGGACCGGATCGAGGATGCGTTGAACGCGACCCGCGCTGCGGTTGAAGAAGGCATTGTCGCCGGTGGCGGCACCGCGCTGCTGCGCGCCAAGAAGGCCGTTGCCAAGCTTGCAAGTGATAATCCTGATATCCAGTCTGGTATCAAGATTGTGCTCCGGGCGCTGGAAGCTCCGATCCGTCAGATCGCAGAAAATGCCGGCGTTGAAGGCTCGATCGTTGTTGCCAAGGTTGGCGAAAAGTCCGGCAATTTCGGCTTCGATGCCCAGACCGAAACTTACTGCGACCTGGTCACCGCCGGGATCATCGACCCGACCAAGGTTGTCCGTACCGCTCTGCAGGATGCCGCTTCGGTTGGCGCCTTGTTGGTCACCACGGAAGCCATGGTTGCCGAAGTGCCGAAGGCCGACGCACCGGCAATGCCCGGTGGCGGAATGCCCGACATGGGTGGCATGGGCGGCATGATGTAGCCCCAGCCAATTTCGACTTTAAGGGCCGCCTCCGGGCGGCCCTTTTTATTTGACCAATACAGATCTTCAGGCGGTTTTGTAAGATTAAAATTGAATCCAGTTGTCCACTTCTTGAACTACAACCTGTTCGCTACACTGATCCTGACAGGAGGAGCGGATGGGGCTGCGCCAGAAGGGCTGTAGATCATTTGCTGCGGGACCGGTATTGTTCTCCGCGGCCCTGTTTTCTACACCAGGTGCCGAAGCCAACGAGGATCCAAGGTTTCGCCGGTTGATCTTTTCCGGCGCGAGCATTGCCAGCGACAATAGCTTTTATTATTCGGGTGCGCGGTACCATATTTCGGGGAACACGGATGAAGGCGGTTGGGTACTGGAACTTTCTGGTGGCCGGGGCACCTATAATTATTTGACGCAGAATGTTCCAGGCGGGGCTGTCAACGCCACCTTCAATATCGCGGATGCTGCAATCGGGTATGGTTACCGCTGGGATCAGGGTCGCGTGATCGGCTTTATCGGCATCCACCGCGAGAGCCACAAGCTTTTTCCGCTCGACCCCGGCAATCTCAACCAGGGGAGCGAGACCGGTATCTCCGGCAAGGTCGATTTGTGGGTCAAACCGACTGAGAATGTACTCATTACACTGTTCGGGTCCGTGACCAGCGTCTTTTCCGGATATTACGCAAACGCCTTTGCCGGGTATCGGTTTTTAGCCCAGGATAGCCTGTTTATCGGCCCGGAATTCGGGTTTGCCGGCAATAATTCCTACAGTGCACAGCATGTTGGATTGCGGGCCAGCGGCATCCGGTTCCGCAAGCTTTCGTTTGCGGTATCCGCCGGTTTCAGCAATGATCCGGATTCCAGTTCGGGCGCTTATGGCAGCTTGAGCAGTTGGTATAAACTCTAGGACACGCCTTCGGGCACGTACTCCTAAACAGGGCCACAATGGATTTGAACAAACCGGCCGAAACGCTGGCGATGGGTCAGCGGATCGTTCCATTCGATTATAACCGCGGGACCCGGTTGCCCTGGTGGTTCAAGATGGGGTGCCGACTGGTGCTACCCGATTTTGGAGTGCTTGGCAGGTTCGCCCACTTGTTCGCGTCTGGCGCCCACGACGATACTGATATCGACCGCCTGATCGATCTATTCGACACCAAGTTCAATCAATATAGCGGCACGCGGAACCGGCGGCCTGGAAGTTATCTGGAGCTTGGGCCAGGAGACACGATTGCGCGGGCTTTGGTGGCGGCCGCCAACGGGGTCGACCGGATATGGTTGGTGGATGCTGGAAATTATGCGCGCCGGGACATGCGGCATTACCACGCCGTTGCCGCGGACCTGACCGCGCGCGGCTTTTCCGTGCCTGACCTCTCGAACTGCCATCGTCTGGACGATATCCTGCGGGCCTGCCGGGCGACATACCTGACCGGCGGTCTGGCGAGCCTGCGCCAATTGGCCGATCAGAGCGTCGATATGATCGTTAGCGAAGCTGTGCTGGAACATTTGCCACGTGGGGAGCTTGGTTCGTTTTTAAACGAATTCAGACGGCTTCTGACGCCCGACGGGTTGGCGCTTCACGGGATCGATCTTGACGATCACCTTGACGGCGGGCTCAACCATTTGAAGTTCTCGGCCGAGACATGGGAGAGGTCGCGTATCCGCAAAAGCGGCTTTTATACTAACCGGCTCAGCCATAGCCAGCTGTGCGCCATGGCCGGTGCCACCGGGCTGGAGGTCAGCGAATTTTACCGCCTGTGTTGGCCGGGCCCGCGATTACCGCGCGGCGATCTGCATTCGAGCCTTGCCGGGTGGACCGACCAAGATCTGGAAATCTGTTCATTCGGCTTGGTGCTCAGTCCGCCGGGATCCATCCCTCAGGACGGCCAACCGAGTTTCGACGACAATCCGTCGTAGAGCGGGTTGGTCACCTCGAAAACATAATCCGGGCGGGTAACGCTGACCGGGCCGGCACCATTTTCCCGTAACCAGTCAACAAGGGCATACAGGTTCGCTTCGGGGACATGGAGGGTTGAGACGCCGTCATCGCTCGCGAATATTGTGCAGCCAAATTTACCACACGCGGCGTCAATCAGTTTCTGACCCACCAAGCCGCTGCGCACCTCACGCAGATTCCGGCCCCGCAAGTCAGCGGCGATCCGCGTTAGCATTGTACCGAGCGCTGCGCGCGCCTCCGCGCCCCAGGGGGCATTCAGGGATGCGACCAGGTTGGCTTCGCTTTTGAGGATCGTGCCGTCATCCAGGACCTTCAGGGCGTTGGCCGCGAGGGTCGCGCCGGACGTGGTGATATCGACGATTAGCTCGGCGCTGCCGGACGCGGGTGCGCCCTCGGTGGCGCCCTGGCTTTCGACGATTCGATAATCGGCGAGGCCTCGGGCTTCGAAAAATTCCCGGGTCAGGTTTACGTATTTTGTCGCAACCCGCATTCGGTCACCGGTCTTTGCGGTGCGGCCCATCGCGACGTCGTTCAGATCCTCCATGGTGGCCACATCGATCCAGGATTGAGGAACGGCGACGACGACGTTAGCGAAACCAAAGCCAAGCGGGGCAAGGATATGCACTTTCGCTTCGGCGTCGGGGATATTTTCGCGCAGCAGGTCTTCCCCCGTGACACCCAAATGCACCGCGCCGGTGGCGAGCTGGCGGGAAATTTCCGATGCCGACAGGAAGGCGATTTCGACGCCCGGCACGCCTTCGATTGTGCCCATATAGGTGCGCGAGCCGCCGGTTTTTCTGATCTCCAACCCGGCACGGGCAAAAAAAGCTTCGGCATTTTCCTGGAGGCGCCCTTTCGAGGGGATTGCGAGAATGAGGGGGTCGCTCATGGCATCACTCCCCAAGCGCCCGGGCCAACCGGTTTACATAGATAGCGCAACCGACCGCCGGGATTTCGGCCGGTGCGCCAAGAGCGGTCAGCAGCTTGTCGTAGCGCCCGCCACCAGCGATCTGACGCAAATCCGAGTTGTTGCGGTCGTGGACCTCGAACACGAGCCCGGTATAATATTCAAGGTTGCGGCCAAAATCGGTCGAGAAGGTGATCGTGCTGCCTTTGCTGTATGTCGCGTCAAAAATTTTTCCGGCTGCATCCAACTGCCCACCAAGACGATCGATCTCGCTGTCCAAGTTGAGCTTGTTGGTTTTGTCGAGCTTCGCGATTGCTGTGACTGCGGTACCAGATGACCCTTCAATGGCCAAATAATCGCGCACAATCGAGACGGCGCTTTCGGGCAGCGGGTCAGCGGCGAGTGCGGCGCGTTCCATGAAGCGGTGCGCAATCTCATCCGCCGAGCGACCGCCGACTGGATTGATCCCGGCAAGGGCCAGCACTTCCTCGACCAGTCCCGACGCGGCGTCGCGGTCAAGCGCGGCAAGTGCTGTGGCAAATGCTTCGTTGCCACTGGCCTTGTCACTGGCATTGGCGAAAGCGGCGTCGATCCCCGTCGCCAGATCCCGTCGCCAGAAATGACGGACCAACCGTTCACGCCAAAAATCCGGCACATCCAGAGCCGCGATCAGGGCGCGGAACAGGCCGGGATCGCCCATCCGGACCTGGATTGTCTCAAGCCCTTCGGCCTTCAATGACTGAACAGCTAATTCAAAAACGGTGGTGTCAGTGTCGGGCGCGGCTGATCCGAATATCTCGAACCCGGCCTGCTGGAATTCCCCCGATGCGCCTTCGTCTCCGCCTGCAATGGCGCGGCGAAAACTCGGCCCGGCATAGCAATAGCGGCCATCGTTAGCGCCGCTTTCCAGATGCAATCGAGCGACGGGGATGGTGACGTCGGGGCGCAGGCAATAGTCTTCACCGCCGGTTCCCTGCACCACATAAAGGCGCCGCCGAATGCTCTCGCCAGAGAGGCCGACAAAGGCGTCGGCTGGCTGCAGGATGGGCGGTTCGATCGAATTAAAGCCAGCATCCGCGAACCGGTCACGGAGGCGACGGGCGCGGTCTGCCGCTGTGCCGTTATTTACCTCATCTGTTTTTTTGCGTGGGGTCATGATCGGGGCCAAGTCAGCGACCGGCCGTCTCCTTGTCGAGCATGGCCCGCACCGTATCGACCATCTGGTCAATCGGGAGCGAAATTTGCGCCGGGCGCGATTCGCGCCACGTCTCGTTGTCCGTGATATCGGTCGCGAGCCGCG
>JAJFGZ010000080.1 GCA_021775855.1 Hyphomicrobiales bacterium
GGTTTTCAGCGTTCAATCAGAGAACCACACCGGAAATCGAGGGTATTGTACAAACCCTTTCAGCCGACCTCACCCAGGATCAGGCAACCGGACAGTCTTACTATCTTATTCGTATCCGCATAGAAGATGCCGAACTGGAAAGACTGGGGGGCAAAAATATCGTGCCGGGAATGCCGGTTGAGGCATTCATCCAGACAGCCGAACGTACGGTGATCAGCTACCTTCTAAAACCCCTGGGCGACCAAATCATGCGCTCGTTCCGGGAGGAATGAGACCGACCCGAGAATGGACTACGGAATTTCAGTCCCAGTTGCCAAATACAGGGCATGAAATTTTCAAATATCGACGTAGCTGACTGATCGTTGTGCACCCTCCATTTACGCTTATAGATGGCAAAGCCCCATTCGATGGTCGATCACACCCCGTCTCGATTGGAATCGTCGCCGAATTTAATCTCCCTCTGGTGGCTTCATTCTCTCAAATTCAAGCGCCGAGTATCTATAGTCTGAGAGGCTATTCACTGTAAGAAGGCTATTGCGTTGTGTTCAATGCGAGGCGCGGGCCAACAGTGCGTTGCATTCAGTTTTTTTTAAACCGCTCAGATTTCAGTCATCAAAGTCAACGTCGATGCCAACGCCAATACTGCCCGGTCGAGCGGCGAAACATCGCTGGCCATGGCGTGGTTTGGTATTTCCACACTGATTGGCAGGCGTGCAGGAAGGGCCTGCAACATGGCTTTCAGATCGATCCCGCCGTCACCCGGAAACAGGCGGGCTTCGCGGGCAATGCGGATCATGTCGGCTTCGGAGGGGTCATAGGGTTTCGGCCCGTCGCAGACCTGCGCATAATGCAGTCGTGATGTTGGTATGGCGGAGATGTCTGCTGGCGTGTCACCGCTGCGATCCCAATGCAGCGCGTCGATCAGGATACCGGCATTGTTGAGACCGGCGGCATCAGTAATCTGTCTTGCGTCTGCCAGATTCTTGACGGCGGTCCACGGCATCGGTTCGATGTCGGCTGTCAGGCCGTAGCGGGCTGCGAGCTCACAAAACACACCATATGTATGGATGAGACGGTTTCGATCCGTGTCATCACCTGCAACAAGGATATGGCGAGCGCCAAGCTGTTGGCCCAGTGCACAGAATGGTTCAAAGCTGGCGACAACGGTATCAGCCTTGAGGCGGGCAATCTCAATGTCCGCGAGCCGGACGCCGGTGTCGGTCAGCGCTTTTTCAACCTCCTTCTGGAGGGCCTTGTCCGTCATGATTGGATAATTGTCCTCGGTGGGGGAGGCAGGCAAGAGGCGCAGGCCAACCATGTCATAGCCTGCATCTCCGGCAATGCGGACCGCTTCGAGCGGTCCCACATCAAAGGTGGTCAGGAAGGCGAGGGAAAATGGGTTAGTCATTCTACTTCAGCGGGCTAAAGGCCATTGGTGCAGCGATGGCAGATGTCATGTCCGGGTTCAACCAGTCCGGCCCGCCTTTAGGTGGCCAATTCCCGTCAGAAACTGATTGACTGCGGGCTTTGCCGCGCTCTTCAAGGCTTGCATAGGGCCAGATCTGGGTCACGCGCGGTGCCCCATCAAGGCCGTACATTGCGATCGTCAGGGGTGAATATTGCAACCGCTTGGGGATCGCATCGCGCCATTTTGCCTGGGTCTGTGCAATGCCGTTGAGGGTCGTCTTGTAGGTGCGGAACTCGTACACCGGACCGAAGGAACCCGGTTGCACCTCAGGAAGGAAATCAAAGGGCTTGTAACTTTCGAAAGTGAGATCGACCAGATATTCCATGCAACCCATGGGGTTGTCGGACAACAAGGCGCGGTCACGTTCGGCCATCATGGCGTCAAGGCTTTCAAAACTGCGCAAGATATAGACTTCGTTCAGGTTGCCGATATCAGTGAACCATGCCCCCTGCAATTTGCCGCGTGCATCTGGCGCGTTCAGCCAGGCCTCCAGTCCGGCTGCGGCATTGCCGGCGCCAAAAATTACTGTCTTTAGTGTGGCGATTTCATAGAAAAGCATCGTCATGCATCCTGTTTTTGTGAAATTCCGGTGATGGGCAGACCTGCGAGGGTGCGCCCGATGATGTAGCCAAAGGTCATGCCGGGGCCAAGCGTGATGCCCCCCGAAGGGTATTTCCCGCCCATGATCGATGCAGCGTCGTTGCCAACCGCAAAAAGACCGGGGATCGGTGCGCCGTTTGCATCCACTACGCGTCCCTGGGGGTCGGTCTTCAGACCGGCGAAGGTGCCAAGACTGCCCGGAACGATTTTGACAGCATAGAACGGGCCTTTTGCTATCGGACCGAGCGATGGGTTCGGGCCAAGCCCTGCCCATCCTTGCACGCGGTTGTAGGCGGAGGCCCCCCGGTTGAAATCGAGATCTCTGCCTTTGGCGGCGAAGGCGTTGAACCGCAAAATGCTTGCCTCTACTTCGGAGGCAGGAAGGTCGCACGACAAGGCCAGGTCGCGCAGCGTCTGGCCGGTCTTGAGGTAGCCGCAGCTGATATAGGGGCGCAACGGCAGCGGGAAGGGCTTGGACCAGCCAAGGCCAAACCGACGTTGCGTCTTGTGGTCGCAAATCAGCCAGCAATGGGGAGTATGACCCTTGGGCGTCTGTTCGAACAGCGCCAGCATAAAATCGTGGTAGCTGTCTGCCTCATTCACGAAGCGCTTGCCGTTGGCATCGAGCGCGATAAACCCCGGTCTGGCGCGTTCCACCAGGTGCGGGAAGGTCCGAAAGCCACCTTTGCTGTCGGGCACGCGGGAAACGGGCGCCCAACCGCCGGGCTGGGCCAGCGCAAAGTCCGTGGCTGCGCCAATTGTTTCGCCCAGGGTGATGCCGTCCCCGGTATTGGATTTTGGTGCGGCAGAGTGATGTTCGGTCCCGGTTGGTGCGTGGTCGAAATACCTGACAATCCGTCCGGTGTCGTGGGGAAAGCCTCCGGCCGCGAGAACGACGCCGAGTTTGGTGTGAACGGTCATGTCGGTGCCATCCATCGACAGGATAGCGCCTGTCACGCGATCAGCGTCACGCAACAGCCTGGTGGCCGGTGCGTTGCACTCGATCCGCACATCCAGATCAAGGGCGGCACGCAACAGCCTTGCCACCAGCGCGTTACCGTTCACCAGATGCATGGAGCGGCCATGCAGAGCTATATCGCGACCATGCTGCAAGAAACGTTTCGCGGCATAGAACATTGAGCCCACCTTGCGCGTCGCGTTCAGGAAATGCGCCATGTCCGGACCGCTGGCAATGCCCATACCCGCAACACTGACAACGTCCAAAGGTGGGCGCAGCTTTTTCGCCCAGGCGCCCAATTTGCGGCCGTTGAAAGGCGCCACAGAAAGCGACCGGCCGCCATCTAGAGAACCGGCGGTTTGATGAAAATCAGGAATCTGGTTGCCATCGATCCATTCCATCGCCGCATGATCGGCCATGAAACGAGCCATTTCCGGACCGTTGTGCAGGAAGGCATCAAGGCGCGGATCGCTGGCCCGGTTGCCAAGCTCGGACCGTAAATATCGACGCGGCCCATCGATATTCTCGACGATCCCGGCTTTTACTGCCAGATGATTGCGCGGAATCCACAGCCATCCACCGGACCACGCACTTGTCCCCCCGAGAACCGGAGCCTTCTCGGCGACTATGACATCCAGGCCGTGGTACGCGGATGTCACGGCTGCGGTTAAACCAGACGCACCTGACCCGATGATCAGGACATCACAGGTGAGCGTAGGTGAACGGGGAATCGCCAACGTATTTTCGGTCCTTTGACCCACGACGGGATCGGTTCGGTCTGGACATTGCGCCTGAAAGGGGCTCAGGCGCTCCGACTGGATTCGATTTTTGCGTCGGCCGAATGCCGAAGCCGATTGAAGAAGAATGATGCCTCGGACGTCATGCCGATTTCGGCCGCCGCCTCGAGCAATGTGCCAGACAAGTCGTTCATCAGTTCCGTGGTCATCCGCACCGCAGGGCCTGCTATGGACAGGCATCCAATGGTGGCCCCGTCCGTAGGCCGGCAAATAGCTGCGGCGAAGGCGCCCATACCGGCGATATAGCTGTCTACCGCTACCGAATAGCCGCGTTGGCGGGTCTCATGCAGAATTGAAAGAAGCTCAGTGGCCGAGGTGGTGGTCTGAGGCACAGCAGCCTTGGCGGGATCTTTGGCTTGTGTGGCGGCCAGGGTCAGGGCTTCGTCATCCGACAGCGTGGCCAGCCATGCACGACCACCAGCGCTGGAGGCCAGATGAACTACAATTCCCTGTTCCCGACCCGGATCATAGCGCAGGCCGGTGGTGGCCCCCTGGGCCACGCCGATCCAGACCAGATTGGGATAGTCGATAACCGAAAGCCGGATTAGTTCTCCACTAACAGCCGCAAGCCGGTCCAGGGTTGGCTGGGCGACGTCAGTAACGCCGGTCTTGCCGAGAAAGGACAGGCCTTGCGCCGCCATCTTGATAGTCAGCGCATAGTCACCCTGGCTGCGCACCTGGCGCACATAGCCGTACTGAGACAGCTCTTTGAGTAGCCGATGTGAAGCGCTTACTGGCATATCAAGTTCTGAGGCAATGACGCCAACGGCCAAACCGTCAGGATGGGCCGCCAGCATTTCCAGAATAGATAACGTGCGTGCCATTACGCCGGGCATTTTATGCTCCCTCTCTCAAAGAACGCTCAACCACAGGGGCCGGCGGGGAAAGATCAAGTTGGTTGGTTGCGTTTAGAATGGCGGATTGATGGATCGCTTCAACGAGCATCAGATTGGCCAAACCATCTTCGAGAGTGACCATCGGATTGGTCTGTCCACGGACAACATCCACGAAATGTGCCATCTGGGAGACATAGACATCTTCGTCGTCTGGCCGCAGCTTTTTTTGCACCAGTTTTTTAGTCCAGTCCGGCGCTTCCAAGTGCGACCACCAAGCTAAATCCGGCAGGCTAAATCCGGCAAGGGTGCCTGCAAACATATGGGATACGGCAGAGTGTGCGGGAAACCGTTCGCGGTTTTCGCCCGCTGTAAGGTCCCATGCCCATGGTCCAACCGCGGCATCCGACATACACACCGTTACGAGACCGCCATTTGCAAATTCCAGAACGGCGGCAGCGGTGTCCTCTACCGGCAGCCCCCGTTGGGCGGTCGATGTGAAGGCGCTTATATTCGATACCTCGCCGAACAGGTGTCGCAGTAAGTCCAGCTCGTGAATGAAGTTGATCAACACTGGCCCGCCCATGCCCGGGACAGTGCGCCAGCGTTCTTCAAAATAACGTTCAGCCTTGTAAAGCGCGCAGATCACCGATCCCGCGACCAGTTGACCAAAAGCACCGCTCTCGATCTGCGCCTTGGCGGCACGTATAATCGGATTGTAGCGGCGGTGGTGGCCGACAAGGGCAGGCGTGGCGCTCTTGGTCGCTGCAGCGATCAACAGGCGGCAGGCTTCAACGGTTTCGGCCAATGGTTTTTCAATCAGAACGGGAATGCCGGCTTCGAGCAGGGCAATTCCCATGGGCGCATGCAGGGCGTTTGGTGTCGCGAGAATAACGCCGTCCGGGCAATCCGCGATCAGCGCCTGCATGTCCAAATAGTGCGTGACACCAGGGATTTTACTGACCGGGTCAAGGATACCGCACAATGCAACACCTGCGCACGCCGATATGGCCGCGATATGTGTTCGCCCGATAACGCCGGCGCCAATGATCGCGATTCTCAGATTCAAACCCTTTTCCCTTGATTCCTGCGGACAAAAAGAACCCACCTGCAAATTTCCATGAATAGAATAATAGCAGGCTATTCCAAAAATGGAAGAATATTTAAAACTTGAATGAGTTTCTAAAAAACGATAACGGTGAGTAGAGAGCGGAACCGCGTCCTGTAGCGTCGTTGTGGGTAAATGCCAGAAAAACAAGAGCTTACGATGTCTGGAATGGCAACAGAGTATGACGTTGTTGTTCTCGGCTCGGGCGCGGCAGGCATGTCAGCTGCTGTCAGCGCGGCACTGGCAGGTGGTCGGGTCTTGCTGGTCGAGCGAACGGAGTTCCTGGGCGGCACATCTGCCTATTCCGGGGCGACAACGTGGATACCAAACACGGATCACGGCGTCGAAGTGAACCCCGATGACAGTCCGGAAAACGTACTGGGTTTTCTGGATCGAGCCGTTGGCAACCGTGCCCCGCGTGCCATGCGCGAGGTATTTGTCCGGCGCGGGCCCGAAGCGTTACGTGTTCTTGAAAGTCGGCCCGAGATCGCGTTTCGCGCGCGTCCGTTCCACCCCGATTATCTCTACGAGTTGGAAGGCAGCACCTCCTGCGGACGGGCCCTGGAGCCGGAGCCGTTTGATGGCAGCCAGTTGGGCGACGACCTGAACCTGATCCGGCCGCCCATCCCGGAATTCACCATTCTGGGCGGCATGATGATTGACCGCGACGACATTCCGCATCTGCTGAAAATGAAGACCTCGCTGAAGTCGCTGGCCTATTCGGTGCAGATCGTTGCGAAGTATTATCTGCAAAAAGCACGTTACGGTCGAGGCACGCGGCTGTTGATGGGAAATGCTTTGATCGGGCGCTTTCTGGCGGCGGCCCGCAAGCTGGGCGTCGACATCGTGACCCAGACGCAGGTCACTAGAATTGAACCGCAAGGCGACGGTATTCAGCGGCTGGTTCTGGCGGGAGGTCACACCGTGACCGCAAAAAAGGGCATCATCCTGGCCACCGGCGGGTTTACGCGTCACCCGGATAAGCGGGCCCGGATGCTGCCAAGCCCGCAACCAGAGGTCAGCCCTTCCGCACCCGGTCATACGGGGGAGCTACATGACATCGTATTGGGCCTTGGCGCGTATTATTCCGACAGTTCTGCGCAGCCGTGCTTTTGGGCGCCGGTCTCAATCCGCAAGCGCAGGGACGGGACGATGGCCGCATTCCCGCATTTCGTGCTGGACCGTAGCAAGCCAGGCGTTCTATCCGTCGGTAAAGACGGCAGACGGTTCGTCAATGAAAGCCGTAGCTACCATGATTTCGTCAGTGCGATGTACGCCGCCGATCGGGACGGAAGCCACATCCCGGCCTTTCTGATTGCTGATGCCACTGCCTTACGCAAGTTTGGCCTGGGCATGGTTATTCCCGGTCAGAAAAACCTCAAACCATTTATTGACGAGGGTTATCTTGTCCCCGGTGCGACCCTGTCAGAACTGGCCGGAAGGCTGGAAATAGATGCAGACGGGCTTGCCGAATCCGTTGCACGGATGAACGAATTCGCCAGGACCGGCGTTGATGAAGATTTCCACCGCGGCGAGACGGTTTATGAGCGCGTAAACGGTGACGCGATGCACAGTCCAAACCCGACACTCGGCGCCATGAAAACTGCGCCGTATTATGCCGTGCGTCTGTTCCCTGGAGATATCGGGGCGGCCACGGGCCTGATGACCAACGAAAAAGCACAACTGATCCAGCAAGACGGAAGCCCGATTGATGGGATCTATGCCTGCGGGGCTGACATGAATTCGATCATGGGAGGTATCTATCCGGGTCCGGGTATCACGATCGGACCGGGCATTGTGTTCGGTTATGTCGCGGCACGTGCGGCGATGGGGCTGGACTGATGCAGGTTCTGATCACGGATGGTGTGCGATTTCTTGCGTCGCGGGAGAGACAGGAGTTTGTACCGGTCGAGTTTAACAGTCAGGGCGGTCGAAACTCTGGGAGGGGAAAGTATGACACTGGACAACGTTTTAACCATCCGGCGGATCAAGGCTGCAAAAACCGTGATGGCGCTCGATACCCACGGCAATCAATATTTCAGTCTGAAGTGCGCACAACGTTCAGGGGTCAAGCTAATTTGTGAAATTTTCGGTCAAATTTGCTTTGGCCAGGTCAAACTCATAGCAATATCTTATAGGTTGCAGCGACCTTTGATATGGATTTCCAGCTCCTTTGCGCGAATAGTATGATGAAATTTCTTAGGCGACGCGGTGCAGAACCAATGCAGAAAGGAAAACGGCGCAGGTGACCAATGCCCACGCGATAGATTTTGTCTGGAGTGCCGTAGGAGAAATCGTGCGACCTCAAGCTAAATCCTATGTCGTTGCAATGGCGTTTCTTTCGTTGGAGGAGCGCCGCGCGGCAACCGAAGGACGTGCAGGCAATAGCGCGTTGCGCCGGTTGAACCCGACGCTCGGCGCTTTAACGACAGCGCCATTTAATGCCGCGCGTCTGCTCCCCGGAAATAACGGGGCGGCCACGGGCCTGATGACCTATGAAAGTGCATCCGGTTTGGAGCTGACGGAATGATTTTTCCGATTGATGACGCCTCAGTACCATTCTTCACACCGGGGAATTCCGCGACCGCAATCATATCTGACCCCTTACGCTCAGATTCCGGGAGGGGTTGATATGGATGTGCGCTTGGACGGCGAAACTCGGGTGTTCTTCATTGTAGGCGATCCAATTGCGCAGGTGAAATCACCGGCTTCGCTGACGCAAAAGATGGTGGATGGCGGGGCCAACGCGCTATTGGTTCCTATCCATGTGGCACAGGAAGCGCTGGCGGATTTCGTCGCCGCCGTCAAACAAGCACAAAATGTCGATGGAATTATTGTCACAGTCCCACATAAGCCCGCAGCTTTAGCGTTTTGCGATCAGATCACGGATCGCGCCCGCTATGCCGGGTCGACCAACGTGATGGTGCGGCGGGCCGACGGCAAATGGCTCGGCGACAACACCGACGGGCTGGGTTATCTGCGTGGCATTCGGGCGCTTGGCTTTGACGTCAGGGACAAACGCTCCCTTCTGATCGGTGCTGGCGGGGCTGGGGCTGCGATTGCCTACGAGCTTCTGGAGCAAGGTGTGGCGCATTTGGCTATCCACGAGGTGAACGAAGCGCGCCGCGCCGCAACGATTGCTCGTCTGAATAAGGTCTTTCCGGGCAAAGTCAGCGAAGGCAGTCCGGATCCCGTCGGCTTTGACCTGGTCTGTAACGCGACTCCAGTTGGGATGCGCGAAGATGACCTGCCGCCAGTGCTGGTCGACAATCTGACCGGTCGCGAATTTGTCG
>JAJFGZ010000009.1 GCA_021775855.1 Hyphomicrobiales bacterium
CTGGCGCGGCCAGAGGATACCTTTGGCCAATCCGGAACGCAGGTCGCCAGTCCTCCCACGACTCTTTACCGCCAGCCAATCGAGAAACCGGCTGATCCGGGAATCGTCCCTTCCAAATTGAGCGCGTGAGTTGAACAGCACCCAGAGGATACCGGAGAAAATGAGGAGATTGAGTCCCCCAGCGGCAGCCAATCCCAGTTGCAGGTCACCTTCAACGCGGGGGATTCGTCCGGCGACGGCGACAATTCCCGCAATGAAGGCAAAGACAATGCCATCGATGAAACGGGAAATTGCTGTTGTGACCAGCACAGTTGATATAGCCAATCCCTCAAGTTTGGCGATAAGCCACGAACGCAACAGCGGGCTGACGCCCAATGGGACAATAATATTAGCGCCATACCCGGCCAGGAAAGCCCCGGTCAACCGCCAGCTTGAAATGGATTTCAAGTCGTAAAGAAGCTGGCGCCACTTCCAGCCCTGAATAAGTTGCTCCAAAAGTATCGCGGCAGCGAGCACCGCAATCCACCAGAAATTCGCCCCTTTCAACTCTAGGAGAAACCGGCCGAAGTTCAAATCGCTATAAAAAAACAACACCACCGACAGGACGACAACGACGCCAGCTAGGGGTGCAAACCAGCGCACGATGAAGTTGTTGAGCATTGCCATGCGATCAGAAACAGACCATCGGACGCAATTTCCAGGATCGAATTTACAGGATTGTGGCCAAAAGCTTGTGCAATGACCAGCTTTTTCAATTGCCGTGGGTTACAAATAATTGTCATCTCCGGAGAGGCGGGACTAGGGCCGTCCAGAGCATGGTGCGGGTATCCAGTCGCGAAATGGCCGGCGGGAACACAACCTGTCGAATGCCCGGATTTCGGTAACGCGAAAGGACAGCGCCAATAAGCTCCAGGCTTTTGTTATTTGTGTGCAGGTCGCTGCCCCTCAAATTTGCACCTGTTGTCGGCCAGGTCCTGGCCGAGATGGCCATCGACAGCGCGACATCAAACCCTATTCCGAAAAACTCACCATGGCGGCCCCCAACAAGGTCATCAATTCCTGTTCTTTCCCCTTGGTATTGGCAGTAATGGTGACGTGATCCCGCAAAAACCTGTCCATCGGCATCTCACCTTCGGCGGCGGAAATCATTGGCTCATAGGACGTGGCAAAGACCACATCGGGTGTGTCTGCCGTGCCCACCCACATCCCGACATGCCCCTCATTCACTGAAAGAACGAATGCCTCACCGTCAACCACAAGCTGAGCGTCGAAGCTCAAGTCCCGCGTCACAACACGCTGGCAAGCCGTTCGCATTGAGACAACGATGGTCCGAAGATTGCCGGGGCGCTGCAACTCCTCGTCGGGCTCAAATCGACCGCCGAACATCGCCAGCTCAAACAGGACATTGTTGGTTTTACAGCCAAGCTCCGTAAGCACGTAGAGAACAACGCCAAACTCCGCCTTCTTCTTCTCGACAAGCCCATCATCCATGAGCTTCTGCATCCGGTCGGTCAGCAGGTTCGGGGCAATCCCGACCAGCCCGTTCTGCAAATCGGAAAACCGGGCCGGCCCCGCCTGCAGGTCCCGCAGGATCAACAACGTCCAGCGATCCCCAATCCTGTCCAGTGCCCGAGCGATCGGACAAAGCAATTTGTAGCGGCGTGATCGAGCCATAATTTCCCTTTGTGGCAGTTTACTAGATATTATCAACTTATAACTTGATTAAATATAGTGAAAAGCATATATGCAATCCCACCATACGCTTCAAACCTCGAAACAAGCCATATCCACCTGAATAAAGCGAGTTCAGCATGTCTGCCAAACCGAAAATACTCGTCACCAGCGCCGCGGGCAAAACCGGCCTGCCGACAACTCTCCAGCTTCTCGGCAAGGGATATCCGGTCCGGGCATTTGTACGCAAAACCGATGATCGTTCGGCCCGCCTTGAGGCTGCAGGCGCCGAGATATTTGTCGGAGATCAATATTCGTTGACCGACATGCGCGGCGCCATGGCAGGTGTTCGACGCGCCTATCAATGTGCACCGACCGCACCAAATGGCCTGCATTTCAATGCGGTATTCACAGTCGCTGCCCATGAGGCGCAGCTCGAACACGTGGTAACCATCAGCCAATGGTTGGCGGACCCCGACCATCCATCGTTGTTTACCCGAGACGTTTATCTCGGCGATTCCCTTATCAAAATGAGCCCCGGAATGACCGTGACCACCATCAATGTCGGCTGGTTCGCTGATAATTACCTGATGGTATTGGAGATGGCGGCCCAGTTGGGGATGTTGACCATGCCACTGGGTGATGGTGATGAGAAAAAGAATGCGCCACCATCGAATGAAGATATCGCGTCCGTTGTCGTCGGAGCCCTGATCGATCCGGGTACCCATGCGGGGAAAACCTACCGCCCGACCGGCCCCGAATTATTGTCTCCGAATGAGATCGCCGCCACGATCGGCAGGGTCGTGGGACGACGAGTGAAATACCAGAACATCTCGGAGAAAATGTTCCTCAAAGCTCTGAAAGCTGTGCCGCCGTCGAACTATTCCGAAGCTGCCGTAACGCAGCTGCGCATTTACGCGGAAGAATATCGACGGGGAACTTTTGCCGTTGGCGCGCCAACAGACGCTGTGAAGCGCGTTGGCGGGCGTGAACCAGAAAGTTTTGAAGCCTTGGCCAGAAGAGCGGTATCCGAACGCCCCGGGGCGGTTCCGTCATTCAGAAGGCGGTTAAAGGCGCTTGCAGATTTTATGAAAATCCTGATCACGACGGCGCCAAAACCCGACGAAATAGAAAAAAACCTGAACCACGTGCTGCTCAAATCCCCGATTCTCTGTCAGGACAGTGCGGAATGGCGCGAACACCATGTGCCCGCTCTGCGCGAAACCAACGCCAGAAAGGTAGCCTAGTCGCCCGCGATATTGATCTCTCGCTTCAACGTAAAAGATCCAGCCAAATTCCGTGAATACCTCACGGCCAACAAGGTAATTATCAAACCCTATGGAGCCAGGCTTCTCTCTGTACCGGAAAAACCGGGGAGGTGTTGAACGGCCGGGAAGACAAGTGATTGTCGTCATCAAATTTTCGGATGCCGACAAGATCGGCGCCCGGTTTGGGTCTAACGCTTGCGAACCCTTCATCCCGATCCGTGAGTCTGCCGCAGACATGCAGATGACCAGCTACCGGTCTATCGGCTGATTCCTGGTTGCCTGATAGATTGGGACCGTGGGCTATCGAAAGTCCGTCCTGCTTTGACCAGACCCAGCACAGGGTTCTTGTCCAATGTACCCCCGAACTTCTCTACCTGGCTAATCTCCAGGCGGCCTGTTCGCCCCTCAATCTCTGAACACACAAATCTGATCTCCCTAATATTCCCCCATAATTTACCTGTACGTCCTCTTGACAATCCGCCGCCAATCTCTACCTATGTAAATGTTAGTAACATTAACACTGGAGCACGACAATGGACCTGATCGAGAAGATGGACGGCTACGGAAAGGGAGCTTGGATCGCAGCGATGGTCCTCGGATTTATTCTTTTCTGGCCGTTAGGTCTGGCACTCTTGTTCTTTCTGATATGGAGCAACCGAATGGGATGTAAAGGACGGCACTGGAAACGACGCGCGCGGTCGATGGGCGGATCCACCCGCCCAAGCGGTAACAGCGCCTTTGACGAATACAAGGCAGCAACAATCAGCCGCCTCGAAGACGAACAGACCGCGTTCAAGGAATTTCTCGAATCCCTGCGCCGATCGAAGGACAAGGCTGAATTTGACCAGTTCATGAAAGACATGAAATCAGGCAAGGGCGATACCGGTCCCGCACCCGAACCCGCCACCTGAACGTCCTCCCAGCCTGCCTCAAAGCTGCCCGGATTCCGGGCAGCTTTTCTTTCTAGTGGCGCTACCGGCTAGTGCCTTCTTGAGCGCACGTGTTCTGTGCATTCGGCCGAACCAGTCCCCGGTCATTCCGGCGAAAACCGGAATCCAGTGCAGGCGTGCCAAGCAGAAAATCCCAATGACTGGATCCTGGATCGCCCGGCGGATCAATTCCGTGACATGCAGACCATTCGGACCGCCACTTGTTCGGGATGACGGGGGAAACTGGACTCTCAACGCTTGTTCTGATTAGGAAAGGCTCAAATTCCCGGACAATCCAAACCTGAAGAAAACCAGCCAGCCAATGCCCGCCCTGTCCGACGACCAGAAATCCCGCGCCACCGCATGGTTCAACGAGCTGCGTGATCAAATCTGCACGTCCTTCGAAGCGCTCGAAGACCAGATCGGCGAAGGTCCCCTGTCGGACCTGCCCGCAGGGCGCTTTGTGCGCACGCCATGGCAGCGAGACGGGGATGGCGGCGGCGGCGTCATGTCGATCATGAAGGGGCGGGTATTCGAGAAAGTCGGGGTCCACGTCTCGATCGTCCACGGCGAATTTTCCGAAGAATTCCGTGGCCGCATCCCGGGGGCCGACAAGGACCCGCGATTCTGGGCAAGCGGGATTTCGCTCATCGCCCATATGCAAAACCCCCATGTGCCCGCCGTCCACATGAATACCCGAATCGTGGAAACATCGAAAAACTGGTTCGGTGGCGGCGCCGACCTGACCCCGGTGCTGGACACCCGGCGGACCCAGGATGATCCCGACACGATAGACTTCCATAAAGCTATGGAACAGGCCTGCGCCGGCCATGATTGCGCGGATTACGCAGAATTCAAAGCCTGGTGCGACCGGTATTTCTTCCTTCCCCACAGAGACGAAATGCGCGGCATTGGCGGGATATTCTACGACAACCTGAATTCCTGCGACTGGGAATCCGATTTCGCCTTTACCCGAAGCGTCGGTACCGCATTTGCCGGTATCTACCCGAAGCTGGTCGCGCGAAATATGGACAAACACTGGACGGCAGACGAGCGCGAAGAACAGCTGATCCGGCGCGGGCGGTATGTGGAATTCAACCTGCTATACGATCGGGGCACCATGTTCGGCCTGAAAACCGGCGGCAACGTGGATGCGATCCTCTCGTCGATGCCGCCCGAGGCAAAGTGGCCTTAAGCCGGACCAGCATCCGCGATCGCGCGATCGAGCAGTTTGAGGATGACGGAATCCTCTCCCGGAAATCCCGCCTCGATCCATAAGTCTTCCGCCCTATCCAGAATTCGTCCGACATCGGGACCGGCTTCGATCCCGCGCGCAAGAACATCCTCGCCGCGCAACGGAAGTGTGGGCGCCGTCCACCTTTCCGGCAATTCATATAAATCACGCCACGCCGCGTCCAATCCCGCGCCCGACCGCGCCCAGTTGAAAAGCACCCGGTCTCGAAAGGTGTCCTCCCCCAATCGGTATAGATTCTCTTTCCAGCCGGCCTCCGCCAGCACGGGCGACAAATGCCCCGCTTCGTCGAGCGCGGTCGCAAGCCGGGTATGCTCGTCGTTCGAAAGCCTGAGACGGTCCGCTAAGCGCGCCGCGTCCTCGCGCGTTCGAATGGCCAGTACGCCAAGCCGGAGCAGTGGATCAGGATCGCGCACCAGATGCCGTTCGATTTCAGCCAACTGCGCCAGAGTACCGGGTTGAACCACACCGCCGAGAATATCCATCAAGATACCCGTATGCGCGAAGGCCTCCACTGCGGCCAGACAGTCATCCACCGCGAGCAATTTCAACAATTCCGCACGCAACCGTTCCGCCGAGAGGTCGGCCACGCCAGCGCGACCGCGGATACAGGCAGCCAAACCACCGGCATCAGGTTTGCCAGATCCAAACGCCGCCAGAAACCGGAAATAGCGCAGAATCCGCAGATAGTCTTCGCGGACACGCTGATCCGCGTCCCCAATAAATCGAACCTGCCCAGCGGCCAGATCCGCCCGCCCGTCAAACGGATCGTGGATCCTGCCATCGGCATCGGCGTAGATCGCGTTGATTGTAAAGTCACGCCGCGCCGCGTCGCCTTCCCAGTCCCGAGTAAAGGCCACTTCGGCGTGGCGTCCATGGGGGCGCACATCGACCCGCAACGTGGTCACCTGGAACACCCTGCCGTCGCGAAGCGCTGTTATCGTGCCATGGGATTTGCCGGTCTCGATGACCTTGAACCCTGCGCCTTGAAGAAACCCGGCGGCGTCATCGGGCGCAAATTCCGTGGCAATATCGATATCGCCCACCGGCATTTTGCTGAGTGTGTCGCGGACCGCGCCGCCGACAACCCGCGCTATCGCGCCATCGCGGCTCAAGGTACCAAGCAGGTCCTGAAGATTTGGCTCAAAAATCCAGCTGGCATTTTCCGGCAGGCGATCATCGCTCATGATGGCGCCTATTCGGTTTCTTCGAAATATCCCGGCACTATTTTGCCGTCGCGGATCACCGCCGGCACATATTCGCTGTCCTTGTCGTTGCCCGAAAAAGTGGCAAACCCAACCATGCCGGCCGCGATCAGCCCCATGCCCGCAAGGAACAGCCTGAATACCGGCGCGTCCCGCCAGAAACCTTCGGCCTGGCGCTGTTCCTTGACCAGATATAGATAGGCCGCGTAAATCCCGAACGGCGCCAGAAACAGCAGAAACTCAAAAAATGCAATGCGGATCACGAGATGAATATCTCCTCATAGAGCAGCCGGACAATCCCGGCCGTAATACCCCAGATATAATGTTCGCCGTGCGGAATGACAAAGAAATGCCGTTCACGCCCTTTCCAGACCCGGCTTTCCCTAGTGTGATTGACCGGGTCCATCAGAAACTCCAGAGGCACCTCAAAAATGTCCTCCACCTCGTTTTCGTCCGGCACCAGTTCAAAGCCCGGGCGAATAACCCCCACCACGGGCGTCACCCTGTACCCGGTTGTCGTCTGGTAGGGCGGCAGGTAGCCGAGTGGATCGACGAAACTCTCTTCGAGCCCAATTTCCTCGTGGGTCTCGCGCAACGCGGCTGAAAGCGGAGTCGCGTCCCCCGGTTCGATTTTACCGCCGGGAAACGCCACCTGACCCGCATGCGACGGCAGGTGGTCGGTGCGGATGGTGAAAAGCACCTGCGCGCCTTCTTCCCGCGCGATGATCGGGATCAGGACGGCGGCAGGACGCAACCCCTTGGCGATTGTTTCGGCTGACGGACCATACCCGGGATTGAGGACGTGATCCCCGCGCGGCGCCTCGATCGACACGTTGTTCGACTCTATCGCCACGTTCAGATCGAGTTTTTGCCGGCCGAGCGCCAGAAACCTCTCGATTGAAAATCGATGATCGTGGTCGGACCATGCCTTGTTCATGCGTCTTCCATCAAGGTCTCCGACTTTGCCATCGGATAAAATTTTCCGGAACTCCAGATCCCGAATTGCGAGATGTTGTCGATTATCTCGTGGCACCCGAGTGCCACAAGCTCGTAGAAAACCGATCTAGAGACCCGTGCCTCAAGGCGCGCCCGCACCAGAATATAGGGCCGCAGCCCGTCCGTGTCGTCTTCGATCTCGAACCGAATCGAGTGGTCTTCGTCGATTGCAACCTCGTCTTCCACGTTGGTGCGAAAGGTAATAACCTGGTCCTGCCCGGTGCCTTCGACCATCATTTCGACGGCGAGAAACGGCACATCCTCGACTGCGATCCCACATTTTTCCACGGGTGTGACAAGGTAATATTTACCGTCCTCGTCGTGGCGCAACACGGAGGCAAATAACTGCACAAGCGGTTTGCGCCCAATCGGCGTGCCCATATAGAACCAGGTGCCGTCAAACGCGACCCGCATATCAAGATCGCCGCAAAAGTCTGGATTCCACAAATGGACCGGCGCGGGGCCGCGCTTTTTGGCTTTGCGCGCCTGCACCTCGATTGAGCCAAGACCTGTCATTTTCGATATCATGGGACCAGTTATGCTAGAAATTGACGCGAATGCCAATTACATTACCAATCAGCGCCGGTCATCAGCCGGCCACAATGAGTTGGACAGTGCAGCATCCGGGCGACCAACACCGTTTCCCAAAATTTTCTGGAAAAGAGAATGAAACCAGCCACCAAGACAGACGACAATATCCTGACCCAGGTTGAGGAAATAACGACGAAAATCGCCCGTGCCCGCAAGGCCGTCGGCAAAGTCATTTTCGGGCAGGACCCGGTTATCGACAAGGTGCTTATAACGCTTCTTTGCAACGGTCATGCCCTGTTGGTCGGGGTCCCGGGTCTCGCTAAAACCAAACTCGTCGAAACCCTCGGCATTGTCCTTGGGCTGGATACCAATCGGGTCCAGTTCACGCCGGACCTGATGCCCTCCGACATTCTTGGCTCCGAGGTTCTCGAGGAAGGTGCGGGCGGCAAACGTTCGTTTCGCTTCATCAAGGGCCCGGTCTTTTCGCAACTCCTGATGGCTGACGAGATAAACCGCGCCAGCCCACGGACACAGGCCGCACTACTGCAGTCGATGCAGGAATACCACGTCACAGTGGCCGGTGAGCGGCACAATCTGCCAAAACCTTTCCACGTATTGGCGACCCAGAACCCGCTGGAGCAGGAGGGCACCTACCCCCTTCCGGAAGCCCAGCTTGACAGATTTATGATGCAGGTCGATGTGCCCTACCCCGATATTGACTCCGAGCGACGCATGCTTTTCGAGACCACCGACGTCGATCAATACGTTCCGAGCGCGGTACTCGACGCCGACGACCTGATGGCATGCCAACGTCTGGTCCGCCGCATCCCGGTTGGCGATAGCGTTGTTGATGCGATCCTTGACCTGGTGCGGGCCGCCCGCCCGGGTGAAGGCGACGAGGACGTTACCCGCTGGATTTCCTGGGGCCCAGGGCCTCGCGCCAGCCAGGCGCTGATGCTCGGGGTGCGTGCCCGCGCGTTGATCGAAGGGCGGATGGCGCCGTCGATCGACGATGTGACCGCGCTTGCCGAACCCGTCCTTCAGCACCGCATGGCGCTCACCTTTGCAGCGCGTGCCGAGGGCCAGACGATATCCGGCCTGATCGCCCGGCTAGCTGCAAAAATGGGCTGACCGATTGGCCGAACCGCGCAACAGCAAGACCACGAATCCCGGGCCCGATTGGGTCAACTGGGTTCACGACGCCGGCGGCGTGGCCAGTGATCTTCCAGACCTCCTGGTTGACGCGACCCGGATTGCCCACACCGTCACCCACGGCCTGCATGGCAGGCGGCGAGCCGGCACGGGCGAAACCTTCTGGCAGTTCCGCCGTTTCCAGAGCGGCGACCCGGCGTCAAAAATCGATTGGCGGCGCTCGGCAAAAGACGATCACATCTATATCCGCGAACAGGAATGGGAAGCCGCCCACACAATCTGGCTCTGGCCCGACCGGTCACCGGGGATGCGCTGGAATTCGGTGCAGGCCAACGTCACCAAAGAACACCGCGCGATCATTCTGGCACTGGCGCTGACCAACCTGCTCGTCCGTTCCGGCGAACGTGTCGGGATTCCGGAACTGACTAACCCGTCGCTTTCCAAGACCACCCCGCGCCGTATCGCCGAATCCATCGCGCGGATGGGGGACACGACAAGAGACGCCACATTGCCTCCCTCCGGCGCCATCCGTTCCTATTCGGACTATGTTATTTTCAGCGATTTTCTTGGCGACGCCGATCTGTTGGAACCCTGCCTGCAATCGATCGCAGCCGAAGGCGTGCGCTGCCATCTGGTCCAGGTGCTCGACCCGGCGGAGGAAAGTTTTCCGTTTGAAGGCCATATGGAATTCGTCGCGCCCGACGGCAAAACTCGGTTGCGTTCGGGCCGGGCCGAGAGCCTGCAGTCGGAATATCTCAGCCGCCTTCAATTGTTGCGTGCCCGGCTACAAAGCCTGGCCCGGCGGATCGACGGCACCTTCCTCACCCACCGGACGGATCAGCCGCCGCACAGCGTCTTGCTGGCGCTCCATGGCAACCTGACTGCCGAATACCACGCCAGCGCCTTTGCCGCGCCGACCCGCTTCCAGATTACGGGGGCGGGCCCATGACCGGTATATTTGCGGGCCTGGGGTTTGGCGCGCCATTGATCCTGTGGGCGCTTGTCCTGCTGCCGGTCATCTGGTGGTTGCTGCGATTCACCCCGCCGAAACCGCTGATCACACTTTTCCCGCCAATCCGCCTGTTACTGGATACCCGCAACGAGCAGGAAACCCCGGCCCACAGCCCCTGGTGGCTGACGGCGCTGCGGATCGCGATCGCCGCGCTGGTCATTGTTGCCCTGTCGGAACCCATTCTCCGGCCCGACCCAGGCGCCGACGGCCCGGCCAAACCGCTCCTGATCGTGATCGACAATGGCTGGGCGGCGGCGCGCAATTGGGAGATCCGCCAGGACATTGCGCGCGACGAAATCGAGCGCGCCCGCGAAACCGGTATGCCCGTGGCGATCACCGGAACTACACCCGTAAATCAACCCGCCGGTATATTGATGGAAAGCCCGAACGACGCCCTGAAGCGCCTGGAGGCGATGTCCCCGCGTCCCCTCGCGCCGGAGCGATTTGACATTCTGACCCGCGTTGCCGAGGCCATCGATAGTCAGGATGCCCCACATATTGTCTGGCTCTCCGACGGTCTTGGATACGGAAGCGATGATAATTTTGCCGGTTCTCTACTTGCGCTCGACCCGCAATCCTCGCTCACCGCTTTTGTCCCCGAACCGGGCACAAATGCCCTCATCCTGTCCGCACCCGAGCAAGTCGGCACTGGATTGACCGTCTCGGTTGAACGGGTCAATGCCGGCCCGGCGCGCGAGGGGCGGGTTGAGGCCAGCGCACTCAACGGCCGTCTTCTTGGCGTACAGGGTTTCAACCTGCGCAGCGGGGAGAAAACTGTACCGGTTAGCTTTGACATGCCGCTTGAGCTACGGAACGAAATCACGCGCATCGAAATTGTCGGGGAATCTTCGGCGGGCGCGGTGAGGTTGCTCGATGACAGTTGGCGAAGGCGCCGGGTTGGCTTGATTTCCGGGGAAAATTCTGACGCCGCGCAACCCCTGTTGTCGCCGCTATTCTATCTTGAAAAAGCGCTTTCGCCGTACGCCGAAATTCGCGTAGGCGACGAACCAACGCTGCCCGAGACGGTGGACAGGATGATCGAAGAGCGGGTCAACGCGATAATTATGTCCGATGTGGGCAACCTCACCGATGACGCTCGGGAAGAAATCACCACCTGGGTTGAGAATGGCGGCATGCTGATCCGTTTTGCCGGGCCCCGCCTCGCCGCGGGCCCATCAGACCTGTTGCCGGTGCGATTGCGCCAGGGGACCCGCACGTTGGGCGGCACCCTCTCCTGGAGCACGCCTCAACCCCTTGCCGATTTTTCACCGGCAGGCCCCTTCGCCGATCTGATTGTCCCCGGGGACGTCACGGTATCAAGGCAGGTTTTGGCAGAACCCGATATCGACCTGCCCGAGCGCATCTGGGCCAGATTGCAGGACGGCACGCCGCTCGTGACCGGGATCCGCGACGGCCAGGGCTGGCTGATCCTGTTCCATGTTACCGCAAGCCCCGATTGGTCGACCCTGCCGCTGTCGGGCGTTTTCGTCGATATGCTGCGCCGGCTTGTCGAACATTCGGGTGTATCAGGTCAGGTCGATCAGGTGGAAATAGTGGATAGCGGGGAACAGGCCACAAGCATCAGCCTGCCTCCGGTCACCTCGCTCAACGCGTCAGGCATTGCCGGGCCACCGCCGGGCACCGCAATTCCAATCGCGGCAAATGAATTTTCAGGCAAGCGCGCCGGACCGGATACCCCGCCGGGATTTTACGGACGTGACAACGACCTGCTGGCCCTCAATACCATCCATTCAGACGACCGGATATCGCCGCTTGGCGCGTTTCCCGCCAGTGTCCGGCAATTGACCTATGGCAGGCTTGCGCCGGAACCGATGAAACGCTGGCTGTTGTTGGCGGCAGTCGGCTTCCTCCTGCTGGATGCGCTGGCCGTGATTTTTCTCTCCGGTTCGATACGGCGGTTTTCCATGAAAGCGGGTCGCTCAGCCGTAAATACGCTCATTGCAGCAATCTTTCTGATGTCAGCCGGGCATTTGGCAAAGGCCCAAACAGCGGAGATCGGTCCGGCCCTCTCAGCAGAAGAGGAATTTGCATTGCGCGCCGTCGACCAGACGCGGCTCGCCTACGTGTTGACCGGCGATTTGGAAATCGACGAAACAGCCCGGGCCGGGTTGGTGGGCCTCAGCCAGGTTTTACAACAACGCACCGCGATGGAACCCGGCGACCCGATCGGGGTCAACATCTCAAGCGACGAGCTGGCATTTTTCCCGCTGCTCTATTGGCCAATCGACCCGGATGCCCGCCCGCTCGACACGCAAACCGTTGCCAGGATCGACGCCTATATGCGGCGCGGCGGCACCATCCTGTTCGATACCCGGGAGCAGGTCATATCGCTCAACCCGGACCGAGGCGGACGCGGCATGGCCGCCCTGCGCAGGTTGCTTGCAGATCTGGACATCCCTGCGATCGAACCGGTGCCGGTCGGCCATGTCCTCACCAAGGCGTTTTACCTGCTCCAGGATTTCCCGGGCCGGTTTGATGGTGGCAGGTTATGGACCGAAGCCCCGGGCAATGCCGGGGCCAACAATACGGACCTGCAAGCGCAGGGGAATTCCGATGGCGTTTCCACAATCCTGATCACCTCCAACGACATGGCCGCCGCATGGGCAAACGACGAAAACGCGCGGCCGGCTTTCCCCGTTATTCCCGGCGGTGACCGACAACGGGAAATCGCTTACCGGGTCGGCGTCAACATCGTGATGTACACCCTCACTGGCAACTACAAAGCCGACCAGGTCCATATCCCCGCCCTGCTCGAACGATTGGGGCAGTAGGCATGGACCTCAATATCGGATTTTCGCCGCTATTCTCGATCCCCGTCCTGACCGGCCTTGGCCTGGTCTTTCTGGTTCTGACGGGATTTATATTTTGGGCGCGGCAGCGCGGTGCGGCTCTACGTGGATTGACGTTCGTGGCGATTTTAGCTGCCCTGCTTAACCCCACCATCACGAGCATCGAACGTGACCCGTTGCCCGGCATTGTCACGCTGGTGGTCGACACTTCGGATAGCGCGGAGCTTGCCGGGAGACCCGCCACCATCGATGCTATCCGGGAGGCACTGGAAGCCCGCTTCGCCGACTATGCCAGCTTCGAAGTCCGGACCATCGCCCCCGATTCCGGTGGCACGACGGGCGGCACGCGCCTGTTCGAAGGCCTTGCCCGCGCTTTGTCCGACGTTCCGCCGGAACAGATTGCCGGCGCCGTAGTGATCACCGACGGCCAGGTCCATGACGTGCCCGAGACACTCGGTGCGCTCGGGTTCGACGCCCCGGTTCACACCTTTATCGCCGGCAGCAATTCGGAGCGCGACCGACGGATCATTCTCGGCCAGACCCCGCGCTTCGGCATAGTCGGGCAAGAACAACAGGTCACGTTTCGGGTCAGCGATGTGGGTGTTGGCGGAATCACGCGGGCGCGGGTCACAATTCGCTACGACGGCGAAGTTAAATCCACCCGCAATATCACCACAGGCGATACCATCACCCTGTCGCTCAAGGTCGAACATGGTGGCGCAAACGTGTTTCAACTCGAGGTCGAGCCGCTGGAGGGGGAACTGACCACAGCCAACAACAGCGTTGTGATTTCGCTCGAGGGGATCCGCGAAAATCTACGCGTGCTGTTGGTCTCCGGCGAACCGCATCCGGGCGAGCGCACCTGGCGCAACCTTCTGAAATCCGACGCGGCTGTCGATCTTGTACATTTCACGATTTTGCGCCCACCAGAAAAACAGGACGGCACCCCGATCAATCAATTGTCGCTGATCGCCTTCCCGACCCGCGAGTTATTCTCGGTCAAGATCGACGAATTCGACCTGATTATATTCGACCGTTACCAAAGACGTGGCGTGTTGCCGTCCGTCTATTTCGACAACATCAGCCGATACGTGCGCGACGGCGGCGCACTTCTGGTGGCTGCTGGCCCGGAATACGCTGCCGCCAGCAGCCTGTACCGAACCCCGGTCGCTCCAGTCCTGCCTACCCAACCGACCGGCCAGGTCATCAGCGTTCCCTATTATCCGAGCGTGACCGATATCGGGAACCGGCACCCGGTCACCCGCGACCTTCCTGGTGCCAATTACGATCCGACAGGCGAAAACCAGCCCGAATGGGGCCGCTGGCTGCGCATAGTTGAGGCCGTCCCTGAACGCGGCCAGGCTGTGATGAGCGGCCCTCGCGATACACCGCTGCTGGTCCTCAGCCACGAAGAAGAAGGCCGTGTCGCCCTGCTTCATTCGGACCAGGCCTGGCTCTGGTCGCGGGGGTTCGAAGGCGGTGGGCCACAAATCACATTGTTGCGGCGGCTCTCGCACTGGTTGATGAAAGAGCCAGAGCTTGACGAAGAACGCATCGTTGCGGCCACAGTAGGCGCCAACCTGATGATCGAACGCCGCACCATGGCTGATGACGTTGAAGAGGTGCTGGTCACCGCACCAGACGGATCAACCGAAACCGTGAAACTCGAAAATTCGGCCCCTGGGATCTGGCGCGGAGCCGTTCTCGTCTCTGGGCAAGGGATTTACCGCGTCAACGACAGCGACCAGTCAACGCTCGCCCATGTGGGTCCTTTGAACCCGATCGAACTCACCAACGTGACGGCCACCGACCGGCTGTTGGCGCCGCTCGCGGAAGAAACCGGAGGGGCCATTGCCTGGGTCGATACGGTTCGTGACAGCGAAGCCGAGACTGTATTCCGGATGCCGCGTATCGTACCTCTCCGCGATCCCCGCAGCTGGGCTGGCGACGGCTGGATCGGATTCAAACGGGTGACGGCATCGACCATCGTCGACACGTATTCCCTGTCGTTGTTTGCAGGTCTTCTGGGGCTCGCGCTGCTTCTAGGGTTACTCAGTACGACCTGGTTCCGGGAGGGGCGCTAGAAGCTGCCCGGTTACACCGTTGAGGCTTCCCGCTTCCAGTTCCATTACCATCACCCTGTCCGGATCGACTGGACCGGGAAATGTAATTTTCCCGCGCGGTGATTTTGTAAAACCGGCCTTTTCATAATACGGCGCGTCGCCGACCAGGATGATCCAGCGAAAACCGGCGTCCCGCGCTTCCGCGATCGCATTCCGGATCAGGTTCTGGCCAAATCCCCGACTGGCGAAATCCGGATGGACCACGATCGGCCCCAGCAAAAGACCCGCCGAGCTCCCGACTACGACCCGCGTTAATTTTATCGAGGCGATCAGCGACCCGTTAAGCCATCCGGTGTGGCAAAGACATGCCACCGGTGGCACCCCTTCGCGCATGAGACTGGCGGTGCGCACAAACCGTCCTGGTCCGAAGGCCAGCGCGTGCAGGTTTTGGATAATTTCGTTATCGGCTGGGGTTTCCAACCGGATTTCAAACTTCAATTCTGTCATGACGGCACCCCGGACGGGAGAAAATTCAGCCCCGGCAGGTGTCGGTTTTGATAGTCGGCTGGATCGAATTATGACCAGGTTCCATCAGGCACACGCCGGGCAATACAGGTCGCTTCCCGGAAATCCCGGGCCCTGAATTCGTCGTCGCCTGAATACCAATTTATCCATCGTCCCAGTCCAGAATTAGGAGCCCTTTTCATGGGCTGCCCCGCCTTTAACACAATCCGGCGGCTTTTGTCATGCCCGGACTGCCAATTGATCAAACAGTGTGCTTTCCATTTCAACTCTGACAGTAATTTTCCTATACTGGTTGATATGTTCACGTTGGCCCATTTTTCCGATCCCCATCTGGCCCTGCACCAGGCGCCGTCCTGGACCCAACTTCTTAACAAACGCATCACCGGATATATCAATCTCCGTCGGAACCGCGAACACATCCACCAGGACTGGGCGCTCGATCTTCTGCTGCAGGATTTGAAAACCCGAAAACCCGACCATATTGCGCTAACCGGTGACCTGGTGAACTTGTCCCTGCCCTCTGAATTCGCACGAACCCGCGCCTGGCTGCCCGAAGTCGGACGGCCCGACCAGGTCAGCGTAATCCCCGGCAACCATGATACGTACGTCAGGGTGTCCGAGGCCACAGGGATTGGCCAATGGGCGGACTATATGACTGGCGATATGGCGGACCGGGGAACACCCTCCAACATACCTGGATTTCCGTATCTGCGGGTCCGTGGCGATGTTGGCATTCTCGGCATATCCAGCGCCATCACCACCCGGCCCTTCATGGCAACCGGAAAAGTAGGCAATGCCCAGATGTCTGCCGTCGGGCGGATTCTCACCTCCATGAAAAAACAGGGCCTGTTCCGCGTCATCCTGGTGCACCACCCGGTTATCACGGATCAGGCAAAACGCCACAAGCGGCTGGTGGACGGGGACAAGCTATTGGCGCTCGTTGCCCGGGTCGGCGCCGAGCTCATTCTGCACGGCCACAATCACACCGATACGCTCGCATGGTGCCCGACACCCTCGGGCCGGGCGCCGGTGATCGGCGTACCCTCCGCGTCATCGATTGACAAGGAAGGCCGTCCGCCAGCGCAGTATAATCTCTACGGGATCGCCAGAGATGGTGACGAATGGCGAATCGATATGGTGTCACGAAGGCTAAAGCCCAAAATACGGATGTTCAAAACCATCCGCCGGATCAATCTGGTCCCGGGATCAGTTGATCCTGGATCAGTCGATCAGGGGTTAAGGGATCTGGACATATCCATAGGCGAGCAGGACCGCGACACCGGCGACCATTCCGAGAATGAATGATGCCAACACCGACCCGAACCCGCCGCGCCGCGCCGCAGCATGCTGGGACTCTGAATCAGCGTCTGCGTCCATCTCGGCCTCAATCGGCAAAACCGCATAGTCACCCGCCGCGTCGAGTGCTTTTTCACGCTCTATAATGCGGTGCGCGGCGTAATCGTGGATGCGCGTTGAAACCGTATCAGGGTCGGTCGATTCAAACAGAACCTGCCGGCCGTCCCTGGTGTCTCGCATGAACCGGTAGGTCCGCCGGTCACGGCCCATCACGACAAAGGCGAGCATATCGATCCACAACCGCGGCTTGTTGCCCCGGCTCAACACGATCTCGAACATATCGTTGTCGGCAGGGATGACCTTGAGGCTATCCCCGAGACCGCCATGCAACACTTCAAGACGGGCAATTTCCGCGTCGCGCATATCGACCAGCACGTCGGTGCGCTCGGCCTGTTCTTCCCGGGCGCGGTGCATCGCTTCCTTGAGCCGGCTGTCAGGAACCGGTACGGGCATTGTATCGTCGTTATGTTCCATGGCGCTTACCAATTGAGTCGATGCCGCATCAGATGCATAATAGCATGCCGGTCGGGAAATGTGAGTCCGGACACAAAATTCAATCGAAAGCGTGTTTGGGACTATCTCCATGAACCTGCCAAAAAGCGCGCAACGCTTCCACGAAGCGGCGATTAAATCCGGTTTGGATATCCACATCACGGAAATGCCGAACAGCACCAGAACCGCGGAAGAAGCGGCCGCTGCCTGCGGCTGCGGTGTCGGCCAAATCGTCAAGTCACTGGTATTTTCGGGCCGCTCGACCGGATCGCCCTATTTACTGCTGGTATCGGGTGAAAACCGCGTGAATGTTGGCGGAATGGCCAAAGTCATCGGCGAGCCCCTCGACCGTCCCGACGCCAATTACGTGCGCGCCCATACCGGTTACGCCATTGGTGGCATCCCACCCCTTGGCTTTGATGCGCCGATCAAAACCTGGATCGACCGGGATTTGCTGCAATACGATAAAGTTTTTGCAGCCGCCGGGACCCCGCGCTGTATTTTTGGCGCTGACCCGCAAAAGCTGGCCAAAGCTGCCAATGCGCAAACCACGACCGTTACCTGAACATGGAATTGACCACCCTGATCATGCCCTGGCTTTGGGTCATTTTTACGCTTGTCGCGGCGCTCAGCCAGACGTTGCGCAACGCCCTTCAACACGACCTGACCACCATCCTCGGGACAGCCGGCGCGACCCATGTGCGATTCCTGTTCGGTCTCCCCTTTGCCTGCCTTTTCTTCGTTGGCGTCACCCTGCAATACGGCCCGCCACCGTTACCCGGCGCAACGATCCTGCTTTGGACCCTGCTCGGCGCGGTGGCGCAAATTCTGGCAACCGCGCTGATGCTGGCCGCGATGCAGCGCCGCTCGTTCGTCGTGACGATCGCGTTTATCAAAACCGAGCCCGTCCAGGTCGCCCTCTTCGCGCTTCTTTTCCTCGGCGAGGCCGTCTCGCTCTGGCTGGCGGCAGCGATCCTCGTCGCGACTTGCGGCGTGATCATTTTGTCGACAAAGAAAAACGCCAGCGATGAAATGGGCGCAAAACCATTATTGCTCGGGGTCGGCGCGGGCGCATTGTTTGCGCTGTCGGCAGTTGGCTTCAGGGGCGCCATCCGCGCGGTCGATACCGAATTTTTTGTCCTCGCCGCCACCAACATTCTGGTGATGGGGCTGTTCCTGCAAACGGTGCTGGTTGGCCTCTGGTTGAAGTTTCGCTCGCCAGAGACAGCCCAGAAGATCCTCACCAATTGGCGTCTCTCCCTCGGAGCCGGGTTCCTCGGCGCGTTCGCGTCGCAAATGTGGTTCCTCGCGTTTGCGCTCGAAAGCGTCGCTAAAATCCGTACACTGGCGCTGGTCGAGGTTCTATTTGCCGGCCTGATTTCCCGGCGGCTTTTTTCCCAAACCACCAGTTCGCGCGAATATATCGGCATCGTCCTGATCGTCGCCGGGGTGATTATTCTGCTCAATTCCCAGTGAAGAATTGCCCGAATCCTCAATTGCGGATATGCAGTACGGCTGTTCTAGCCAAAGGCCATGCCACGTCCCATGTCGACAATTATTGAAATCAAGGATCTGACCAAGGTTTATGCCGACGGGTTCGAAGCCCTGAAGGGCATCAATCTGGAGATCAGGCGCGGCGAGATATTTGCGCTGCTCGGGCCCAACGGGGCAGGCAAGACAACCCTGATCGGGATCATCTGCGGCATCATCAATGCGACTGGTGGCAAGGTCACAGTCAACGGGCTTGATGTGCAGAGGGACTATCTGAAAACCCGCTCCGTGATCGGATACGTGCCCCAGGAACTCACCACCGAAACATTCGAGAGTGTCCTTGATACGGTTTCCTATTCGCGGGGTTTGTTTGGCAAGAAGCCGGACCTCGCCTATCTCGAAAAAGTATTGCGGGCGCTTTCGCTGTGGGACCGCAAGGACAACACCATCATGACCCTGTCGGGGGGCATGAAACGCCGCGTCCTGATCGCCAAGGCGCTGTCCCACCAGCCCGACATCCTTTTCCTTGATGAACCGACTGCGGGGGTCGATGTAGAGCTGCGCAAGGAAATGTGGCAGGTTGTACGGGACCTCCGCGACAGCGGCGTCACCGTCATCCTCACCACCCATTATATCGAAGAAGCCGAGGAAATGGCCGACCGGGTCGGGGTCATCAACCACGGGCAATTGGTGCTGGTCGAAGACAAACGCGACCTAATGCTGAAACTCGGCTCGAAACAATTGACGCTGGAGCTACACAAATCGATCAAGCGGATCCCAAAAACGCTGCAAAGGGACGGACTGGCACTGGCCGAAAACGGCGCTAAGCTGGTCTATACATATGATACCCAGGGGAACCGGACGGGCATCACGGCGCTCCTGAACGATCTCAACAAGGAGGGCATGAAATTCCGCGATCTCAGCACCAGCCAGACATCGCTTGAAGAAATTTTTGTTAAATTAGTGGAGGACAGAAAATGAATCTCCGCGCGGTCAAAGCCATTTACATGTTCGAGATGATGCGCACCTGGCGCACCCTCAGCCAGAGTATTATGGCGCCGGTCATCTCGACAATCCTGTATTTCATCGTCTTCGGCGCGGCGATCGGGTCGCGGATCCAAGAGGTCGACGGCATCAGCTACGGCTCTTTCATCGTGCCGGGCCTGATCATGCTCTCGGTCCTGACCCAGAGCATAGCCAACGCCTCGTTCGGAATTTATTTTCCGCGCTTTATCGGGACCATCTACGAAATACTGTCCGCACCGATCACCTATTACGAAATCGTTCTCGGGTTTGTGGGCGCAGCGGCGACCAAATCGATCATTCTCGGCCTGATCATTCTGGCGACAGCAGGGCTGTTCGTGCCCCTTGAAATCGCCCATCCCGTCTGGATGATGCTATTCTTGGTGCTCACCTCGGTCACCTTCAGCATGCTCGGATTCATTATTGGGATCTGGGCCGACAATTTCGAGAAACTTCAAGTTGTGCCGCTGCTGGTGGTCACGCCATTGGCGTTTCTGGGGGGAAGCTTTTATTCGGTATCCATGCTGCCCCCGGCGTGGCAAACGGTCACCATGTTCAACCCGATCGTCTATCTGATCAGTGGATTCCGCTGGAGCTTTTTCGAGGTCGCCGATGTGTCGGTTGAAATCAGCCTCGCCATGATCGCGCTATTTCTCGGGCTCTGTCTGGGCATAATCTGGTGGATATTCAAAACCGGCTACCGGTTGCGCAGTTAGCGGGATCAAACAGGCCGCTTGAACGCCGTGCGCTGCTGCTCCACCTGATCGCGGCAGATACACCCTTCCAGATGATCGTTGACCAGGCCCATGGCCTGCATAAAGGCATAAACGGTGGTCGGTCCGACAAACGACCAGCCGCGCTTTTTGAGGTCTTTTGAGAGCGCGATCGACTCGGCCGTTTTTCCCAATTCCCCCATCGCGGCCTTGTCGATGCGGACGGGGCGAGAAGATGTATCCGGTTCGCGGGACCAGAAATACGCTGCCAACGAACCAGCTTCGTCGACCATTTCAATCGCCCGCTTGGCATTGTTGATGGTCGATTCGATCTTGCCTCGGTGGCGTACAATCCCGGCATCTTTCACAAGCCGTTCGATATCGGCATCACCGAACCTGGCGATTTTGCGGAAATCGAAGCCGGCAAATCCGGCACGGAAATTCTCCCGTTTGCGCAGTATCGTCAACCAGCTGAGACCGGCCTGAAACCCTTCAAGACAGATTTTCTCGAACAAAATATTGTCGTTGCCCTGGGGCCGCCCCCATTCCTTATCGTGATATTCGATATAGTCCGGCAGGCCGCCGTGCCACCAGCACCGCACCACGCCGTCATCGCCCTTGATCAGGCCGTCCGCAATGTTTTCCGTCATGAAATTCCCACTTAGATGATTTCAGCCGACCGAAATCTTGGGTTCTTCCGGCACACAGTTTTCGGTCTCTTCCTGCAGCAGATTCCTGAGGGACGCCAGCATTTCGGTCCGCAGATCGCCGCGATCCAGTGCGAACGCGATATTCGCGGTCAAAAACCCAACTTTGCTGCCGCAATCGTAACTTTTTCCCCGATACGTGTGGGCGTAAAAATCCTGCCGCTGCATCAATTGCAGCATGGCGTCGGTCAACTGGATTTCACCACCGGCGCCTTCCGCCTGATCTTCGAGAATATCAAATATCTTTGGTTGCAGGATATAGCGCCCGAGGATCATCTTATTGGATGGCGCAGTGCCGGGAGCCGGTTTCTCAACCATCCCCGAAATTTCATGGGCCCCGTCAATTTCCTTCCCGAGCGCGACGATGCCGTAATTGTGCGCCTCTTCGGGCGCCACGTCCTCGACGGCGACAACGTTGCCGCCGTGTTTTTGGTACACATCCACCATCTGGGATAAGCACCCCCGCCCGCTACGCACAAGCACATCCGGCAGCAACAGCGCAAATGGCTCGTCGCCTACCAGGTGGCGTGCACACCAGACCGCGTGGCCGAGACCAAGCGGTGACTGCTGGCGGGTGAAGCTGACTTCTCCCGGACCCGGCAGGTCCCGCGCCAGGGCGTGCAGTTCGTCGGTTTTGCCACGCTCCACCAGCGTTTGCTCTAATTCAGCCTGGATATCGAAATGATCCTCGATGACGCCCTTGTTGCGCCCAGTTACGAAAATCAACTGCTCGATACCTGCACCGCGCGCCTCGTCAACCACGTGCTGGATCAACGGCCGGTCAACAACCGTTAGCATCTCCTTAGGCATCGCCTTGGTGGCCGGCAGGAACCGCGTTCCAAGGCCCGCAACGGGAAACACCGCTTTCCTGATTGGTCGCGCCATCACGCACAATTATCCATTTGTTGTCGCACCAGCGTCCGGCAATACCACATCCGCCTTTCGAACGCGCGAAATGAGAAACCAACCAACTATCGCAGCAACCGCCAAAAGGGCAAGACCCAGAAATGGCCGATAGAAAACCCATGCGATTGAGATCGTGATCAGGGACAGGCTGCCCGCCATCAGGGCCGAGACAAAGCCGATACCGGCACCAACGATCCGTCCAACGAAGGGGACGATGGCCGCTCCCACCCGGAGCAACCCGAACAACAGCCGCAATCCGACAAACATCATGAGAAAACCGCCAAACCGCAGCGCCCAGGTCAGGATTTTGTTGCGTAATTCTGCCGCCTGAAACATTTCTTCAGGCGGGACGAGACCCATCGAGAGGAGTTGGATGGTGCCGCCGGCCTCCGCCTGAAATGGCGCCAGCGTTTCGCCCCTCTGGGCGGCGATGATGCTGACATCCGCCGGCCTGACAATTGTCATGTTGACGCGGATATCGCCGATGACCGGGTTTTGCGGATCGCCTACATGGATGCCTCCATTGTCCAACCGCGTGGCACTACCAAGGCTCGTGGGAATCGTTACACTGTCCCCGACCGGCCATGCTTCTTCGCCGGAAATCGACCCTATCAGGCTGGACGAAAGCCGGTATTCGCCAACCAGTACGTTGCTCGCCTGCCAGGTCTCTGAGGATAACGGCAATCGGCCCGGGTTTTGATGGCCCTGGGGTTGTTTGAAACGCGATGAATCGATGACCTGATCGGACCAGACCTGCTGATATTCGTAGGTGGTAACGGTTTCGGTGCCGCCGCCGAATTTTTCACGAGTCTCACTGGATGTGCTTTCCCACCACTGGAACATTTCAACATTGCGCCCGAGTCGAATGGCGTTTTCACTGATGCCCAAAACAGGATCGGACAGGCGTTCGGTTGTAGCCGCAATCCCGGATATGTGGATCAATCGACCCTCGTTGGCAGGGTCGCGGCTTGTGGCATCCACCACCGGCAACACGATCCCGGCGCCTTCCTGGAGAGTCTTATAACGCTCAACCGCCCGGCCCTCGTTCCAGAACAGAAACGGGAACGAAATCAGAAACAGCGCCAGCCCCGCCAGCATTCCGAAAAGTGCGCCCTTTAGGCGGCTAAACCAGGATTGGCTCGAGGTTTCGCGAAAAACATTGCTCATCAATGATTCTCCAATGCAGATAGATGCGGGAAACTATCATAGTCGGTAAACCGCGCCAACGATCCGTCAACGGAATAAAAAAAGAGCGGCCCCAAGGACCGCCCTTTCAATCATTTCCGTTTGACGTCGGCTACTGGCAGAACTGCCGGGGGCCATTGCCGTAGGGCTGGAACGTGCCGTCACTTGGACGGAACGAGCGATACCGCCGGTCACAATCGGCATACCATGCCGGCGACCATGGTTCGAATCGGCCACCGCGGTAAACTTGCACTGGCGCCCGGTAACTTGTGGTTGCCATGCAATTCGCGAAAGCACGATCGTAGGCACGATTCCAACGGTTCTGGGACGTTGCAGCACCGGCAACTGCGCCGACGCCACCACCAATCAGAGCACCTCTACCGGCGTTTCCGCTGCTGCGGTTATTGCCGATGATCGCACCAACGCCAGCGCCAAGAAGCGCGCCACCGATAGCACCGGCACCCGGACCAGGGGCCTGCCTATTGGCGGACTGCCGGGCTTCGTACTCACATTGTGCGCGCGCATTGCCTTGCGCAGCTACAGGCGCAGAGACTGCGAACGAGCCAGAAATCATGGCCGCCATAAAAATCGTTGATGTAATTTTCCGTTTCATAATTGCCTCCAGGGCTATTGCAACTGTCTTCCCCACGCGGCGTTATGATGAACACTGAATGAGGCTAGTTCAAGGCTTTTCTTCGGTCAGAGTGAATCACGCTACAACCCCAAGAAATTTATTGAGTTCGTCTTCATCCATGAGGGTTTTACTATCCCCGCTAAAGACAATCCTGCCCCGGTCCATGACGATCGCAGAATCTGCAAATTCGAGGGCAAATTTTACATGTTGTTCGACCAGCAGTATGGCCAATTTGAATTCGTCGCGGAGCCGCGTAATCACCCCGCCCAACTCCTCAACGATTACAGGCGCGAGGCCTTCTGAAGGCTCGTCCATCAGCAACAATTTCGGATTTCCCACCAGCGCCCGCGCGATTGCGAGCATCTGCTGTTCGCCGCCGGACAATTGATTTCCCCGGTTTTGCCGACGCGCGGCAAGGTTTGGAAACAGATCAAAAACCCTCTCGGGCGACCATTCTCCGGGCTGGATCGCCACATCGATATTCTCCTGCACGGTGAGAGTTGAAAACACTTCGCGCTCCTGTGGAACGTAAGAAATGCCGGCCCGGCAACGTTTATACGCGGCCATCCGCGTCAGATCCCTGCCGCCAAACCGGATCGACCCCTCGCGCAGCGAAGCGTGCCCCATAATGGTGGCAAGCAGCGACGATTTGCCAACCCCGTTGCGCCCGATGATCGAGAGGCACTGGCCTTGAGAAAGTTCAAGATTGATTTCCTCGAGGACAACCGTCTCGCCGTACCCGGCGTGTACGTTCGCGAGCTGCAATAATGGCTCAGGCATCGGCGTCCTCCCCGAGATAAACGGCGCGTACTTGCTCGTTGGCGGCAATTTCGTCCGGCACTCCCTCTGCAAGGACCGCGCCGCCGACAAGAACGCTGATGCGTTTGGCGAACCGGAACACCACGTCCATGTCGTGTTCGATGATCAGAACAGCGATATCGTCGCCGAGAGCGTCGACTGCATCAAGGATAACCGGGCTTTCCGAGGACGGAACGCCGGCTGCAGGTTCGTCCAGCAGAAGCACGTTGGGCGACAGACCGAGTGTGATCGCGATTTCAACCAGCCGTTGCCGCCCGTATGGCAATTCTTCGATCACAGTCAGCGCATCGCTCTCCAGTCCCAGACGCTTGAGGAGCGCCATGGCCTCTTCGAGCACGTCGGAATTTCGCCACGCGTGGCGCCAGAAAACATGGTTCCTCCCGAGCCGCTCAGACACCGACAGGGCGACGTTTTCCAGCGTGGTGAGTTTACGGAACAACTGATTGATCTGGAAGGTGCGCGCCATGCCGGATTTGACCCGGCCCGCCTCGCTCATGCCCGTTACGTCACGCGTATCCAGAAAGATCGAACCGTAATCGGGCTTTAGTGCTCCAGCAATGAGGTTGATCAACGTTGTTTTGCCCGCTCCATTGGGCCCGATCAAGGCGTGGCGTGCACCGGGTGCCAGCGCCAAATGGACGTCCTGGGTTACCTTGAGCGCACCAAAGTTTTTGTGCAGTCCCTTGACCTCGAGCAGGTTAGTCATGGGGCCCGTCTCCGGAACAATCCCGTGGCGGATTCCAGCGCACCTAAAATCCCGGTGCGGAAAAACAGCGCAGCCAACACCAGGATAAATCCAAGCCCGAGTTCCCAATAGGCGGGGTATTCCTTGGCCAATTCGTCCTCGATCAAGATATACAGAAACGCCCCGATAAACGCCCCGTAAAGCCTGCCGGTCCCACCAAGAACCAGCACGATCAGCACCGTTCCAGAGCGCGCAAAACTAAGCACATCGAGCGTGACATAGGCGTTCACCTGCGCGTACAAAGCTCCGGCAGTTCCCGCCATAAAGGCCGAGATCGTGTAAATCGTCACCAGCCGCAAGTGGACCGGCGAACCGATCGCACGCATCCGCTGGGTGTTTTCGCGAATGCCGACCAGGCTCCGCCCGAACGCCGAATGGACAATCCGGCGGCACGCCAGAAACACCAGGAATAAAACGATCAGGGAATACCAGTAATAATTTCGCCGCCAGAGATCGTTTTCAAATATTCCGAAAATCGGATCAATCGAGATACCCGAGAGACCGTCAAACCCACCGGTCCAGGCCTCCGTCACATTGGCGAATTCGGACATCATGATCCCGAGCGCAAGGGTAAGCATGAGAAGTGCTAGTCCGTGATACCTGAGCAAAACCCAACCGGTTACAAAACCGACAATGCCTGCGGCCGATGCCCCGGCAAGCAGCCCGCTAATCGGCTCGTTCCAGCCCAGATGGGCGGACAGCATGCCGGTTGCGTAGGCGCCGGTGCCGAAATAGGCAGCGTGACCGAGGGTCACGACGCCGCCATAGCCAAGGATCAGATCGAGCGACAGGGCGAAAATAATCGTGATCAGGATCTGGACGCCGAGATTGAGGGTAATCGGTTGCAAAAAGAAAATGGCAACCGCCAGAATCCACGGCAACGCCTCGGGCCATTGCCAGCGGGTCCGGTCGCGCAGAAACACGACGGGATCGCCAGGTGATGCCCTGTTCGCCATCACTCGGTTTCTCCTTTTCCGAAGAACCCGTTCGGGCGCACCAGCAGCACCGCCACTGTCACGACGTAGATGAAGAAGGCACCACCCTCCGGCCAGATATATTTCCCCGCCGTATCGATCACGCCGAGCACAATCGCTGCCAGAAATGCGCCCCGCAAACTGCCAAGCCCGCCGACAGATACCACGATCAAAAAGAGAACCAGATAGTTGAACGCAAAGGTCGGCGATATCCCGACAATATCGATTGCCAGCCCGCCGCCAATCGCTGCCAGCCCGCTGCCCATTGCGAATGTGAGGATAAACAGCTTGTCCACGTCAATGCCGACCGCTTGCGCCATCTGACGGTTGTCGACCGCCGCCCGGATTTTGGCACCGATGATGGTGCGCTCGAAACCGAGCCAGAGCACAACGACCATCACAATCCCGACAATAATCATGAAGAAACGATAGGTCGGGAACGTCTTGAACCCGAGATCGACCTGGCCCTTGAGAAAATCCGGTAGAACAATGGCCGGCGGATTGGGCCCAAAAATAAGGGTAACCCCAGCGATCGCCATGAAGATGATGCCGATCGACATCAGCACCTGGTCCAATTCGCCAGCTTTGTAGAGTGGCGCGTAGAGTAACCGTTCCAGGGGAATCGAGATGATGGCTACAATCACGAAGGCCAATACAAGCGCCGGGATGAACGGCACCCCGAGCATGTTCATGGCAGCAACGGTGACATACCCGCCCGCCATGGCAAACGCGCCGTGGGCCAGATTGACGAAGCCCATCAGCCCCATGGTGACCGACAAGCCTACGGATATGACGAAAAGCAGCATGGCGTAGGCCAGGCCGTCAAAAAAGATGCTGACGGCGGCTGTAACAAACCCAGGCATTTGACTAAATGCACCCGCTCACAATTTCATCGAAGGATTGTTCATGGGACCGGGCGCACGCGCCAGGCCCCATGAAGATTCTAGAGACTTATTCGCCGCACCGGCCGATGGCCAGCGCCTTGCACGGGTCGGCGACCTGCGGAACCGTGGCAAGTACGTCGATACCAAGGCGACCATCGTCGCGCCGGACAACCTCGTGGACGTTCGAATCCATCACGATATCACGGGTCTCCGGATCGATCATGATATGTCCGCGTGGGCTATCAAACTCCCACCCCCGTAATGCTGCCATGGTGCCTTCAGCGGTGACATCACCATCCTGCGCCACAATCGCCGAGGCGATCGCTGCCATGCCGTCCCAACCACCAACGGCCATGAAATCGGGCGTTGAATCTTCGCCATATGCCGCTTTCCAGGCCGCTACAAACGCTTGGTTTTCCGGGTTCTGATAATCAGCGGCATAATGATGCATGGTGATGAGGCCAACCGCATCGTCGCCCATATCCTGCAACTTGGTATCCTGGGTAATGTCACCTGGGCCAATCAGACGGATACCGGCATCGGCCATTCCGAGTGATGCAAACGTCTTGATCACGGCGGTGGCATGGTTGCCGGCCGGGACAAACACGTAAAAACAATCCGGCGCGGCGTCCTTCACGCGCTGGAAGAACGGGGTGAAGTCAGGAACTTCGCGGGGACCGCCCATTGGAATATCATCGATCAGCGACCCACCGGCAGATTCAAAACCGGTCTGGAAAGCGTTGCGGCTGTCCTTGCCCGGAGGATAGTCGGTGTACCCCACGGCGGCGGTTTGGCACCCGAGGGTATTCGCTGCGTATTGGCCGAGCGGGTAGCCTGCGTGCCACATGGTGAACGAGACCCGCGCGATATACGGCGACAGGCTCGGAATCCAGGCCGTCCCTGCATTCATGATGATCATCGGAACTTCGCCCTGGGTCGCCAAGGGCGCACTGGCCATCGCGTTCGGCGAAAAGACAAATCCGGCCAGGATATCGACATCTTCCTCGGTGATCAGCTCCTGCACCGCATTCTTGGCGATATCACCGCCGGGGCGCTTGGAATCGCGCTTGATCAGGGTCACTGAATGACCGCCAAAAGCCTCCGGGTTGGTTTCCATATAAAGGGCCATGCCGCGATCGATCTGCTCGCCAAATTGGGCGGCACCGCCCGAATAAGTCAGCACAACACCGATTTTGACTTCGTTCGAAGCCTGCGCTGGCACGGGTGCGGCTACGAAAGGCAGCGTAACCGCCATCAGGCCTGCAAATAACTGTGCTTTCAAGAACATTAGTTTCATTCCTCCCTGTGATTAGGTGTGTCACCAATCAACGCCGGCTCGCACTCAATTGACGGGTATTAACTCCCGTTTTCGTTTTCCGGATGCCCAGCGACAAATTATAGTGATCGTTAATCCATTACATATCAAGTATTATTGCACGAACCGGAAAGACTATAGACGAACCGCGGCTTCGCCCCACAGGTTGTAAGCCTTGTAACCCTGTCCCCATTTGCCGGGTTCGGCGTCGTCAGAAAGCACAACAAGTTCGTTTGAGATTTCGACCTTGTTGCCGTCTGGATCGCGCACCATGAAGAACAGGTTGTTGCCAATCCCGTGGCGGCCCGGGCCCCAGAAAATCTGGGTCTCGAATCTGGCAAAATGATCGGCCCAGTCGCGAATATCATTCCAGTTGTCGGTTTCCATCGCGAAATGATCGAGTTTGGCGGCCTCACCACGGAACGCGGCGTAGCTGTGATGCTCGGCGTCCGAGCGCAAGAACGACGCCATCAGCCGGTCGTCCGCGTCCAGCACAAAGTCCGAGAGCCGCATCCCAACGACCGACTGGTAGAATTCTCCCATCTCGGCCGGTTGGGCGGTCGCGGCCACGACGTGCTGCAGCCGGCCCGGTAATCCCGCGTGTTCCTTGTTCGGCGGCGACGACGTAACGACCCTGATTT
>JAJFGZ010000081.1 GCA_021775855.1 Hyphomicrobiales bacterium
CAATATCTGAAAAAAGGCTCCAAGGTCTATCTTGAGGGCCAGCTCCAGACCCGCAAATGGCAGGACAAGGACGGCAACGACCGCTGGTCTACCGAGGTCGTCTTGCAGGGGTTCAATTCAACCCTCACCATGCTGGATAGCCGCAACGAGCGCGGTGGTGATGCAGGTTTCAGTTCCGGCGGCGCTGACTTCGGCTCATCCGGCCCGATGGAGCGCGTCGGCGGCTCCGGAGGTGGTGGCGAGGGAATGGATGATGAGATCCCGTTTTAACGGGGTCTCCAATCCCGGATCGAGACCGGATCGGATTTAGATAAGCCAGTTGAAATCAGCAGCCTTCGCGTTGCGGTCATTCTCTAATGTCCGTTCTTGGGGTGACCCGCAACAGCATCATGGACTGTCGTAAACAGGCGATGGTCTTACGCCGATCCCTCGCGTATTTAAAAATGCTGGTCCGTTTATGCGCTAGCGCTATCCGTTGAGAATAGGGCGTCAATCGTTATCGAGCGCATTTTCCGCTTCAAGAATTTCAGCGTGATGCTCGGCAGCCTGGACTTCGATAAATATGCGCTTCACTTCCGGGAACGCCCCCTTGATGTTGTTCTCAAGCTTGTAGATTGCATTTTCGACCCGGCCAACGGCAATTCCATCCTCAAAATCCAGGCTAAGCGCCAGCAGGACGTCGTCGGGACCCATATGCATGGTCCGTAATTCATTGATCCTCGTGACAATACCTTCGTCGGCGACAAAACCTTTGACACCAACCAGAAGATAGTCGGACGCAGCTTCGCCGATCAAAAGGGCTTTGGTCTCGTATGCCAGAAACATTGCTGTCAGTGCCAGAACGACGCCGATACCAATAGAAGCCACGCCGTCGAGGATGGGCATATCCAGATAATGCGCGGCTGCAAGACCCACAAAGGCGATGATCAGTCCGATAATCGCAGCCGTGTCCTCAAACAGAATGGTAAACAGGGCCGCGTCCTTGCTTTCACGGATAGCTTCGATCCACCCCTTGCCGCGCCGCCGTTTGTTGAACTCCATGAACGCAAAACTCGTCGCGGCGCCTTCGAAAACCAGGGCCAACGCCAATACAATAAAATTGACATAGGGACTGGACACAATCCCGGGGTTTTGGACTTTCAGGACACCTTCGTAAATCGAAAGGCCGGCCCCCAGCGAAAAAATGATGATCGCGACGACAAAGCTCCAGAAATACAATTCCCGCCCATACCCGAACGGGTGGGCCGCGTCCGCTTTCTGCTCGGACCGGTGCATGCCGTATAAAAGCAACACCTGGTTGCTGGTATCCACAACTGAATGAATGGCTTCCGAAAGCATCGCCGAGGAGCCGGTAAACCACGACGCGACAAACTTGGTGATCGCTATCAGGGCATTTCCCGTCAATGCAGCATACGTTGCCTTTTTTGATCCCGTCGCCATTCCATTCTCCGCAACCCGCCCAATTTTGACGGGTAATATTTATATTGTCCCGGTCGCTAGGCTGCCAACAATTCCCGAACGCCATCAACGACAAATTGCACGGCAAGGGCTGCAAGCAATACGCCCAGAAGCCGAGATAAAATGACCCGGCCGGTGGTGCCTAGTAACTTTTCGATCAATCCGGCCATCAGGAAAATCAACAAACATATAGTGAGAATTGTCGCGACTATTCCAACCAGCATCAATTGCAATTTCCAGTCTCCTGCTGGGACCTCGCCTGAGAGCAGGATGACGGCCGTAATTGAGCCGGGACCGGCCATGAGGGGTACTGCAAGAGGGAATGCCGCCAGATCATGATCCACTGGGTCCGCAATCGTCTTATCGGCAGTCTCCGACTTACGCGTGTTGCGCTGCTCAAACACCATCTCGAATCCGATCCAGAATAACAATAGCCCACCTGCAATCCGGAAGGCGCCAAGTGTAATCCCAAGGGTCGACAGAAGGCTCTCGCCAAAATAGGCAAACAGCCAAAGGATCACCATTGCGATGATCACCGAGCGCAACGCAGTCAAGCGTCGCCTGGCGGGTGCCATTCCAGCTGTTATGGCAACAAAAATCGGTGCGAGACCCAACGGGTCGATCGTCACAAACAACGTTACGAAGGCGTTTAAAAGATAGTCAGTTGGCATGTCGAGAGCCCAGTCTGAATTGCGCGAGGAGACGATATCAGTTCGCTTCGTTGAAACAACCCCTGGCATTCGCAAGAGTACGCAAATTATAATTCCAAAATAATATAACTCATTAAAAAATAAGAGGAAATTGCAGCGGGTTTGCAACGCTTGGACTGGCCTTAACCTACTTGATCGGTTAGTATATCAAACGATTCTAGACACACTGGAAATGCTAATTGTCCGACACCAAGACGCCTGAAGATGAACCTCGCCCAGAGGGCGATATTCAACCAATTTCGATTACCCGGGAAATGCGTACGTCCTACCTTGATTACGCCATGAGCGTCATCGTGAGCAGGGCCCTTCCCGACGTCCGCGATGGCTTGAAACCAGTCCATCGACGCATCCTGTACGCCATGTACGAGAGCGGTTATGATTGGAACAAACCCTACCGCAAGTCGGCCCGCGTGGTTGGCGAGGTCATGGGTAAGTATCACCCCCACGGTGACCAATCGATCTACGATGCGCTCGTGCGAATGGCACAGGAATTTTCCCTCCGTCTGCCATTGCTGGACGGGCAAGGCAACTTCGGTTCAATCGACGGCGACCCGCCGGCAGCCATGCGTTACACCGAAATTCGTTTGGACAAGACAGCCCATTCGCTTCTCGATGATTTAGATAAAGATACGGTCGAATTTCAGGAAAATTACGACGGCTCGGAATCCGAACCGCTCGTCCTGCCGTCCCGGATTCCCAATCTCCTCGTTAATGGGGCAGGCGGTATCGCCGTTGGCATGGCAACCAATATTCCGCCGCATAATTTGAGCGAAGTGATCGATGCTTGTACGGCCCTTCTGGATCAACCGGACATATCGGACCTGGAGTTGAACCAGATCATTCCAGGCCCAGATTTCCCGACCAGTGGCCTGATCCTCGGGCGCTCGGGTATCAAATCGGCGTACGAGACAGGCCGCGGCTCGATCGTCATGCGGGGGAGGGTGCATACCGAGACTACCCGCAAAGACCGCGAAGCGCTGGTTATTACCGAGGTGCCGTATCAGGTCAACAAGGCGACTATGGTCGAGCGGATCGCCGAAGCCGTGCGCGACAAGCGGATCGAGGGCATTTCAGACCTGCGCGACGAATCCGACCGCGACGGCATCCGCGTCGTGATCGAGATCAAGCGCGATTCCATGGCCGAAATCGTGCTCAACCAGCTCTACCGCTTCTCGGCGCTGCAATCGACGTTCAGTTGCAACATAGTGGCGCTGAATGCCGGCAAGCCGGAACAACTTAATTTGCGCGATCTGCTCCTGGCCTTTAACGCTTTCCGTGAGGAGGTTGTCAGTAAACGCACCAAGCATTTGCTGGGTAAGGCACGAGAACGCGCCCATATTTTGGTCGGGCTGGCGATCGCAGTCGCCAATATCGACGAAGTGATCCGCCTAATTCGCGCCGCACCCGACCCGGCGACCGCGCGCGAGCAATTGCGCGCCCGCGACTGGCCGGCGAGAGATATGGCGCCTCTCATCGCGCTGATCGATGACCCCCGGCACCGGATCAACGACGACGGCTCCTATCGCCTGTCTGATCTACAGGCGCGCGCCATCCTTGAACTACGTCTGCAGCGGCTGACCGCACTCGGGGCGGACGAGATATCCGACGAGCTGAACGGCCTCGGCGAGAAAATCGCGGATTACCTCGATATTTTACGTTCCCGTACACGCATTCTCACAATCGTGAAAGATGAGTTTGCCGAGATCCGCGAGCAGTTTGGCACACCCCGGCGCACGGAAATTGTTGAAGATTTTGGCGATGTAGACGACGAAGACCTGATCCAGCGCGAAGACATGGTCGTGACCGTCAGCCACAAGGGATATATCAAGCGCGTCCCGCTTTCCACCTACCGGGCCCAGCGTCGTGGCGGCAAGGGCCGCTCGGGCATGTCGACCCGGGACGAGGATTTCGTCACCAGGCTGTTTGTCGCCAATACCCATACGCCTATCCTGTTCTTTTCCTCGCGCGGTATTGTCTACAGGAAAAAGGTCTGGCGCCTGCCGGTTGCCGCGCCCCAGGCACGCGGCAAGGCTCTGATCAACCTGCTGCCACTGGAGCAGGACGAAACCATTACTACTGTCATGCCATTGCCGGATGATTCCGAGAGTTGGGCGAATTTGGAACTGATGTTCGCGACCCGCGCTGGCACCGTCCGTCGCAATAGCCTCACCGACTTCATCCAGATCAACCGCAACGGTAAGATCGCGATGAAGATCGCCGAAGATGACGCCATTGTCGGGGTGCAGATCTGCGCCGAAGACGACGATGTGTTGCTGACATCAGCAAGCGGGCAATGCATCCGCTTCCCGGCCTCCGCTGTGCGTGTCTTTGCCGGGCGAAACTCGACAGGCGTACGCGGCATGAAGCTCGATGGCGATGATCGCGTCATCTCGATGACGATCCTGCGACATGTGGAGGCCGACGCTGCCGAACGCGCGGCTTACGTTAAGCAGGCCAACGCCATTCGCCGCGCCGCAACGGGCGAGCCCGACGAGGAAGAGATTACGTCTGAAGATATGGAGGAAAATCTTGAGGAAACCGCTCTGACGCCGGAGAAATACGCAGAAATGGGCGCTGCAGAGCAATTTATCCTTACGGTATCGGAAAACGGCTACGGCAAACAAACCTCGTCCTACGAATACCGCACCTCGGGCCGCGGCGGCAAAGGTATCATCGCCATGACCGTTAACGAGCGAAACGGCAAACTGGTGGCCTCTTTTCCGGTCGAGAATGGCGATGAGATCATGCTTGTCACCGACGGCGGGCAACTCATCCGTTGTCCGGTAGAGGATATCCGCATTATCGGACGCGGGACCCAGGGCGTTACGATCTTCGATACGGTGGAAGAAGAACACGTTGTCGCCGTCGAATATATCGGAGAAGATGACAGCGACGATGAGGACGGCGAAGACGAGCCGCCCGCAAATGAGGACGGGGAGCCAACAGCCTAGCGCCTTCGTCGGCTAGTCGGATTGGATTAAGGCCTATCGAGCAATGTTTATATCTGTTGAACTTTATCTAGCGTACATACTTGCCTGTTTTGTGTTGACGATTGTTCCCGGACCGAATGTTACGGTCATCGTGGCAAACAGCATGGCGCACGGCACCAGGGCCGGGCTATTGACCGCCGCCGGGACTCAGTTGGGTGTTGCAGTGGTGCTTGTCATTCTACTCGCCGGTCTCACCACGTTTGTTGAAACCATGGCAATATGGTTTGACTGGGTGAAATTTGCTGGCGCGGCGTATTTGGTCTGGTTGGGCATCAAGCTCTGGCGTTCGGACGGCAAATTGGGAGATGTCGAAACAAGCAAAACGTCTCATGGCGGTTTTTTCTGGCAGGGCTTTGTTGTGCTTCTCGGCAACCCGAAACTCTTGTTCTTTTTTGGTGCTTTCATTCCTCAATTTCTTGATCCCAACGGAGATACGTTCCTGCAAATTGCTTTTTTGGGTGCGACATTTATGGCTGTAACGACGACTTTTGACAGCGCATATGCCCTGCTTGCCGGTCGGGCGGGTACGATGCTGGCGCGCAACCGGGTCAGATTGCTGGAGCGCATCAGCGGAACCTTCCTAATCGGCGGCGGTATTTGGCTTGCGCTGTTGCGTCGGCAGGCCTAAGGAACCGGCACCATGAGGATTGGTTTTTACCCAGGAAGTTTTGACCCCGTAACAAACGGGCATGTGGACATATTTGAACGATCAGCGGCACTCGTCGACCGGTTGATTGTCGGTATTGGCATCCATCCAGGCAAAACACCCTTGTTCTCGGTCGACGAGAAAACGGCCATGTTGAAAAACGACCTGCATCCGCTCGCAAAACGTGGCGGGTTCGACTATGAAATCGTTACGTTTGACAGATTGGTTGTTGACGCCGCATCCGAGCACGGCGCAACCATATTGATACGCGGATTGCGTGATCCGGCCGATTTTACATACGAAATGCAGATGTCCGGAATGAACGGCGAAATGAAACCGGAAGTCCATACGGTTTTTCTTCCCGCATCCCCCGGTGTCCAGCATATATCCTCAACCCTGGTGCGACAGATTGCATCTATGGGGGGGAATGTGCAAACATTCGTACCGAAACATGTGGCGGATATGTTACGGGAAAAGTTCAGTGGTTAGGCTGGACCGTTTTCCGACATAGTAAGGGGCAAGAATAATGAGAATTCTCTACGTTTTGACAGCAACGCTTTTTTTGTTGGCTGCGTGTACGCCGTCGGAAGACATCAGCAATATCAACGTGCCTCCGGTCGTCAGTCAAATTCCAGGTTGTCAGGTCGCTGCCTCCGGCCAGGATTTGGAAAATATCATTTGTATCCAGCTCAGATCCGGCCTGGTCGTTATAAAACTGTTACCGGACGCCGCTCCAAATCATGTGGAGCGGATAAGGACGCTCGCCCGCCAGGGTTTTTACAATGGGCATAAATTCCACCGTGTTATTTCTGGCTTCATGGCGCAGACCGGCGATCCCACGGGAACCGGTACAGGTGGCTCGTCATTGCCAAATCTGGCAGCGGAATTTTCGGATCGGCCGTTTACGCGAGGTATCGTCGGCATGGCGCGCGGACCGGATACCAATAGTGCCAACAGCCAGTTCTTCATCATGTTCGCTGATGGTGACTGGTTGAACGGTCAATATACAGCAATCGGAGAAGTGATTTTCGGGATGGAAAATGTCGATCAAATCACCAAGGGCGATGCCAGTTCGGGGACCGTGACCGATCCGGACGTCATGATCCAGATGCAGGTCGCTGCCGACGCGGCCTGAGGCCTTCGCAGGACAATTTCAATTTCAACCGTATACAGGATATCGCATGTCTAATGTCAGTGTTCAGGATCCCGAAAACGCCGTAATTTTGGAAACCACGAAGGGCGAGATCGTCATCGAGTTACGCCCAGATTTAGCTCCCAAGCATGTGGATCAGATCAAGCGCCTGTCGCGCGAAGGTTTTTACGACGGGATCGTTTTTCACCGGGTCATAGATGGATTCATGGCGCAAACAGGTTGCCCACAGGGCACCGGCACAGGTGGGTCCGGGACCAATTTGCCGGCAGAGTTTTCCGATGAACCCCACGTGCGGGGTATCGCCTCGATGGCCCGATCGCAGGATCCCAACAGTGCCGATAGCCAGTTTTTCATCTGCTTCGATGATGCCCGCTTCCTCGATGGGCAATACACTGTATGGGGGAAGGTCGCTTCGGGAATGGAGAATGTCGATCAAATCAAACGCGGCGAACCTGTATCGGACCCGGATTCCATCGTCTCCATGAAAATAGTCGCTGACCTCGATTCCTGATTTTGGACGCCCATTCAAGTTAGTATTTGGGTATGCGTGTCGATTTATTTGATTTTGAGCTGCCCCCGTCCTGCATTGCGCTGAGACCGCCGGAAGACCGTGCGTCCTCGAAGCTATTGTGTGTTGATCCCAATGGGTCGCCTGGTCTGACCGACCACATCTTTGGTGATCTGTCGGATCTGTTAAAACCTGGTGATCTGCTCATCGCCAACGATACGCGGGTTATTCCGGCACGGTTGCGCGGCGTCCGACACGCGGAACGCGGATCGGCCAATATCGAATTCACACTCCACATGCGCTTGGATTCCTCCCGTTGGCGGGCGTTCGCACGTCCGGCAAAACGGTTGCAGGTCGGCGACCGGATCCGTTTTTCGGGCTCGGGCACAGCGTGTTTTGCGGATAACCTGGACGCTTTTGTCGACTCACGGGGCGAGGGCGGCGAGATCACGCTTGCGTTTGATTTTTCGGGCAGTGTACTGGATGCGGCAATCGCCGCCGCAGGCGAGATGCCACTCCCACCCTATATTGCCGGCAAGCGGGCGACTGACAAGCGCGACGAAGTTGATTATCAAACGGTCTATGCCGCAAGGGATGGCGCCGTGGCCGCGCCAACCGCCGGACTGCATTTCACCCCCGAACTGATCAACAACATTGAGCGCGCCGGTATCGAAATCGGTTACCTGACACTGCATGTAGGCGCGGGTACTTTTTTACCGGTCAAGGCCGAAGATACAGCGGACCACAAGATGCATTCGGAATGGGGAGAAATCAGCCAAAGTCTAGCGGACAAGATCAACAAGACACGTCAGGCCGGTGGCCGGATTGTAGCAGTTGGTACAACCGCCCTGCGCCTGATCGAAAGTGCGACGAATGAGACCGGGACGACAAGTGCCTTTTCCGGGACAACAGATATATTCATGACCCCAGGGTATAAGTTTCGCGGCGTGGATATGTTGATCACAAATTTTCATCTGCCACGCTCCACTCTGTTTATGCTGGTTTCCGCATTTTCTGGGCTCGATTGCATGAAAGCAGCCTATCAATATGCGGTGGAGGAGGGGTACAGGTTCTACTCCTATGGCGACGCCTGTCTGTTGTCGCCTGCAAAGAGTGTGGGCGCATGACACCCTATTCCTTCAAGGTTTTAGCAACGGACGCCCAAGCCCGACGCGGTGAAATTGGTCTGTCGCGCGGTACAATCCGGACGCCCGCATTCATGCCGGTCGGCACTGCCGCGACGGTGAAAGCCATGTTCCCGGAGGATGTGAAGCGGACTGGCGCCGATATTCTGCTCGGAAACACATACCATTTAATGGTGAGACCCGGTGCAGAGGAGGTCCATGCGCTTGGCGGCCTGCATCAATTCATGAACTGGGACAAACCCATCTTGACGGATTCTGGAGGATTCCAGGTCATGTCGTTGTCCAAGTTGCGCAAGATGACCGAGGAAGGTGTCGCGTTCCAATCGCATCTGGACGGCACGAAATTCATGCTAACACCGGAACGCTCGATTGAAATCCAGGGCCTTCTTGGCTCAGACATCCAGATGCAACTGGATGAATGCACGCCGTTTCCGTCGACAAAGGACGAAGCCGAAAAATCGATGGATTTGTCCCTGCGCTGGGCGGAGCGCTCGAAAGTTGCGTTTGGCAATCAGCCAACCCGGTCGTTGCATGGAATAGTCCAGGGCGGTATCTATTCCGACTTGAGAAAAAAATCCTCCAATGCTCTGGTATCAATGGATTTTCCGGGTTACTCGATCGGCGGATTGGCAGTTGGTGAAGGCCAGGATGAGATGCTGCGTATCCTCAACGAGACAGTGCCTTTTTTACCAGAGAACAAACCGCGCTACCTGATGGGTGTGGGCACCCCCGATGATTTGCTGCGTGCAGTCGCTGAAGGCATCGATATGTTCGATTGCGTTCTACCGACACGAGCCGGGCGTCACGGCCTCGCCTATACCCGGCGCGGCAAGATTAATCTGCGCAATGCCCGCCACGCGGCTGACCCGCGTCCGCTCGATGAAGAAAGTCCGTGCCCGGAGACCCGAACCTATAGCCGCGCCTACCTCCATCACCTGATCAAGTCAGGCGAATATCTCGGAGCCATGCTCCTGACCCTGATCAATCTGCACTATTACCAGGACCTGATGGCTGGCATGCGTGGGGCTATTGAGCAGGGACGCTTCTCAGATTTTTCCGGTGAGACCCAGGCGCTATGGGAAGCAGGTGATATTCCCCCAAGATAGCCGGCGTTCTGATTTTGCCTGGTTCAATACCGGGGATTTGCCAATCATATTTAGCTCCATCTCCTGGATGATCAGAAAGCGGCTTGTCATGCATCCTCTAGAGAGGTATGCACGGCACCATCGCATGACTATTCGCGCTGCAATTCTCGAAATTCAGCGCCGTGTGCCCTTAGCTCAGTTGGTAGAGCGACGGACTTTTAATCCGTAGGTCCAGGGTTCGAGCCCCTGAGGGCACACCAATCATTCCAATGGGTTAGCTGCGGCAAGTGAAGTGCGCGCTGGATCATTTTACACTCCATTTTACAATCCCGTTCCCGTTCTGGCCTTGTG
>JAJFGZ010000082.1 GCA_021775855.1 Hyphomicrobiales bacterium
ATGAGCGCCTGCGCAAACTGGTGGAAGCCCACCACCCGCTTGCCGACAGGGCGTCGGGTAACGGGTCGTGAGGCCCGGTATGATTTACGATGTTGCCATCTAAATGCCTACTGTTCTTGACTTGAACCTGACCGGGGGCGATTTATATTCCTGTTAGTGGCCGGGGATACCGGCCCGATAACGACAGAAGCGGTGAGTAATGCGTACCTACCTTGATTTCGAAAAACCAGTGGCCGAACTGGAGGGCAAGGTGGCGGAATTGCGCGCCCTGTCGAATGACGATTCATCCGACGCCATCGGGCAAGAAATCGCACGTCTCCAGGCCAAGGCTGATGAGACCCTGAAAAATCTCTATTCCAAAGTCACGCCCTGGGAAAAAACCCAGATCGCGCGGCACCCGCAACGGCCCCATTTCAAGGCTTACGTGGCGCAGTTGATTGACGAATTTACGCCCCTTGCCGGTGACCGGAACTTTGCCGAGGATCATGCCATTGTTGGTGGTCTGGGACGGTTTCGCGGTGAACCGGTCCTGATCATCGGACAGGAAAAAGGATCGGATACTGAAAGCCGGTTGCATCATAATTTCGGCATGGCCCGGCCCGAAGGCTACCGCAAGGCGGTCCGGCTTATGGAAATGGCTGACCGGTTCGCGATCCCTGTTCTTTCGTTGATCGACACGGCGGGAGCCTATCCCGGCGTAGGCGCCGAGGAGCGCGGTCAGGCGGAGGCAATTGCGCGCTCGACTGATTGCTGCCTTGCGCTCGGGGTCCCGAATATTTCGGTTGTGATCGGCGAAGGGGGGTCGGGAGGCGCCGTCGCGATCGCGACCGCCAACAAGGTCCTGATGCTGGAGCACGCGATTTATACGGTTGCGTCGCCCGAAGCATCCGCCTCGATCCTTTGGCGCGATTCAACCAAAGCACAGCAAGCCGCAAACAATATGAAAATCACGGCGCAGGATTTGCTCACCTTCGGCATTATCGATGAGATCATCGCCGAACCCATGGGCGGCGCGCACCGGTCACCGGACGTCGCAATCGACGCGGTTGGCAATGCGATCGAAGGTGCGCTGGCTGACCTGAAATCCCTGGATGCCGTGGCGGTCAAGCAAGCCCGGCATGAGAAATTCCTGGAAATCGGGCGCACCTTGTAGGTTGGCCGGGTCTGCCTCCCGTCGAATTTTTTCGGATGCAACAGTCACGCAAACTTGCGTAGCCCAATTCCGGCCAAAATGTTAAATAAACTATGCGCCTATGCGGTCGTTTTGCGGTGGTAAACATGCGTTAACCTGTACGCAGCAATGTGATGGCGAAATTTAACATGTTCGGTGTCGGGATGCAGGCAGATAGACGAGACTTCTTATACCTTATGCGTGGTGGGCTGGCGATGGGCACCGCAGGCCTGCTTGCCGCCTGTTCCCAACAGATGCCGAAGCATCTGGAACCCCTGAGCTACCGGTTACAGACCCGGATGCGGGTCCGGGGTATGACCGGTGATGATCCGGTCATGATGCGCATCTTTAAACAAGAATCCGAGCTTGAGGTCTGGAAGCTGACGGACACCGGAACTTACGGGCTGCTTGATTCTTTCAATATTTGTAAATGGTCGGGGATCCTCGGGCCGAAACTTGCGGAAGGTGATCGTCAGGCGCCTGAAGGTTTCTATATGGTCAGCGAAGGGCAGATGAACCCCTGGAGCGATTATTACCTGTCATTCAATATGGGATTCCCAAACACCTTTGACCGGTCCCTCGACCGAACAGGATCTTTTTTGATGATCCACGGTGCGTGTTCGTCGGCGGGGTGTTACTCCATGACCGACGAGACAATCAGGGATGTCTATTCGCTCGCCCGCGACGCGCTTATTGGCGGTCAGGAAGCCTTTCAGATCCAGGCCTTCCCGTTCCGGATGAACGACGACACTATGGAACAGTATCGCGATCACCCGGATTTTGCTTTCTGGCAAAATATAAAAGGCGGGTACGATGCCTTCAACGAGACCGGGCTCCCACCACAGGTCTCGGTGTGCGATCAGACTTACATTTTCAATACCGAGTTTGATACGCCTGATGGTCGGCTCGACCCGCGCCGGGCGTGCCCCGAAGGCCGCCAGATGAATATTGCAGGCCCGAGCGAGCCTCTTATCGGGCAGACGCAACCTGTGCAAAACCAGCCGGTGCCCCAATACCCGCCGAACAATCCGGTCAGCGGTCAGCAATCCTGATTTTTGCCCAATTCGTTTATGGCGACTGGACGTCCTTCAACAGGCTCTGCGTGGCATTTGGTAATGGATTCAGTTTTGACCCACTGCGGACAGCCAAATTTACGCGCACTAAGGTCAGTAGTGCGGACGAAGCCGTCATTCAGTCTCAAGTCGATATTTGAGAAACCTTGCCCCATCGTATTCGATCTCATCGACAAATCTTGCTCCAAGTCTTTCAAGCGCACCTAAGTTTTTACGAGAAGGTGGCAAAAGGAAAGTTATGAAGGGAATGCGCTCGTCCGCGACGGCAAATTCGATTGCTTTTCTTGAAATGCGTGTGCCCAGTCCAAAAGAATCTGACTTTAGAACCAAACCGTAGTCCCATTCGTCTCCCTCCTTTTGAAAACCGCCCCACCCGACATATTTTTTGTTGGACAATATAGCCCAATGCCCAAGTCCATCACGAGCCCAGCATACTTCCTTGGTTGCCACAAATTTTGCCACAGCGGCTGCATCCCATTCGAATGTTAGGAGCGGCATGTGCTCCGCAACACGAGGATCGGACATGTGGGTAATAATTTCGTTAGTCTCTATTTCGGGCAATCGAGCAAAGGTGATCTCAGGTTTCAATGTGGCTTCCAATGCAAAGAATAATGGTGCCTTATTAATTGAACACCTGCTCGTAAACAACAGGCGGGAATTCAGATGACACCGATATCTAAGCAAATTGAAAGTCGTAGAAGGGCTCGAAGCGGCCTTTAGTGCCGACTAAACGAACGGCCATAAATGTACATTTTCGCCGATTGGCCTGCGACTGTCAGTACCGCTACAAGATTGGGTTCAAATACAAAAATCGCAACAATGTTGTAGGCCAAAATTAGGG
>JAJFGZ010000083.1 GCA_021775855.1 Hyphomicrobiales bacterium
AGATGATCATGCCCGGGGACAATTGCGCGGTCGAGGTGGAGCTGATTGTGCCGATCGCCATGGAAGAAAAGCTGCGTTTCGCCATCCGTGAAGGCGGCCGAACCGTCGGCGCCGGCGTCGTCGCTGGAATTATCGAGTAGCCGAATAGGAGTGTAGCTCAACTGGCAGAGCACCGGTCTCCAAAACCGGGGGTTGTGGGTTCGAGTCCCTCCACTCCTGCCAAGCAGAGTTTACGAATTTATTTGCCGCACAGGGTGGCGCAATCGAGGTAAATTGAGGTATCAGACCGGCAGATGGCAAAAACCAATCCATTCCAGTTTATCCAACAGGTGCGCAGCGAGGCTTCCAAGGTCACGTGGCCGACCCGTCGGGAGACGCTGGTCACAACAGTCATGGTCTTTGTCATGGTTTTCCTGGCCGCGATGTTCTTCCTGGTGGCCGATCAGATCCTGGGCTTTCTCGTGTCCTTCCTGATTGGCGGCAGGTGACGGAGTCGAATGCAATGAAATGGTACATCGTCCACGCCTATTCGAATTTTGAGAAGAAGGTGGCTGACGCGATCCGGGAACAGGCCGAGATCGGCGGTCTCAGCCATCTGTTCGAAGAAATTCTCGTGCCGACGGAAGAAGTTGTCGAAGTGCGCCGTGGCCGCAAGGTGAATTCCGAGCGTAAATTTTTTCCGGGCTATGTTCTGGTGAAGATGGAGATGACCGACGAGGCCTACCATCTGATCAAGAATACGCCCAAGGTATCAGGCTTTTTGGGATCGGCGACAAAACCTGTGCCGATCACCGATGAGGAAGCCAACCGAATCTTCCAGCAGGTCCAGGAAGGCGTGGACAGTCCAAAACCTTCCATCACTTTCGAGATCGGCGAACAGGTGCGGGTGGCCGATGGACCATTTGCTTCGTTCAACGGTCACGTCGAGGAAGTGGACGAAGAACGGACGCGGCTGAAGGTGGCTGTATCTATTTTTGGCCGGGCAACCCCGGTCGAACTCGAGTATGGGCAGGTTGAAAAACTCTGACCCGGAATTGTTGCGGGAGGCACGTGGCCCAAGCCAAAGCCACAAACCGTACCGCAACGCCCTGTAACAATACCGCTTTGGCGGTCCCGTATAGACGGGGAAAGGGAATGACATGGCAAAGAAAATTGCTGGCTACCTGAAACTTCAGGTACCCGCAGGTGCGGCAACGCCGTCACCACCCATCGGGCCAGCGCTGGGTCAGCGCGGTCTTAATATTATGGAGTTCTGCAAGGCATTCAATGCCTCCACGCAGGAGCTGGAAAAGAACGCACCGATCCCGACCACGATCACGATTTTCGCGGACAAGACGTTTACGTTCGTTACCAAAACGCCACCGGCAAGTTTCCTTCTGAGGAAAGCTGCCAAGTTGGAAAAAGGTTCAACCGAGCCGGGCCGCACGTCGGTTGGCACGATCAGTTCGGCGAAGGTGCGTGAAATCGCAGAAGCCAAGATGGTCGATCTCAATGCCAATAGCGTGGAAGCGGCCATGAAGATTATTGAAGGTTCGGCCCGATCCATGGGTCTCGATGTGGAGGGACGGGGCTGATGGCAAAACACGGGAAAAAATACCGCAAGGCGACCGAAGGCGTCGAGCCGGGCTCGTTGCACGCGATCGAAGATGCGGTGAAGCTGGTCAAGACCCGGGCGGCGGCAAAATTTGACGAGACCGTCGAGCTTGCCATGAACCTTGGAGTTGATCCGCGTCATTCGGACCAAATGGTTCGCGGCGTATGCCAGTTGCCGAATGGTTCCGGCAAGGCATTGCGGGTCGCGGTGTTTGCGCGCGACGAAAAGGCTGAGGAAGCCAAAAAAGCGGGCGCGGATATCGTTGGCGCCGAGGATCTGATGGAAACTATCCAGTCCGGCAAAATCGAATTTGAGCGGTGCATCGCAACGCCTGACATGATGCCGCTCGTCGGGCGTCTTGGCAAAGTGCTCGGACCGCGCGGATTGATGCCCAATCCCCGGGTTGGCACGGTTACTCCTGATGTTGGCGAAGCGGTGAAGTCCGCAAAAGGCGGCGCAGTTGAATTCCGGATCGAGAAGGCCGGCATCATCCATGCTGGGATCGGCAAGGCATCGTTTACCGAAGAGGCGCTGGTCGAAAATATCAAGGCCTTTACCTCAGCCGTCATGAAGGCCAAGCCGGAAGGCGCCAAGGGAACGTATTTGAAGAAGGTCGCCATCTCCTCGACGATGGGGCCGGGTGTAGGTGTGGAAACCCAGAGCCTTTTGCAGGGCTAGGTTTTGCCGCACGTTTGAGTATTTTTGTCCCGTTTGGGGCAAAAAGAGCCGGGAACCTGGTTTCCGGTTCAACCTGTCCGAGATTGCAGGTGCTGTTCGCAGCTTAAGCCCAGTGGGGCCTGCATGAGACGGGAGGACAACAGATTTACCAGCTGAGAGGCGGGTATTGATCGGTTATCCCCCTTGCCCGCAGGTTTTTGCGGGCGGACAGGCAGGTGAGCGTCGTTTCGTTGTTTAAGCGGAACGGCATTGAGCGCAATCGGTGGCCGATGGCCACCTTAGCGGAGAGAGCCAGTGAATAGAGCTGAAAAAAGCGAGGTTGTTACGAGCCTTCACGACGTGTTTCAGAACGCGGGCGTGGTTGTCGTAGCCCACTATTCAGGTTTGACTGTTGCCGAGATGACCGACCTTCGTGGTCGCATTCGCGGCGCAGGCGCCAACCTGAAAGTGGCAAAGAACCGCCTTGTTAAGCTTGCTCTCGAAGGCACGGAAGCTGCCCATACCACGGACCTGTTTACGGGTCCGACAGTGATCGCCTATTCGGACGATCCCGTGGCAGCCCCGAAAGCCGCAGCCGAATTCGCCAAGGGGAACGACAAACTTGTCATTCTCGGTGGCGCGATGGGTGCGACCGCGCTTGACCCGGAGGGTGTGAAAACCCTCGCCAACCTGCCTTCGCTTGATGAACTACACGCAATTATTGCCGGCCTGGTCAATCGCCCGGCGACAAAGGTTGCGACCGTTCTGCAAGCGCCGGCCGGCCAGTTGGCACGGGTCTTTGGTGCATATGCCAATGAGGGAAATGCTGCGTAAGGCACTGGATTGATAACCGATTGAAAATGTACGAAAGGGAATTGAATTATGGCTGATCTGGAAAAAATTGCTGACGACCTGTCAAAACTGACAGTTATGGAAGCAGCTGAACTTTCCAAACTTCTGGAAGAAAAATGGGGCGTCTCTGCAGCCGCCCCTGTTGCGGTTGCTGCCGCTGCTGGCGGCGGTGGTGAAGAAGCCGCTGAAGAAAAGGACTCGTTTGACGTTGTCCTGGCCTCCTTTGGTGACAAGAAAATCAACGTCATCAAGGAAGTCCGCGCCATCACCGGTCTTGGTCTGAAAGAAGCCAAAGACATGGTCGAAGCCGCACCAAAGGCTGTCAAAGAAGGCGTCAACAAAGCTGAAGCCGACGAGATCAAGGAAAAGCTCGAAGGCGCCGGCGCAACCGTCGAATTGAAGTAACCAGTTCCATACCGGGCGGGCTGCGGTCCGCCCGGTATGTCAGTTTCACACGTGTAAACGTCCGGATTGTGGGCGTGGGACCGTTTCCCTGGTGGCAATTATTTGCCTCCTGGAAAGCAGCACCCGCCGAGACCCAAAGGAGCAAAAATGGCTCAAACATTCATTGGCCGCAAAAGAGTCCGCAAGTTTTTTGGTAACATGATCGACTCGGCCCAAATGCCGAACCTGATCGAGGTCCAGAAAGATAGTTACGCTCAATTTTTGCTGGTTGACGAACCCGAAGGTGGACGCCCCGATCAGGGCCTCCAGGCCGTTTTCAATTCGGTTTTTCCGATCAAGGATTTTTCTGACACGTCGATGCTGGAATTCGTTCATTTCGAATTCGAAGCGCCGAAATATGATGTCGATGAATGCCGCCAGCGGGGCATGACATATGCCGCACCGCTCAAGGTGACGCTGCGCCTGATCGTGTTCGATGTCGACCCGGATACCGGTGCCCGCTCCGTGAAGGAATTTAAGGAGCAGGACGTCTATATGGGGGATATCCCCTTCATGACCCAGAACGGTACCTTCGTCGTCAACGGGACCGAGCGCGTGATTGTCAGTCAGATGCACCGTTCGCCGGGTGTTTTCTTTGATCATGACAAGGGCAAGACCCATTCCAGCGGCAAATTGCTGTTTGCGGCGCGGATCATTCCGTATCGCGGGTCGTGGCTTGATTTTGAATTCGATGCCAAGGATATCGTCCATGTGCGTATCGACCGGCGGCGCAAACTGCCGGTCACGACACTGCTGAAGGCGCTCGGGATGGATTCCGAGGATATCCTCGACTTCTTCTACAACAATGTCGGCTATACCCGACAGAAAGACGGGTGGCGTACGCCGTTCGATCCCGATCGGTTGCGTGGCGTCAAACTGATGAGCGATTTGATCGACGCCAAGACCGGCAAGAAAGTTGCCGATGCCGGGACAAAATTCACCGTCCGGCTTGGCAAGAAGCTGGTGGAGAACGGCGTCAAGAATTTGCTCGTGACCGACGAGTATCTGATCGGCCAGTTTATCTCGAACGATCTGGTCAACGCGGAAACCGGTGAAATCTTTGCCGAAGCCGGCGAGGAGATTACACCGGAACTTCTGGAAGTATTTGTCGAAGCTTCGATCGACCAATTCGACATGCTCGATATCGATCACGTGAATATCGGTCCCTATATCCGTAACACGCTGGCCGTTGATAAGGCCGAAGACCGCGAGGGTGGGCTGTTTGAAGTGTACCGGGTGATGCGTCCGGGCGAACCACCGACGCTGGATACTGCTCAAAAACTGTTCGACACGCTGTTTTTCGATTCCGAGCGCTACGACCTCTCGGCTGTCGGCCGGGTCAAGATGAATATGCGCCTCGATCTCGACGCGCCCGATACGCTCCGTACGCTCCGCAAGGAAGATATGTTGGCGGTCGTCAAGACGCTGGTTGGTCTGCGCGACGGGATTGGTGAAATCGACGATATCGACCATCTCGGAAACCGCCGGGTTCGCTCGGTTGGCGAGTTGATGGAAAACCAGTATCGCGTCGGCCTGTTGCGCATGGAGCGCGCCATCAAGGAGCGGATGAGCTCGGTTGATATCAACACCGTGATGCCCCAGGAACTGATCAACGCCAAACCGGTTGCTGCTGCGGTCCGGGAATTTTTCGGGTCTTCGCAATTGTCGCAATTCATGGACCAGACCAATCCGTTGTCTGAAATCACCCACAAACGCCGGTTGTCGGCGCTTGGTCCAGGCGGACTGACGCGTGAACGGGCGGGATTTGAGGTGCGCGACGTGCACCCGACTCATTACGGTCGGATCTGCCCGATCGAGACGCCGGAAGGGCCGAATATCGGACTGATCAACTCGCTCGCGACATTTGCGCGGGTCAACCCGTATGGCTTTATCGAAAGCCCTTACCGCAAGGTCGAAAAGGCAAAAATGACCGACGAGGTCGTCTATTTGTCGGCCATGGAGGAGACCAAATATCACATCGCTCAGGCCAACGCTGCGGTGGAAAAAGGTAAGTTTATCAATGAACTGGTCACTTGCCGACATTCGGGCGACGTGCAGCTGACGGCTGCCGATAACGTGGACTTTATCGATGTATCGCCGAAACAGCTTGTCTCGGTCGCGGCCGCGCTTATTCCGTTCCTCGAAAACGACGACGCCAACCGCGCGTTGATGGGATCGAACATGCAACGCCAGGCCGTGCCGCTGGTGCGCGCGGAAGCGCCGCTGGTCGGGACCGGCATGGAAGCGGTGGTGGCGCGGGATTCCGGTGCGGCGATTGCTGCCCGGCGGACCGGCATTGTTGACCAGGTGGATGCAACCCGTATCGTTGTGCGCGCGACCGAAGAGGCCGACGCGTCAAAGTCCGGCGTTGATATTTACAACCTCCTGAAATTCCAGCGCTCGAACCAGAATACCTGCATCAACCAGCGTCCACTGGTGAAAATCGGGGATGAAGTGCTTGAGGGCGATATTATTGCTGATGGTCCTTCAACTGATCTTGGTGATCTGGCGCTCGGGCGGAACGTGCTCGTCGCGTTTATGCCCTGGATGGGCTACAATTTCGAAGATTCCATCCTGATTTCAGAGCGCGTTGTGCGCGACGATGTGTTCACGTCGATCCATATCGAGGAATTCGACGTGATGGCCCGGGACACCAAGCTTGGTCCGGAGGACATTACCCGCGATATCCCGAATGTAGCGGAAGAAGCGTTGCGCAATCTGGATGAAGCGGGAATTGTCTATATCGGTGCCGAGGTCAATGCTGGCGATATTCTGGTGGGCAAGATTACGCCCAAGGGGGAATCCCCCATGACCCCAGAAGAAAAGCTGCTGCGCGCCATCTTTGGTGAAAAGGCTGCTGATGTGCGGGATTCTTCCCTGAAGGTGCCATCAGGTGTCCAGGGAACGGTTGTCGAGGTGCGTGTCTTTAACCGCCACGGGATCGACAAGGACGAGCGCGCCCAGGCGATCGAGCGCGAGGAAATTGAACGACTGGCCAAGGACCGCGACGACGAAGTGGCGATCTTGGACCGGAACGTTTATGGACGTTTGCACGACATCATGGTGGGTAAGATTGCCGCAAGCGGGCCGCGCGGGGTCAAAGCAGATTCCAAAATTACCGAAGACACGCTTGGTGAATTATCCTACGGCCAATGGTGGCAGATCGGACTGAAAAACGACAAGGCGATGGAAGAAATCGAATCCATCCGCGGTCAGTATGACGACGCCAAAAAGCTGCTGGAACAACGCTTTGTCGATAAGGTCGACAAGCTCCAGCGGGGCGACGAACTGCTCCCTGGCGTCATGAAAATGGTCAAGGTCTTTGTCGCCGTGAAGCGCAAGGTGCAGCCAGGCGATAAGATGGCCGGCCGGCACGGCAACAAGGGTGTGATCTCGCGCATCCTGCCGATCGAGGACATGCCGTATCTTGACGACGGGACCCATGTGGACGTGGTGCTTAACCCGCTTGGTGTGCCGAGCCGGATGAATGTGGGGCAGATCCTGGAGACCCATCTGGGGTGGGCCTGCCGCGGTCTTGGACAGCAAATCGGTGATGCGATCGATTCCCATCGCCGAGACGGCAAGATCACCACGCTGAAAAAGCGCCTTGATGCGATTTACGGCAAGGACGAAACCATCGCTTCGCTGGACGAAGAACAGCTTGTGGAGATGGGCAACAACCTGCGCAACGGGGTGCCCATCGCGACTCCTGTCTTCGATGGTGCCAACGAAGCCGATATCGTGAATATGCTTGAACTGGCGGGGCTGGACAGTTCCGGTCAGGTCACGCTTTTTGACGGGCGGACAGGTGAAGCCTTCGACCGGAAAGTGACGGTCGGGTATATCTATATCCTCAAGCTTCACCATCTTGTCGACGACAAGATCCATGCCCGCTCAATAGGTCCGTACAGCCTGGTGACCCAGCAGCCGCTTGGCGGCAAGGCCCAGTTTGGCGGACAGCGGTTCGGCGAAATGGAGGTGTGGGCGCTCGAAGCGTACGGCGCCGCTTACACGCTGCAGGAAATGCTGACCGTGAAATCGGACGATGTTGCAGGGCGTACCAAGGTATACGAAGCGATTGTTCGCGGGGATGATGCGTTTGAATCAGGCATCCCGGAATCTTTCAATGTGCTTGTGAAGGAAATGCGATCGCTCGGTCTCAATGTCGAGTTGATGGATGCGAAGAAAAACGGGTCAGGGGACGAAGCTTCGTTGCCAGGCCCGGCCCAGGCTGCCGAATAGAGCACAGGCTCTATTGGGTACCCGTTTGCTATTTGAAATGAGGGATCGCTGACCGCTCGGCGATCGTCCTCTTAGGAGTGACTTGATGAATCAAGAAATTGCCAGCGTCTTCGGTTCGCAGAATTTGCCGAAGCACGAGTCTTTTGACGAAATCAGGATTTCCATCGCCAGCCCGGAAAAGATCCACAGTTGGTCGTTCGGCGAGATCAAGAAACCGGAAACGATCAATTACCGGACTTTCAAGCCGGAACGTGATGGCCTGTTCTGTGCCCGTATTTTCGGACCCATCAAGGATTATGAATGTCTGTGCGGCAAATACAAGCGCATGAAATATAAGGGCGTTATCTGCGAAAAGTGTGGCGTTGAAGTGACCTTGTCACGGGTCCGTCGTGAACGGATGGGGCATATCGAACTGGCGGCGCCGGTCGCTCATATCTGGTTCATGAAATCTCTGCCAAGCCGGATCGGCTTGATGCTCGACATGATGCTCAAAGAGCTTGAGCGCATCCTGTATTTCGAGAGCTATGTGGTTACCGAACCGGGCCTAACCACGCTTACCCAAAACCAGCTCCTGACTGAAGAAGAGTTTATGGAAGCGCAGAACGAGTTTGGCGTGGACAGCTTCACGGCGGGCATCGGGGCGGAAGCCATCCGTGAAATGCTGATGGCGCTGGATCTCGAGCAGTTGAGTGCGCAACTTCGCCAGGAAATTGCCGAAGCGACAACAGAACTCAAACCGAAGAAACTCGCCAAGCGCCTCAAGCTAGTGCAAGCCTTTATGGAATCGGGCAACCGGCCTGAATGGATGATCCTGACCGTTGTTCCGGTGATCCCGCCGGATCTGCGGCCGCTGGTTCCACTCGATGGCGGACGGTTCGCGACCTCCGATCTGAACGATCTCTACCGCCGTGTGATCAACCGTAACAACCGCTTGAAGCGCCTCATTGATCTTCGTGCGCCCGATATCATTGTGCGTAACGAAAAGCGCATGCTGCAGGAATCCGTTGACGCGCTGTTCGATAACGGCCGGCGCGGGCGCACCATCACGGGCGCCAACAAGCGCCCGCTCAAGTCGTTGTCCGACATGCTCAAGGGCAAGCAGGGACGGTTCCGCCAGAACCTGCTCGGCAAGCGCGTCGATTATTCCGGCCGTTCCGTCATTGTTGTTGGACCCGAACTGAAACTTCACCAGTGCGGTTTGCCAAAGAAAATGGCGCTCGAATTGTTCAAGCCGTTCATCTATTCGCGGCTTGAAGCGAAGGGCCTGTCTGCGACCGTCAAGCAGGCGAAGAAACTTGTTGAGAAGGAGAAGCCGGAGGTTTGGGATATACTTGACGAAGTTATCCGCGAACATCCGATTTTGCTGAACCGGGCGCCGACCCTGCACAGGCTCGGCATCCAGGCGTTTGAACCCGTTTTGATCGAAGGCAAGGCGATCCAGTTGCATCCGCTGGTTTGTACGGCGTTCAATGCTGACTTTGACGGCGACCAGATGGCCGTCCATGTGCCGCTGTCCCTGGAAGCCCAATTGGAAGCCCGCGTACTGATGATGTCGACCAACAATATCCTGCACCCGGCTAACGGACAGCCGATCATCGTGCCGTCGCAGGATATCGTGCTCGGTCTCTATTACCTCACGCAGATGCTCGAGAATGAGCCGGGCGAGGGGATGGTGTTCGGCTCGATTGCAGAAGCCCATCACGCCCTTGACGCTGACGTGGTCACCCTCCACACAAAGGTCAAAGCGCGTTTCACGGCGATCGACGATGAGGGTAACGAGTTTACCCAGGTCAACGATACGACCGTCGGGAGGATGTTTATCGGCGAAGTTCTGCCGAAAAACTCGAAAATCCCGTTCGACGTCTGTAACCGCCTTTTGACCAAGAAAGAAACGTCGGCTCTGATCGATACCGTGTATCGCCATTGCGGCCAGAAGGATACGGTCATATTCTGCGACAAGATTATGGGGCTTGGATTCTACCATGCCTGCAAGGCCGGTATTTCGTTCGGCAAGGACGATATGGTGATCCCTGAAAGCAAGGGGAAGCTTGTTGAGGAAACCCGACAGCAGGTCAAGGAATACGAGCAGCAATATAACGACGGCCTGATCACCCGCGGTGAGAAATACAACAAGGTCGTCGACGCCTGGGCTAAATGCACGGACCGGGTAGCCGAGGAAATGACCGCGCGGATTTCGTCGATGCAAATCGACGAGGAAACCAAGCGGACATTGCCGATCAACTCGATCTACATGATGTCCCATTCAGGCGCGCGTGGGTCTCCGGCACAGATGAAGCAGCTTGCCGGTATGCGCGGCCTGATGGCCAAACCGTCGGGCGAAATTATTGAAACCCCGATCATTTCCAACTTCAAGGAAGGGTTGTCGGTTCTCGAATACTTCAACTCGACCCATGGCGCCCGAAAGGGTCTGGCCGATACCGCACTGAAAACCGCCAACTCCGGGTATCTGACCCGACGGCTTGTGGATGTTGCGCAGGACTGCATCATTACCGAGCAGGATTGCGGCACCAAGGAAGGCCTTTTTGTTGAAACCGTTGTGGATTCGGGCGAAGTGATTGCCTCGCTCGGACATCGCGTTCTTGGCCGGACGGCGGCAGAAGATATCGTCAATCCGGAGACCCAGGACGTTGTGGTCAAAGTTGGTACTTTGATGGACGAATCCCACGTGGAGCTGATCTCCCAGGCCAATGTCCAGCAGACGCGGGTACGCTCGGTTCTTACTTGCGAAACCCGTGTTGGGGTTTGTGGGGCCTGTTACGGACGCGATCTGGCACGCGGAACCCCGGTCAATATGGGCGAAGCTGTTGGTGTCATCGCGGCCCAGTCGATCGGCGAGCCGGGAACCCAGTTGACGATGCGCACCTTCCATATTGGCGGTACCGCGCAGGTTGTCGACCAGTCGTATATCGAATCCAATTACGATGGGGTGGTATCCTTCCGGAACATCAATATCGTCAAGAACTCCGATGGCAACCTGATTTCGATGGGACGGAACGTGGCCCTCGTTGTCAGCGACAAGGACGGCAAGGAGCGCGCGGTTCACAGGATTGCCTATGGTGCCCGGCTCCGGGTTGATGAGGGAGATAAAGTCGAACGTGGTCAGCGGTTGGCGGAATGGGATCCCTATACCCGCCCGATTCTGACCGAAGTCGATGGTTCGGTGGAATTTGAAGATCTGGTTGAAGGGGCTTCGATTACGGAATCGTTTGACGAAGCAACCGGCATTACCAAGCGGATGGTGATCGACTGGCGCATGAACGCCCGAGGCGCTGATCTCAAACCTTCTCTTGTTATCAAAGACAAGAAGGGCGAAGTGATCAAGTTGGAACGCGGGACTGATGCCCGGTACCTGTTATCGGTTGATGCGATTATCCCGGTGGAAGCCGGTGATAAAGTGCATGCCGGTGATGCGATCGCGCGGATTCCGATGGAAAGCGCCAAGACCCGGGATATTACCGGTGGTCTGCCGCGCGTTGCCGAGCTGTTTGAAGCCCGGCGTCCGAAAGACCACGCGGTGATTGCCGAGATCAGTGGGGAAGTGAAATTTGGCCGTGACTATAAGAACAAGCGCCGCATTTCAATCATCCCGCCGAGCGCCGACGAGGAACCTGCCGAATATCTGGTGCCGAAGGGCCGGCATCTGCACGTGCAGGAAGGGGACTTTATCGAGAAGGGCGAATACCTGCTCGACGGCCATCCGGCACCGCACGATATTCTCGCTGTGTCCGGTGTGGCCGCGCTTGCCACTTACCTGATCGATGAAATCCAGGAAGTCTATCGCCTCCAGGGCGTGGGTATCAACGACAAGCACATCGAGACGATTGTCAGCCAGATGCTTCGCAAAGTCGAAGTTGTTGATCCGGGTGACACGCCGCTTCTGCCCGGCGAGCAGCTGGAGCGTGTCGACTTCAACGATATCAACGACAAGGTGACTAAATTCGGCAGGTTAAAAAGCAAGAAGCCGGCCGTCGCCACGGCTGTGTTGCTCGGCATCACCAAGGCCTCGTTGCAGACCCGAAGCTTTATTTCCGCCGCGTCCTTCCAGGAAACCACGCGGGTACTCACGGAAGCTGCGGTCCACGGCAAGGTGGATACGCTTGAAGGCCTCAAGGAAAACGTCATCGTTGGGCGGTTGATCCCGGCTGGTACCGGTTCAATTATCAATGACATCCAGGTCGTTGCCAGCAAACGCGATTCTCTTATTGTCGCCGAGCGGACGCGGATTGCGGAAGAGGCAGCGGCTGCCGCCAACGTCGCGTTGATCGGTGATGGGTCGAATGAATCCAGCGAAGAAGTGCCGGCTGAAACGCCCGACGCCTGATCACTGGACCAGACAATATTCAGGCCGCGCTCTTCTTGGGTGCGGCCTTTTTTGTGAAAGTCAAATAATCTGCAGGTCGGGCGCTGCGCGCCTGGAGAGCATAATTGGCGGCCCGTCCTGGATTAGAATATTTTCTTCGTGGACCATAGTCAGGCCGTCACCATAGTTGAGACCCGGTTCAATCGTCATGACCATGCCAGGTTTGAGGATCGCCGGGTCGAACGGCGCGATTGACGGCCATTCCGTCAATTGCATTCCCAATCCGTGGCCCATCCGCCCAACATCGCCGAGGACGTATCCGGCGCTCTCCATTGTTTGCGCCATCGCGGAATGAAGATCTTTCATGGATGCCCCCGGTCGCGCAGCATCGATGCCCGCCTGCGTGGCTGCGTAGAGAATGTTGTTGACCTGTTTTGCTTCGTCGTCTGTGCGCTGAAATGCGAAATTGCGGTCGAAATCACAGAAATACCCGTCTCGGATTGACCCGGTATCAAGGATCAGGATATCGCCCGGTTCGGTTGGAATGTCGGATGGAGGGGAAATGATATCTCCGTATCCCCCCTGGCCGACACCGATTGCGATATACGGGACATCGTCGGCGCCGCATTCGATCAGCTTGATTTTGAAGCGACGAAATATTTCGCTGGCGGGCATTCCCGTTTGCACGATGTTGGGGAGTACATCAAATGCGTTTGAGGCGATCTCACAAATGTGCGTGATCTTGGCGATTTCCAGGCTGGATTTTATCTCCCGCAGCGAGACGACAATATCGGTGGCGTCAGCAAATTCGTGACTGCCAAGCGTTTCTGTCAATTTAGCATATTCTGTAAGTGGCAATCGGAGATGGGTTTCCCGGCCCATGGGCAGGCCGATCTTGCCTTGGCCATCGGTTGCTCCGTTCAACGTCTCCGATAATAGACCAATTCCATCGTCATCGGGGTGCGGCGAGTCCCAGGTGCGGATATCGGTAATCCACGTGCGTGCCATGCATTGGCGTCCGATTTCCGGGATAACCGCGATGGGCTTGCCGGAGGCGGGCACGACGAGGAACCAGGGCCGGGTCGGGCTCCGCCAGAACTGGGTCAGGAACCCTGAAAAATAACGGATTTCCGGTTCGGTGGTCAGCAGCAGGGCGCTTATACCCTTTTCCGCCATCAGAATCTGGGCTCGCTCGGTGCGCTTTTCAAATTCGCTGTACGGGAATCCGCGGGGCGGCGCGTCTAATATCATGGTAATTTCCAGGGTTTTCGGCTCGCAGAAGCACAATGTTGGACAAGTAGCAGACTATTCGCGATCGACGAGGAATTCAGTGCGAATTTTTTTGAATACTACGGTGTCCCAGCTTTATCCATCCTGACGGCCAATCCATGCTCCTACCCTCAACGAAAAGGTCGAAATAGATCAGGTAACTTTCACTCAGGTCCTTATACAGTTTGCGGCTACTTCTCCTGCCGCCTCAACATAGGCTGGATCGCGATGGATCAACATGATTGACGCGGCACCATCTAGAAGTACGATAATTTGCCGAGCTGATGTTCTTGCGTTCGATATGCTTTCTCGTTCAAAAATATCTGTCAGCCAACCCTCGAAGCGCTTTTTGTGCGTAGCGCCTGCCTTCACGGCTGGGTGGCCAGGAGTGCTAGCGAGCTCTGCGGCGGTTCGGTTAAAACCACATCCTCGCCACTCGGGACTATTGGCTACCTGCGCGAACCGTTGAAACATGCCTCGAACTTTGTCGCACACCGTACCTTCGGTTTCGTCGAACCATTTTTGATATAGCTGTAAAGTTGGCTGATCTCGAGATGCCAGATAGGCTGCAATCAACTCGTCCTTGCTTGCGAAATGGTAGTACAGTGTTTTCTTTGTCAGCTGCGATTTTGCCGCGACAGCGTCTACGCTGACGGCGCGGATTCCTTCGCTGTAGAACAGGTGGGCAGCTGCCTCGACGATTTTTTCTCGAGTGTTTAGAGCGGGTTTAGGCATTCAAAGGGTTTGCTCCGGTCGGTATACTAACTAGTGAGTTTACTGAACCGTAACACCGAACTAGCGTGATCACAATTGTACAAATGTAACAACGAGGAAGATCATGCCGGAATTTGTCATGCAGGAAAAACGCGGTTCTGTAACCCTGCTTACTTTGAACCGACCTGAAAAACTGAATGCACTGAATTATGAACTTATCGACCAACTCATGGCGTTGTTGAATTCCATTGAAGATGATCCCCGTGTCAAAGCGATCATTTTAACAGGAAGTGGCGAAAACGCATTTTCCGCTGGCGCTGATATTCACGAGTTTTCCAAAACTATAAAGGAAGGCCCAGACCCCTCGGTAAAGGCTTTTGTGCGTAGAGGTCAGAACATGACTGCCCGCATTGAGGCATTCCCAAAACCGATCATTGCGGCCGTGAACGGCATTGCTTATGGCGGAGGTTGTGAGGTGGTTGAAGCCTGCCACCTTGGTGTTGCTAGTGAGCGGGCAATTTTCGGAAAACCGGAAATCAATATTGGAATTCCACCAACATTTGGCGGAACACAGAGGCTGCCACGACTTGCAGGTCGCAAGCGCGCACTTGAGTACCTTTTAACGGGTGATCCGTTCGACGTTCAACGAGCTTATGAGTTGGGTATCGTGAACAAGGTGGTTTCTCATGGACAGCTTTTGCAGGTTGCATTTGAGTTGGCGGCGCGTATCACCCGTTATTCTCCGCTTGCTGTGGCGCGAGTTTTGGCGGCTGTTACACGCGGGCTCAACGGAACGATTTCCGAAGGGCTACAGATCGAGAGTGAACAGTTTGCACGTATGGTACCAACATTTGACATGGGCGAAGCGCTGGATGCTTGGATTGCTCGTCGTCCAGCCGAATACCAAGGACGATAAATCAGCTTAGTTATTGAGTTCTGTAAAGAAAATTACGTCGCATTTAGTGACAACGAATATTCAGGCTTTCAGCGAAAGCCCACAATCATTCGTTGGAAAAACCTAGTGGTGAATTGGAATGGATCATAATGGAGGAAGATATGATTGCTGTAATTTTTGAATCTTGGCCCAACACTGGGATGGACAAAGATTATATTGAATACGGAGCTAAAATGGCCGACCTGGTCGAGGGGCGCGATGGATTTATCTCGATCGAACGATATGAAAGTATATCAGAGTCAGGTAAATATGTTGCCTTGTCATTTTGGCGAGATGAGAAAGCCGTTGATATGTTTAGACAGGTTCCGGTTCATCGAGGGATTCAGTCCAAATCGCGGAAACATATATTCAATGAGTACCGGGTGAGGGTTGCCGAAGTAATTCGAGATTATACCATGCATGATCGCGTACAAGCGCCGCAAGATAGCGATGTCGTTGGGGACTGAGAATTGTTGGCGCGGGATGCATGATTGATTCAAGTGCAAACCGGAAATTTTTATGGATTTGACAATATGGCGGCTGGAGCATTTTTCGGTCAATTGGTTCAATTTGATCGAGAAGTGCTTTAGTTGAAGAGGGGCTGGAGCTTTTGCCTTGGCTGCAATTGCCTTCAATCTCCGCCAGCGATGATCCGGGCATAGGCGGCGGCGTCAGTAGCGCCCTCTGATCCAATCAGTAATATGCGTGACGTCTCGTCCAATCCAAGGGTGTGGCGAAGGTTCACCTCTTCCGCGGATGCGATCAGGGCGATCAGGCCTGCAACAGCGGATTCGCCGGCGACGATTGACCCGCCACCGGCATTTCCGGACGCTAGAAGCCTGACTGCCGGTGCAACGCCGCTTTCAGCGACAGTCAGAAAATCAGATGCGCCGCGACTGAGAATATACCACGCGATCATGGATACTTTGCCGCACGACAGGCCGGACATCGACGTTTCTTCGCGGATATTCACCTCGACCGGTTCACCCGCCCGGGCGCTTTCCGTGAGGCAGGGGGCGAGGGCTGGTTCGACGACAACGGTCCGGGGCATTTTTTCGCCAAACCTGATCCAGAAGCCGGCGCAGATCGCGCCAGCGAGGCCGCCAACGCCACCCTGGACAAAGACGTGTGTGGGGAAATCGTCTGGCGTCAACTGGTCGATGATTTCCTCAACGATCAGCGTATAGCCGGTCATGATCTGGCGGCACGGTTCAGTATAGCCCGGCCAGGATGTGTCACTGATAAGATGCCAGCCATTCAGTTCGGCATCTCTCGCGGCGATTTCAACAGACTGGTCGTAATTGCCATCGATCCGGTCGACAGTTGCGCCGAACGCCTCCATGGCCTGTTTACGCTCGTTGCTGACGCCTGCATGGATCACGATACGGCATTTGCATCCGGCGTTCTTTGCACCCCAGGCAAGCGAGCGGCCGTGATTTCCAGCAGTCGCGGAGGTAACAGTAATGTCGGTACCGTGGTGTTTGCAGACTTGCTTGATCGCGTAGGCGCCACCAAGGGCCTTGAACGCGCCCAGGCCAAATCGCGGGGCTTCGTCCTTGTAGCTTATGTTACCGATTCGCAGATCTGACGCGAGTTTGTCCAGACTATGGATTGGCGTCGGTTCATATCCAGGCCACGACGATATCTCGTGCCGCGCCGCGTCGATACTCTCCGCCGAAATCAGCGGCATGAGACTGTCGGGCCATGGTCCAGGCGTTCGCTCGCAATGGACAGCGTCACCCAATAACGTCGAAAATTCTGGAAATCTGCTCAGCATGTGTATTCTCACGGTATAATGGCTGGGTGCATTTGCACCTGAAGCTTCTCCATTCATACACATCAGGACTGTCATTCCAACAGGATTCGGGCTTACCTGCCGAACCTGCGGGCGGTTGCAAAAGGCGCTGAAATATACGGGAAATTCGAGCTTGACGCACTGCAGCACCGTCGCTATGTTCCGCGCATTATCGGCAGGCGGTAGACCCTGCTTGTCAGGCATGCTTTGAGCGCTTGAATACGGGTCTAGACGCTGCTGAAAATGATAGAGTCGGATTGATTGCATGACCAGCCTGGACACAGGTTTGGTCCTCTGATTTCTGGCAACCGGACGCAATTGGGCGTGCCGGACATTTTTGTTATTTGGCCTGACCCAATTTTGGGGACGGCACACGGACCGGAGCCGAACGTACCGATGCCGACAACCAACCAGCTGATCCGCAAGCCACGGAAACGGCCGCGCAAACGTAACAAAGTCCCGGCGATGGAGGCCTGCCCGCAGAAGCGAGGTGTGTGCACCCGCGTCTACACGACGACCCCGAAAAAGCCGAACTCGGCTTTGCGCAAGGTTGCCAAGATCCGCCTGACCAATGGTTTTGAAGTCATTGGGTATATCCCGGGCGAGGGGCATACGCTCCAGGAACATTCGGTCGTTGTTATTCGCGGCGGCCGGGTCAAGGATCTACCGGGTGTGCGCTACCACGTCATCCGCGGCGTGCTGGATACCGGTGGTGTTCAGGGTCGCAAGCAACGGCGCTCAAAATACGGTGCCAAACGGCCGAAATAGTCAGGCCGGCAATTTAGAATTAGAACGAGCCAGGAAAAGATACCGATATGTCCCGTCGCCACAAAGCAGAAAAGCGCGATATCATCCCGGATGCGAAGTTCGGGGACGTCGTGCTGACCAAGTTCATGAATTCGATCATGCTGGCCGGCAAAAAATCTGCTGCGGAAACCATTGTTTACGGTGCTTTTGATCAGGTTGAGCAGAAAGCCCGCCAGGACCCGCTCGAGGTATTTCATCTCGCCCTCGACAATGTGAAGCCGACCGTGGAAGTCCGCTCGCGCCGTGTCGGTGGGGCAACCTATCAGGTGCCGGTTGAAGTCCGGCCCGACCGCCGCCAGGCATTGGCCATTCGTTGGCTGATCTCTGCTGCGCGCGCAAGAAACGAAAAAACGATGGTCGAGCGCCTGAGCGGGGAATTGCTTGACGCATCGAATAATCGGGGGACCGCCGTCAAGAAACGTGAAGACACGCACAAAATGGCCGAAGCCAATCGTGCGTTTTCGCATTACCGCTGGTAGATTTGAAAGGTCGACCCGATGGCACGCAGCCATAAAATTGAGGATTACCGCAACTTTGGTATCATGGCGCATATCGACGCCGGCAAAACCACGACGACCGAGCGTATCCTCTATTATACAGGTAAAAGTCACAAGATCGGCGAGGTCCATGACGGGGCCGCGACGATGGACTGGATGGAGCAGGAGCAAGAGCGCGGGATCACGATCACCTCGGCTGCCACCACCACATCCTGGAACGGCAAGCGCCTGAACATCATCGATACGCCCGGCCACGTGGATTTCACGATTGAGGTTGAGCGCTCGCTCCGCGTGCTTGATGGCGCGATCGCGCTGCTTGATGCCAATGCCGGGGTTGAACCGCAAACCGAGACGGTCTGGCGTCAGGCTGATAAATACAATGTTCCGCGCATGATTTTCGTCAACAAGATGGACAAAATCGGCGCCGACTTCTTCAAATCCGTTCAGATGATCGAAGACCGGCTCGGGGCCAACCCAATCGTTGTCCAACTGCCGATTGGATCGGAATCTGACCTCAAGGGTTTGGTCGACCTGGTCAAGATGAAGGGTGTGGTCTGGGAAGAAGAAAATCTTGGCGCTGATTTCGAATACGGTGATATCCCGGCCGATCTGGTAGATCAGGCGGCTGAATACCGTGTAAAAATGATCGAAATGGCGGTCGAGCTCGATGAAGAGGTCTTGGAAGCTTATCTTGAAGGTAATGAGCCTGACGAAGATACGATCAAGCGGTTGATCCGGAAGGGCACCTGCGACAATACGTTCGTTCCGATTCTTTGTGGTTCAGCTTTCAAGAACAAGGGTGTGCAGCCGCTGCTTGATGCGGTGGTGGACTTTCTACCGAGCCCGATCGACGTACCGCCGATCAAGGGCGTTAATCCCAAGAATGACGAAGATATGGTGCGTGAGTCGAGCGACGACGGACCGCTCGCCATGCTTGCCTTCAAGGTCATGAACGACCCGTTTGTGGGCTCACTGACATTTTGCCGGATTTATTCCGGCGTGGTCGAGACCGGTATGGGGGTTCTCAATACGGTCAAGGACAAGCGCGAGCGCGTTGGCCGGATGCTGTTGATGCATTCCAACAGCCGCGAGGACATTAAGGAAGCCCGGGCCGGCGATATCGTCGCGCTTGCCGGGTTGAAAACGGTGACCACAGGCGAGACGCTTTGCGACCCCAGCCAGCCAGTAATCCTGGAGCGGATGGAGTTTCCCGATCCGGTTATTGAGATTGCGATCGAGCCGAAAACCAAGGTCGACCAGGAAAAAATGGGCACCGCGCTTCACCGGCTGGCCCAGGAAGATCCCTCGTTCCGGGTTACCTCCGACATGGAATCCGGGCAAACCATCATCAAAGGCATGGGCGAATTGCATCTCGACATTATCGTCGATCGTATGAAACGCGAATTCAAGGTGGAAGCCAATATCGGCCAGCCGCAGGTTGCCTACCGCGAAACCGTCACCAAGGCGACCAGCATCGATTATACCCACAAAAAGCAGACTGGCGGATCAGGGCAGTTTGCCCGCGTTAAAATGGATATCGAGCCGAACGAAGCTGGTGCGGGCTTTGAGTTCGAGAGCAAGATTGTCGGCGGCAACGTGCCTAGGGAATATATCCCCGGTGTTGAAAAGGGTGTCGCCAGCGTGATGACGTCCGGCATCCTGGCCGGGTTCCCGATGGTCGACGTCAAGGTGACACTGACCGACGGCGCCTATCACGACGTGGATTCAAGCGTCATGGCGTTCGAGATCGCATCCCGTGCCGCGTTCCGCGAAGCTATACAGAGCGCTAAACCGAAGCTGCTCGAGCCGATGATGAAGGTCGAAGTGGTATCGCCCGAGGAATATACTGGTGGCATTATTGGTGACCTGACGTCCAGGCGTGGTCAGGTGCTGGGTCAGGACATGCGCGGCAACGCGACAGTCGTGAACGCCATGGTGCCGCTCGCCAACATGTTCGGCTATGTCAGCACGCTGCGCTCCATGAGCCAGGGACGCGCACAGTTTACCATGCAGTTTGATCACTATTCGCGGGTGCCGCAGGCAGTCGCAGACGAAGTCCAGGCGAAATTTGCCTGATATGATTGTTTTTACGAAACGCCAAAGATAACGGAGAAGTTTGATGGCCAAAGAGAAGTTTGAGCGTACGAAGCCGCATTGTAATATTGGCACGATTGGTCACGTTGACCACGGCAAGACGACGCTGACGGCGGCGATTACGAAGGTTTTGGCTGAGTCGGGCGGCGGCGAATCGGTTGCTTTT
>JAJFGZ010000084.1 GCA_021775855.1 Hyphomicrobiales bacterium
CACGGTCATGTACGAGTAGACCCGCGCCAGCCCGCCGAGAAAGAGCCCGCCAATGATGATGCGGAACAATGTTGTCTGCCGCTCGATGTTTGGGATCACCCACCAGATCAGAATTGCAAGGCTGAAATAATAAGCTGATTCAAACCGGAACTGGCTGTCGAGCGCCGCCGGAAATTGCCCGTCTGGCAAGAAGCTGCCCACGCCGTAGACCGTATTCGTGATGCCAAAACCCAAAGGCACGAGGCTCAAAACACCGAGTAGAATTTGCAATGCTCGTTTCATAAAATTGTTTACCGTTCAACACACAATCACGATGACCCGAAGCATAATGGTCACGGCCCTCAAATCAAATTCCCATACCGGCAACAGGTTAGGGTTAGGCACAGCAAATAGCGGGTTTGGCCAGGCTAATGTTGAAGACACACAATATTACCCGGGTAATATTGACTTTTAATTTTACCCGGGTAATATACGCGGATGAACACCGAACCAAAAACCTATGTCGTATTCGACGGAACCAATCTCATCGCAAGGGGTCGGCTCACCGAAATTGTGCGCCACGGTAAAGCCCTGTTCGATCGTGGGGGCGTGGCACGGATCGCGCTGTACGATGATGCGACCGGCCACCCCGTGGACATCGACTTTACGGGCACCGAGGCCGAAGTCCAGGCGAAGCTGACGGCGCACCCCGTTGTCGGGACAGCTCAGCCCGGACCGGCCGAAAAGAGAAAACCGGGTCGCCCCAGGCTGGGCGTCGTGTCGCGTGAGATTTCGCTCCTGCCGCGCCACTGGCGATGGCTCAGTACGCAGCGCGGAGGAGCATCTGCGACGTTGCGCCGTTTGGTAGATACGGAGCGAAAAAACGGCGCCGGGGAAGACCAGGTCCGCCGCACGATCGATTCCGCCTACCAGTTTATGTTGGATATTGCCGGCGATCTGCCGGACTTCGAGGAGGCATCGCGTTCCCTTTTTGCCCGTGATTTCGCAGCGTTTACCAATTTCATCGCACCCTGGCCTCCCGGTATCCAGGAACAATTGAATAGATACATCCGCAGAGCCAACGGCAAAGGCGATAGCAGTTAAGGCCGCATACCTGCACCCGCCAATGGCAGGAGAAATCATAGTACCGGATCGTCAGGTATCCACGCCCGCCCTCCTTGTCATCCCCACCCGTCCATGCAACCTTTAAATCGCGAGGCAGGTCTGTCTCGGGCGTCTACTGGTTCAGAGTGAATATAAGTTGGAGGAGAAAATCATGAAATTTCTGAAATACTTGACCGGCGCGGCGATGATGGCCGCGATGATTACCGGGGCACAGGCGGCAGAAGATTGCACGCCGTCGCGGTGGGGTGCGGATGACGAAATTGGCGCGGCCAATCTGATCACGCCCGCCAGCGTTCTGGCGGCGATGGACCTTGTTAAACTGGGCCGCACCCACCCGCTCGGGATCGTCGTGGACGCCAATACCCCGGCCTTCCCGCCGCGCAGCCTGTCGCTTGAGGTGGTGCAGCCCAATCAACAAGGCGGCCAGCGGCTCTGGGCGTATGACGGCAGCTACAACGACGACCTGGCCCAATTATGGCTCGGCATCGGTCCGCAAATTGATGGCCTTGGCCATCTCGGCGTCGACGGGGTCTATTATAATTGCAACAACGAAGCCGATTTCGCCGGCATCACCGGGCTGACCAAATTGGGGGTCCACAACATCCCGCCGATCGTTGCGCGCGGCGTCCTGATCAACATGGCAAAATATTTTGACGTCGACGTTATGGAATCAGGGCAATTTTTCACCGCCGCCGATATCCAGGCCGCGGCAGCCGCGCAGAATGTTGAAATCCGCGAGGGCGACGTCGTCCTGTTCCATACCGGCTGGACCGATGCCTATCTGGAAGCCGATCCGACCAAATGGGTCTCAAGCGAACCCGGCACCTCGGAAGACGCCACCGTGTGGCTGGCTTCCATGAACGTCATCGCGGTTGGCGCCGACACCTGGGGCGTCGATGTGGTGCCACCGGAAAATGATGGCCGCCCATTCTACGGCCACGTCACTCTGCTGAAAGAAAACGGGATCTACATTCTTGAGACCATGAATACGGGTCAACTTGCAGCTGAAAATGTCGGCGAGTTTCTGTTCGTTCTTGGCCAGGCACGGATCCGCGGCACGGTGCAAATGATCATCAACCCGGTCGCAATCTACTAACGCTAAAGAAGGCCCGGATCGTGATCGGTCCGGGCTCCGTTTTCTTGTAATTTTCTTCTCCCCGGAAAGGCCCCCGATGAAGCTCAGCGAATATGCCGGCTACGATGCCCTTGGCCTGGCGGCGCTCGTAAAAAATGGCGATGTGACACCGACAGAGCTGGCCAACACCGCGAACTCCGCAATCGAAGCGATCGACGGTGACGTTGGCGCCGTGGTGGAGACCTACGACGACCGGATTTCCGGCCTGGATGACTCCTCCCTTGGCAACGGGCCTTTCCGCGGCGTGCCGTTTCTCATCAAGGATGTTTTTGGCCATGAAAAAGGCCGCCTCATCGAATTCGGCTCCAGGCTCTGCCGGGGCATGATTGTCGATCAGGATACCCATTTCGCCGAGCTGCTGCGGGCGTCCGGCGTCAACATTCTCGGGCGCTCCAACGCGCCGGAATATTCCATGGCCGGCACTGCCGAAAACGCGCTTTACGGGAATACCTCGACGCCGTGGAAAAAGGGCTATTCGGCAGGCGGATCTACCGGCGGCGGCGCGGCCGCCGTGGTCGCCGGCATTGTCCCGATCGCCCAC
>JAJFGZ010000085.1 GCA_021775855.1 Hyphomicrobiales bacterium
AGGAAGGGGCCAAATGTTCGATATCTGAATGTGGCTTGCGTCGACCCCTTCTTCGAGAAGGGTCTCGACCGCCCGGCTGGCAGGGCCGTAAACCGACCCCCAAGACACTACGGCAAGCTTTCCGCGCTGGTTGCCCTGATCGACCGTCTGGGCAGGGATGTCATTGGCGATTTGTGAAATCTTTTCGGCCCGCAGGCGAGTCATCCTGTCATGGTTGTCGGCGTCATAGGATATTTCGCCGGTAACATCCTGACGCTCGATACCGCCGATACGGTGGGCACCGCCAGGGGTGCCTGGGGCGACCCATGGCCGGGCCAGGGTTTCGGGGTCACGCCGGTAGGGCGCAAAATCGTCAGGTAATTCCTTCGATTCCGGCTCGAAGGCATACGCGCCAAGGTCCGGGATCGGCCAGGGCTCTGATGCGTTGGCGAGATACCCGTCCATCAGCAGAATAACCGGGGTCATGTATTTAGTGGCGATCCGCACAGCCTCGATCGCCGTCTTGAAACAATGGCCTGGGGTGTTGGTAGAGAGGACCACCAGGGGGGTGTCGGCGTTGCGCCCCCAGATCGCCTGGAACAGGTCGGATTGTTCGGTCTTGGTGGGCAGGCCGGTTGAAGGTCCACCGCGTTGCACGTTGACGATCACGAGGGGTAGCTCTGTGGCTGTAGCGAGTCCTATTGCCTCGGTCTTGAGGGCGATGCCGGGCCCGGACGATCCGGTGATCCCGATCTTGCCGCTGTAGGAAGCGCCGATCGCCGCGCACGCCGCCGCGATCTCGTCTTCAGCCTGGAATGTGGTGACGTTATAGTCCGCGCCGAGCCGGGTCAGCATGTGCAGAATGTTGGAGGCAGGCGTTATCGGATACGAGCAGTAAACCAGGTTCCGCTCGGCGAAATTCGCGCCTGCTGTCAGGCCCCAGCAGAGCGATTCGATCCCCGTCACGCCGCGGTATTTGCCAGGATCGATTTTGGCGGCCGGCACACGGTAGGGGTGGATATCCATTTCCGACACGTCGCCATAGAGGTAGCCCGCATCGAGCGCGACGCCATTTATAATTGCGATATCGCCAAGCTTGCCGAACTTTTCCTTGATCCAGTCGCTTGCCGGTTTCTTTTCCCGGTCGAACAGCCAGAGGACGAGACCGAGCGCCCACATATTCTTGGCGCGCAGGCTCTCCTTGTTGGTGACGTCGACATCTTCGAGCGTCCTGATGGCGGCGAGGGTCAGATCGGTCACCGGAATTTTCAGTACATGAAACGCATTCAGACTGTGGTCCTCGAGCGGGTTTTCGGTGTAACCCGCCTTGGCGAGGTTGCGGTCCTGAAACGCGGTTTCGTCGGCGATAATTAGTCCGCCCTTGCGCAGGTCCGAAACGTTGACCTTGAGGGCCGCCGGGTTCATGGCCACCAGAACATCGATCTCGTCGCCGGAGGTAAGGATCTGCCGGGCGCCAAAATTGATCTGGAACGAAGAAACACCAAACGTCGTCCCGATCGGTGCGCGGATTTCAGCTGGAAAATCGGGAAAGGTGGCGAGATCGTTGCCGGCCAAGGCCGTTGCGAGGGTAAATTGCCCTCCGGTTATTTGCATACCGTCGCCGGAATCCCCGGCGAACCGCACAACAGCCGATTCCAAAGTTTCCCGATCGACGGATTTTGTCGTATTCATCATTTCGACGTTCATGGTCTCAATCCAGCGTTTACGCAAAGTTGGTCAACAATTCAGGTCCATGTCCCGGACATGACACTCCGGGCATTTCGCTCTGTATATAGTTCATTCGGATAAGATGAGAAGGACGATTCCCGGTCCAAGTAACATTATTCCCCTTTGCATACTTGACTATCGTAAACCGTCATTTTTCGCAATTTCTGATACCGCCAGCCCTCCGATCCGTGCGTGGGGCCGGGGGCCGGTCGACATTGCTAGGATATAGCAGATTTCGTCGGCCTTTGGTGCATCCGAAATGCTGACCTCGATGGCGTCGAAATGGCTGCGCACATAGGCCGCGTTGATATGGTGCAAAGGGATATCGATAGTTGTGCCCATGCCGCCGACTTTCTTGGACGACGGCACGATCGCTTTTGCTTCGCCGAGCAGCTCGCGCATGGCGTAGCCACCAGCCACGTGCCAAAGCGCGCCGTGCTCAAGTTCGCCGGCTTCGCCCACAATCGCGCCCTTGCCGTAGGCTTCGACAGCCGAAATATCACCCCCGGCGAGGGCGTCCACAAGACGCCTGGAGACGGCTAAACCGTCTGGTTTTAAGGCTTCCATCATGGGCAGGATATCTTCGACATATTTACCGGCATAGGGGTTGCGGATCACCATGGCAGCGTAGCCTTTGCGGGCCGGGGTCTCGAGTTTCGGTCCGCCATCGTGGAATGTATCCTCGATATGGACGATGAGTTTTCTGATTTCAATCTGCATCAAGTTTCTCCAGAACGGGGGATCGGCGCGCCAGGCGCCTTGCTGAAAGCCCGGTTGACCGGCGGGCCTGGCCAAGTTGTAAATGAGCGCCAAGGATTAGACGCGTTCGGCACAGGTCTTCGGCTTTGCCCATGCCGTGATCAAGCGCAAGTGCGATTTGTTGATCCGTCAGGTCATCAACTTCGGTGACCACCAACCGGTCGCCCAGATCGGAATCGGGGTCGAGGTCGCGGGCCGGTGTCCGGCCAATGGCCGGTGAATCAATATCCACCCGGTTGGCGATCATGGTGGCTGCGGCGTCCGCAATTGCTGCGTTTGCCCCGAGCGTTGTGACCGCGTCGGCGATGCCAAGTGAAAACGAGCGGCCGTGGCGTCCCGACGTGGCAATTCCACCGATACCTGAACCGGCGTCTATCCTTGCTTGGCTGTCAATCGCTGGAATGGGTGCGTCCGGGCGGTTCACAATGCCGATGGTCAGGTGTTCGCCTGCGTCCACATGAACCGCGATATCGCCACCATTGTTGACAAAGGCACGGGGCAGGGCGGCGGCTCCCAACATCACGGAGAGGATCTCATCCGCGACCGCGCCGGCCACTGCCGCCATGGGTGATATGAAGCTGTCTCTGGCAAACGGTTTCACCGCCTGCGCCATCCGGCGGGCGACGGGGGTCTGGAAGTCGTGTCCAGGATTGTACGCCGACCGCAATGCCGTCAGCTCGGAGACCAGTTCGGCGAGGATGGTCGCGAATCTGATTCGGGCTGCATCCTGTGCCCGGCTGCGATTTCCTCCTGTCCCCCAAACGCCAATGATCAGATCGATCGGGCCGTGGTTCAGGTGCAGGTGCGACGGCGCGTCGTCCCGTTGAGGGTTGGGAGACGGGTCCGTCAGGACATAGGCGGCAGCGGGTTGCATGTCACATCAGCCTTGCGAGCAGTGTCATCAGGGTATTCCGTTCGTCGCCTGTCAGCGGTGCCAGGGTTTCCTCGGTCACCTGGACGGCAACGGCCCGCATGGCGTTAGTGCATTTGTCGCCCTCGGGGGTCAGGCGCAGTAACACCCTGCGGGCGTCGTTGGGGTCAGTTCGCTGGGTGATCAGATCGCGCTTTTTCAACCGGCTGATCACACCAAATGTGGTTGCCGGGTCCATCGCCGCCATGCGCCCCAGTCGGTTCTGGGAAACTTCGCCCAAATCCTGCAATTTGATCATGGTCGTGAACTGGGTCGGGGTGACCTGGAAGTCGCCCATGACTGTCTCGAAGATCGCCGATGCGCGTTGATGGGTGCGGCGCAGGACAAAGCCGATTTGGTCCTCGACGCTGTAATCGGTTTCAGGCACAACGGGCGCGGTGTTGTCGGTCGTACTGCTCATTTGGCGTCCTCCAGGGGCCACGGCGGGTCGTCGCCCATCAGTTCGATCCGGGCTCCACCGGAAAAATCACGGATGACATCTGCGACAGGAACAATTTCGCTGATATGGCCGCCATTTCTGGCGTACACGTCTTCGGGCATGGTGAATTCGATCGGCGCGACGATCGCGGGCGTCGGGACATAGCCGAACGCATTGTCCGGCATGCGCAAAATATCGACCATGATGGTGATGCCACCGCCGGGCCAGACGTAAACCGGTGCGCCGCCCATCGTGACCCGGCTGATCTGGTCAGAGACTGAACGCGTCAGACGCACCGGGTTTTTGGTAACGCCGGCCCGGAGCGACCCGCCGGCGCCAGCCATGAACAGAATTGTGGTGAGGGAAGGTTCGCAATTCTCGCCGATCAGATCGATGGTGTGGCGTACTTCACGCGGCATGTCGGCGGGCCGGGGCACGAGGTCTTCATCAAGAATGCAATACAGCGCGTCTTCGCCGGTGGTGCTGGTGAACAAGAGCCGCAATCCGGGCCAGGCCTTTTTGGGGTCGATCGATTTCAGGATGGTCAGGGGGTCGGAAATATCCGTACCACCCCATCCGGTGCCGGGGTTTGCCACCTGAAAATAGCGTCCGGCGGTTGATTTCCGCCCGCCGACGCGAACACCGGACGCCGGCATGTCGAGACACTTGCCCGCCTGGTGTTCGGTCAAAACCCCGGT
>JAJFGZ010000086.1 GCA_021775855.1 Hyphomicrobiales bacterium
CTGTTAAGCCAGATTAAGGGCAAGAAGGAAACGCCGACGCCGGTCCCCGAGGTTCATTCGATCGCGCCGGATATCCCGAAAGGCTCAACGCCGTAGTGATCCTCTTGCAGTGTCGACCAAATGGCGTATTTTAACGCCCGAGACGCTAAAACTTTAATGAAATCAATGTGTTGATATCGTCGACCAAATTGCCCGCTGGCTTCGGCTGGCGGGCTTTTTTTGTGTCTGGAATTGGGGAATTTCATTTTACACCTTGGCGCGTAACCCATTGATATTGCAAGAGCAGAAAACGATGCGTTTTACAATAAAACCCTTTGTTTTCAACAATTATTGACGGACTTTTAATCCGTAGGTCCAGGGTTCGAGCCCCTGAGGGCACACCAAATTTTCACAAAGGGCAAAGTTGTCCGATCCGGGAAAACCGGGCCGAGAATGGCTATTCAACCTGTAAATTTGTTGTCAGCGTGGGGAGCGTATCTCCGCCATATTGTATCGGCTGGCAAGTTGATGGCGGGAGCGACAAGCGCGCGCACAGTTCGATCGCCGACTGTGCATTTGTAAGCGGCCCGGCAAGCAATGCCAGCTGCGTTCCTGTTTGTGGATCGCTCTCAACAATGACGCGAGGTATCAGACCGTCAAAACGGTCGCCCTGATCTTCTCGAAGCATGGACCATATACGTGTGAGAGAGTCCTGATCGGTACTCCGGGCAACGATGACGGCAAATTCGGTTTGCTGAACCGCTCCTGGTAACAACTCGTGGCTGTAGCCGCTACTTTCCAGTTCCAGCGGGAAAGGCGCGTAGCTTACGGAGACATCGCCGAGATTGGCGTTGGAACTCGTTTGTTCCCCGGAATTTCGACTGTTACCTGTCTCCGGTTGCAAACTACCGGTCACAAAATCGATCGAGGATTCAAGGCGCCCGATCCGATACGATGTTTCGATCCCGTCTTCCTGAATTCGACTATTATCCAGTTTCAAGGTATTGACGGTTTGGGCGACGGCCTCAAGTTGTGCATTCAGCTCGGTCACCCGGGCGATCAGCTCAGCGGATGCACTTTGACCATCAACTGAGGCAACTTGTCGACCAGGGTCGATTGCTGGCGAGAAACGGGATTCAACAAATTGCGGTAGGCGATCCCAGTTTAACAGCGAGGTCAGCGTTTCGTTGCTTGTCGAGAAGATAGATTGGAGCGCAATTCCACCTGAAATAAAGGCCAGAAAGGTCCACAAAAACAAGGCAAAACGAGAAGAAATTACGGGCTTTCCCTGAATATTGCTCATGACGTATTCTCGGCCGCAAATAAGAATCTGATCAGGGTAGGTCCCATATGGTTAATCGAATATTAATGGAATTCAAGTGGTCCAATAGCTGACACTTTATGCGAAGAAAAAATATTAGTCCGACACCTCACCAGCTTCCAAAAGGAATTGCATAAATGACCGAGCGAACCTGCCAGGCGATCATCCTGGCCGCGGGCGAGGGCACCAGGATGAAATCCAAACATCCCAAGGTCGTGCACGAACTTGCGGGCAAAGCCATGCTCAGTCACGTGTTGGCGTTGGTCAAAGCCGTTGGTGCAAGTCGATGCGATGTCGTCGTAGGCCCGGATATGGCGCCCATTGCGGATCTCGTGAAACGGGAGGTACCCGACGCACAGATTTACATCCAGACCGAACGGCTGGGGACCGGGCATGCTGTCCTCGCAGCACGTGACGCTTTGGAGGCTCCAGCCGACGACGTTTTGATCCTTTACGGTGACACGCCGCTGGTGACCAGCCGCTCACTCGAGAAAATGCGCGATGGATTGGCAAATCATGCTGCCGTAGCTGTGCTGGGTTTCAGGGCAGAAGATCCCGGTGGATATGGCCGGCTGATAACGGACAGTGATGGAAACCTTTTGGCTATCCGCGAAGACAAGGACGCGACCACATCCGAACGGGAGATCAATTTCTGTAATTCCGGCGTTATGGCGTTCGATGGAAAATCCATCCTTACGCTGCTCGATAGCATCGGCAAGGAGAATGCAAAAGGCGAGTATTATTTAACCGATGCCGTGGAAATTGCCCGCAACAGGGGTGACAAAGTCGCCGCCATTGAAGGCAGCGAGGATGAGGTTCTGGGGATAAACTCGCGAGCACAATTGGCGGAAGCTGAACTGATCTTCCAGCGCAATTTACGCGAGAAGGCCCTGGCGGCAGGCGTTACAATGATTTCTCCCGATACCGTATTTCTTGCAAGCGATACCGAACTGTCTTCCGATGTGGTGATCGAGCCAAATGTATTTTTTGGGCCAGCCGTTAAGGTTGGGGAAGGTGCCACTATCCGGGCTTTTTCACACATCGAAGGCGCGGTGATTGGCGACAATGTTGTAGTTGGCCCGTTTGCCAGGCTTCGTCCAGGCACTAAACTCGGCAAGGGATCAAAAATCGGTAATTTTGTCGAAGTCAAAAACGCCGAATTCGGCGAGGGCGCCAAGGCCAATCACCTGGCCTATATCGGCGACGCGCAAGTGGGCGACGCCGCAAATATCGGCGCCGGAACCATTACCTGTAATTACGACGGGTACCAGAAACACCGCACCGAAATCGGACACGGGGCATTTGTTGGTACAAACTCGTCGCTCGTCGCACCGGTTAAAATCGGTGACGGCGCCTATATCGGCTCCGGCAGCGTCATAACCAAGGATGTGGAAAGCGATGCCCTGGCGGTGGCCCGTGGCAAACAGATTTCGCGCCTTGGCTGGGCCAAAAACATGCGCGAGAAAATGACCAGCAATAAACCAAAAAACAAGTAACAAGTCGCAACCGGATTTGATTTTGGTATAATCGCCCTACGTATTATTGGGTATTGTCAGTCGCCTGTTCACGGAATCGGCGACAAAGAGATTTTCTCAAGGATCCAGGGTTAAATGTGCGGAATCGTTGGCATACTTGGCGACAAACCTGTCGTTGAATCTATCGTCGATGCGTTGAAACGCCTCGAATATAGAGGATATGATTCAGCCGGCGTTGCGACGCTTGAGAGCGGACGCATCTCGCGTGAACGCGCGAAAGGTAAACTGGTTAACCTGGAGAGCAAGCTCGACGGCCATCAGATGACAGGTCGAATCGGCATCGGACATACGCGATGGGCAACTCATGGTGCTCCCACTGAGGGGAACGCCCATCCCCACGCGACTGACCGCGTTGCTGTCGTCCATAACGGCATCATAGAAAATTTCCGGTCCTTGAAAGAAGACCTTGGAGCAGGCGGAGTTGTCTTCGATTCCCAGACTGATACCGAGGTCGTAGCCCACCTGATCACGCGCGAATTGGGCAACGGCAAATCCCCGTCGGATGCCGTCGGCGCCGTCCTGCAAATGCTCGAGGGCGCGTTTGCATTCGCGATCATGTTCGAAGGTGAAGACAACCTGCTGATCGGCGCGCGCAAGGGGAGCCCGCTTGCGATTGGAGTCGGGACCGGCGAGATGTTCCTTGGATCGGACGCGACGGCGCTGGCGCCCTTCACCAATCAGGTGATCTACCTGGAGGACGGTGACTGGGCAGTCGTGACCCGGAGCAGTACTGAGATTTTCGATAAAACCGGTGCTCAAGTAACACGCCCGGTACAAACTTCGGTTGCCTCGGCCTTAATGGTCGACAAGGGCAACCATCGCCACTTCATGGCGAAAGAAATATACGAGCAATCCGAAGTGGTTGGCCATACGCTCGCCCATTATGTGGACCTCGCAGAAGGCACAATCAAATTTCCCGACGAGTTGCCTTTCGATTTCCGCAAATTGGAGCGGATAACAATTACCGCCTGCGGGACCGCCTATTATGCAGGGCTGGTCGCCAAATACTGGTTCGAACAATTTGCCCGGCTACCGGTGGAAATCGATGTGGCGTCCGAAATGCGTTATCGCGAAGCGCCGCTCCCGGACGATGGTCTAGCCGTGATCATTTCGCAGTCAGGCGAAACCGCCGATACGCTCGCGTCATTGCGTTATTGTGCCGAGAATGGACAACATATCGCATCGATCGTGAATGTCCGGGATTCGTCGATCGCGCGCGAGTCTGATCTGGTATTGCCGACCTTGGCCGGCCCCGAAATCGGTGTTGCCTCGACCAAGGCGTTCACATGCCAACTGACAGTCCTTGCCTGCCTGGCGCTGGCCGCTGCAAAGGCCCGGGGTACAATCGATCTCGCAAAAGAACGCGAATTGGTACAGGCCCTTATCGAATTACCACGCCTGATGTCGATGGCTCTCAAGTTGGAGCCTGAGATCGAGCTTTTGGCTGCTGAAATAATGAAGGCCCGTGATGTGCTCTATATCGCCCGGGGCTCCATGTACCCGCTTGCCCTGGAAGGCGCCCTGAAACTCAAGGAAATTTCATACCTGCACGCCGAAGGCTATGCCGCTGGTGAACTCAAGCACGGACCAATCGCCCTGATTGACGAGCATGTACCCGTTGTCGCTATCGTACCCAAGGACGCACTTTTTGAAAAAACAGTCTCCAATATCCAGGAAGTATCGGCCCGCGGCGGCAAAATGGTGATCATCACCGATGTAGAAGGCACTCGCGATGTATCGGTAGATACTCTGGCGACCTTGGTCCTCCCCAAAGCCCACACATTCGTCAATCCGCTGCTCTTTGCATTGCCGGTCCAGATGCTGGCCTACCATACAGCCGTGCGCATGGGCACCGACGTGGACCAGCCGCGAAATTTGGCAAAGTCGGTTACCGTCGAATAATTTCCCTTCTCCAGCTAGTATTGACCTGAGCCGGTCTGACCGTGACACTTTCCGCAATTGATTCGCTTGTGAAACGGTGCGGCCACAATGAAAAATCTGATATTCGCCGGATACGGTAAAGCAGAATTGCGCCCTATGCTGGCTGGCTTTGTTTGCCTCGCGGCGATCATATTCGCTCCAATACAATTCCCGTCGGCGGTTGCACAAACCATCAATGGCGCGAGTGTCGCGTCCGAAGAAGTGCGCGTGAAAATCGAGCAGGGTCGAACTGAATTGCAGGCGAATAATTATGCTGCCGCTTCGACCATACTGACAGGCGTTATCCGGGACGTACAGACGCCCCCCGATTGGATGGCAATCGCGTTTTTCTACCGTGGGATCGCCAACCGTATGACAGGACAAAATCCCGCAGCCATTGCGGATTTTATTAACGCGTTATGGCTCGATACGCTCCCGGAAATCATCCAGTCGCAGGCCTACTTCCATCGTGCCCACGCGCGCGCTGCTATGGGGGAAATGGATGAAGCGCTTGCGGACCTGGACGAGGCATCTCGGCTTGCGCCGGATGAACCGCGCATTGTGGACGCTCGCAATCAAATTCTCGAATTATCGGGCCAGGAGATTACTGGCGCCATAGGACAGGCAACGCCTGAAGAAGCAGTTCAAAATGCCATCAGTGGCATTGTAAGTACGCCGGTTTTTCCAGGTACTATTCCCACCGTGCCCCAGTCATCGCCGTCTGTGCCTGCGAGACCGGTATCTCTGCAACAGGAAAACGACACACCCGGGATCCGAATCCAGCTTGGTGCGCTCGCCACTCAGGAAACCGCAAATGCGGAATGGTTGCGTATCTCCCGGCGGCATCAGGACATTCTTGGCGATCTGTCCCCGTCCTTTCAAACCATTACACGCGATGGAAAGAGTATGGTTCGTCTCCAGGCAGGCCCGACAGCGTCATTGCCGGCCGCCCGCAATCTCTGTGCCTTGTTGAAGGGCCGGGGCCAGGACTGCATCGCCATTGGTCGTTAAGCAAAGCGCTGAAATTTACAATGCGGGCGTGTAATTTGCAGACAAATTCCCATATTCACGACATAATGATCTGCAGAATTGTGAAAACGGGGAACGATTGCCGGACCGTCGTTAGAGTCCACGCGATTCTTTGCCCACTTTATTCAATAAATACCGTGTTCATAGGCCGCGAATAAATATGGCGAAGCAAAAAAATAAATCCGAAAAACAAATCGATCTAAAATCGATCACGAAGCCGCAAGTTGTGAGCAATGTGCGGCTGCGCACACGGATCCGGAATTACTTTCTGACCGGCCTGGTGATCGCAGCGCCGATCAGTATTACGGTCTATCTGACCTGGTCGTTCGTCAATCTTGTCGACACCTGGATCAAACCGTTTATCCCGGCATTCTATAATCCTGAAAATTACCTGCCGTTTTCACTGCCCGGCGTTGGCCTGATTTTCGCATTTATTTTTATCACCATGCTGGGTGCGCTGACCGCGAACCTGTTTGGCAGGACGATCATCAGCTACGGCGAAATGATGCTCAACCGGATGCCGGTGGTGCGCAACCTTTATAGCGCGCTGAAACAGATATTCGAGACCGTGGTCTCACAAAGCCAATCGTCATTCCGTGAAGTCGGGGTTATAGAATACCCGCGAAAGGGCCTGTTCGCGATCGTATTCATTTCGACAAATACCGAAGGCGAGGTTAAAAAACGCCTGTCCAAGGACAAGGAAATGCTGAGTGTGTTCCTGCCGACAACGCCAAACCCAACATCCGGGTTCCTGTTGTTCGTGCCCCGTGCCGATGTGACCATCCTGGATATGAGTGTCGAGGAGGGCGCAAAACTGGTCATTTCTGCAGGTCTGGTAACGCCGGAATATCAGGCAACCACCCAACAATTGATGGATGACGCTAAAGCCGCCGGGGAAACCAAGTCGGAGACCAGCGGCCAGAAAGCGCGACAACCGGAAAAAACTGCAGGTTAGGACATTTAGCAAATCGCTGATGCGACCGCGAGAACATTGAGCAGGGAAAACTTTATGAGCCGAGAACTCGCAATTCTGACTTTTCAGACCCTTGATGGCGTGATGCAGTCGCCCAAACTTCCCCAGGAGGATCCTTCGGGTGGATTCAGACATGGCGGCTGGGCGGACCCCCATTGGGACGGGGTGATGGAGCAGGTCGGGAAAGAGGCAATGGCCGTGCCGTACGATCTATTGCTCGGCCGGAAAACCTACGAGGTGTTCGCACCCCATTTTTCTCCCTCCGGAAACAAAAACCCGATGAATAGCGCGACTAAATATGTCGTTACTTCCACATTGACCAAGGTTGATTGGAACAACTCCGTAATCCTGGCAGGAGATGTCGCTGAAGAAGTTTCTCGTCTCAAAAACCAAAACGGTCCGTTGTTGCAAGTCCACGGGAGCTGGCAACTGATCCAGACTCTGCTTTCCAATGATTTGATCGATGAATTCAGAATCTGGACGTTTCCTGTTGTTGTTGGAGCAGGGAAACGTCTATTTGGTGGGGGCGCAATACCAAAAAATTTGACACTCCTAAAAGCGGATACCACATCGACAGGGGCAACGATGAGTATCTATCGGTAGGATGGCATTGACTACCTGGTTGAGGCGAAATGCGCGCCGTGCCCAGGCGTTGGTGTTCCCCGGTTTGATGGACGTTTTTCATACCGAGAACCTGGAATCTGTACACCGCGGAATTCAGGGATCAATTGGCAGCGTTGGCAAGAACGGCGCGCGGTGTTGAGAGGCTTGCACGTCAGTTGGCGCCGTGCCGTGCGCCGATCTATGGCTGGATCAACCAAACCGGGATTGATACCGGTTATCGCAAGGGCGGATAGAGAAAATCAGTTTGTCTTTGACAAGTTTGACAACGCTATCTGCGAAAGCTTCTTCGCAACACCCGAGTGTGTATTGCTGAAAATTTGTGGTTTCGAATTTAGACGTGATGAGCCAGCACCCGAAAGTCCATCCCCAGCACCAACCATATTGAGATGCGGAAGCTAGAAGGCGGGCAAGGCCCGTTACCACAGCTTCGGGCCGTGGAAGCTCAACACCAGACCT
>JAJFGZ010000087.1 GCA_021775855.1 Hyphomicrobiales bacterium
TTAGCACAAACCATGTCCACCGTCCCGTTGCATGGCTTTTGTATCGGCGATAAAGATGGAGCGCGGGTCAAACAACAGGCGATGACAATATGGACATTACTTTTACCGCTGAAGAAGTCGAATTTCAAAACGAAGTCCGCGTCTTCTTCGAAAACGATTATCCCCAGGACATCCTCGAAAAGAACCGCAACCGGCAAACAATTTCCGCCGAGGATATGGTGCGCTCACAAAAGGCCCTCCATGCCCGCGGATGGATCGCGCCGAATTGGCCGGCCGAATTTGGTGGTACCGGATGGTCGCCATCTAAGCGGTTTATTTTCGAGACCGAAATGGCCCGCGCCGGTGCCCCGCGGGTCGTGCCCTTTGGCTTGAGCATGGTCGGCCCGATTATCTATACCTTTGGCAACGAGGCCCAGAAAAAACGGTTCCTGCCCGGCATCCTGGAGAGCAACGACTGGTGGTGTCAGGGGTTTTCAGAGCCGGGCGCTGGCTCCGACCTGGCCTCGCTATCCACCAAGGCTGAACGCGATGGTGACCATTATATTGTCTCAGGTCAGAAGACCTGGACCACACTGGCACAATATGCCGACTGGATTTTTTGCCTCGTGCGCACGTCGTCGGAAGAAAAAAAACAGCAGGGCATCTCATTTATCCTGATCGACATGAAATCCCCCGGCATCACCGTCAATCCGATCGTCACCATCGATGGCGGACGTGAAGTGAACGACGTTAATTTTCATGAGGTTCGCGTGCCGGTTGAGAACCTGATCGGCGAAGAAGGCGTCGGGTGGACCTACGCAAAAATGCTGCTGACCCACGAGCGCACGGGGATCGCCGGGGTTGCCCGTTCCAAGGATCAGCTTGAAACCATAAAAGCCATTGCTTCAAAGACCGACAATGGTTTTGGCGAAATGATGAGCGAAGATGATGATTTTCTACGCCGCCTGTCGCTCGTCGAGATCGAGTTGATGGCGCTTGAATTCACCGAATTGCGGACCCTCGCGGCGGTGCAGACCGGCAAAGCGCCGGGGCCTGAATCGTCGATCCTTAAAATAAAGGGCACCGAGATCCAGCAATCGATCACCGAATTATTCGTGGATCTGGCTGGCAATTACGCCAACGCCTACTTGCCGGAATATTATGTACCCGGATCGAACGTAGATGGCGTCGGTCCCGATTGGGCGGCAGACGCCACATCAAAATATTTCAATTACCGCAAGACTTCGATCTATGGCGGCTCCAACGAAATTCAGAAAAATATCATCGCCAAGGCCGTTCTAGGTCTTTAGGCGTTCAACCGGATTGGCAATCAAATGAATTTTGCTTTCACTGAAGAGCAGGAAATGGTCCGCGATTTCGTGGAACGATTCGTTCGCGAGAAATACGAGCCGGACATGCGCCGGAAAATTCAGGCCGGCGAACAGGGTTTCAGTTCTGAACATTGGGCGATGTTCGCTGAATTGGGGTGGCTGGGACTGATGTTTCCCGAAGACGATGGTGGCTTTGGAGGCGGAGCGATTGAAGCCATGGTCCTGTTTGAGGCTTTTGGCCGCGGGCCGGTGATCGAGCCGTATCTGGCGACCGTTATCCTGGCAGGTGGCATCCTGCGTCGAGCGGCCTCTGCGGCACAAAAGGAAACTTTCGTTCCCCGTATAATCGAGGGCAAGTCGCAAATGGCGCTGGCCTTCACCGAACCGAACGCGCGTTACAACCTGGCCAATGTCTCGACCATGGCGACCCCAGCCAACGACGGCTACGCAATCAACGGTAACAAGGCTGTGGTTCTCAACGGACCGGCCGCCGACACACTGGTTGTCTCGGCGAGGACAAAGGGCGAGCAGCAGGATCCCGACGGTATCACCCTCTTTCTGGTAGACGCAGGGTCGGCCGGCATCAACCGGCAGAATTTCCCGACCCAGGATGGGTTCAGGGCGTCGGAAATCCTATTTGACAATGTTCTGGTTGATGGTGGCGCTATTATTGGCGAACTGCATGGCGGCCACCCGGTTCTTCAGGCAACCATCGACGACGCCATTTTGGCAACCTCCGCCGAGGCCGTTGGTGCCATGGAAATGCTCAACAAGGCGACCCTCGAATTCACCAAAACGCGGAAACAGTTCGGCGTCCCGATCGGCAAGTTCCAGGTCCTCCAGCACCGCATGGCAGAAATGTTCATGGAATACGAACAGACGAAATCGCTGTTGTACCGGGCCACGATGGCGGTGGCCGCTGGTGAGGCCGACGCGTCGCGAACAATCTCTGCGCTCAAGGTCCAGGTTGGACGGGCGGGTCGCAAAATCGGTCAGGAAGCCATCCAGATCCATGGTGGCATGGGCATGACCGAGGAAATGTATGTGGGTAATTATTTCAAGCGCCTGACCATGATCAACTCCTTGTTCGGCAACGCCGATCATCATCTGCGCCGGTTTGCGACCACCACATGAGCGGCGTCACCGGCACAGATGTGGATACCTAGCAAATGGGCATGCTCGTTGACGGGCGCTGGGAGGACGACGCCGACAACATAATCAAGGACGGCGCGTTCAAACGCGACCTGAGCACATTCGATCGCGATATCCCGGCAAAAATTCTGGAAGGCCTGACACCTGGCAATGGCCGCTACGCGATCATCGCCTCGAAGAGTTGCCCCTGGTCCCACAGAGTCATGCTCGTCCGGGCAGTGAAAGGACTGGCATCATACATCGACTTGAAAATTGCCGGCGGACCCCGGGTCGAGGGGTACGCGGTTGACCAGAACGATTATGCGGACGACACCCTCGCCCAACCCGTCGATCACCTCCACCAACTCTACACGTCGAGCAACCCGAACTATACCGGTCGGGTGACGATCCCCGTCTTCTGGGACGGCGCAAACGGCGAAATCCTTTCCAACGATTCTGCAAAAATCATGCGCGGCCTGGACCGTGTCCCGAACCCGCTGGATTACACCCTCGTACCGGATCATTTGCGTGGA
>JAJFGZ010000088.1 GCA_021775855.1 Hyphomicrobiales bacterium
ACTTGCCCGCGGAATATAATTTCACCGTCAGAAAAAACCGGGTCGCCTTCTGTTACTGGGGCGAGATCGTTTTTCCCGGGAATATCCTCGGCGGTCAACACCGCAACGACGCCCGGCGCCGCGCGGACCGCGTCGAGGTCGATTTTCCTGATCTTCCCACAGGCTATATCTGCGCCATGGACGCCGAGATGCAGCAAACCCTGGGGTTCGGGCATGTCGTCCACGTACCTGGCTGATCCCGCCACGTGCTCGATTGCGCTATCGTGCCTGACCGGTTCGCGGACAGCACGCATTTCCGGCTCGGACAATTTGATAAATTTACCCATGGGCCGGCGCTCCCTCCTGCTCCGGACGAACGGCGATCAACCGGGTGGGGGCATCGGGTGTGCCCAATTCAAGCAGAGCCTTGGTGAGAATCCCTCTGGCGGCTTGCATGCGATAGGTGTCGCTGGCGCGTTGATCGGTCATGGGTTTAAAATCGACGCCGAGTTTGTCGACGGCCTTCTGCCACGTCTGGCGATCGCTCAATTTTGTCCCGATCAGTGCAGCTTCAGTCTTTGAGGCCCGCATCGGGGTGCCCGCCATCCCGCCATATGCAATGTGGGCGTCCGTAATCGTATCGTTGTCCAGCTTGATCACCATGGCACCAAGCACCGAACTGATATCCTGATCGAAGCGTTTGGCGATCTTGAAGCAGCGAAAATGTTCGTCTTTGGCCAGATCAGGGATATGGATTGCACGGACATATTCCCCGCTGCCACGATCCTGTTTGCCGTATTCGATAAAGAATTTCTCCAACGGTATCCAACGGGTTCTGTCGCCCATGCGCAATTCGATGGAGGCACCGAGCGCGATCAAAGCCGGCGGGCTGTCGCCAATGGGCGAACCGTTGGCAATATTACCGCCGACGGTACCGGAATTGCGGATCTGCTCGGATCCGATCCGGCGAAGCAGTTCGCCGAGGTCCGGGTCAACCCTGGTCAATTCGTCATATACTTCGGTGAATGTGCACGCGGCACCAATCTCCCGGCCGTCTCTCTTCTCCGTACATTCCCTCAGCGATGCAACCGCGCCCAGATAAATCACCTGCTGGAATTCCTGGAGTTGTTTAGTGACCCAAAGCCCCACGTCGGTTCCCCCTGCAACCAGCAAGGCGTTTGGATATTTCACCAAGATGTCGGCTAGCTCGTCTTCGGTGTTGGGGCTTGCAAAAAAATCATCCCCGGACCCGACGAACAAGGGATGGTCGGTATCAATCGATTCAAGCGCTCTTATGATTTTTGTCTCGTTTTTTGAAAAATCGTCCAGCTCTGGCTTGTCGCAAGCTTCAAAAGCCGCGTCGATGATCGGCCTGTATCCGGTACAACGGCAAAGGTTTCCAGCGATCGCGTCGTTGATTTTCTGGCGCGACAGGGGTTCTCTGTCGCCCCGGTGAGAGAGGGCGAACAATGACATAACGAAGCCCGGCGTGCAGAAACCGCATTGCGCCGCGTGTTTGTCGACCATCGCGGTCTGGACCGCGTGCAGATTGCCGTCTTTGTCCTGCAGGTCTTCGACGGTTATCAGGTGCGCGCCGTGGAGTGTTCCCAGAAACTGGATGCAGGCATTGATGGCGCGGTATTGCATCCGACCGTTTTCAGGGCGCCCGATTGCCACGGTACAGGCACCGCAATCGCCCTCGTTGCAGCCTTCTTTTGTGCCGACGGCAAATTCGTGTTCCCGTAAAAATTCAAGGATCGTTGTCGTCGGCGAAAATTGATCGAGTACAACAATTTCCCCCCGCCACAGGAAACGGACGCACCGTTCTGCATTACCTTCGAAAATCGTAATATTCTGGCTACCCGCCATACTCCCTCCGGTCAAACGGTGTCATCGGAACGGCGAGATGTTTTTATTTTTGGTTCACCGCAATTCGATCGGACCAGTATTCACCAGAAACTATTTTCAAATCAAATCATGTGAATAATAAACTTTATCAATTTTTCGGACATAATCAATTCATGGGGGTCATGCTTACCGGTCTTGTTGAAGCTGGAGGCAGCGGTAAAGCGCAATCTCTGTATCTGATTTTTCACCACAATCCAAAAACGTGTCCAGCTCACTGAGGTAACTGTAATTGATATACGGATTGACCAATACCCTGCCCTGTTGATCGGCAAAATTACCGAATCGGTCGATTTCACCGTCGAGTGACGGGTAAAGAACAAGAATGGCGTCCCGGAGTTCAGCGCCTACTAAAAAATTGTCCGGCAACTGGTCGAAGGGGCCATCAAAATAATTGTTGTTCAGGACATTCCCCTCGTAGACCCCAATCAAGATTTTTCGGTCGCGGTATGGGTCTCGGAAGAATGCAAATCCTGTCCGCATGCCGACCTGGACAGCCGGACTGTCCTCGTCGTAGGGGACGAAACGTTCGGCGGACGGGGTTTCTTCGTTGAGAATGAAGGAGAAATATGTTTCTGTTTTATTGAAAAGTAGGTAGAACTGGATACCGGATTCATCAAAGACCGGTCCAAGGAATATCTCGCTATCACCAAGCACCTCGGCCGGTGGTCTGACATTGCTCAAATCGTTCAGTGTGAACTGGACCGTTTTGCCACCAAAGACGACGTTGTAAACCAAATCGGCGATCTTGCTGACAGTTACCCCGTCGCCAGCGTTTAATGCACGGTATTCTGTGCTGAGTTCCGCATTCCAGTCCTCAAACTGATTGAAATATGCAAAGTGCACTACGCCCTGGTCGCGGTCCTTGATATCCAGGCGCATGTTGCCGGCGTAAATCAGACCCCGATAACCGAACTGAAAATAGAAGTAATTTTCTGTGGGATAGACCATGACCTGATCGGGCAACGCGTTGAATACGTGTTCAAATGTCTCCATCACGTCGTCAATATCGAAGGCACGCTCGTTGAGCGTGCTTTCAAGATATGTCTGGTTCAGATAAACGCCGTTTGATGCTGCGTTTTCTCCAGCTTCCGCCGGCAATGTCATTGCCTGTGAAATTAAAAGAATGCCAAGCCAATATCCGCAAGGGGCGATCCATTTCTCATATATGGCGAGAACCCGTTGCACGGTGTTATTCCGCCGGGATTTGCCGCGACACAGAACCGTCGTGGATCCACGAGCGGTAGGTCTGGTGAAATTCCGATCGGCCAATTATATGGATCGGGTAGCGCTGGCTGGTTCTGAAATTGTGCAGCGACGACTGGCTAGTCTGATGGAACCGCGAAACAACGGGATCATGGATATCTGCGCTTCTGGAAACGGTTCCGTCGTGTCGGCCCGACCGGTCCGTTTGATGGAATTGAGACAATGGTCGGCGATGGATCGGAACGGACTGCCTGTTTCGACCCTGATACATGGATGAGCTGTACCTTTCATGAAATGCCGATGTGGACCGGTTGTGCGTTCGAACCTGCGCGTTCGACGAACTGCCCTGGTTCCGCGATTGCAACTTGCTGTGAATATTGGCGTCACGCGTGGCAACGACTGGCGGCGGCGGGATATCCAATTCGACAGTTGCGCAGGCGCTATTATTTTCTGTGCGGCCATCCGGCGAGGCCCCTCGCCCTGGCCCAAACAGGATTTCCATGAGATCTCCTGAAATTTCCCCCGTTGGGCGCAACCCGTTGACTATTTCAGCTTCCCGGACCGCTGCTCGAGTCCTTGGCCCAAATAGCCCGTCCGGAGTTCCGGGATCAAGTCCTAGGTTTTTGAGTGCAACCTGGACTGCCAGCACTTGCGCACGCTCTCCCTGATCCGGCCAGGTGACAATGGCACAATTGTCGGCATTCGGGCCGGCAACGCCCTGCCCGACTTCAAAGGCCAAGTTGAGCTCGATGGAGGCTCTCGGTGGTAACGTCAGGTCTGGTGCATAGCAGAGATACGAACCATCGGTGTCTATGCAACTCCAATTGCCGGGCGAAATCGTATTCAGGGCAAAATTCAGATCGGTTGTATCGGTGAACATCAATTGGCCCTGGTAGGCCGTCATTCCCTGGTTGCCAAGTTCCAGCGTAAAATTGCACACGTTGCCCGGCCTGCACACGGCCTGATCCGCGCTCATCGCGAGCTTAAGGTCGATCCCCTTCGCAATCGTTTGCGGTGGGGACACATCTACTGTTGGCAGCAATGGTCCATCTACCTGCGTAACCGTCGGTTCCCCGGCAACGAGCCGGAAAATGGCAATATCGCCGAGGAGCCTGTTTGATTTATCATCTGAAGAAAAATTTGCGGTTATAGGTACTCCAGGCTGTGCCACAGCGGATCCCTGCAGGCCTGCAAATTCACCCTCTTCACACACTGAATTTGAATCACATAACCGGTCGCCGGCCGTCCAGACTGTCGAACCCCAGCTGTCCCGGTCGAGACGCCCCTGCGGCGTATAGCCGTATCCAGGCGCAACGCCGCCACTGCTTGAACTATTCAGTAAAGGTGATGCACGGCTCTCCGTCACCCATTGCCCATCCTCGAGTACATACTTGAGGACCCTGGCTGACCCTTGCTCCATAAGCGGACTTTCATCATTGTCCGGATCAAAACCTTGCGGGACCCCGCGTTCCGCTACCACCATGACCCCGTCTTCGGTAAAGGCGATGCTCGCAACGGGCTGGCTTTCGCCAAACCGTTCCCGATCGTCGCGTGCTCTGTAAAATGCCGGCATGATGACTTCGCGGCGGATGTCGGAGAGATCAAACCGGCCGGACGTATCGAGAGCAATCGACCAGATTGAATTTCGGGATTCGTCGTTTCCTGCGTCCCATTTTGGGTCCCCGAACGCGCTGGATGCCCAGATGGAATAAAAGAGTCGCGTTTCGCTAATTTTTGTATCGTGAAAGATCCCAAGCGCGAAGACACGCCGCTGAAAAGACGCGTATCGCCAACACGCGGGATCAGCCATGAACCGCCTGGCTGAATCTGGGCCAGCCTCAGCGCCGCAAATGCCGGGTCCGGTGCCCAATATATTCCAGGGCACTGACTCTAGACTTTCGGTTAAATTGGTCTCTGGATTCAGAAACTCCGCGCGTCCGTCGATGCCATGGTCATAGGTTTCCACCATGTCACCGGACTGCAGATCGACGCTGTGGATCAGTCCGGTTTCAAGGTCGGATACAAACAACAACCCGCTTGTTGAATCGACCGCTATATCACCAAGGCCCGGGCCTGAATTTTCGCGCGGGCCGTTGCGGATGTCGGTGAAGGCTTCCGGCTGATAACCATTGTCCGGGTGTAGACGGTAGATCGTGCCAGGTCCGCCGTTGCGGCCCCACATGGCCGGGTCCCAGTCGCTATTGTCAGGAATTCGATACAGGCCAAAAATTGACGTCGCGCCTAGATATACGGAGGGGCGTTCGTCGTTATTGACCGCGATCGCGAAAACCTGCCCGACGGATTGTGCCTTGATCGCCAGGAGCTCCACCAAATCGACGGGGGACCCGGCTGCACCATTACGCATATTTGTGATATCGAACGCGCGCAGGGAAATACCGTTCGGATCGAGACCTGGATTGCCCTGTTCATCTGGAACAATGCCGGAAAAAACCGACACGATCGCGGCCCCGTCGACAAGACTTGCCCGTTGCGCGCGTGCATTTGCGGTAAGGCCAAACAGGCCTATCAGGATCGCAATGGAAGCAATATGGAATACGTTTGATCCGCGGAATTTCGCCGCGGAACCAGCCAGGGCGATTGGCGACATTCTTGGACTTCCTTTTCTCTGCCCCGGTTGCAAACTGCTGGCGGACATCGCTGCCAACGGAGATTGTTGCTCATGTGCGTCGTGAATTCTGTCTAAATTAGGGTACCGCGCCTCAAGAACCAGAAACCTATCTGGTTCAAGGAATTAGCACGGTTGCCCCGGTTGTTTTTCTTCCCTCCAGGTCACGATGGGCTTTTGCTGCGTTTTTTAGCGGGCAAGTCTGATTGACGCTGACCTTGACTATCCCCTTCTCGAGAACCTGGAACATCGATCGTGCCGATTTGACCAGATCCTCGCGCTTGGCCACATATGTCATCAATGTTGGCCTTGTCGCGAATAGCGATCCTTTTTGTGACAGGATTGCGAGATTTATGTCCGGCAGCGATCCCGACGATTGTCCAAACGAGACCCACATGCCCAGTGGCTTCAGGCAATCTAGGGAATTTGGATAGGTGTCCTTGCCAACACCATCATAGACAACATCAACGCCTTCTCCCTTGGTGATCCGTTTAACCTCGGCAGCAAAATCCTTGTCCCGGTAATTGATGACGTGATGGCAGCCCTGGGATTTCGCGATTTTTACTTTTTCCTTCGACCCGACTGTCCCGATCACAGTCGCGCCCAGGGAGTTTGCCCACTGGGTTGCCATGGATCCGACGCCGCCGGCAGCAGCGTGGAACAGGATCGTGTGACCTTTTTTGACCCTGAATGTCCGGCGCAAAAGGTATTCCGTTGTCATGCCTTTCAGCATCACGGAAGCGGCCAATTCGTATGAAATCCCTTTTGGGATTTTGACGACGCGATCAGCAGGAACTATCCGCTCCTCGGCATAGGCGCCGAGCACACTGCCGTACGCCACCCTGTCGCCGGGTTTAAATTCTTTCACGCCAGCGCCCACCGCCAGGATATCGCCGGAGGCTTCCATCCCCGGAGAAAATGGCATGTGAGGAGCAGGATAAAGGCCGGAGCGGAAATAGACATCGATGAAGTTTAAGCCCACCGCTTTCTGGCTAATCAGGACTTCGCCCTTTTTTGGTTTCCCTGTCTTGATCTCCTCGAGCTTCATATTCGACGCTTTGCCGGTTTCATGGACGATTATCGCGTGAGTCATGGTTTGGAGCCCCTCCAAGTTGATTTACGATCCTACCGGAATTGCGTGTATTGCCAGTAAGGCTAATTTTTATTTCCGCTCTGATTCTCGCGCCTGCGTATGGCTATAATATTGAACATTTCAACTGCAGTCGCAAATGCCATCGAAAAGTAGATGTAGCCGCGCGGAATATGAAACCCGGAACCATCCGCAACCAGTGCAACCCCGATTAAAATCAGAAAACTCAGCGCAAGCATTTTTGTAGTCGGGTGATTGGTGATGAAATTGGAGACCGTGGACGACGCGTAATACATGAAAGTTACCGCCACAAACATGGCCGCGATCATGACTTCGATATGTTCCGCGATACCAATGGCAGTCACTACGGAATCGATGGAAAATACCAGATCGATGATCGATATCTGCACAATCGCCGCTGCAAATCCGGAGATCGGCGCGCTACCGACCGGATCGAGGCCACCTTCTATATCCTGATGAATTTCCTGTGTGGCCTTAACGAGCAGAAACAGGCCGCCAGCGATCAGTATCATGTCACGCCAGGATACGGGATGTCCGAAAACCTCGAATAGAGGCGCTGTCAATGCGATGATCCATGTCAGGGCGAATAGCAGGGCAATACGAAGGATGACGGCCAGCAAGAGGCCAATTTTCCTGACGGTAGCGCGTTGTTTTTCTGGGGCGCGCGAGGCAACCAGGGACAGGAAAACAATATTGTCGATCCCCAGTATAATTTCCAGGGCCGTTAGGGTGAGGAAGCTCATCCAGATTTCTGGCGAAGATAAGTACGCGACGAGCGACATTTATGAAAAATACCTCAGAGGCGGATGCGAATAGGGCCGGAGTCAGGCAATGTATGAATAGCCTAAATCGGATCGCACGCAAAGCACCCGCATAGCCTCAATGCCCGGCTACGATGGTGGAAATCCCAAAGCCGTGCGGCAATCTGAAAACTGAAATAAATGGCGCCACAATCAGTGGCAACCGGTAAAATTGTATAAGTGAAGCCGGGAATAACTCCCGGCTTCACTGTTTTTGGAACTCTACAATTCTAGTATCGCAAAACGATCGTGCCACGTTCGCCTGTAAAGATCCCGGGACCTTCTCGCATGGCGTTCGGTTCAGCAAATTCCGTCGGCGGTTGGTTGAAGCTGGAACAAGCCGTCAAGCCTGCCCCGGCCAGAACCACAAATACCGCCAACTTTATAAATCTGATCATCAACCTGATCCTAAAACTTGACGCGGCCGCCGGCCAGTACAACGTCGATATCGTTGAATGACGCAAAGCCGGGTGCCTCGTAGGTGTGATGGCGATATCCGATGTACAATTCCATGGCCGCGGCATCAATATCCTGGACCATAGCTATACCGAATACGGTGCCCTCGTCACCGGGAACAACCGCGTTTTCTGTCTGGAACGCGTCGATCGCGAAAGCCGTGTCGCCAATACCATTGTCAAACAACAGACCTTGCCAAGCGAACTTGCCGTAATAGAACATGCGGTCCTCGGGTCCCTGGACACCGGCTAAACTGGGGTTGAAATCGAACCCTGGTACCGGGTCGGACCGCTCCCTGTTACCGGCGGCAGCTGTCACGCTGAAACCAGACTGTATGTGACGGATGGATATCGATCCATTGATCGTTTCGGTTTCACCATTGCGCTCCGTAGCGCTCGGATCGGCGGGGGATTCGTTGTTCCGGCTGCCGTCGGTATCCATGCCGTAAGCAATCGCAGCGGCGACTTTGAATGTGTCGTTTATGGTATCCTGATACCGCAAGGCAATGTCGTTACGTCCATTTGCGATATTTGAGTAGGAAACCATAACAGGACCATTGGTGTAGTCGAAACGGATCCGGTCATCTCTGCTGAACCCATCGAGTTGGCTGAATACACTGCCGACGGTTACGCCGCTGAAGGTATTCCCCACGCCAGGCTGGCGGAACCTGATGCCGCCCGCTGTGTCGGCCACACCGGAATAGGCAATGACACCAGTGCCGGATACGTCCATCTCAGAAGTGCCGTTTGAGGCTGTATCGCCCTGGCCAACGGTCATGCGTGCCCTGCTGTTGTCGTTGATCATATAGTCCAGCCAGAATTCGAGCTTGCGCTCGGTGAAATTGTTAGGTCCCACCCGCTCGGTGCCGCCAATCCCGTTGGTATCGCCCGCGAGACTGACTGAGGCTGTTGAATTGGATTCAAACTGAACCTCGATTTTTGCCCCGGCTGACCAATATTCGTTGATGGAAGCCGTCCCCTGCCAACCAACGCGGGTCGAGGAATGGTCGTTGTCGACATGGATCAGTTCGCTGTCGATGCCATCATCGGCTGCAAGAACACCCCTGTTGACCTGACCATAAACTTTTAGATCGACCTGACGGTTGCCAGACTGAACGCGCTCTTCTCTGAGGCGTTGAAGTTCAGCTTCGATCTGATCGATCCGGTCGTCGATTGCGTATTGCGGTGTGGGATCCGCAGCACGAACCGGCGAAACCGCCGCGACCATGAATGCAACGGGTACCGTAGCAAGCAGGGCATTCCTAAAATTTCGACCCCGTACCTGTCTATACATGTTTAGCTTCCTTCTTCTGCGTTGAATGTTTCAATCCTCGAAAACTCAAAAATGACGATTTTCAGGTGTTCTGATTCCAGTTCACAATTCGTTAACGTTCCAACCTGTTGGCGTGATCCTGCCGATATTAAAATGAGTTCGAAATGACACTGATGTGACAGCGAGATGACGGTGGAAAAGTAATCTGGGTCAGTTGCCCATGTGCCACATGCCTGATCGAATTCTGGAATCGCGAATTGCTCATGCTCAATGTCCTGTCAGCGGTACCGATATCAATCGTCAATTGATCCATTCACAAATTGGAAAAAATATTTGTTGCTTTTCAATAGTTTAGAACTTTTCTAATATGCGAATGCAAACGAGTTGCATTTGCATATTGGTAATTATGTTGAAGCCCGTCAACCGGCATCCAGTCGATTCCGGCGATATAGTGCCTGCCAATTTGGTATGAAAAGATGCCAATCGATCCTTGAATTCTGTGTCACACCGAACCGCCCATTCGTCTCTCGGGATCGTGTCATAGGGTCACACAGGCCAAATCGGTCATTGATACCGATTGTGAGATGCAGCTAATATCTTAGGGAAAGTGACACAGCCAAGCAGGGTGCGGATATTCTTGGAAATCCCACGGCAGGGCTAAGAATTGATACAGCGAAACACGAGTTTATGAGCAATAGAAAGTCATTTGATGCCGCAATCGTCGGTGGTGGCCCGGCGGGACTAATCGCAGCAATTCTGGTTGCCAAGACTGGCGCAAATACTGTTTGCCTGGCGCCCCGCCCACTCAGGGTCGATACACGCACCAGCGCCCTTATGCGTGGTTCGCTCGATATCATGTCCGACGCGGGCGTCCTCCCCTCCCTGGTTGAGAAATCAGCCCCGTTAAAGACAATCCGGATCATCGATGATAGCGGCCACCTTTTTCGCGGCCCACCGGTCGAATTTAATTGCTCGGAAGCGGGCGGCGAGCCCTTCGCACGGAATTTTCAGAATTCAGATCTTGTTGAGGCTTTACAGGCGAAAGCGGGCGATCAAGAGAACCTGACCCTGCTGGACGAGGCGGCCGCGGCAATCAATCCCGGTGACAATGTTGTCAAAATCAACACGACATCAAATCTTGAACTTACTGTGGATTTGGTGATTGGTGCCGATGGACGCATGTCGCCATGCAGGAAGGCGGCAGGGATTTCATCGAAGACGTCTAAATTGCCGCAGTCGGCATTGGTATTCAATGTGGATCACACATTGCCTCACGAGTATGTATCTACAGAATTCCATCGTCACGCAGGCCCCCTCACCCTTGTACCGCTACCGGGAAACAGATCGAGCGTTGTCTGGGTGGAAACCCATGAAAAAGCCAGTGATTACAAGAATCTGGATGATATTGCCTTCACGGAAATATTCGGCGAAATGACCTATGGTGTATTGGGAAATATTCGCGCGCTAGGCCCTCGCGCTATGTTTCCGCTGTCGAACCTATCCGTTGAGGATGCTGGGCGCGGCTTGATTGCCCTGGTTGGCGAAGCGGCCCATGTGGTCCCACCGATTGGCGCCCAGGGACTGAATCTCGGATTTCGGGACGCTGCCACGATAGCCCAACTGATTGGTAACTCTTCGAACGAGACCAATAGTGCGAGGGCCATCGTGCAGGACTATGCGCTGCGCCGGAAACGCGACATTTCGACAAGGAGCGGGTTCGTTAATCTCCTCAATCGATCGCTGTTGAGCGATTTTTTGCCTGTCCAGATGTTGCGCAGTTCGGGCCTCGCCGCGTTGGCAAATATCACACCGCTTAGAAAAGTCGCGATTCGCGCCGGGATTGGGCCTCGGGTCTAGAGCCCGAATTCCTCGTTATCTTCACCAAGCATCGGCGCCGAGACCGGAACCTTTGAATCGCCCCGAAATACAGGCGACACGGGTACCACAGCGGCCGCGATCTCGTCGCCGTCGGTGCTGCGGATTTTATGTTCAAACAAGCCACGTTCGACAAATTGCGGCGCCTTGAACCCTTCTTCGGGGGACGCGAGGATCGAGCAGCAGCAATCCTGCCCTTCAAACAATTCAGCCCAATGGGCTGCCGGTTTGCTGGCAATAATGTTTGTGACGGCCTTGATGGTACCTTCTGGATTGCCCAAATCGTTCTGGAATTCTTCCGGCAATTCGATCAATCGGCAAAAATTGACCCAGAAGCGCTGCTCCAAAGGTGCAGCCGTGACATGACGTCCGTCCTGTGTCTGGTAAACGTGATAACGTGGCGTCCCGCCTGTCAGCAGGCTTTTGCCGCCTTCCGGCCAGGTATCCAATGTCTGCCCTTCGGCCAAAGCCCAGTAAGTGAAGGTGAACATCGCGTCGGTCATGGCGATATCGATATTGCTCCCCTCGCCCGTCCTGTCGCGCTGGATCAAGGCGAGTAGAATATTGATGACGGCCGGAAACGATCCGCCGGCAATATCGGCAATCAGTGCCGGAGGCAGGGTTGGTTGTGCGGGGTCGCCGTACGAGAGCGCCAGCAATCCGGTATCGCCGATATAGTTGAGGTCATGGCCTGCGGCGTTTGCCTTGGGCCCATTCTGCCCGTACCCGGTTATGGCGCAATAAATGATCTTCGGGTTGATCGCCTTACAGTCTTCGTAGCCCAGTCCAAGCCGATCCATGACTCCTGGACGGAATTGTTCGAGCACCACGTCGGCTTCAACGATTAGTTTCCTGACCGCCGCCAGATGGTCTTCATTCTTGAGATCAACCGCGAGGCTCTTTTTGCCTCGGTTGAGAAGCTCGAACAATACGCTCGCCTGCCCCCATTTTGGCAGGAAATAGCGCATGTCTTCGCCTTGCGGTCGTTCGATCTTGATTACTTCTGCCCCCGCTTCCGCCAGAATCAGGCCAGCGAGCGGGCCAGGCAGCAGGGTTGAAAAATCCAACACGCGAATCCCGTCAAGGGGTCTATTTATTTTACTCATTTGCTACTCCTGCGGCGGTTATTTCACCGGAATAAGGTTGTTGGTGACCAGATAGAGGATCGCTGTCACAGTGACAACGGACATGACGGTTGCAATAAATACAGTGGCCGAAGCCCGCTCTGAATAGGCTTTGTATTCCTCAGCCATTACGAAGACATTGGCCGCTGTCGGCAATGACGCCATCAGGATGGCTGTATAAAACCATTCCGGACTGAACCCCCCGACCAGAGATAGTACCACAATCATCAGGGCCGGATGGATCAACAACTTTGTGGCAATCAGAAATGGCAGTTCGGTGGGGATCCGCCGCAATGGGCGTTGCGCCATGGTGATTCCAATCGCAAATAGCGCGCACGGCGCCGCCGCCTGGCTGAGCATACGGATCAGCCGGTCGATGGGGTCTGGTGGGACAAATTGAAAATAAGCCGCGGTGACGCCAAGAATGGTGGCCATGATAAAGGGGTGGAATAATACCTTTTTGCCGACGCCCAGCAATATTGCCGATAGAGACGAATTCCCCTGTTCGTTATTGTTGAGCGCCATCAACAAGGGAATAACGGTGAACATAAAGATATTGTCGAACGTGAAAATCAGCGCGGTTGGCACAGCGGCAGCCGGTCCGAGAGCGGCAAGCGTCAGACCGGGACCCAGATAGCCAACATTGGAATACGACCCCACGGCGCCCTGGATCGTGGATTCCGCGATGTTGCCTCGCGAAGACAAGATCCCAACCATGAAGGCAACAAAGAATGCGCAATAAGTCACAAACGTGGTGCTCGCGATAAATTTCCAATTCGCGAGTTCTTCAATCGGCGTCCGCGATACCAGCTGGAAAAACAGGGCCGGCAACGCAACGTAGAACACGAATATATGGAGCCAACCCAGGGACTGAGCGGACTTGGTCAACCTCGATGCAAAATACCCGAGGAAAATCAGCCCGAAAAATGGAAACGCCAGTGACAGAAGCGCCATCATCAATTATGTCCCGGTTTAAAGGAAATTCCGACAGACCGAGGTCTCGCAATGAACAAGCTCCCTGTCAATTACTACAAACCCCTGTCTGTCGGCGCGCCAGCCCCATTCCGGGAGCTGCCGGTGCGCCTTGAGCGGATGATCCATTTTGTCCCACCGCACATTGAAAAAATTAGGGCTAAAGCAAGCGCGATCGCGGATCAAGTTGATGTTGTCCTCGGTAATCTGGAGGATGCGATTCCGGCTGACGCTAAAGTTGCGGCCAGGGATGGTTTTATTGAGATGGCTGGAAACACGGATTTCGGGTCAACCGGTCTCTGGACCCGGATCAACGCCCTAAACAGCCCTTGGATGCTGGATGATGTCACGCAGATAATGAGCGCGGTTGGCAACAAGCTTGACGTCATCATGGTGCCGAAGGTGGATGGTCCCTGGGATATCCACTTTATGGACCAGTTGCTGGCCCAACTTGAAGCCAAACATGATGTCGAAAAACCTATCCTGCTGCACGCCATTCTCGAGACTGCCGAGGGCGTTAAAAATGTTGCTGATATTGCAGCTTCCAGCCCGCGGATGCATGGCATGAGCCTCGGCCCGGCGGATCTAGCAGCGTCGAGGGGCATGAAAACAACCCGAGTTGGTGGCGGGCATCCCGGATACGGTGTGGTTGAAGACCCGGGGGAGGACAAAAACCAGCCGCGCAGGTTCTTTCAGCAGGATCTTTGGCATTACACGGTCGCTCGCATGGTGGACGCCTGCATGGCCAACGGGATCAAACCGTTTTACGGACCATTTGGAGATTTTTCAGACCCCATCGCGTGCGAGACCCAGTTCCGCAACGCGTTTCTCCAGGGCTGTGCCGGCGCGTGGTCGTTGCACCCGACGCAAATCGACATTGCCAAGAGGGTCTTCAGCCCGGACGTGGACGAAGTCAAATTCGCCATGGAAATCCTTGAAGCGATGCCTGACGGCACCGGCGCGGTCATGCTGGATGGCAAGATGCAGGACGATGCAACCTGGAAACAAGCAAGTGTGATCGTAAACCTTGCCCGGCAAGTGGCCGCACGCGACCCGGAATTGGCGAAAGCATATGGCATAGAGATAGTTCCGTGATACGTCGACACCGGCGTCGGGATTTTCACCGGTTGCAAAATTCCGTTGACGTATTAAATTTCGGGAGCGGAACAGGTACTGGAACAGAAAAAATAGTAATGAGCGAACTTCGTAACGCCAAATTTCAAATCGGACAGGTTGTAAAGCACCGGGTCTATCCGTTCCGTGGTGTCATCTTCGATGTTGATCCCACGTTCAGCAATACCGAAGAATGGTGGCAATCAATCCCGGAAGAGATCCGCCCGGTCAAGGATCAGCCATATTACCACCTGCTGGCGGAAAATTCGGAAACCGAATATGTCGCTTACGTATCCGAGCAGAACCTGCTGCCAGATAATACCGGGGAGCCGGTACGGCATCCGCAGATCGCCGAGATTTTTGGTGAATTGAATTCAGGGATATATGAATCTCTGGGAAACAGGCCTCACTAGAGAATGCTTTAGGGCGGGTTTAAAATTCCTCGATTGTGTCGAAAATTCTATATCCCTTCTAACTGTAGTTCCCGCTTGATACTAGGCCGCGTACTCATAAACGCACCCCGACGAGGCGTAGGCAGAGAATGTCCGCCTGGCCCCGAAACCGGGCCCATTTCCACTTGGCTCCGGACTTCCTGGATGAGCCAGAAACAGCCACCAAGCATATTGGCGATCAAGGTCCAATATAGTGCCCAAGCTGGCTAGCCCATGATCGATCTGGCATGGTATTTGTGGCGATCTGGAGGGTGCGAATGATTGAACGTCTTGACTACGTTTCCATAAACGGTCCCGCTATTGCGAGCATGGCGAAGGCCAAAAAGGACATGCCCTCGATCAACGAGAAACTGAGGGCCATCATTGAGATTAGAATCTCTCAGATCAATGGATGCTCGTATTGCGTCGATCTTCACACAACCGAGGCAAGGACGGCTGGCGAATTCCAGCAAAGGCTTGATTGCCTTACTGTATGGCGGGAGGTGCCCTTCTTTGATGACGCCGAGAAAGCAGCGCTTGCCTGGGCGGAAGCGGTAACCTTGATCTCTGATAGAGGAGCTCCCCAGTCACTATTCGATGCCCTAGGTGAACATTACTCAGAGAAGCAGATTGTAGATTTAACGCTGATCATCTCTCAGATGAATGCTTGGAACCGTCTCGCTATCGGTTTCGGACATCTGCCAGACCCTCGCGGCTGATCGGTGTCGCCGTAGCTTTTTCGAGATGACCGCTTTGTCCCGCACGCCAGGGGGTAAAAACGCGACCCATTAACTTGAGCATATGTCGCGATCAAAGAAAATTCCTACTCGCGATTATCGCGTCCCGGGTATCAGCCCTTGGTAGAGGAATCGATTTCGGCGATACGCCGATCGATTGCGCGGCGAATGCCCTCATTTTCCTGTTGATCCCGGATTCTCTGGAAGCATTGCCGCGCCGAATCCCGGTTGCCGGATAGCCAATATAACTCTGCCTGCGCCGACAAATATCCCATACCCTGTGTGATCTTCGAATCTGCCAAATCTTCCAATTGTGCCATCCCCTCATTCGGCCTGCCTGCGTAGCCCAGCGCAACGGCTCTGTTCAGTTTGATGACATCTGTTGCCTCGATCGCCATCATGCGATCATAGAAGGCAATGATGTTTTCCCAATTGGTATCTTCAAAAGTGGCGGCGAGTGCATGTTGAGCGGCTATGCGCGCTTGCAGCGTATGGGGACCGTCCTTATGCGGGTCAACCAGTTTCGCCAGTAAACCCAGGGCTTCCCGGATTTGATCTGCGTGCCATTCAGTACGGTTTTGCCGGGTAAGCGGTACCAGTTCGCCCTCTTTGGAAATCCGTGCGGGGGACCGGGCCTCGGTTAGCAAAAGCAGTGCCAGCAGCCCATGGCTTTCGGTGCTGTTCGGCACCAGCTTGCATAAAAGACGGCTTAATCTTATCGCCTCCCGCGTCAAATCCCTTCGTTGCAGCGACTGGCCGCGCGCCGGCAGGTAACCCTCATTGAAAATCAGGTAGATGGCCGCCAGAACACTCTCTAATCTCCCGTCCTGTTCCGCTATTGACGGTGTTTTGAACGGGATATTGGCGTCTCTGATCTTGCGTTTAGCGCGAAGCAATCGTGTGCGGACCGCCTCCTTCTTATAGAAAAAAGCCGTCGCGATCTCGACCGGCGGCAAGCCAGCTACCAACCTCAAAATCAACATAACCTGATCGGTTGCGGAAATGGCCGGGTGGCAACACAGAAAAACCAGCGCCAACTCATCGTCGGATATGTCATCGCTTTCATAAAATTCCATATCCGCTGTTTTTGTAGGCGTTTCATACGCGAGTGCCTGTTGAGCATTGCGTGCTGTATTGAGCCGGCGCGCTTTGTCGATCATTTTCCGCTTGGCGACACTCCTGATCCAGGCGCCGGGATGATCGGGAAAACCATCCCGCAGCCAATTTACGGAGGCAATTGCAAACGCATCCTGAACGCAATCTTCGGCCATCTGAAGGTCACCGCTCTGTCGCATCATCCATGCAACAGAACGGCTCCATTCCGAGCGATAAATATTTTCAAGTTCACTCAAAAGGTACGTTTCTTCTTATAATCACTCGCAAATATCAGTTTTGCATTTTTGAAAAGTCTGTAACGGGACGCACTTCAACTGCGCCGTAACCACGTGCCACCAATGGCAATTTTGCGGCCCATTTCAGCACCTCATCGAGATCTTCGCATTCCAGCAAATACCAGCCAATGATGCACTCCTTGGTCTCGGCGAAGGGACCATCATGCATCTCGATTTTACTATCTCCCATGCGCAAGGTTGTTGCAGTTGTGGGCGGTTCAACCGGCTCGCCACCACGGTGGACGCCGGCTTCGGAGGCCTCTTTATTCCAAGCACCAAATTCTTCCGCATATGACGCCCAATCAGCGCTTCCTATGTCCGGGGAAGAACCCTCTTCAGCGGCCAGTATAAGAGTATATTTCATTGCTGTGATCCTTGATTTGATTGACGGGAATACCGATGGGGTATCCGGTAGTAAGACGTGCTTGGAGGAGCAAGTGCGTCACTTAGTCAGTCTTGGCTGATCTAAGCGATGGAGAATGCCAATCTTGAAATCTGAATACCAGCCTCATCAACCCGTCCAGAAACAAAAAAGGGCACCCCGAAAGGTGCCCTTTTTCGTTAGATGAGTTGCTGTAAGGACTATTCAGACGGCGCCGGGGTCGCCGGTGTATTGCCGCTGGCTTCCTGAGCTGCACGTGCAGCCTCGGCACGCTCGCGAATGATATCCGCAAGCTGGCGTTGGGTCTGCTCGTATTCAGACTGTTCCGTGGCCTCACCATCATAGGCTTTTGTGAAACCGACCAGCGATACCGGGAAACCAACCTGTTGTCGGTCGCCACCCATAACCGCGATGCCTAATTGGCCGCCCGCTTTCATGGCGTGGATATATTCCTCATCGATTTCCATCCTGGCGATGCAGGCGTTGGGGAAACAGATCGCATATTCGGCAGGTTTGGCGTCCGCCTGGTCGATCTGGACCCGCATTCCCGGTGGCAACAATACACCCGTCGGTACAGCAATGATCAACACTGCCGGCTGATCCGGGATTTCCCGCACTGTGATGGATGCGATGAGCTGGGCCGTGCTGGAATCACGTAATTCTTGCGAAATTACGCAAATTTCAACCTCGGAACCTTCCTCTTTGTTGCATAACTTGACCCAGGATCCTGCTGGTGCCGTTTGAGTAGGTTCGCTGGCTGGGGCCGCCGGCGTTGTCTGGGCAATAGCGCCGGGCGACAAGAATACAGCTCCGGCCACCAGACCTGCAGCCGCAGCGGCGATATTCAAACCTCGTAACAGAGGGTTCGATTTGAATTCCATTTTATTCACTTTCGTGTCTCGAATTTCTTCGGTATCCGGTTAATACGGATTGCACCGCACTGTCCCGAATTTATGACGCCAATCCCTCGGCATTAATTGCGGCGAGACCATGTCGCGCAGGCAATTGCGGGCTTTCTAGCAGAGAAAATCTGGATAGGAAACTGGGTATCGTTGTCAAGGTTAGCGGCTTTTTGGCAGGCAAATATGATAAGATTCGGTATTCATCGGCCTATCATCCGGAGAGAATATTCTTCATGAAACAAAATTATTTGCTCCGCTCCAGTCGGATTGCGGGGTATTCTCTGGCTCTATTCTTGATTGCGATACAGTCGCTCGCCCTGCCAACACAATCGCGAGCCGAGCCCCGGCACGGAATCGCTATGCACGGCGAACCGCTTCACGGGCCGGAATTTGAAAACTTCAATTACGTCAACCCAGATGCCCCAATTGGTGGCGACATCACCTTTGGTTCAATCGGTTCGTTTGACAGCCTCAATCCCTTGATCGTTCGGGGCGTATCGGCGTCGGGTTTGCGCGACTATACATTTGAAAGCCTTATGGCGCGCAGCTTTGACGAGCCATTCAGCCTGTACGGCCTGATCGCAGAATGGATCGACGTTCCAGACGATCGTTCCTCGGTAACCTTCCGGATACGCGAAGAGGCACGTTTCTCCGACGGCATGCCGGTAACCGTCGAAGATGTAATTTTTTCGCATGCCTTGCTGCGCGACCATGGGCGACCCAATCACCGCTATTATTATTCGCGGGTGGCTTCCGTGGAACGGCTGGATGATCGTACCGTAAAGTTTGTATTCGACCCTGACGGCGATCGGGAATTGGCTTTGATCATGGGTCTGATGCCGATCCTACCGAAGCATATTTTCGACCCTGAGACATTCGAGCAGACAACATTGGTGCCGCCAATCGCCAGCGGGCCATATCTTGTTCAGTCGGTGGATCCCGGGTCGCGAATTGTCTACCGGCGCAACCCCGACTATTGGGGCTGGCACCTTCCCGTCAATCGTGGACGGTATAATTTCGAGACGATTACCATCGATTATTACCGGGATTCGAGCACATTGTTCGAAGCCTTCAAGAAGGGTCTTTACCACGTCCGCTCTGAAGGTGACCCGGGCCGCTGGTCGCAGGGATACGATTTTCCGGCAGTCACCGACGGTCGGGTTATTCTTGAATCCTATGATACGGGCGTACCATCCGGCATGTCGGCGCTGGTGTTCAATACGCGCCGGGATATATTCTTAGACATCCGGGTCCGCCGCGCCCTCACCCTGCTTTTCGATTTCGAATGGATCAACAAAAATCTGTTTTTTGGGGCCTATTCGCGAACCCAAAGCTATTTTGATAAATCCGAACTCTCGTCCCACGGGCAACCCGCATCAGATTCTGAATTATCTTTGCTGGAGCCGTATATGGCCAATATCCCTCCGGATATCATCAACGGCAGCTTCAACCTGCCTGTGAGCGACGGGACCGGACGCAATCGACGAACCTTGCGAGCGGCCTTGCAACTTCTGGAAGAAGCCGGTTGGGTCATCAGGGACGGCAAATTGACAAATTCGTCGACCGGCGAACTCTTCGTGTTCGAATTGTTGGTGGTCAGCCGCGATCAGGAACGCCTGGCGCTCAGTTTTGCCAGTTCGCTGGAGAAAGCAGGCATCGACGTTCAGGTCAGATTGGTGGATTCGTCGCAATACCAGCAGCGGCGTCAATCCTATGATTTCGATATGATCCAGAATTTCTGGTACGCCTCTCTGTCTCCTGGAAACGAGCAGAGTTTTTATTGGGGCGGTGAATCGGCCACCACTGAGGGGACCCGCAATTATATGGGGGTGGTCGATCCGGCAATTGACGTCATGATCGCTGCCATGCTGGCGGCGCGTGATCGACCGGAATTTGTTGACGCAGTACGCGCACTGGACCGCATGCTGATGTCCGGGAGCTATGTTCTGCCGCTGTTTCACCTGCCCCAACAATGGGTTGCCAGGTGGTCGTTCATCGGTCGGCCAGATGCCCCGTCGCTCTACGGGTATAAAACAGACGCATGGTGGTATCAGGGCGAACTGGTGAGCGAATCGCAGTAAACTTACCAAAAGTGCAACAGACATCACCAGATTTGGGCAACTGACTTGCTACTCACCAACACCATCCTTCGTGACGCCTATAGGACTTCTGGCCTTTGGGGACAGATCTCCCTTGATGAACTGGTGTCCAAATGGGCAAAAGTGCGCGGAAACGAAATTGCACTTGTTGACCCAGCCAATCTCGGCCGAAATTCCACACTGGATTCGAAACGTCTTGATTGGCAGACCCTCGACCGCGCTATTGACGCGGTTGCCCACAAGTTGATTTCGCTCGGATTAAAAACCGACGATATTGTTGCCTGGCAATGCGGGAATGTTGTTGAGGCGCCCATCGCCATGCTCGGGATCCTTCGCGCCAGAATGATTGCCGTTCCTCTGCCCCCACTCTGGTCCGCCAAGGAATCGTCAAAAGCTCTGGTGCAGATATCGCCACGCGCGATCGTCGCCGGCTCGACAATTGCCGGACGGGGGTTTGTCGAAACCGCGCGCGATATCGCTTTGGAAGTATTTTCGATCCGCTATGTCCTCGGCTTTGGTCCGGATAATCCCGACGGGGTATTGGCGCTCGATGATATTTTTGATGGCACGTCGGGCGACCTCCAACTCGCCGAACATCGCGATGATGAAGCCGAACACGTCGCCACCATGTGCTGGTGGACGGGCAAGGAGATGCTGCCGCAGGTTATGGCGAGAAGTCACAATCACTGGATCGCTGCCGGTCTCGGTCCAATTATGGACGCCCAAATGACCGAGCGGGATACCATCCTGTCGGCCAATTTCATGACCGGCCTTGCGGGGATTGGATCGGTCCTTGTTCCCTGGTTGCTATCGGGATCGCGGCTGGTTCTCCACCATCCGTATGACAAGCAAACATTTATTGATCAGATCATCGAGGAAGCCGCCACCATCGCTGTACTGCCTGCTTACGCGGTTGAGGATTTCACCCACTCGGCGGATACATCGACGATTGAGCGGATTGTTAGCATCTGGCCGGATCTTTATAGCGCGCGGCGATCCGGATCGGCTACGCAGTCCCTTCCTGTTGTTGACGTATTCTGCCTCGGCGAAGCAGGAATCGTGACGCGCAAGCGCAGTCCCGATGTCCCTCCGGGACAGGTCCCAATTGGGCGCCTCCCCTTGCCGAGCGGGGCCGCAGAACCGCCCTGCCTGATCGAGACCCGGATCAAGGGTGGCGGGGTCAAGTCAGAAACAACCAACTCGCTGCTGCGCGGCGAATTACAGGTCGCTGGGCCCATGGTACCTGCCACCGAGATTGGTGCGGCCGATCAGCGGGCAAAGACGATTGAAACCCAGACATACCGATATAGTGAAGGGTTTATCGGCACGGATATCCCCTGCCGGGTTACCGCCGCCGTTCCACCCGAAGCCGAACCAAGCGGGCCGATTGACGGTGTCATCATTGTCGGAGGGTTCGCGATTTCAATTGCCGCGCTGGAAGCCTCATACCGGGAAATCGAGGGCATCGAAGATGTTGCCGTCTATGGCTACGACGATAAAGTGCTCGGGCAGAGGATCGGAGTCGTGATCGTTGAAAATGCAGAGGTTTCGGCGCAATCAGGATCATTGCGGGAAATGTTCGAGAATGCAGAGATCGATGGTCATAAAATTCCGGATCGGATCGAGTCGGTTCCGGAGATCCAGCGGGATCAGGACGGCCATACAGTGTTTACAACGCCTGTCGACCCGCAGCGCATGAGCGGATAAGACGGCGTTGCCCCAATATGTCATCCCTGCCCACTTTAATATGGCTCGGTACTGTATCGAGAGTGCCTCGGAAAAAACCCCCGATAAGATCGCGCTGAGGGTTGTATCGGACCTGAATGCGGCGGTCCCTGACAGGATTTGGACCTATTCAGCGCTGGACCAGCAGGTACGCAGGATCGGCGGTGCTCTTCTTGACCGCGGTATACGACCCGGAGACCGGTTACTGATCCGGATGGACAATTGCCCGGAATACGCGCTGTTGTTTTTTGGTGCGCTTGCAGCGGGTATTCTTCCAATCCCAGCCTCCAGCCAATTATCCGGACGGGAAGTGGACTTTATCTTGAACGACAGTGGTGCCTCCGCCATCGCATTATCGTCGGGTCTGAAAACCGGCGACTATTCTCAAAATGTTCAAATCTTACCGGCCGATGAAATACCAGGTTTTGCCGACGGGGGACCCTTCATCGACTGGGCCGACAGCATGCCCGACGATCCTGCCTACCTGGTCTATACGTCAGGCACGACTTCAAACCCAAAGGGTGTTCTGCACGCCCATCGGGCGGCTTGGGGAAGGCGTCCCATGTATCGGGACTGGTACGATCTCGGCGCTGACGACACGATGCTGCACGCCGGTGTGTTCAACTGGACCTACACGCTTGGCGTTGGTCTGACGGACCCCTGGGCCAACGGCGCGACGGCGGTTGTCTATACGGGCGCAAAGGAGGCCAGGGACTGGCCGGAAATCATACGCCAGTCGGATGCCACGATCTTCGCGGCCGTCCCTACGGTTTATCGTCAGATATTGAAATATTGCGATCAACCAACGTTGAACCTTGGGTCCCTTCGCCACGGACTGACCGCTGGCGAACCCCTCGCCCATCATGTAGCTGAAGGCTGGTTCGAACGTACCGGCACCAAACTCTACGAAGCCTTTGGAATGAGTGAGATCTCGACCTACATTTCATCCTCCCCGCGCACGGTTGAGCCACGGCCTGGATCTCCCGGGAAGCCTCAGACCGGACGAAATGTTGTTATCCTCGATTCCGAAAGTGGCACCGACCCTCTGGCGGCAGGTGAAAACGGCGTCATCGCCGTAAACCGTTCCGATCCGGGCATGATGCTCGGATATTGGAACCGGCCGAAAGAAGAAGCCATGGCGTTCAGGGCAGATTGGTTCATCACAGGTGATCGAGCATCGATGGACAATGACGGGTATATCTGGCTCGACGGGCGGAGCGATGATCTAATGAACGCGTTCGGATACCGTGTCTCGCCGACTGAGGTAGAATCTGTACTCGGGTCGCACCCGCGCGTGGCCGATATCGCGGTTGCAGAATGCGCGGTCAACGAGGATGTCAGTGTCATCGCGGCTTTCGTTGTACTGCAATCGCAACAAGCCCAGGACGAAGCGCGCGAAGAAATTCTGGAATACGCGAAGAGCCGTCTTGCCGACTATAAACGGCCTCGAGAGTTCGTTTTTGTCGACGCCTTGCCCCGCACTGCAAACGGTAAAATCAAACGCCGCGAGCTCCTACTCCCCTAGCCGGCCTAAATCGATCTTCATAATTTGTTTACTATGCTGGCGCCATTCTTTTCGGGCGATTTCATATTCTATACAGAGACCAGTCAATGAGCTTGCCATCGCACGTCATGGTCGTGGAGAGGTCGTCGGATAACGACGATACGATCGTATCTTCTCTCGGAAGTTTGGGCATCAACGGAATTTCGATTGAACCCGGACTGGACCCGGAGTCCCTTCAACTGTCTGCGGATACACAACCCCAGGCGATTCTCGTGGATGGGTCGTGTTTTCGTGCCGACAATACTGTCAACGAAGCCCAAGCAACCGATCTTGCCCGCAACCTTGCCAAGCTATCGCAATTGGCGATCGACGATCATATCCCGCTGATCCTGCTCGCGGGTCAAGGCGAACAGATCAAAGATGTTCTGCCGTCCGCCCCATGGGACGACATTCTGGTACGCCCAGTCTCGGCCCGGCAGATCGCAAACCGGATCGCGTCGCTAAACCGACTTGGAACTATGCAAACCGAATTGAACCGACGGATCACTACGTCGGCGCGGTATGGCGTCGATGCGCCGGAGGGGGCCAGCGAGGCGCCGAAATTTGACGACGCCGCCATCCTGATCCTTGGGACGGGATTGCAATTCGCCAATATTGAGCGGGTACTGTCCCGGCACGCAACATTGACCGGCGCGTTCACGGTCGATACGGCAACGGAATATCTGCAACGGCGTGATTTCGATGCAGTCATAGTTGAAGTTCAAAAAGATGGCAGCGCGGCGTTGGAATTTGCCAAAGCGGTTCGTCGGTTTTCACGATTTTTCAATTTACCGATGATCGCGCTCGGCAGTACATCAAGTGGTGATTGGTCGGATGAAGCGATTGAAGCGGGCTATACAGAGATATTAAGTTCCTGTGTGCCCGATGACGATCTTGAACGCCGCACATTGGCCCATGTTCGCGAGAACCGGTACAGGGAATCGTTGCGCAGCATCTACCGCAAAGCCCGCCATATGAGCACGAGTGACGGGCTGACCGGGCTCTATAGCCGTGGGTTCCTGTTCGAACACCTTCGGACCATGATAATGGATGCGGGGACGATTCCGGATGCCTTTTCGGTGGTCGCTTTCGGCATCCGCGACATGGCCGGATTGAATGACGCCTACGACTACGCCGTTGGAGACCGGATGATCCGACAGGTTGGCGAAGTCATGAGTTACCTTCTTCGCGGCGAAGACCTTGCGTCCCGCTATTCCGGATCGACCTTTGTTGCGATCCTACCGGATACCGATCCCAAGGCATCGTTGGCGGCGGCACAACGTATTTCCGGCGTCATCCGCCACACCGAATTTTCGGTCCCCGAGGTCGAAGGACCCATCAACATCGATATTTCGTCAGGCGTAGCCGGTTATATCCCCGATGAAACACCAGAAATCCTTGTTGCCCGGGCGCTTTCCTGGCTCCAGACCTGAATTTATTGCGCGATTCCGGACAATCCCCCATACTGGGCGGATTCGAACATCACGGTGATCCGCAATGAATAATTTAGCTCAAACCATTCCAATTGATATCGTCTCAGATGTCATGTGCCCTTGGTGCTATGTGGGCAAACGGCGGCTCGAGAAGGCGATTGCTGCGCGCCCTAGTGTAAATTTCGATATTCGCTGGAGGCCGTTCCAACTCGACCCGACCATCCCGCCCGAAGGCATCGACCGCAAAGCATACATGAAAAAGAAATTCGGCAATAATTCCGGAGGCGAGATGTACGACAATCTCAAGCGCGCCGGTGAAGCAGAGGGCATTCCATTTAAGTTTCATGACATCGCATTGTCCCCGAACACCCTGAACTCACACCGGGTAATAAAATGGGCAGCGACCGCCAATGTTCAGGATGAAGTCGTTGAAGCCCTGTTTAAGGGGTATTTCACGGAAGGCGCCAATCTCACTAAAAAGTCGTATCTCGGGGAGATAGCCGAATCTGCCGGGATGGAGCGCGAGGTTGTTGACAGGCTTTTGTCCGGGGATGCCGATCTCGAAATGGTCCGCGAGGAAATCGCGCTGGCGCAACGCATGGGCGTGACCGGCGTTCCCTGTTTCATTCTTGCCAACAAGCTGGTGGTGATGGGTGCGCAGGATTCTGACGTGCTGATCCAGGCCATCGATCAGGCGCTGGAACTGGCAGATGAACCAGCGGAATCACATTTCACGGCCGTCAACTAAATCATTTGTTCCGACTTGCAGCGCTCTCGGCGATCGAGGCAATGCGACGCAACATGACGGTTGCGCCCGCAAGCTGTTCCTCGGCATCTTCCCAAGATCGTCGCACGACAAGCCGGTGATCCGAACGTAACTTGGCGTTCTTCGCCTCGCCGGAAATGAATGCCACTAGCTCTGCCGGGTTGACGAAGGTGTTGCCCCGGAAAGTGATCGTCGCGCCGCGGGGCCCGGCATCGAATTTTTCGATCCCCGCCCTGCGGCACAGGATTTTGATCCCGACAATCCTGAGCAGTTGATTGGCTTCGACCGGCAATTCACCAAACCGGTCCACCATCTCAACTGCAAAAGCATCCAGCTCCTGTTCGGTTTCGAGTGCCGAGAGACGCCGGTACAGGCCAAGACGGAGTTCAAGATCTCTAATATAGCTTTCGGGCAGCAGGATCGCCGCGCCAATTGAAATTTGCGGCGACCATTTATCGCCTCCCGCACCCGGACTTTCATCGGTCAATTGCGCAACCGCTTCTTCAAGCATCGATTGATAGAGTTCGAACCCGACTTCGCGGATATGCCCCGACTGTTCTTCACCGAGCAGGTTGCCTCCACCACGGATATCAAGATCGTGGCTGGCCAGCATGAACCCGGCGCCCAGTTGATCGAGCGACTGGAGGACTTTCAGGCGCTTTTCCGCGTTAACGGTCAGGCGGCGACGCGCCGGTACGGTCATCAAAGCATAGGCGCGCTGCTTTGACCTCCCGACCCGTCCACGAAGTTGATACAATTGCGCCAGGCCAAACATGTCGGCGCGATGAACAATCAACGTATTTGCGGTTGGAATATCGAGGCCTGATTCAATGATTGTTGTTGAGAGCAGGACATCATACTTGCCGTCGTAAAAGGCGGTCATGACGTTTTCCAGATCCTGCGGCGTCATCTGGCCATGAGCAACGGCAATTTTTACCTCGGGTACGTGTTCGCGCAAAAATTGTTCCGCTTCACCGAGATCTGCCACCCGGGGACAAACGTAAAAGATTTGTCCACCACGAAAAAATTCCCGCAAAATGGCTTCTCGGACGCTAACCGGGTCAAATGGGACGACGAAGGTGCGGATAGACAACCGGTCAACAGGTGGGGTCGCGATAATCGAGAGATCACGGATGCCTGTCAGCGCCAATTGCAAGGTGCGCGGGATCGGCGTGGCGGTCAGGGTCAGGACATGAACTTCGGCCCGGAACTGTTTGAGTTGTTCTTTGTGGGTGACGCCGAAATGCTGTTCCTCGTCTACAATCACCAGACCAAGATCGCGGAAACTGATGGATTTTGCCAACAATGCGTGGGTCCCGATCACGATATCAATAACGCCGGACGCCAGGCCCTCGCGGGTGTGTGCCAATTCTCCGTGTTTAACCAATCTGGAGGCCTGTGCGATCTTCACTGGTAACCCCGCGAAGCGCTCGACAAATGTTGAGTAATGCTGGCGCGCAAGGAGGGTTGTCGGGACGATGATCGCGACCTGGTATCCGGCCATGACGGTCACAAATGCGGCCCGCAAGGCAATTTCGGTTTTGCCGAACCCCACATCGCCGCAGACCAATCGATCCATGGGGCGGCCTTTTGCGAGATCTTCAATAACCGCCGATATGGCATTCAACTGGTCATCAGTCTCCACAAAGGGAAATCGGGTGCAGAATTCGTCGTAAATGCCTTCAGGCGGGTTGATCACAGGTGCCACTCGCATGGCCCGGGCAGCGGCCGTTTTGATCAGATCACCGGCAATCTCGCGAATTCGATCCTTGAGCCGTGCCTTGCGGGACTGCCAGGCGGCACCCCCCAGCCGATCGAGTTGGGCGGCGGAATCGTCGGATCCGTATCGTGACAGGAGTTCTATATTTTCAACCGGTACAAACAGCCGGTCGCCGCCGGCATAGGTCAGTGCCAGGCAGTCATGGGGAGCCCCGGCGGCATCGATCGTCTGTAGCCCGTCAAACCGGCCAATGCCGTGTTCCACATGTACGACAAAATCGCCAGCACCGAGGCTGGTTGCCTCGGTCAGGAAATTTACATCGCGTTTGCGGCTGCGGGCTGGCCGCGCCAACCTGTCGCCGAGAATGTCCTGCTCGCTCAGGATCAGAAACGAGTCTGTTTCAAACCCGGTTTCCATACCGAGGGTGACGAACGCGGTTACGTCGGTTGGCAGCGCCTGGACATCTCCCCAGGTGGCAGCAGATTTTTGTTTGGCGAGGCCATGATCTGCAAGTAGCTGGGCCATACGCTGGTGCGATCCTTCCGACCAGCAGGCAACCACAACCCGGCGCTTTTGTTTTTGCACGGCGCCAATATGGGCAACCACGGCGTCAAAAAGATTTTGATCGGTTGTTGCCCGCTCGGCGGCAAAGGTACGACCGATCCGGCCACCAATTGAGATTGAACGGCCGGTGTTTTCACCGTCACTTTCAAACGGTGACAAGTTGAATATCGCGCGATTTTCCATCTCTACAGACCAGGCGGCTTCGTCCAGATAGAGCAGATCCGGTTCCAGAGCCCGGTACGGCGCCACATTGCTTCCGGCGATCTCTATGGGGTGACTGCGTGCCTCGTAATAATCGTCGATCAGTTCCAACCGACTCTGGCGCATGTCAACGGCCTGGTAATCGAGCGTAATGGATACCCCTGGCAGGTAATCCATCAAAGTCACCAAAGACAGGTGGAATAGCGGCAACCAATGCTCCATTCCGGACGACCGGCGGCCCTCGCTGACGGCCTCGTAGACGGGGTCATCGACAGAAACAGTCCCGAATTTTTCCCGGTAGCCAGAGCGAAATTGCCCGATGCAATCTTGCGTCAACAGGGCTTCGGAGACCGGTAGCAAGTCGATCTCCGCGCGTTGGATAGTCGTGCGCTGGCTTTCCGCGTCAAATTCGCGGATCGATTCGAGGGTATCTCCGAAAAAATCCAGCCGGACAGGTTTCGTGGAATTTGCCGGGCAGACGTCCAGAATGCCGCCCCGGACGGCGAATGATGCCGGGTCGCGTACAGTTGCCGTGCGCTCATAGCCGTGTTCAGTCAACCACAAGCCAAGAGCGCCCATATCGACAATTTGCCCAGGCACCAGGGTTCGAGCATGTTCGATCAACGTTTGCGGTGAAATGGTCCGCTGCAATACCGCATTGACGGTCGCCAGAACCAGATCAGGCTTGTCTCCATCCCGGGTCAGCGCCGAAAGAGTTGCGATCCTGGTTGCCGACACTTCGAGGCTTGGCGACGCGCGATCGTAGGGTAAGCAATCCCATGCCGGAAATGTACTGACTTTCAATTCCGGGGCAAAAAAGGCCAGGGCTTCGCGCAGGGCCACCAACCGCTGTTCGTCTCGTGCGACATGCAACAAGAATGGTGGCGCAGCTTTTGACAGCCTGATCCGCGCCAGATCGGCCAGCACCAGTGCGTCGACACCCTCAGGAGCCCCGGACAGGTTTGTTACATTCCTCGCGTCAAAATCTATGCGGGAAATTGAATCGAGTATGGACAAAATTTATGCCTGCTTACGCGCTATAGTCTTCAGGTGTTAAGGCGATCGACTTCATCCGGTCCAGGACCACGTTGTTTACCCGGTCGGGGGTTTCTGCTGCACCTGATACCCATGACAGGATGTCGTGATCAGACTCATCCAGCAGTTCCTCGAACAGATCAAGTTCTTCTGAAACCAGGCCGCCAAGATGGTCTTTGACGAAGACCGTGAACAGGATATCCATTTCCAGGATGCCGCGATGGCAGGCCCTGAACCCAAGCTTGCGCCGACGGATATCGTTTGTTTCAACCACGTCTTGATTCCACTGTCTTTTGAGGTTGGTTGGTTTACCAGATTCCAGCCGGCGGTATACGGGAAAAACTCCACTGCACGATGTTAGGGCGATTTATTCGCGGATTCCGGATAAACTCCACCATCATGCGACCCGAAATACTGAATCCGTTATTTGCCTCCGTCGATACCCTGAAAGGGGTCGGCAAACGGCGCGCGGACTTGTTGCAGAAGCTCCTGAATATCCCAGATGATGAAGGCGCGCGGATATTGGATATCCTGTTTCACCTGCCATGGCAGGTGGTTGACCGAAGGTTGCGGGAAAATATCGCTGGCGCAGAAATCGGCGGAACGGCGACCTTGGACGTTACCGTTGGAGCGCATACACGGCCACCTAGAAAGGGCTTGCCTTACAAAGTGAATGTCTTTGACGATTCCGGTGAACTGACCTTGGTCTTCTTCTCGCCCCGGGCGGAATATCTGGCGAAGCAGCTGCCAGAGGGAGAAAGGCGCCTGATCAGCGGCGAGACCACCGAATTTGGCGGCGAACTGCAGATGGCACACCCGCAATATATTGTTGATCCCGATAGCAAGGCTACAATCCCTGAAATCGAGCCGGTTTATCCTCTGACGGCTGGCTTGTCGGGTAAAATTCTGGCACCGCTGATTGCCGAGGGCCTAGCGTCAATCCCTGCCCTGCCCGAATGGATCGATGCCACCCTGCTCAATAATCATAGCTGGTCTTCGTTCAAGGTTGCGATTTCTGAACTGCATCACCCGAAGGATATTTCTGCACTGGATCCCACCCTAGCGCCCTGGAACCGGTTGGCGTACGACGAATTACTCGCCGGGCAATTGGCGCTTGGGCTGGTGCGGCAAAGATTGCGGCGCTCGCTAGGTAGGCGTCGGCGCGGCGACGGTTCCCTACGCCGGAAAATCCTGGACGGACTATCTTTTACGTTGACCACGTCGCAGGAACGCTCGGTCGAAGAAATCGCAGACGATATTGGACGGCCGGATCGCATGTTGCGGCTTCTCCAGGGTGATGTGGGAAGCGGCAAAACGATCGTCGCGTTGCTTGCCATGGCGATCGTTGTAGAATCCGGCGCACAAACCGTATTGATGGCGCCGACCGAAATTCTCGTCCAACAGCATTATGACACCCTGACGGGATTCAGTAGCGGAGCCGGTATCAAGATCGCGGCGCTCACCGGGCGCACAAAGGGTAAAACACGGGCATCCCTGTTGGAAGACCTCAAACTCGGCAAGATCGACGTGTTGGTGACGACCCATGCCGGATTCCAGGACGACGTTCAGTTCCGTGAACTAGGCCTTGCGGTGATCGACGAGCAACATCGTTTCGGCGTGCATCAACGATTGGCGCTAGCCAACAAGGGGAACAATGCCGACCTGCTGGTCATGACGGCGACGCCAATCCCGCGCAGCCTGGTGCTGGCAGCGTTTGGCGACATGGATGTGTCCAGACTTTTGGAAAAACCTGCCGGTCGTAAGTCGATCGATACCCGTATTCTCCCCCAGGCCCGCGAAGAAGAGTTGCTGCTGCGGCTCGATATCGCGATGAAAGCCGGGGCACGGGTTTATTGGGTCTGCCCGTTGGTAGAAGAATCTGATCTGGTTCCGGCAAATTCCGCTGAGCAGCGCTTCGCGATGCTCGAAAGCCGTTTCGGCTCGAGGGTCGGGATTATCCACGGGCGGATGAAGGGGGCAGACAAGGTACGCGTAATGGAGGCATTTACGGAGGGCAGCATTGACCTGCTTGTCGCCACCACCGTTATCGAAGTTGGTGTCGATGTGCCCGACGCATCGATCATGATCGTCGAGAATGCCGAGCGGTTTGGTCTTGCTCAATTGCATCAATTGCGCGGACGCATCGGGCGTGGACCAACGCAATCAAGCTGCATCCTGCTCTATCAGGGCGAACTATCGAAAAACGCCGAAGCTCGCCTGACCATTATGCGTGAAACTGAAGATGGTTTCAGGATTGCCGAAGAAGATCTTAGGCTGCGCGGTGAAGGCGATTTGTTGGGGACCCAGCAAAGCGGCGTGCCCGGGTTTCGGCTCGCGCGGCTCGAGCATCATGCGGGGTTACTGGATATTGCACGACAGGATGCGCGGCACATATTGGCTCAGGACCCCTTGCTCAAATCAGATCGAGGGCAATCCCTGCAGGTCCTTCTCCATCTGTTCGAACGTGGAGATGCTATCCGGCTGCTCGCGTCAGGGTAAGCTGGCCTT
>JAJFGZ010000010.1 GCA_021775855.1 Hyphomicrobiales bacterium
CAGCGCCTGGGAAAAAGCCGGCGAGGCTGGTTTGCTTTGCGCTGCCATGCCGGAAGAATATGGCGGTGCTGGCGGCACCTTCGCCCATGAAGCAGTGATCACAGAGCAACTTGGCATGGCGGGCCTGGAATCGTTTGGTATCGCACTCCATTCAGCAATCGTCGCGCCGTACATTCTCCACCACGGGTCGGAAGAGCAGAAAAAGAAGTGGTTGCCACGGTTAGCCTCCGGCGAATTGATCGGTGCCATCGCCATGACCGAACCCGGCGCTGGATCGGATTTACAGGGTGTCAGAACCTCGGCAAAACAGGACGGCAACCATTACGTCATCAACGGATCGAAAACCTTTATCACCAACGGCCAGCTCGCCAACCTGATCATCGTCGTTGTCAAAACCGACCCGAAGGCGGGTGCCAAGGGCACGTCCCTGATGATCGTAGAGACCGACGACGTTGAAGGTTTCCGGCGCGGCCGCAACCTCGAAAAAATAGGCCTCAAGGGCAACGATACGTCGGAGCTGTTCTTCGACGATGTGCGGATCCCCACCGCAAACCTGCTTGGCACCGAGACCGGGCAGGGCTTTGCCCAGTTGATGAACGAATTGCCCCAGGAACGCCTGCTGGTCGGGGTCCAGGGGATTGCCATGATCCAGGCCGCGCTGGCCGAGACAATTTCCTACGTCAAGGAACGCAAGGCTTTCGGCAAGACGATCCTGGAGTTCCAGAACACCCAGTTCAAGCTGGCCGAGGCCAAGACCGAAGCCACTGTCGCGCGGGTTTTCGTCGATCATTGTATTGCCCAGCACTTGGCCGGAAACCTTGATACGGTTACCGCTTCCATGGTGAAATACTGGGTGAGCGACCTGCAGTGCAAAATCGTTGATGAGTGCCTGCAGCTCCATGGCGGCTACGGGTATATGACCGAGTTTCCCATTGCCCGCATGTACCAGGATGCCCGCGTGCAGCGGATTTACGCGGGAACGAACGAGATAATGAAGCTGCTGATTTCGCGCAGCCTTTGAAACACCGCAGCCTCTAACCCGGCGCGGCAAACAGCGGAGACCAAAATGCCAGATGCATTTATTTACGACCATGTGCGGACCCCCCGCGGGCGCGGCAAGAAGGATGGCAGCCTGCACGAAGTAACGGCGATGGAATTGGCCAGCCAATCACTCCGGGCGCTGCGCGACCGCAACGATCTGGACACCGAACTGGTGGACGATGTGGTGCTTGGCTGCGTCGACCCGGTCGGCGAAGCGGGCGGCGATATCGCGCGTGTCGCGGCGTTGAATGCAGGCTACGGCAACAAAGTTCCGGGCATCCAGGTCAATCGGTTCTGTGCCTCGGGGTTAGACGCAACCAATCTGGCCGCGTCCGAGATCATGTCCGGCCAGCACGACATGACCATCGGTGGCGGCGCCGAATCCATGTCACGGATCGGCATCGGCGCGTCGGGTGGCGCCTGGCCGGCGGATCCGAGCATAGCGATCCCGACCTATTTCATGCCGCAAGGTGTTTCCGCCGATCTGATCGCCACCAAATACGGCTTCAGCCGTGACGATGTGGACGCCTACGCGGTCGAGAGCCAGAAGCGCGCCGACGCTGCATGGAAAGCAGATTATTTCAAAAACTCCGTGGTGACCGTCAAGGATGTGAACGGCCTGACCATCCTCGATCACGACGAGCACATGCGCCCCGGGACCGATATGCAGTCGCTGGCGTCCCTCAACGCGGCCTTCGAAATGATGGGCGAAATGGGCGGCTTTAACGCGGTCGCTGTCCAGGAACACCCGGACGTCGAATATGTCAAACACGTCCACCATGCGGGCAATTCGTCCGGCATCGTGGACGGATCGGCGGCTATCCTGCTCGGCAACAAGCGCGCCGGCAAAAAAGCGGGTCTGACCCCGCGCGCCCGGATCAAGGCCTACGCCAATATCGGTTCGATGCCCGGTATCATGCTGACCGGCCCGATCGACGTGACCGAAAAGCTCCTGAAACGCGCCAAGATGACGATCGACGATATCGATCTCATCGAGCTGAACGAAGCCTTCGCGTCCGTCGTTCTGCGCTTCATGCAACATTTCAAAGTCGATCACTCCAAGATCAACGTCAATGGTGGCGCGATCGCCATGGGGCATCCGCTCGGCGCCACCGGGGCCATGATCCTCGGCACCGCGCTCGACGAGCTGGAGCGGACCGGCAAACACACCGCGCTCATCACGCTTTGCATCGGCGCCGGCATGGGCACCGCAACAATCATCGAGCGCGTCTGAACCAGATACGCCTCCGACAGGGATGAATTTCATGAGCTACAATAATTACACGCTTGATATCGACGGCGACGGTATCGCGTTGATCACCTGGGACATGCCGGGCAAATCGATGAACGTCCTCAATCTCGAGGCCATCGAGGAGTTGGGCAAAATCATCGAACGCCTGGAAACAGATGATGCGATCAGGGGCGCGGTCATCACGTCCGGCAAAGCCGCTTTTTCCGGCGGCGCCGATCTGAAAATGCTCGAAGGCCTGTTGACCACCTTCCACAAGGAACGCGCCGGCAATCCAGACGCCGCGATGCAGGCATTGTTCGACGGCAGCCGGCAATTCTCGTTGCTGCTGCGCCGGCTGGAAACCTGCGGAAAACCGGTTGTTGCAGCGATCAACGGCACCGCGCTTGGCGGTGCGTTCGAGTTGACGCTCGCTTGCCACGCCCGATTTGCTTCTGATAACGACAAAACCCAGTTGGGCCTGCCCGAAGTCAAGGTTGGTCTGTTCCCCGGTGCCGGCGGGACCCAGCGTCTGCCGCGCATGATCCCGGCCGCAGACGCCTTGCAGCTTTTGTTGCGCGGCTCGTCGCTGCGCGTTGCCAAGGCCAAGGGTATGGGAATCCTCAACGACGTTGTCCCGGCCGAAGACCTGATAGAGGCCGCCAGGGCCTGGATTCGCGATGGTGGCAAGGGCGTGCAGCCCTGGGACGCGCCGAAATTCCGCCTGCCCGGCGGCCCGGTTTATTCGAAAGCCGGGATGGAAACATTCCCGCCCGCAAACGCGATCTACCGGCGCGAAACCTACGACAATTACCCCGGAGCGCGGGCTATCATGAAATGCGTTTACGAGGGCCTGATGGTCCCGCTTGATACCGGGCTCACCATCGAATCCCGTTATTTCGCAAACGTCATGCAGACCAGTGAAGCGGCCCACATGATCCGCTCGCTGTTCGTTTCCATGCAGGAACTGAACAAGGGTGCGCGGCGCCCCGAAGGCATCGAGCCGTCTTCGATCAAAAAGGTTGGCGTGCTCGGCGCGGGCTTCATGGGCGCGGGCATCGCGTATGTGACCGCAAAGGCCGGAATGAATGTCGTGCTGCTCGACCGCGACATGGAGGCGGCTGAAAAGGGCAAGGGTTATTCCGACAAGATCCTCTCCAAGGCCTTGTCTCGTGGCCACACTACGGAGGACCAAAAACACGCGCTTCTCGACCTGATCCAGCCCTCAGCCAATTACGACGATCTCAAGGGCTGCGACCTGATCATCGAAGCAGTATTCGAAGACCGCGACGTGAAAAAAGCGGCAACCGAAGCCGCCGAGGCGGTTGTCGGCAAGGATTGCGTGTTCGCGTCCAACACATCGACCCTGCCGATCACGTCGCTTGCGGAAAATTCCAAGCGCCCCGGCAGCTTCATCGGCATCCATTTCTTCTCGCCGGTCGAGAAGATGATGCTGGTCGAAGTGATCATGGCAAAGAAAACCGGGGACCGGGCTTTGGCAGTTGCGCTCGATTATATCCGCGCCATCCGCAAGACCCCGATCGTGGTCAACGATTCCAGGGGTTTTTATACGTCCCGCGTGGTCGGCACCTATATCCGCGAAGGCCATCTCATGCTGAGCGAGGGGGTGTCCGCCGCGATGATCGAAAATCTTGGCCGCATGGCCGGGATGCCGGTCGGCCCGTTATCCCTGAACGACGAAGTCGCGGTCGATCTCGCTTGGAAAATCCTCCAGGCCACCAAGAAAGATCAGGGCGCAGACGCTATCGATCCGGGCCAGGAGAAACTGCTCGAAGCCATGGTCATCCAGCACGGTCGCCTGGGCCGCAAGAACGGCAAGGGGTTTTACGACTACCCGGAAAAAGGTCCAAAGCGCCTCTGGCCTGGCCTCACCGATATTGTCCCTGTAACCGTTGATCCCGATACGGTCGATACCGCAGAACTGCAACAGCGCATGCTGGTGATCCAGGCTCTGGAAACCGCCCGCTGCTTCCAGGAAAAGGTGTTGACCGATGTCCGTGAAGCCGATGTGGGCTCGATCCTCGGTTTTGGTTTTGCGCCATTCTCCGGTGGCACATTGTCGTATATCGACGGCATGGGGGTCGCCAATTTCGTCGCGCTTTGCAGGAAACTGACCCGCGCCCACGGCCCCCGATTCAAGCCAAACCGTTTGCTGAACCAGATGGCAAAAAACGGCGAGACCTTCTACGGGCGTTTTGGGCAAGCGGCGAAGATGGACAAGGCTGCCTGAACGTTCAGGGTCAAGTCTGGTAAATCTGAAATCCTCATCGCGGCTTGCGCCTTGGTGCCGGGGGCCGCGATGAGAGCCAAAATCAAATGAACGGAATGTGCCGGTTGAGCGTGCTTGAGCGTGCTGATCCTCTCCAGGAACCAACATTTATTGCTCGAAAACGAATTTTTGTTCGAGCACTTCTTTCCCCCACTTCCGTCCGGGTTTCTCCTCAACGAGAACAAAACCGTGCTTTTCGTAGAGTGACCGGGCTGCATCGAGGCCTGCAAATGTCCAGAGATGGGTCTCCCTGAATCCCTGATTCCGGACAAATGCCATAGCGACGTCCATGAGCCTCTTTCCCAAACCGGAGCCGCGAACAGCATCCTCGACAATGAACCATCGCATATGCCCGATTCCAGGACTTATATCCTCACCATCGATCGAGATACCGCCAGCTATTCTTCGGTTCTGAAGCGCATACCAGGTCGCGTTCATGGGGCGGTCCAGACGGCCAAGAAATTCGGCCAGGTCGCGCGCGACCAACGTCTCGAATTCAAATCCAAAGGAAACTTCCCGGCTGTAATAGGCCCCATGCAATTCGACCATGCGGCCGAGTAACCCCGGAATATATCCGGATTGAATATCCGCTAGATTCCAACCCTCACCAACCCGGCCATTGCTGTCCCGGGACGCATGCAAGGCGCTGGCATAGGCCTGCAAACCGGCTTCAATTTTCCCCGCGGCGTCCGCATCGATACCTTGTAGGGCATTTGCGACTTGCTGATGCCCGAAATTTTCGATTTCGGAGAAAACCTGAGTGCCCGTTCTGGTCAGGCCAAGCTGCTTTTTCCGCCCGTCTCCAGGAATTTTTCTCTCGGTAATTATGTTTTTCTGTTTCAAGGACGCCAGCAGGCGGCTCACCGTCGATTTTTCAAGCAGAAGTTTTTGGCAAAGCGTGCGGGCCGAAATGTCCTCGCGATAACCGATCTCCAGGATGGCGTGCACGGCTGACGGAGACATATTCGTTCCAGCGAAAGATCGGCTCGTGAAACCAAGTTCGCGCACGAGTCGGCGCGAATGTTCGCGAATATTGTCTATCTGATCAATGTTCCGGCGCATCATTTCCATCCATATAGTTGTAATATACAACTAATAGAGATTTTTGACAACTGACAGGTGTTCCCGGGTCTGTTACAAATCTCGGCAATAATCCAACCCCCTTTCAATTGGAGCAATCTTGGCATGTCGAAAATCGATTATTATTTTTCCATGGTCAGCCCCTGGGCTTTTATAGGCCACGATACGTTTATGGACATCGTGAAACGTCACGATGTGGACGTTGCCTACCATCCTGTAAAATTGCTCGAGGTGTTCGAGAATACCGGCGGCACGCCGCTGCCCAAGCGCCATGTGAGCCGGACCAATTACCGCTTGCTTGAACTGCAGCGCTGGCGCGAAAAACGTGGTCTGGAATTCGACCTCAATCCTCCGCACTGGCCGTTCCCTTTCCAGATGGCGGATCAGGTGGTGATCGCGATTCAGCAGTCCGGAAATGATCCGTCTGGTTTTATGCGCGCCGGATTCCGCGCGTCCTGGATGGAGGGGCGCGATATGTCCGATGAAGCTGTTCTTGCCGAATTGCTCACGGCCACCGGCCACGATGCTGCGGCCATTTTGGCGGCGGCGAAAACCGACAAGGTGGCGGAAACTTATGCTGCCAATACCGCTCTTTGCTGCGAGAAAGGGTATTTCGGGTCGCCCGGGTATGTCCTGAACGGAGAATTATTCTGGGGTCAGGATCGCCTCGACCTGCTCGACGATGCCCTTTCGTCAAAGCGCGCGCCCTATTCCATCCCGGCATAAGCAATAAAGGAGCCGTATTTCGGCCAGATTCTGCCGTTTCACTGGATCCGGCTTTTTGATCGGAGGACTTCTATCATGCGTTATCTGATGGCTCTGCTTGTCCCGCTTGTCATCCTCATTGCCTATAACGCCCAGGCGGATTCTGATGGTAGCCAGGTACCGGGCAATGGGACCCAGGCGGAAAATGTCGCGGATAACGGCAACCGGTATGAATTGCGCGAAACCGAACAGGGTCTTGTCCGGCTTGACCGCCGTACCGGCATTGTCTCACTTTGCGAAAGCGCCGGCAATTCTATCACCTGCAAGACGATTGCCGACGACCGGGAGGCGTATGAAGATGAGATCAAGCGCCTCGACCAGGAAGTTCAGGCCCTGCGGGATCGTCTTACGCTGCTCGATCCGGACGGAGACAAGTCCTTGCTTGAACATGACGGCGAACGCTATGTATTCTCAATGGAATTGCCCAACCAGGACGATGTCCAGGAAAGTCTGGACGCAGTTGGTGAGTTTACCGATGACGTTGTGACTGGTTTTCAGTCGATGATGAAATCGCTGAAAGATAAATGGGATAGCGAACGCGGCTGAACTGGCAGGCGTCGGGCAGGGCCTGGTCTATTTGACCAACCGGGATTTAAAAAGTTCCAAAATATCCCTGGGCCAGGGTGACGTTCGACGCGCCCGGAGATCGATCGCCAGACCCGTAATCTCACCTGCCGCGACCTGGGCGTCTGTTGTGACATCATAAATATGGTGCCGGAACGAAATTGTTTTGGCGGCAAAGCCCACAAGGCCTGACATAATCAGCAGGGGTGTGCCCTCTCGTATATCTGCCAAAATCGAAATCCGGGACTCGATCGCCACCCGGCCAAACTGGTTGTCTTCCAGCCAGGTCTTGTTCAACCCGATATGGTTCCACAAATGTCCAGCCGCATCCGATTGAAATCCGATCAGGGATTTTGTCGTCGCGGTTCCGGTGGCGCGACAATCCGATGATTTCAGGACGGTTCGAAAAGAGGGGAAAAAACCTGCTTTTGTTGCGTCCGGGCGGGTCGCCCGCTGCGCCGGGCCTGCGCTAAGGCTACGCGGCAAGGCCGTATCGGGCGGGTCGAGCACAGGGGCGCCCGGCACAGTTTCTCCCACCCCGTCGTCGAGCGGGCACCAGCACGTCGCGGACAGGGCTTCTGTCTCCGTATTGTACATCAGATGGCAGAGGGCAAATCCGTTTTCGGTTCGGGCCAGATGGGAGCGGATGACGGTTAGGTCGCCAACCCGCAGTTCAGCGTGGAACCGTACGTGGTGGCTGCGGATTTCTGGCAGTTTTTGCGAACGCGGCCAACCCGCCTCAAGCCAAAAATGAATATGCGCGTCCTCGAAATGCAGGTAGTAAAATTGTACATTCAGGTGTGCGTTTTCATCGCATTCCCAGGTATTCACAAACCTGCGCGATGTCTCGATTTCTTGGGTCAATGCAGCGATTCCCGATCGATCCTGCTCAACAGGAGCCAATAAATGTTTCGATCCGTTCCAGCGCATCCCGAGATTGCGCTCCGGGGAACGCCATAAAGACGTGCGCCCCGCCCGGATAAACCGTGAGATCAGATTTGTTGCCCGCCGCCAGCCAGCGCGCCGACATGAACAGCGAATCGTCCAGCACCGGGTCCCGTGTGCCGGCGGTGAATAATGCGGGCGGCAAGCCGGTCAAGTTGGCGTAAAGCGGCGAGATATCGGGATCGCGCGGATCTTCGCCATTGCTTAAAAAACAGCGCACGTAATTTTCCATATCCCGGGTATTCAGGATCAACAATTCAGTGCCCCAATTGCGAACGCTGGGGGTCAGACCCAGGTCAAAAACCCCAGCTACCAGATTGGCGCCGCAGAATGGGGTCAGGCCATGGCGATCGCGCAGCCGCAACAGGGTGAGGGCGGAGAGATGGCCTCCGGCGGATTCCCCACCGATTACCATTCGGTTGGTGCCAAATTTTTTTCCCGCATTGTCCACTAACCACAGCGCGGCCGCTTCGCAATCCTCGGGCCCTGCCGGATACGGGTCTTCCGGCGCCAACCGGTAGTCGACGCTCACCACCGCCATATTGCAATTGTCGGCGATCCGCTCAAGGCGCGGGTCTTGTTGTTCCGGTCCGCCTATCACCCACCCGCCGCCATGGATGTGGAGGTAAATTCCGTCGGGATTTTCGGGTGCTATGATGCGCAGATCAAGCGGTCCGCCAGGGCCCGGAATCGTCTCCGTCTGGGCGCGGTCAGATCGTGGCGCCATCGGGAAGGCCCCCTTGCCGGTCCGCCGCGCCTCCCGCGCAACGCTCGGATGCGCGGCCCAGATATCATCCATTTTGCCGGTAATATCGTGGATCATCTCGTTGGTCTCAAGCGTCTCAGCGCTGACCGACGCGGTATCAAAGGTTTTCTGTTCGAGGGTCAATCGCGACATGGCCAAGCCTTGGAATGGGGCAGAGGAAAGAGTGCTTCAGGACTACAGGATAGCAGAAATCGCGCAAGCCCGGCCAGAGGCACGTTGTAATTTTGCCGTAAGGTGGCTTTATGGGGAAATGAAAATCTACAGCCGTATCGCCCAATTCTACGATATCCTGGACATGCCTTTCGAGTATGGCCGCTACATGCCCTTGCGCCGGGCCCTGTTTAAGGGGCTGAAGGGCGATCTGCTTGACGCGGGCGTTGGCACTGGGCGCAATTTTCCGTTCTACCCGGAGGGAAGCAAAGTCACAGGCATCGACCTCAGCCTAGCCATGCTCGAGCGCGCCGGCTGGCGCAAGAAGAAGCTCGGCATAGCGGTCGACCTGTACGAAATGAATGTGACGAAGATGGATTTTGCCGATGATAGTTTTGACGGCATCATCTCAACATTCTTGTTTTGTGTGCTCGATGCAAAGTCCCAGCAGCCCGCCCTCGAAGAACTAAGCCGGGTATGCCGCCCCAATGGCGCCATTCACATTCTGGAATACGCCATTTCGGAAAATCCCCTGCGGCGTTTTATCATGAAAATTTGGGCGCCCTGGGTGCGATTTGCCTATGGTGCTGAATTCGACCGTGATACAGAGCAGTATCTTGAAGCCGCCGGACTGGACCTGGTCGAGAAGAAGTTCCTCTACAAGGATATCATCAAAATCCTGTCGGTACGCCCGAAGAAGAATGTGGATTCTTGAGTGCCACGGCCGCCATGGATGTGGCAATAAATGTCGACTGGATTCTTCTGCGCGATGATGCGCGGATCAGGCGGTTCGCCGGGCCCCGGATTCCTCGCGTTACGGGCGCGGGATCAAGGCAGGAGATTAGCAGCATTGCGCTAAGCCCCACCAGTGGAAGATAAAAAATCATCCCGAATTAGCTAGACCACTCCCAGTTAAATGTTGCGGGGCGAACCGGGTTATTCCCTTTGCCGGGAACTGATATATATCAAAAGATGATGATCCGAATTGAAGACTTTGCTGACCGGCAAAACGTGCGAAATATTCACCTGGTTTCATTCTCAGATGAAACAGAAGCGAATTTGGTTGACGCATTGCGCGCTGATGGCAGCGTTGAAATATCGCTCGTGGCAACAGTCGAAGATGATATCGTCGGACATGTCATGTGTTCCAGAATGCAGGCACCGTTTAGGGCCCTGGGTCTTGCGCCCATCGCTGTTCTCCCTGAATTTCGCAATCAGGGCATTGCCGCCCAACTGATCCGTGCCGCAATAGATATGGCAAAATCGAAAGGCTGGGAGGGCATTTTCCTCCTCGGCGATCCTGCCTATTATCAAAGGTTTGGTTTCAGCGTAACGGACGCGGTGAATTTTCAGTCTCCCTATGCCGGACCTTACTTGATGGTGCTGTCGATCAAAGGCGATGTGCTGCCCGTCCAATCCGGTGTGATTGAATACGCCCCCGCGTTCGATCAACTGGGATGAATGCTTTTGAAATCGAGCGGATCTGTGTCTACCGTCTTATGCCTATTTCTCATCCTTCGAAGGAGACCAGCTGATGCCTTCAAAACCGATAAACGCTGATACCGCGCCAGAAGCGATGAGCAACTATTCTCAAGCCATGCTGGTCTCCGGTGCAACCCGGCGGCTCTATATCAGCGGACAAATTCCGGAGACCCGCGCGGGAGACCTACCTGCGACGTTCAAAGAACAGGCGATTGTCGCCTGGCAGAATGTGCTGGCGCAATTGTACGCCGCCGACATGGCGGTCGGGGACCTGGTCAAAGTCACGATTTTTCTGTCGGATCGACAATACAATCTTGAAAACCGGGAAGTCCGCCAGGAGATACTCGGCGATCACGCACCCGCGCTGACCGTCATCATTACAGGCATTTTTGATGAGTCCTGGCTGCTCGAAATCGAAGCGATTGCCGAACAGTGAATGGTGAAAACCGGTTTTTGACCGGGCACCTAATATCGAATATCAAATCTTGGTTTTCATTGCGGCGGTCGCTTTGTCCCCGGTATTGGGCGTGCCGCCGGGCTCGATCAGCAACAGATGCGCCTCTTCTTCGGCAACCGGACGGTGCTCCACACCTTTGGGTACCACGAACAGATCACCGGCATTCAGAACAACGTCGCCGTCCCGCATCTCGATTTTTAAGCGGCCGTCCAACACGAGAAAAAAATCGTCCGTATCGTCGTGAGAATGCCAGACAAACTCTCCCTTCACTTTGACCACCATGATGTCGTTGCCGTTGTAGCTGGCGACAATTTTCGGCGACCAGTGATCGGAGAAGGTTTCTAGCTTTTTTGCCAGGTCGATTGACTGCACGTTGATTTGCTTTCGTAAATTCTGGAGGACATGGCCGCGCGACCAAATGTTGGCGGCACGGCGGTACCAGACAGGAATTCGAACTCTGGCGCAAGAATCGGGTGGGTTTGTGCTGGAGAGGAAATTAAATATTTGGGTAATCAGAACCGATATCTGGAGTTTATACCATGAGATACGTTGTATCAGGACTGTCACCGAAACCGTACAGCCATCTCTATGGGCTTTCCGAAGCCGCGCTGGCCGAAAAGGGCGTCAAAAGGTATGTAGCCGAAGCCACCTCCGGGTTCCCCGATCGGATAGAAATGCGGAACACATATTCCGGTGAAAGCGTTCTTCTTCTCAATCACGTGAGCGTCAAGGAAGATACACCGTACCGGGCGTCCCACGCGATCTTTGTTCTTGAGGGAGCAGAGACAGCCTATCGGGGCGAAGACGAAATTCCGGATGTCATGTATTCCCGCCTTCTGTCGCTGCGGGGTTTCGACAATAAGGGAATGATCGTTGACGCAGATGTTGCGAGGGGCGCGGACATAGAGCCACTTGTGGCGCGGTTATTCGACAACCCCAGGGTCTCCCATATCAACGCGCACTATGCGGCATTCGGGTGCTATTCCGGCCGGATTGACCGCATCTAGGATAGTTCACACACGGCCAGAGCGGATATCGTTGAGAAAGCCTTTCCGGTCGGTATCAATCCTGTAGAGAAGCGCCTTGCGCTCTTTGTTGAGCTTGATGTGCCGCCCGCTCCAGCGGATGGTCTCGAAGATGACCGGCGCCAGATCAAATCCTTTTTCGGTCAGCGTATAGATGAAACTACGGCGGTTGTCCGGGTCCTGAAATTTTTCGATGATGCCCTCGGCTTCTAGATGCTTCAGCCGGTCGGCGAGGATATTCGTCGAGATATGCTCGTCCGCGTTCAGGAAATCTCCGTAGGTCTTTTTGCCGTGGAGCATCATGTCGCGAATGATCAACAAGCTCCATCGATCGCCAAATGTATCCAACCCGTAGGCGACCGGACATCCGGTCATCCGGTTTTTTTCCCGCTTGGTCATTCCACAATCTAGAGAATTAACTTGCAAATTACAAGATATGTGCTTAAACGTTATTTACTTGCATAATGCAAGTTATAGAATTACAGCCCATCGTCCCAGGAGCCCATCATGACCACTAAAGCCTTTGTCTATACCGAACTACAGATTTCCGTTCCGTTTGCCGATGCCCCGTGGCGCGATGTAAATCCGACATTGTTGGAGCAGCCCGGATTGATCAACAAGACTTGGTTGTCCGGAATCGGGAGCAATTCGCTTGGCGGCATCTATGCTTTTGACAGCGTTGAAAACGCCCGGAAATTTGTGACCGGATATTTCCCGGCAGAGGCCAAAAAATTTGGTGTGGCTCAATCCACCCGCATCTTCGACGCGGAAATCGTGGAAGCCGCGAGCAAGGATATAGGCTCACCGCATTTCGGTGCAAAGCCAGACCGCAAGCCCGGCGCGTTTCTCTACACCGAGGTGCAAGTCAGCGTACCGTTTGAAAATGCACCCTGGCGGGCGCGCAATCCGGTCCTCAAGACCGCGCCTGGTCTTCTCGCCAAAACCTGGCTCTCGGGGTTGAATACTCAAACAATCGGCGGGCTTGACGCATTCGACACGGTCGAAAATGCCATGTCCTTTGCAGTCGAAGAGTTTCCGAAAACGGCTGCCGGCATGAACGCGGCGTACATCACGCGGGTCTTCGATGCCAATATCGTGGAGGAGGCGAGCCGGCAAATGAACTCGCCATTTTTCGTCTGAGCAAAGTCCTGGGTCCTGGCCCTAGCGCTGCAACTCGGCAGACCTGCGCCGCTCGCGGTCGGCATCCATATAAGTCCGGCCGCGAGGGATCCGCACCTCGTCAACCATCGACTGCACGTCTTCGGATGGTTCCGGCGTCAGCAGAGAGACCCCGACGGATACAGCAAACCCGATTGGGACGCCAAAGATGGCGGCAGCACTGCCATCCAGCCCGAACCAAGACCAGCCATAATTATGCAGGCCAAAAATATACAGCCCGGCAATCCCGAAACCCGCCAGCATGCCGGTGACGGCTCCGACGCTGTTGCAGCGCTTCCACCAGATCCCGAGCACCAAAGCCGGGAACAGCCCGGACGCAGCCAGCGAAAACGACCAGCCGATCATTTTCAGAATATCGGGGGGTAAGGTTATGGCGCCGAATGTTGCGGAAATAGCGGTACCCAGCGCAATCCCACGAGCAACAACGAGGCGGCGTGCCGTCGGCGCTTTACGGTCGATCATACGGTGAACGATGTCCTGGCTCAAAGTGCCGGATATCGCGGCCATCAGGCCGTTTGCAGCCGCAAGCGCCGCTGCCAACGCCCCGGCGCCAACAAGGGCGGTCACGACAAATGGCAGGTTTGTTATGTCAGGCGCGGCAAGTACGAGAATATCGGGTGACAATTGAAAGTCCGTCAGGCGGACTATCCCTGTTCCGACTGCAGAGCAGGAAGCGGATATGGCTTCAATCGATGTCGCCGCGGCGCCGCAGATATTTATCCCGCCACCTGCTCCCCAGGAAAATACCCAGTCCGGTATGTCGTTTAGCGACAGCCCGATGATAGATTTGTAAATATCATAACGCACAAAGACCGCGTAAATCGGGGCGGTAAAAAATACCAGCATGACAAAGACCAATGCCCAGCCGTTTGTCCGCCGGGCTTCGTGGACCCGCGTCGCCGTCAGGGTGCGCATCAAAAGGAACGGCATTGACGCCGTCCCCAGCATCAGACTGATCACAATCGCAAAGAAATTAAATTCGCTCACGCGCAAAAATGGCTCGTCGAAATGCGCGATATCATCCGCCACCGCAAGTCCGCTCTGCACCATATCCAGCTCCAGTTCGCTGGTTGCCTGCATGATTTGGCCGTACATGAGGTGGGGCAGCGGGATCCCGGTCTCGATGGTCGATATGATGACCATGGGGATGACAAAGGCCATAACCAGGACAATATACTGGGCGATTTGCCCCCAGGTTACAGCCCGCATGCCGCCAAGCAGGGAGCCCAACACCACAAAAACCAGCCCGAACACCACACCCATTTCGTAGTTCGATCCAAGGAACTGTTGGAGGACCAATCCCGCCCCGCGCATCTGGGCAGCGAGCAACAGGAACGAGCAGGCGATGACGATCGCAACACTGACAAAGCGCATTACCTGGCCGCCGAACCGGTAGCCGAGAAAATCGGGGATGGTATAGGCGCCGAATTTTCGCAAAAATGGCGCGATCAACACTGCCAGCAGAACGAACCCGCCGGTCATCCCCAGAATGTAGGACAGTGCGTCGTATCCCGTGACATAAAGCGCACCGGCGAGCGCAATATAGCCGCTTGTTCCAATCCAGCTCGCAGCCACCGCCATGCCGTTATAGAAAGCCGGTACCCTGCGGCTCACAACGTAATAGTCGGAGACCTGCATGGTGCGGGCGAGGAGCCCAAATCCGCCGTATGCGACAACAGAAAAAATCAGAAATAGATAACCGATCCACTCCGACGGGATTCCAACCTGTTCCAGAATGGCCAGGAGAATAACAAAGGCCAGAAAACCGACTGCAAATATGCCGTATATCCGCCCGAGATTGTCAGCGAACCCATCGCCAGTACGCTCAACTGCCATGGCTCTAACTATCTTCCGATACGCCGAAGGCGCGGTCGATATTATCCTGGCGCTGGCAATACCAGAAGATCAGGACTGCAAAGCCAATAATTGATCCCTTGGCAGCAACGAAATATCCGAGCGGGAAGCCGAGAAATGTGGTCTCGTTCAGATCGGCGGCAAAGAAATGAAGGAAAATGCCCATGACAAACCAGATCGTCAGAACAATGCCCATGAGCCTGGTAGTATGCAACCAGTAGCTGTCTTTGCCCAAACTCGCCAATCCACTCTCCCGGACCTGAACCCTGAATCAACTGCCGATATTATCCAGAATAAATGATCGGCACCAGAATCTGCTTATACCCAGGATGACTATGCTACTATCACTGGAATTGCCAGTCCTGTGGAAGATGATCGATACTATTGCTATAACCGGTTTTGGGTCGCGAGACGGGGCAGGTGTCATGGTGCAGAATAATATTATCATTGCGGATGATCACCCGTTGTTTCGGGGCGCGCTCCGACAAGCGCTGGAAAGCCAGTTCCATGACGATGATATCTCGGAAGCCGGCTCCCTCGACGAGATTATCGCGATTGTCGACAACGAACCGGAAATTGATCTCGTCCTGCTGGATCTCGAAATGCCGGGTGTAAACGGTTATTCGGGTCTGATGTATCTGCGGGCGCAATACCCGAACATCCCGATTGCAATCGTATCGGCGACGGAGACGCCGGCTGTGATCCGCCGTTGCATCGATTTCGGGGCATCCGGGTTTGTTCCAAAATCGGTAGGCGCAGAAACGATCCGGACCGCCATCGAAAAACTGCTTCACGGCGATATCTGGACCCCGCCCGATTTGGACCTGTCGTCTCCGGACGATGGCGAGATGGTGGAATTGGTGTCGCGTATGGCGTCCCTGACACCCCAGCAGATTCGGGTCCTGATGATGCTCAAGGAAGGCCTGCTGAACAAACAAATCGCCTACCAACTGCGTGTGTCTGAGGCGACGGTCAAAGCCCATGTGTCGGCAATTCTGCACAAGCTCAACGTCGATAGCCGGACCCAGGCGGTGATCGCGGCCAGTAAAATGGAAATCGATCAGTGGCAGCCGGGCGCGGTCCAGGCTCGGCAATAGGTTCGGTTGAGCGGATTATTCTGCGGCGACTTTATGCAATCTGCTCCGAGCCATCAATGCGCGCAAGGCGGCAGGTTTCAGCGGTTTGTGCAGGATCGGAATATCGCTATTCTGGGCCTCCGCTTTCAGCTCCGGTGACCGGTCGGCGGTAATCAAAATAGCCGGAATATCCTGGTGGAGTTTCCACCGGAGACCGGCAATCACATCCACCCCGTTGCCTTCATCAAGGTGATAGTCGACGAGGAGAATATTCGGATCCATCCCGCTTGTTCGGATGACCTGGGTTGCTTCCTTCAGGTTCCGTGCCTTGAGCGTCTCGCACCCCCAACCGGACAAAAGTACGTCCATGCCGTCGAGGATTTTTTCGTCATTGTCGATAATGACGACCTTTGTCCCTTCGAGCCGGACGGTCGGGACACTTGGTCGCGACGGCCGGAAGTCTTCGCTGGCTGGCGCCGTTGAGATCGGGATCGACACCGAGAAGACCGACCCGGCACCGGATTCGGAGCGAACCCGTACCGGATGATCGAGAATTCGGCAGGATCGTTCCACTATAGAAAGCCCCAACCCCAGCCCTCGCACATTCTGGTTTTCGGTATTGAGCCGGTGAAACTCCTTGAAGATCATCGGCTGTTCGCCCTCGGATATCCCGATCCCGGTATCGTGGACCTCGATCCGTATCCGTTCGCCTTCGCGCCGGCACCCCACAAGGACGCGTCCGCTGTCGGTGTATTTGATCGCATTGCTCACCAGGTTTTGCAGGACCCGGGCGAGCATTTGCCTGTCCGACCGGACCCGGACATTTGTCGCCATAAACCTCAGGTCGATTCCTTTATCTTCTGCCTGGAGGGAGAACTCGATCTCCGTCTGACGGAACAGATTGGCGAGTGAGAAGACGGAGTTTTCCGGCGGCTGTGCTCCAGTATCCATGCGGGAAATGTCAAGCAGGGTCCCGAGAATTTCTTCGACCGATTCCAGAGATATGTTGATATTTTGCGCCACTGTGCCGGTCGCGTTGCCGTTGCTTTTTTCCACCAGATTGGTCGTATATAGCCGCGCCGCGTTCAATGGCTGGAGCAAGTCGTGGCTGGCGGCGGCCAGGAAACGAGTCTTTCCGATATTGGCCTGCTCGGCATCGGCGCGGGCGCGCACGATCTCGCGGTTGAGCCGTGTCAACTCTTCCGTGCGTTCCTGGACGCGCCGTTCCAGTGTTTCCTTGGAACGTTCCAGGGCCTCGCCTGCCGCAACATTCTCTGTAATATCCGTAAACGTCGTCACGATCCCGCCATCGGGCATCTGCGCGGTGCGTACTTCGAGCACGGTGCCGGACCCCAGACGTTCGTGGTAGGTGGTGTGCGAAACAACCAGCTTGTCGATCCGTTCACTCACTGCGGCATCGGGATCGTCCGCCGTAAACGTCCCCTGCTCGATACAATGGGCGAGAATATCCGTAAGCGGGATGCCGACGCGCCCAAGTTCAGTTGGCAATTGCAGTAATTGGCGAAATTGAAGGTTCCAGCAAATCAGCCGCATGTCGCGGTCGAACACACAAATTCCCTGTCCCACATGATCCAGCGCGGTCTGCAGAAGGTCGCGGTTATACTGGATTGCTTCCGACGCATCGTCGAGCAACTTCAGGGATTTGGGGTCGCCCATCTTGCCACGCCGAACCAGCAGAGAGAGAACCAGCCGCGACGAGGCCGCGCCGATCGCGCTCGCCAGCAGATGTTCGGCGAACCGGATTGTCTGAACGTCCACCTGGGTGTCCGCCCCCATCCCGATATTGTGCGTCGACAGGTATTCGCTGAAAGAGCGGCGGGTCCGCTCCTCGCCGAGATAGCGGGCCACCGTTTCCCGCAATTCGCCAAGGGTCATCGAGCTTTTCCAGTTCCGCGGCATCGGCCCGACTGCGCCCGGATCTCGGCTCACAAAAACATTTGCCTGCAGACGTTCTATCACCTGGGGTGGGCGGATCATGGAGACCAGACAATATGCTGCAATATTGAAAAACAGACTCCAGAAGACCCCGTGGACCAGCGGGTCGCCCTCAATATTGAACAGAGCTTGCGGTCGCAACCAGCTGATGCCCATCGGCCCGATATCGATGAGCGACCGATGCAGCCATCCAGCAGAAGCAAACGATGGCAACAGCAGGGTATAGGCCCAAATCCCGAACCCTGTCACGATCCCGGCAACGGCCCCTGGCTCAGTCGCCCGACGCCAGACCATGCCGCCAAAAAACGCCGGTGAAAACTGCGCCACAGCGGCGAATGATAGAAGCCCGATCGAAGCCAGTGCCGCCGTGCCGCCGATCATATGGTAATAGGTGTAAGCGAGCAGCAGGACGCCGAGAATAGTCGCCCTGCGTATATTTAGCAGGATTGGCCCCATATCCTTGCGGTTGCTGGCGCTCAAATCCCGCCGCCGCAGCATGACCGGTACAACAAGATTATTACAGACCATGATTGCGAGTGCGACGCTGGCAACAATCACCATCGCAGTGGCCGCCGACAACCCCCCAATAAACGCCACCATCGTCACAAGCTGCGAGTTTGCGGCCATAGGCAGGGCAATGACGAACATGTCCGCGTCTACTGTACCTTCTGGAAACAACACCATCCCAGCGACCGCGATAGGAATGACAAAAATATTGATCGCCACCAGATAGAGCGGGAACAGCCAGGCCGCCTTGCGGACATCGCTTATATTGATGTTCTCAACAACGGCGACGTGGAATTGGCGGGGCAACAGGATAATACAAACAAGGCTGAGGAACGTGATGACCAGCCAGCGCGAGACATCAATCCCGCTGGAGAAAAGCGTGGCAATTTCCGGACGCGCGGCGGCGGCGGCATAAAGGTCAAGCGGGCCGTCAAACATCCAGAAGGTGACGAAAAATCCGACCACCAGAAATGCCACAAGCTTGACCAGCGATTCAGCCGCGATTGCCAGCACCAGGCCGTCCTGATGCTCGGTCGCATCGGCATGCCGGGTACCGAAGAGGATAGCGAAAGCGGCAAGTGCCAGCGCCACAAGCAGTGCGATATCGATCGGCGGGCCACCCTGAACGAGTGTGAATATCGGCGAGGCAACGACGTTTGGCGCGGCCAGCACCGTCGTCAACGAATTCGAAATGGCCTGCAACTGGAGTGAAATGTATGGCACAACCCCGATCACCACGATGACTGTGACAAGCGCTGCCAGGATCTGGCTTTTACCGTAGCGCGCGGCAATGAAGTCGGCGATTGACGTGATGTTCTGGCTTTTACTGATGAAGACAATACGCTGGATAATCGGGTACCCGACCGCGAGCATCAGCCCCGCTCCAATATAGACCGTGAGAAAATCATACCCCGTGGCAGCCGCTAGTCCGACGCTGCCGAAAAATGTCCAGGACGTGCAATAAACGGCGATCGATAGTGCGTATATGAAGGGGCGGCTGGTTCCGGGAACCCGATGCGCTGCCTGGCGGTCACCATAGCTCGCGATCGCGAACAGCAGCCCGAGATAGGCAAACGCAATGCCGACAACGCTCCAACTCTGGATCATTTGACCCGTCCCCGATCTACCTCGTGCTCAATCTTGCTAGAAACCGGTCGATTGCGCCAGCAAATTGTCTGCCGGAGCTTGTTGCTTCCCGTGTGCGGAATTTCCGGTTATTAGTTCCATGTCAGCAAATGGACGCCGGTCGGACAGACCGCGTTGTTGCGGAACCTGATACAAGGGGAGACTGATATGCTCAAAGAATTCAAAGAATTTGCCATGCGCGGCAGCGTTGTCGATATGGCCGTCGGCATTATTATCGGCGGCGCCTTCGGCACCATCATAAAATCCTTGGTCGATGATATTCTGATGCCGCCGGTCGGGCTGCTCATGGGCGGCGTCGATTTCAGCAATCTGTTCGTGACCCTGAAGGGCGAGGCGCTGCCAACGCTTGAAGCCGCCCGTGAAGCCGGCGCGGTCACTATGAATTTGGGCCTGTTTATCAACTCCGCGATCAGTTTCCTGATCGTCGCCTTCGCATTGTTCTTATTGATCAAGGGCATGAATTCCCTGAAGCGGGAAGAAGAAGAGGCGCCGGCCGCACTACCCGAACCACCACGCAACGAGGTGCTTCTGGAAGAAATCCGCGATCTGTTGAAGAAACGGAAATAATTCACCTCAACGGCGAAATCGTGTAGGGAGACCGGGAAATTTTCCTGGCCTTCATGATCGGGTATTGAAGAATGAAACAGCCGAGCAATCTCCATTCCGCCCTCCGGGATGAAGCCCGTGATTCACCCGTTTCCGGGATTCTGGAAGTGGTTAACTACGGCCGCGAGCGCGAAGGCTTGATCCCGCTTTGGGCCGGCGAGGGTGATTTACCAACGCCGCAATTCATCTGCGACGCGGCGACCCGCTCGCTGGCAGCCGGCGAGACATTTTACACCTGGCAGCGTGGCATCCCCGAATTGCGCCAGGCGCTGGCTGATTATCACAACCAGCATTATCCGGGGAATTTTACCGACGAACGTTTTTATGTGACCGGGTCCGGCATGCAGGCCATCCAGGTCGCGATTCAGTCGACCGCCGGCAAGGGCGATGAGATCATCGTTCCAACCCCGGCTTGGCCGAATTTTATTTCGGCATTGTCGCTGAATGGCGGGGTACCGGTTTGCGTTCCCATGCGCTTCGGGAATAGCGGCTGGAAGCTCGATCTGGATGAAATGTTTGCTGCCGTGACCGAGAAAACCCGCGCAATATTTTTCAATTCGCCCAGCAACCCGGCCGGCTGGACCGCGAGCCGGGAGGAATTACAGGCTGTCCTGGATTTTGCCCGCAAGCGCGGCATCTGGATCATATCTGACGAAGTCTATAATCGCTTCTATTATGGCGACAGCGAATATGCACCGTCTTTTTATTCACTTGTCGAAGACGATGATTTGATCCTGTTCATCAATACGTTTTCGAAGAACTGGGCCATGACCGGCTGGCGCATCGGCTGGATTTCGTGCCACCCGCGCCTCGGCAGCGTGATGGAAAATATCATCCATTACAACACATCAGGTGTCGCCGGGTTTATGCAACGCGCGGCAGTGACCGCGATCGAGCAAGGAGAAGAATTCGTCCGGTTCCAGATCGCACGGGCCCGCGAAGGACGGGAAATTGTCCGCGAAGCACTGGCAAAATCTCCCCGGATACGGTTCGCCCCGCCTGACGGCGCCTTCTACCAGCTATTTGAGATAGAAGGTTTTGGCGATACCTCGAAGCTCGGATTGCGATTGGTGGATGAAGCCAATATCGGGGTCGTGCCGGGTCACGCATTCGGACCGGGAGCGGAGCAGTTCAACCGCATTTGCTTTGCCCGCGATGCGGATCAATTGCGCGAAGCCATGCACCGATTGACTGACTGGGTCGATCAATTGTCGTGAATGAAAATGGGGCGCCAAAAGCGCCCCATCAAAGATTTGGAATATTGTCTAGTAGCCGAACCGGTAGTTCAAATTGGCCCGGACTACATGAACGGCCAGGTTCGACTCGATAAGAGTACCGCCATAGATGTTCCGCTCTTCGCCAAGATCCACGTAGAGGTATTCTCCACCGAGGGTCAGGCCGTTGCCGAGTGCATATTCGATCCCGCCGCCGGCCGTCCACCCGGTCCGGGTCTCGGAATTGGAACTACCACCTAGCGACGTATCAAGCCCGGCAAGTGCCGCCCCTCCGGAAATGAACGGCATGACATTTTCAAACGCCAATCCGATCCGTCCGCGCGCGGTTGCGAGCCATTCAACATTCTCGGAATAGATCCCCAGGGGACCAAATCCGTTGGTCGAGGCTTCATTTTCGAGGGCACTAAAATCGGCGACGATGCCAAACACAAGTTTCTCGCGCCCGAAATCATAGCCGATCTGGCCGCCAAGGGCATAGCTATCGTCGTTAAAGACTTGCGCAACACCGCCAAGGACATTCGCGCTATTATCACCGCCAGAATAACCGGCATGGATCCCGGCAAAGAGGCCGTCCCATGAGGTATTCATTGGCTGGAAAACAACTTCGTCCGCGAGGGCTTCCAAAATGGGGGCGGGGGCGTCGGCTGCCCGTGCTGAACCGACAAAGGCAATCCCGGCTAAAACCGGGAACATGTACAAAAATCTACGCATTACAAACCTCGTTACAAAAACTCAGCCCGTATAAAGCCCTGTTAACCCTAAAACTGCGTTAACAGGGAAATGTATTTTCCGCCGACTGTGTGCGGTTGATTCCCGCTTGCGAGGTTACCTTGATGAAAAATCCGTGGTCTGATAGGTTTGTTGGTACTGCAAACACGTGAGGAGATGTCCCTATGAGTGGCGATAAGAAATCAGGTTCAGGCGGCAAAAAAGGCGGCGTACAGAACACTTCGGGCGACGGCAAAAAGCCCGGCGACGGTAGCAAGTCCGGCGGCAAAGCCTAATTCGACGATCAGTCAGCTTGAATGACAAATTCATAAGCCGGCGGCCCTTGGCCGTCGGCTTAATATTTTTTGGCGCCCGGTCTGGCTCTAGAAGCTGAAGATGCTCTTGATCTTATCGGAGGCGCCTGCTGCGATCTCCTCAACGGCAACCCAGATCCCACCATCATCGGTAGCGCTTGCAGCTTTGCGCAATGATCCTCGGGAATCCGGTCCCGTAACAGCCCCACCGATATTCATGGCGGCAAGCGTCAACTGCCCAGCAATGCCGTCCGCGTCCCCGCGTGTACCCCGTTTCAGCTGGACGAGCTGATGCAGACCCATGGCGCCGAATGTAACTGGACCGGCAATCCCGTTGACGGAAAGGCCGTTCGTCTTCTGGCAACCCTTGAGGGCCTGTTCGGTGCCGCCACGCCCGTTTAAATTGTTGGCAATCCTGGTCAGCCAGGACTCGATCTCATTCAACAAATGGACGATTAATTATGACCCGCGGGGCAAGTCTTTACAGGCCGGGTCGTGGAAAACACGCCGCGTATCAGGCAGCGGGTAAACCTAGATTTGCCCATGTCTCGGTCAGGGCCGTGGCCAGTTCGCCGATCAATTGATCGCTGTGTAAAGGTCCTGGCGTGATCCTTAGCCGTTCGGTACCGCGCGGAACGGTGGGGTAGTTGATCGGCTGGATATAGATATTGTGTTCGCTCAAGAGCCGGTCGCTGGCCCGCTTGGCCAACACCGGATCGCCCACCAGCACCGGCACGATGTGGGTCTCGGACGCCATCACCGGAAGGCCGGCTTCGGTCAGCGCCTGGCGGGTTCGGGAAGCCTGCCGTTGCTGGCTTTCCCGCTCTGAAGACGAACCTTTCAGGTGCGCGATTGCGGCCCGTGCCGCGGCGGCGATCGCGGGCGGTAGGGTCGTTGTAAAAATAAAACCCGGCGCGTAAGACCGCACGGCGTCAATGATGTCCGCGCTGCCCGCGATATACCCGCCCATACAGCCGAAGGCCTTGGCCAGGGTCCCCTCGATCACATCGATCCGTTCCATTGCACCGACTTTCTGGGCGTAACCAGCACCACGCGCGCCGTACATGCCGACCGCGTGCACCTCGTCGACATAGGTCATCGCGCCGTATTTTTCGGCAAGATCGCAAATCTCGTTGATCGGGGATGTGTCACCGTCCATGGAATAGAGCGACTCAAATACAATCAATTTCGGCTTTCCGCGATCCGCCGCCCCGAGCAGGTCTTCCAGATGCGCCAGATCGTTGTGGCGGAAGACGTGTTTCTCGGCGCCCGAATCCCGTACCCCTGCGATCATCGAGGCGTGGTTCAGTTCGTCGGAAAAAATTACGCATCCGGGCAGCAATTTCGCCAACGTGGAAATCGTCGCCTGGTTGGAAATGTAGCCTGACGTAAAAACAAGCGCCGCATCCCTGGCATGGAGATCGGCAAGGTCGGATTCGAGCGCGACAATCTCGCTATGGTTGCCGGAAATATTGCGGGTACCGCCGGCTCCCGCGCCATACACCTTTGCGGTTTTCTGAAAAGCGTCCAGCACTTTGGTATGCTGGCTCATTCCCAGATAATCGTTGGAACACCAGACGGTGATTTCCCGCTCACCCGCCGGGTCTTTTAGAATGGCCTTGGGGTAGCGGCCCGGAATCCGCTCGATATCGGTGAAAACCCGGTACCGGCCCTCGTCGTGAAGGTTTGTAATCGCCTGCGCGAACCGGTTCGCATAGTCAAAATTCATGACAATGATTCAATCTGAATTTCGGAATTCTATTCCCGAAAAAATGCCCGAGTTGTAGACGCAAACAAATTAAGTATCTGGTGCCGCCGGGGAGAATCGAACTCACGACCTCACCCTTACCAAGGGTGCGCTCTACCACTGAGCTACGGCGGCGCCGGGCAAGGGGATACCTTGCCGTACGGCGCGCAAACTGCCATATGCCCTTAGGTCGCGCAAGCGGTATGGTGCCGCAATCGGGAATTTTAGATAGACATGGCAAAACGCCCGGGAATGGAGAAGTCAGGCAGCAATTCCGAGAAGGCCGAGCGGCTGTCCGCGGCTTTGCGGGAAAACCTGAAACGGCGCAAGGCGCAGACGCGCGGGCGCGCGGTGCCAAAGCAAGATAGCGCCCGAAACAATAAATCCTGAACTTAACCAACGTGGGCCATATTTTCGCCGCGCCCTTGCATAAAAAGCGATGCAATATAGATTCAGATTTTCATGGAAACTTCTCAAAATTGACCAGGGTAGGCTGATGGACAGCATACGAATTGTTGGCGGAAACCGCCTGACCGGAACGATCCCTGTGAGCGGCGCGAAGAACGCCGCTTTGCCGCTGATGACGGCAAGCCTGTTGACGGGCGAAACCCTGACGCTAGAGAACATGCCGGCGCTGGCCGACGTGAAATTGCTTGGAGATATCCTCGGCAATCACGGCGTTGACCTGACGGTCGGCGGCAAGCGGTCTGGTGATGACCCGTACCGGGGAAAACGGTTTTCGCTGTGCGCCCGCGATATCGTCGATACCACCGCGCCCTACGAACTGGTGTCGCGGATGCGGGCGAGTTTTTGGGTGCTGGGCCCATTGGTCGCGCGGATGGGAGAGGCCAAGGTCTCAATGCCGGGCGGATGTGCCATCGGAACGCGTCCGGTTGATCTGCATCTCAAAGGTCTTGAGGCGCTTGGAGCGGAAATTTCGACCGATGGTGGCTATGTATTGGCCAGCGCACCAAAGGGCCTGACGGGCGCGCGGATTTCCTTTCCCAGCGTCACCGTCGGCGCAACGCACAATGTGCTGATGGCGGCGGTGCTCGCCAGAGGCGAAACCATATTGGACAACGCGGCGTGCGAGCCCGAGGTCGGCGATCTCGCCACCTGCCTCAACGCCATGGGCGCGCAGATTTCAGGGATTGGTACAAGGACGTTGCGAATTGAGGGCGTAAAGGAATTGCACGGCGCAACCCACGCGGTTCTACCGGACCGGATCGAGACCGGCACCTACGCCATGGCGGTCGCCATGACCGGCGGCGATGTAGAGCTGGCCGGCGCGCGGGCGGATTTGCTGCAATCAGCGCTGGATATTCTGGGCGATGCCGGGGTGGAAATTACGCCCACCAACAAAGGTATCCGGGTCGCCCGCAACGGCGCCAGTATCCGGCCGGTCAATGTGGAAACTGCGCCATTCCCGGGTTTCCCGACCGACCTGCAGGCGCAGTTGATGGCACTGATGTGCCGGGCCGAAGGCACCTCGACGATCCGTGAAACTATTTTCGAGAACCGTTTCATGCACGTCCAGGAACTGGTGCGGCTTGGCGCGGATATTTCTCTGGACGGGGACAAGGCCACGATCCGCGGCGTCGATACCCTGAAGGGCGCCCCCGTGATGGCCACGGATTTGCGTGCATCGGTTTCCCTGGTGATTGCCGGGTTGATGGCCGAGGGAGAAACGGTGATCAACCGGGTTTACCATCTGGACCGGGGATTCGAGCGGATCGAGGAAAAACTGGGTCGATGCGGTGCGAAAATAGAACGCCTCACTGGCTGACACGGTTATTGCGTCGGCACGATTCGAACGGTAACACTGCGCCAGAAATTGTTTGGCCCCCGAAGCGCTGAAATTACCATGACTAACGACCAGCAAATGCGCCTGATCGCGCTTGAACCTGAAGATCTCGAAGTGATTTCGTCGCACGTCCAGGATTCGCTCCTGCGGGCGACCGATATGGCATGGCGGCCGCGCGCCGGCAGCTTCACCATGATCATCAACCGGTTTGATTGGTCAGGTGCTGAGGACGCAGCAGCCAAGCGCGGGCGCAAGCCATTCGAGCGCCGCCGCGCGGCACTGAATTTCGACCGGGTGATCGAGGTTCGGCACATGAATATCGGTCAGGATGATGAAACCGTCCTGGAACTGCTTGCAATATTGTTCGAGGAAGACGAAGCGCCCGGCGGCGCCATTTCGCTCGTCTTTGCCGGTGATGCCATGATCCGCCTGATCGTCGAATGCGTTGAAGTCCAGGTCGAGGATCTCGGCGCCGTATGGGCAACAAAATTACGCCCGGACCACGAAATGGATGACGGGGCATGACCCAAGGCACGCTGCCATGGTCCTGAGACTTGACAACGGCGACGCGGATTTCGAGGCCCGGTTTGCCGCGATCCTCGGAGCAAGGCGAGACGTTACCGGTGATGTCGATCGGGTTGTTGCGGACATCATCGCGGATGTCCGCGCGCGCGGCGATATCGCGGTCGCCGAACTGACGGCAAAATTTGACCGGGTCGATATCGCGCCGCGAGGGTTTCTGGTCACCGACGCCGAGATCGACGATGCCTGCAAAACCGTCGACCCGGAAATATTGGCAGCGCTCCGCCTCGCCCATGCACGGATCAGTGTCTACCACCAAAAGCAGACGCCGGAAGACGTCCGGTTTAAGGATGATGCTGGGATCGAACTCGGATTCCGCTGGACCCCGATTGAGGCCGTCGGGCTCTACGTACCGGGGGGAACGGCGGCCTATCCAAGCTCCGTCCTGATGAACGCCGTGCCGGCAAAGGTCGCCGGTGCGGACCGCATTGTGATGGCCGTACCGGCGCCTGACGGCCACCTCAATCCGCTGGTATTGGCGGCGGCCCGCATTGCAGGCGTTACGGAAATTTACCGGGTCGGGGGCGCCCAGGCGATCGCCGCGCTGGCCTACGGGACAGAGCGGATCGCGCCGGTCTATATGATCGCCGGACCCGGAAATGCCTATGTCGCATCCGCCAAACGTCAAGTCTTTGGTCAGGTCGGAATTGACATGATTGCCGGACCGTCCGAAGTGCTGATCGTTGCAGACGGCGACAGCGATCCCGACTGGATCGCCGCGGACTTACTGGCGCAAGCGGAACACGATGCGGTTTCCCAGTCGATCCTGATCACCGACAGCAAACCCCTCGCGGATAGGATTCCCGATCTGGTCGCGCGCCAGTTGCGCGATCTCCCGCGCCGCGACATCGCTAGCGCGAGCTGGCGCGATAACGGCGCCATCATCACCGTGTCGAATTTGGAAGACGCGATTGAGCTGGTCGATGAAATAGCGCCCGAGCACTTGGAAATTGCCACCGCCGATCCCGACGCCTTTGCCGGTCGGGTGCGCAACGCCGGCGCGATCTTTCTTGGATCCCACACCCCGGAAGCCATCGGCGATTATGTGGCGGGCAGCAACCACGTATTACCGACCGGGCGCACGGCGCGCTTTGCCTCCGGCCTTGGGGTTCAGGATTTCATGAAACGGACGTCGCTTTTGAAATGCGGCCCGGATGGCCTCGCGGCTATTGGTCCGGCGGCCATCACCCTTGGCGAAGCCGAGGGGCTTGATGCCCACGCCCGCTCCGTACGCATCCGCTTGACGAAAAAGTAAACCGGTCTGGAACTCAAGATGGCCGAAAACAAACTTGTCGATGTAACCCTCGATACCCGCTCGATCGGGCGGGCAACGCCGGACATCGAGCACGAGCGCGATATTGCGATCTATGATCTTCTGGAGGAAAATGAATTTGCCCCGGCAAAGGCATCCGGGGGACCTTACAAGCTGCAATTGTCGATCGCCGAGAACCGACTGGTCTTCGACATTTCGGATGTGGAGAACGGTCCGGCCGGAACCTTCATCCTGTCGCTGAGCCCGCTCCGCAAAGTGATCAAGGACTATTTCCTGATCTGCGAAAGCTATTTCTCGGCTATTCGAACTTCGGCGCCGAGCCAGATCGAGGCCATCGATATGGGCCGCCGGGGATTGCACGACGAGGGCACGCACATTCTGCTGGAGCGGCTGGAGGGCAAAGTCGAGACGAATTTCGATACCGCACGCCGCCTGTTCACCCTTGTCTGCGTCCTCCACTGGCGGGGCTGAACGGGATGAGCCTCCTCGGTATCAAACCCGAAATATCGGACCCGCCGGGGGCCATTTTGTTCGCGTGCAGCTTGAACGCAGTGCGCTCGCCCATGGCGGCTACTCTGATGAAGCATCTGTTTCCTGGACGCGTTTATGTGGAATCGGCAGGTGTGCGGCCGGGCGACGCGGACGGTTTTGCTATTGCCGCGATGTATGAAATCGGGCTGGACATATCCGGCCACAAACCAGTTTCGTTTGACGAATTGGCCGACACATCCTTCGACATTATCGTGACCCTGTCGCCGGAAGCCCACCATCAGGCGCTGGAACTGACCCGGACCATGGCCGTCGATGTGGAATACTGGCCGTCCATGGATCCCTCGATCGCCAGTGGCAACCGCGAAAACATGCTGGTGACTTACCGCGCCATCCGCGATCAGTTGATGAAGAAGATCAAGACCCGGTTCGACTGGAAGGGCGGTCCGGACGTATGATTTTAGGTTTACCTTTGACGCCGAAACTCGCAATCACCCCGCAATCCCCGGTTCACAAAGCCCGATGAATTGGATAGGTTGCCGCAATTGAGCCGCATGGTTTTGACCAGCTGGCCAGCCCAGGGTTCAGACTTTTGACCCCGGACCTTAAGCCGAAGAAGGATTTACATGGCCAAGGAAGAATTATTGGAGTTTCCAGGCACGATCACCGAGTTGCTTCCCAATGCGACTTTTCGTGTGAAACTGGAAAATGATCACGAGATCATCGCGCACACCGCCGGGCGGATGCGCAAAAACCGCATCCGGGTCCTGGCGGGCGACAAGGTCCTTGTCGAGATGACCCCGTACGACCTGACCAAGGGTCGCATCACTTACCGGTTCCGCTAGGCCGTGACCTAGACCGCCTCCAATCGAATTTTCAACGGGTAACAGATGAAAACCGGTCAACCAGAGTTGATTCTTGCCAGCGGGTCTCCGCGCCGCCTGGCCCTGCTGGAGCAGGTTGGCCTGGTGCCCGCGCGGCTGTGCCCCGCTGAAATCGACGAGACCCCCAGGAAGGGCGAGTTGCCACGTGCGTTAGCGAACCGTCTGGCGCGGATCAAGGCGGAAACCGTCTATCGAAACGTCACGCGAGACAAGACAATCGACGATGCCTACATCCTCGCCGCCGACACTGTCGTCAGCGTCGGCCGCCGGATCCTCGGCAAGGCCGAACTGCTCGACGAAGCAGCTTCCAACCTGGCGCTGCTGTCTGGGCGCTCCCACCGGGTTTATACGGCGGTTGTCTTGGTCACCCCGGACGCCAAATTTCGTACCCGGATTGTGGAAACCCGGGTGCGTTTCAAACGCCTCAGCCGCGAAGAGGTGGATTCCTATCTGGCGTCCGGCGAATGGCGCGGCAAGGCCGGCGGTTATGCCATCCAGGGCATCGCCGGCGCCTTCGTCATCAAGCTGATCGGGTCGTACACCAATGTGGTCGGGCTCCCGCTCTACGAGACGCTACAGATGCTGGAAGGCGAGAAATTCCCGATCACCTTCAACTGGCTAAAGGGCTGAACCATGGTCGATGAACCAGGCGACCGGATGTCGGGCGGCAACAGGGTTCTCCAGGACACAGGCGGTTCGTGCCCTATTTGCGATAAAGCAGGCGAACACAGGTTTCGCCCATTTTGCTCGCGTCATTGCGCCGATCTGGACCTCCATCGCTGGTTGGGAGGGCACTATGCGATCCCCGCCGAGGATGACGAAAATATCCCGGATGGCGAGCTAGTCCGCCACTGATCCGCTTGCTTGCAGGCCGTTATGATCGGCGCTTGCCACGGTCCGGTGGATTGCCTATAACGCGGTGCTTGCGCTGGTGCACTGGCCCCGCAAGCCGGATAAAATACCCGGTCACGGCGATTGCGTGTCCCCGGGCCCAGGTAGCTCAGTTGGTAGAGCAGCGGACTGAAAATCCGCGTGTCGGTGGTTCGATTCCGCCCCTGGGCACCATCCTCAAAAGGATCAAACCCAGTCAGGGAACATAATCCGCACAACCACATAGAGCGCGAATAGTCCGTTGGCTGCGAGCATGCAGAAAACGGCGAATGAGCCGAGGTCTTTGGTGTGTTTCGCAAAGTCTGAGATACCGGGGGATAGTTTGTCGACGATATTTTCAATGCCGGTATTGAGGGCTTCCACTGCGGCCAGCACCAGGAACAGAATTGTCGCGATGAGATAATCCACAAGTGTTGCGCCGACAAATGCGAACATGACCAGTATAGCGGCAAAGCAGAACATTTCCTGGCGGAAGGCGGCTTCGAGAATGAGCTGCTTGAAGCCTCCAAACGAATAGGTCGCCGCCGCGACAACATGGCGGAGGCCGCGATCATTCTTGTTGGGTATCCGTGTTTCGTCCTGACCAGCGGTCACATGCACACCTCTAAGAACGGCATCCGGCGAATATATCTAGGTCAGGCTGATACACTTCGGTCGATATGTCCATGCCCCCCAGGACCGAGTGGAACAGATTGTCGTGGGAAATGGGGTCGCTCCTGCGCCCCTGCAGGCACGAGGTATCGATTTTCATCGTCTCCGAAAACTCAGGTGAAAGCCAGACAATAAACGGCACCTTAATCTGGACATCAGGGGCTAAAATAAACGGCAAGCCATGGAGATATAGTCCGAGTTCTCCAAGGGATTCGCCATGATCCGAGGCGTATATCATCGAGGTGACAAACCTGTCTTCCTGCTCTTTCAGGACGTCGATAATCTGCGCCAGGACAGAATCGGTGTAGAGGATCGTGTTATCATAGACGTTGACGATTTCCTCAGGCGTGCAGTCGCCAAGTTGTCTGGTATTGCATGCGGGTGTGAATCTCTCAAACTCCGGGGGGTATCGAAGATAATAGGCCGGCCCGTGGGCGCCGATCTGATGCATCACGATAACCGTGTCCTTTGTGATGCCTCCAATATATTGCTTGAGCTGGTCCACCAGAATGCCGTCGTCACACTCGCCCTGTCGGCAGAAGGGTACGGTATCTCCGGCGGCAAAATTTTCGTTGGGGATTCTGGCTGCAACCCTCTTGTCGCCCGAATTGTTGTCCCACCAGACAACATTGACGCCGGCACGCGACAGAACATCCAACAGGTTTTCACTCGATAGATTTTTAGCGTTTGTATATTGCGCCCGTCCGAAAACCGAGAACATGCAAGGCATCGAGACAGCGGTGGACGTGCCGCAGCTGGTCGCGTCGGTGAAGCTGACAACATTTCGCTGCGCAAGTTCTGGGTTAGTTTCGCGTTCATAGCCGGTAAGGCTGAAATTCTGCGCCCGTGCGGTCTCGCCAACCACGATAATGGTTACGACCGGCCTTGACGATCCAGATATCAGGGGTCCTTTTTCTGCATCCTCGCCCAGCGGCGCAACGACGATATTGCGTTCTTCAAGGGTGTTTTGAGTGTATTTAACGGCGCCTGCAACCGGTGCAACGGGATTGAGGCTTCCCAGGAAATCACGCTGATTCCGGATCACTGACGCGTTCAGCGGATAATCGAACGAAACCGCACCGACGGCGAGGATAAGGCTGACAAATATAACGATGATATTGTGGATCAGTTTCGGGATCAGATTGCGGTGATTGACCTTCACCCAGCCAATTAGAATGCTGGGGACAACGCCGAATGCAAAAACGTGGAGAATAAATTTCCAGGTTATGAGATGGCGGGCTTCGTTGACTGTTGTGGAGACCACATTGCGGATCATGTCCCCGGTTATGATGACACCGAACGTATCCATAAAATAGGAAGAAATGGCGGCAACCATAATGAAGAATATGAAGGCCGGTTTCGTGGTCCTTCGAAACGAAAAACTGAGAAAAATCGAATTTACAACCAGAATTACCCCGACCCCAAACACCGCAAAAGCAAGTGGATGTTCGGAATAATATTCAAAGCCCTTATTCCAGAACGAATAATTGAGAAAAACCAACACATACAACGTTGTCATAACGCTCAAAGTTAGGCTGCCAATGGATGGCCGGAAAACGCGCTTGGACAACTGGCTTCTTATAGAGCCGACATGACTGAAATTTGACTGGTCCATTGGTCTTACTGGGATCGCTTAAAGCCAGTGACCATCGCCTTCACGAGGTTTTCCCGGTGTGAGATGCTTGCGTAGAAAACCCCAACAATGTGGGCGATGATCATGAGGAGCGTCAGATAGGAGGCGCCCTCATGAATTTCTTCTACCCATTCAGCTTCCCGAAAGCCGTCCATTATGGCCAGAATTCCGGACCCTGTTGTGATCAGGAGCATGACGATAAGGGCGCTGACCATCGCGCCGCCAGCCGGGTTGTGACCTAGATACCGTTTTGCTTTGTGGCGAAGGCTGTCACCTAGATACCGGAAGATCGCCGCAGGGCTGTAGACGAAGTCGCTGAATCTTGAATATCTGGTGCCAACAAATCCCCATAGGATACGGAAAGAAATCAGGCCGCCAACGGCGTACCCGGCATATTCGTGCGCCCGGTCCCAGTCTTCTGCGGTTATCCAGGCAATCGTGAACACGATCACCAGCGACCAATGAACCAGCCGGACCGGAATATCCCAGACCTTAATTACAGATTCAGGAGGGCGTTTGCCTTTCCCGGAAGCATCGTCAATTATTGTCATAAAGAATTGCTCCACGGCGGATAAATACAGTCGACGGGAAGGGCAAACAGCAATTTTTCGATTTGGTAATTTCTGTCAGTTTCCTGATCACCGCATTGGCCAGGGACAACGTATACGGGTAGCAATGACAAACAGCTGACGTCCGTATTCAGCGTTTCGTCATTTTATGTGCAATAATGATCTGTGATGAAAACGATTGCTTTTAGCGCTGTTCGCGCCGCAATATTTGTCTTGGCGACAGTCTTGGTTCTGTCTCCCGGCAACGGTTTCAGTTCGGAATCCCCGGACGATGATGATGACGAGGACGAGGTTACCCAACAGGAATTGTTGGAATACCGCCGGTCCCGGGATATCCTGACGTTCGAAGAAATATTGAAAATTATTCGCACCGATATCGAGGGCGAAATCATCGAGATCGAATTTGAAATTGAAGGCGATGTTGCCATCTACGAAATAACATTTATCGACCCAACCGGACAGGTTCTCGAAATGTACATGGACGCGAAGACCGGCATATTTTTCGAGGGTGAACCCGAATAGTGCGCATATTGTTCGTTGAGGACGATCCACGAATTATCCGCGATGTCAGCGATACGCTCACCAACGCCGGATATATTGTCGATCAGGAAAGCGATGGCGAAGAGGCGTGGTTCAAGGGTGACACAAAGTCGTACGCCGCTGTCGTGCTTGACCTTGGATTGCCCGGCATGGATGGTCTGTCAGTTTTAAAAAAATGGCGCGAGAATAAACGCCGTTTCCCGGTCCTCGTTTTGACTGCGCGCGGCACCTGGAGCGAACGCGTCGAGGGTATCGATGCCGGGGCCGACGATTATCTCCCCAAACCCTTTGAAATGGACGAATTGCTGGCCCGTCTGCGGGCGGTCATCCGGCGCTCGGCCGGGCACGCCGATTCGGTCATCATTATTGGTGATGTAAAGCTAGATCCCCGGCAGATGCGGGTCACGGTGAAAGGCGTGCCAAAGACGTTGACGCCCCAGGAATACCGCCTCTTGTCGTATCTTATGCTTCATTGCGACCGCGTCGTATCCCAGCAGGAACTGGCGGAACACCTCCAGGGTGATCACGAGCAGCGAGAATCGAACGCGGTCGAGGTTCTGGTTGGGAGGTTGCGGCGCAAGCTGGGCGCCGACCTGATCGAGACCCGTCGTGGGTTCGGGTATATCGTCGTGGCCGAACAGGCATGAGAGCGGGCTCGCTAAAGGTCAGGTTGCTGGCGCTCCAGGCGATCGCGATCATTCTGGCCCTGGGCATCACCGGATATGGCCTGACCTATCTGTTCGAGCGATCGGTCGAGAGACGGATAAATACCGAACTGGACACCTACCTGACCCAGATCGCGGCGCGGCTCAGTTTCGATCAACCGGGTAAGCCCCAACTCGACAGCAAGTTGGCAGATCCCCGGTTCGATAATATCTATTCGGGGCTCTACTGGCAGATCACCAACATGACCGCCGGCCAGACAGTCCGGTCGCGCTCGCTATGGGATATCGAACTGGAATTGCAGCCGCCCGTTCCTGGATCGAGTATCGTTCATACTCACTATATTAACGGACCGGAAAGTTCATCACTGCTGGTTCACGAACGCAGTTTGATATTCCGTTCGCCAGTCGGGCCCCAATCGGTCCGCCTGATCGTCGGTCTCGATCTTGCCGAATTGGAAAAACTGAGTTCTGAATTTGCCGTTGAAGTAGCGCTCGCGCTGCTCCTGCTGGGCGTCTTTTTGTTGCTTGCTGCCTGGTTCCAGGTCGCGATGGGTCTTAGCCCGTTGGCGCTTGTACAAAAATCGGTTGCCGCGATCCGCAACGGCACAGCCTCCAGAATCAGCGCCGATCTGCCGCCTGAGGTTTCCCCTCTTGCCGACGAAGTAAACGATCTCCTGGCTGCTCAGGAGGTGATCGTGCAAAAGGCAAAACGCCGCGCCGACAATCTGGCCCACGGTTTCAAGACCCCGCTCACGGCGCTGATCTCGGATATCCGGCGTCTGCGCGACAAGGGCGAGACCGAAATCGCTGCCGACATCGAAGCAACCTCCCAGATTATGCGGCGGCAAATCGATCGCGAATTGACCAAGGCCCGTATCCGCGAGGCCAGGAACGCATCCTCGGTTAAGATCCTGCCCGTATTGGATGGAATTGTCGCGACGTTGCGGCGGACCCCGGACGGTGAGAAAAAATCGATCCAGATCGAATGCAACCGGAATCTCGATGCACAGGTCGAAAAAGACGATCTGAATGAAATCCTCGGAAATTTGTTGGAGAACGCGGTCAAGCACGCCAAAAGCCGCGTCGTCGTCAAAGCCTTTGTGGTCGATCAATTTGTGGCGTTCGAAATCGAGGATGACGGTAGCGGAATCTCCAACATGTTGCGGGAAACGGTGCAGAAGCGAGGTGCTCGACTGGATCAGACCGTCGCGGGAACCGGGCTGGGGTTGGCCATCGTGAACGATGTACTAGAGGTCTATCACCAGACGCTCGATCTGCGCGGGTCCCCCATAGGGGGGCTGAAAGCGTGCTTCCTGCTCCCGCTGCCAGCAGCGAAGTGATATTGCTTGAAGGCGCTTGACTCCGTACTTTAGTACGGAGTTTAGAATAGCGTTCATGGAGCAGCATATGCGCATAGGAACGGTTGCCAAAAAGGCCGGCGTCGGCGTCGAGACTATTCGGTTTTACGAGCGAATAGGGATTATCGACCAACCCCAAAAACCAGCCAACGGGGGATTTCGCCGTTACCCGGACGGGGTCGTCCGCAAGGTCCGGTTTATCAAGCACGCCCAGGCTTTGGGTTTTACGCTGTCCGAAGCCGACGAGCTTCTGGCTCTCGAAACAGACCCGAACGCCGACTGCGCGAAAGTGCGTGCCCGCGCCGAAGTCAAACTGGGAAGCATTAGGCGAAAGATTGCCAGCCTAAATACCATCGAAGCTGCGCTTGGCGACATTATCGACGCTTGTCCCGGACGCGGCGTAGCAACTGGGCGCTGCTCCATATTGGCAACACTCAAATCCGCCGAAAACGGGCTGCAGGAGCAGTTTCGCGAACATATTGAATTTGACGGCGAATAGCCGGAAAAGGAGGCAAAGGTGAAGCTGAAATTATCGAAACTCAGGATTCATATGGCGCTGTTGGCGTCGATTGCCGGGCTGCTTTTGAATGCCACTGCCACGTTTGCTGCAGGCACTGTTTATTCTTTGCAGGCCGACGGCCTTGCCTGTCCGTTCTGCGCCTACGGCATTGAAAAACAATTGGGACGGATCACCGGCGTTGAAGACGTCACGACCGATATTACAAGCGGTACCGTTACGGTCGTGATGGAGGAGGGAGCAACCCTGGATCGACAATCCGCCGACGACGCCGTAACAGCCGCAGGTTTTACACTGGGCGGGTTCAGCAAAACGGAAAACGGGCGTTGAAATACGGTGGTAGGCCGGTTTTTGTCGCGGTTCTGGTAGCGCTAGTTGCCTCCGGCGCTCGGGCAGCCCCGCAAACATTCAACACGGCACTACCGGTTGCGGAAAGTCAGTTTTTATTCCGCCAACAGGGTTTTTACAAAAGCGCAACCGATGATCCCAGCCCCGCAAACCGCGAGATTAATGTCGTTGGCGCGGTTTCGGTCCTGGGGTACGGGGTATCAGGGCGGCTGGCTTTTTTCGCTACCTTGCCCGTCCTCCATAAGGAACTCGACGTCACAACACCTGGCGGTATGCGTGTCAGCAGAGAGACATCCGGTGTTGGCGATGCCCGGTTGTTTGGGCGCTATACGTTTTATGTCGACAATGCCCCGGGCCGGACGTTCCGGATTGCGTCTTTCGCCGGAGTCGAAATCCCAACGGGCGCCGACCGGGACACGGACAGTCTGGGGTTTCTCCCGGCTATTCTCCAGCTCGGGTCGGGTTCGTGGGACCCGTTTTTCGGCATCGTGTCGACCTACCAGACGTTGGATTTCGAGATCGATGTGCAGGCCGGTTACGAGGTCAATACGTCTGCAAACGGTTTTGAATTTGGCGACGAGGCCCGGTTTGACGCGTCTCTGCAATACCGGTTGTGGCCAAGAGAGTTAACCGGCGATGTATCAGGTTTTCTCTACGGCGTTATTGAGGCCAATCTGGTCTACCGGGCAAGGAATGAAATTGGCGGCATACCTGTCTCCAATTCTGGCGGCACCAGTTTGTTCCTCGCGCCCGGTCTTCAATATGTGACGCGACGATGGATCGCCGAGGCAATCGTCCAACTGCCGGTTGTCCAGAATCTCAATGGGACCACGTTGAAAGACGACTACACGGTCAGTGCCGGATTCCGGATCAATTTTTAAGAGGCCAGCCGGAATGGGGAAATTCATTCTGAAAGTTTTAGGTATGGTGGCGTCGTTGGCGGCGGCGGTCCTGTTCGCTGGCTGGCTCGCATTTGTCCCTTCAGCAAGCGAACCCGGATACCGGTTCGCCGCCACCTGGGGTGCCAGGGGAGACGCGCCAGGCATGTTCGATGACCCAACCGGAATAGCAATTTCGGGAGACGAAATTTTCATCGCCGATTCGCGCAACGGCCGCATCCAGGTATTCGATATTGAAGGAAGGTTCAGGCGCACCTTCGGCACAACCGGAGATGGCGCCGGTGAACTCGACCGGCCGATGAACCTGACAATCCAGGGCGACGAGCTATACGTGCCGGAATATTTCAACGACCGGATCCAGGTATTTGATCTTGATGGCACGCCAATCCGAGTGATCGGAGAAGCTGGCGACGGTCGCGGTCAATTCAACGCCCCCGGCGGGGTCGCCGTTGGTACCGACGGCACCCTGTACGTGGCTGATTTCTATAATCAACGGGTCCAGCAACTCGCGCCGGACGGCACCTATATCGATCAAATTGGGGAAACCGGAACGTCTGGCTTCTGGGTCGGCGAATTCAACTACCCGACCGACGTTGCAATTGCCCCGGACGGTACATTGTTTGTCGCTGATGGGTATAACGACCGTGTCCAGGTATTCGATACGGGTGGCAATTTTTCCCATAAATGGGGCGGGCCGTTCGCCATCAATATCTTTGGTCCATTTAATGGCTGGTTCGCGACTGTAACAAATATCGCCATCGACGATCAGGGAAACGTCTTCGTGGCTGATTTCTACAACCACCGTATCCAGAAATTCACGCCCAACGGGACTTTCCTCACCGCTTTCGGGGCAGAAGGCAGCGGCCCCGGAGAATTTTTCTTCCCCATCGCGCTCGATGTCATGCCAGATGGCAGCCTCTATGTCGTCGATTTCGGCAACAACAGAATTCAAAAGTGGCTACCCAGATGACCGGAATTGCGTGTTCAATTTTTTAGCAGGCAAGCCGGAAAAGATTGGAACCCTGCGTTTTCCATGAGGCATTGCTTTGTATACTGCCAAATCTCGTGTATTTGGAGCGAATCGCAAGGAAGGTTTCGATGATGCGAGATCGGGGTTCACACCTGGTATTTGCAGGCAGATCGCGGACGAATAGATCTGCGCACGCCACGGCCCTTTGTCGCCTGAGATTGCCACTACTTGCAGCAATTATGCTCGTTTGGTCCGGAATTCTTCCAACGCAAGCACAGACTGTTGCTAGCCCTTCCGCCGGGTGCAACGCCGCCAATGCGGGCACGCTTGATCGTAATTTGGACGATCCCGCCGGATTTGGTTTTACCTTTGTGATTACTGCCGTTGGCGGCGGATTCAATTTCGCCGCTGGTGAGGTGCTCACCTTCACGTACGGCGCCAGTTCGGGCACCAATATCATCAGTTTGAGCCATGATCAGAGCGGCCAAGCGGTGTTGAATTCAACACTCAGCAACCCGAATTTGAGCGTAACTGTTATGTTCGCTATTCCAGCTAGTGGCGCAAATTCATTTGGCGGCACGGTGACCGTCGCCGCCGAAGGAAGTTCGAAATTGACAGTGCTTTGCACGCAGACGGCGGACAACACACCAAGCATTTCTCAAGTGTTCCTAGACCGACGGATCCAACTGTTAATCACCGAAGAACCCGATCGTCCGCGCCTTATTCGCCGCGAGCCTGGCCGTCTTTATAACGACGGAACCGGCGTCGAATTGTCGGCCTATTCCGCGTCGGCCGGTTCCAGATTGGAATTTGCGTCAAGCCTCGGCGGCATTGCTCAGGCTATGGCATACGCCAACGATCAAAAACTGGAAGCCGCGGGGATAGATCCGCAAACCAGTTCTGCGACCAGCAGATCCGGCCTCGATATCTGGGTCGAAGGTCACTATTCCTTCTACGATTATGAAGCACAGAACGTCGGTTCGAGCGGCGAATTCGGCGTTGTCTATTTTGGCGCCGATATGTTGCTCACCCCCGACATCTTGGTCGGTGCTTTGGTTCAATACGACTGGATCACGGATCAGTCGAACGTCCTCAATTCGAGGGTTAGCGGCAAGGGCTGGATGGCTGGACCCTATTTCAGCGCCAGGTTGTTGCCCAATCTCTATTTCGACGCCCGCGCTGCCTGGGGTCAGTCCAGCAACGATATCCGTAGCAGCGTAATGACTACTGCGATTTTCCCACTGGGCGGCACGACCGTAACAACCGGAATTGCCACCGGCAGTTACGACACAGACCGCTGGCTGGTCCGTGGCAATTTGACAGGGAATTTGCAGCGGGGCGATTGGCGTTTCACTCCGAGCGTATCAGTGACCTATTTGGAAGAAAGCCACGACGCGTTCACGACCTCGAGCGGGACGCTGGTCGCTAGCCAGACGTACCAGTCCGGACGCGTAACCTTCGGACCGGAGGTTGCCCGTCGCACAACCATGGCCAGCGGCACAACAATAGAGCCACACGTCGCACTCACAGGTGTCTGGAACTATACCGACAACGGGAGCATGATTGTCGGGCAGACAATTGTAAGCCCGGATGATTTATATGCCCGGGTCGAAGGCGGAATACTGGTTACAGCCGTCGACGGCAAAGCCGTCCGCCTGACCGGTTCGTACGATGGAATTGGTGGCGGCGGGTTCCACTCCTACGGCGCCCAGCTTTGGGTCAATGTCCCATTGAACTAGTGCCGGTTTCGGCACAGGGTAATCTGACATATAGTATCCGGTAAAATTTCTCCGGAGTAGAAACTCGCCATGAACACTGTCAGGATTTTGTATTTTTCCGACATCCTTTGTATCTGGGCCTACGCCGCCCAGCGTCGGCTGGAGCAACTGATCGAAACCTTCGGCGACGAGATATCCATCGACGCGCATTTCTGTTCAATTTTCCCGGACGCGTGGGGGAAAATCGAGCAGAATTGGAAAGACAGAGACGGCTTTACGGGCTTTGGCCGGCACGTCAATGAAGTCGCGCGGAAATTCCCGCATATCGAGGTCCACGACCAATTGTGGACCCAGGCGCGACCACGATCATCGGCAAGTGCACATGTGTTTATCAAGGCCGTGGAGTTGATCGAGGGGGACAGCCAGCCGTATCTCGAGCGAAAATCAACCAGGGCCACTTGGGCAATCCGCCAGGCATTCTTCGTCTCCATGCGGGATATTTCCGATTGGCGCGTCCTGGCAGACATAGCCGGCGAGTTGGACATCGACTACGATATTGTGCGCGAAAAAATCCGATCTTCCGAGGCAGTTGCTCGCCTGGCCGCCGACTATGAATTGAGCAAGGTCCACGGCGTGGAAAGCAGTCCCACTTTCATCATGAACGAGGGCCGCCAGAAGCTCGTCGGTAATGTAGGCTACCGGTTGATCGAAGCCAACGTTCAGGAACTGCTTCGCAACCCGTCGGACGGCGAGGCGAGCTGGTGTTGAGCAAGCAGGCATGTTCGGGATCGCAGTATCGGGATGTACAATTCGATCGGGAACGAGCGATTCAGGCGCGCGCGGCACCGTAATAGAGCATGGCCACGTGTTCGGCTTCGGCAAAAAACAGCCAGCGCTCGACCACGATACCGATTGCTGCCGATAGTGTCGCAAGCGCCAGCATTGGCAGCTGCGGCCAGCCGCTATAGAGCGCGAGAAGGACCATCGCCAGCGGTAGAATGAATGCCAGCGCGACCGCGACCCGGCGCAATTTTCTGGCGTGTTTGCGCCCCACTTTGTAGCCCATTTCCCGCATCACGAAATTCGGCATTGTGTGCGGCGGATCAAGCGGGCGGACTGTCCCCAGTGCCCCAAGCCCTGTCGCCATTTCGGCGGTATATTGGCCCTTGTTGCCGTCAATTGTGCGCCAATAGATGAGCTTGACAATCATCGCCATCGCGATTGCCGCGACCCCGGTCACCGCCACCCAGTCGGGCGCGCGGGCGAATATCGACTGGATCAGCAAGAACAGCAACGCGCCCGTCGTCGCCGCCGCGGCGATATAGAACAGCGGCACCAGCCCGAGATTCCAATGCCGGATCGTGCGCAGCGAGGCATAAATCATACCGGTGCAATAGACCGTGATCATCGCCCCTGCGGCAGCGAGGATCGCTAGTGCGGGGAGAAAATTCGTGTCGATTTCCAGCAACCAGATCATGCCCATCAACGACGCCGGGACATAAGTGGATAGAGCAGCAACGCCTTCCCGCGACAGCCACGATGAGCGCCATTGCGACATGGCCCGGTGTGCCCGTTCAGGGTGCCCGAGATGCAACATCGAGGACAGCAAACCGATGGTAATCAGCGCCAGCGCCGGGACCAGCATGGCTAGCGATTGCCAGCGGTCGCCGGCGAAATATCCAATCTGAATTCCGAGCGAAAGCCAGAACAAAAGACCGTAACCTGCGCCGGACGCGGTGGTGAACAGGATGACGGAATAGGCGGGATGCATGGCGCGTTTCCTATCTCGACAGAACCCGGTCGGCCCAGGCGAACAGCTTTTCGGCGACTGAATTGTCCGCCGCCGGGATCGCCTCGACCGGTACGTTCACAGGCGCCGAATGGCCGTCCCGGCGGGGGCGGGGTGGGAGGTATCGGTTGACCGGTTTGTAGCCGAATTCCTCAAGCAACGAGAACCCGCCCCGCGTGGCCACGTTTTTGGATACCTCGCTCTTCGGATCGCCCAGATCGCCAAAGGCGCGGGCGCCGGTGGGGCAGGCCTTCACACAGGCCGGGACCCGGTCTTCTTCTGCCAAGGTTTCGTTGTAGATCCGATCCACGCACAGTGTGCATTTTTTCATCACCCCGTCGTCATGGTCGTATTCGCGCGCGCCGTATGGGCATGCCCACGAACAAAGTTTGCAGCCGATACAGGTATCCGGGTTGACCAGTACGATGCCGTCTTCCGCGCGCTTGAAACTCGCGCCGGTCGGACAGACGGTCACGCAATCCGGCTCTTCACAATGTAGGCACGAGCGCGGAAAATGCACCGTCTGGCCGCTCGCCCCCTCGCCAACTTCATATGAATGGACGCGGTTCAGCCACGCCCCCGATGGGTCGGCGCCGTACGGATCGTGGTCCGACAGAGGCGCCGAATACCCGCCGGTATTCCATTCCTTGCAGCTGGTAGCGCAGGCCTGGCACCCGACACAGATATCCAGATCGATCACGAGCCCGAGTTTCCTGGTCGATGGGGCGGGGAGCGACGTCATGACCCGCCTTTCCGAAATTCCGCCCCGAAAGCGAGTTTTGATGGCGATGGCGGTAAATCGCCCTTAGCCGTCGGTTCAAATTTCGGTTCCGTATCGCCGCCCGCTTCGGCCTTCTCGATCGCGACCCGCAAATCGAACCAAGCCGCCTGCCCGGTGATCGGGTCGGAATTGGAATAATGGTACCCGCCGTCTTTGGGGAGCAGTTCGGAGATCAGATGGTTGAGCAAAAACCCCTGGTTGGATTCCGGCGCGTCGTCGTCGAGCCCCCAGGCCCCGCGCCGTTTGCCGATCGCGTTCCAGGTCCAGACCGTATCCGGGTTGACCCCGTCCATCAGCCGCACCTGGCATTTGACTTTGCCCTGGTGCGAAGACAGCCATACCCAGTCATCGTCGGTGACACCGATCCGGCCCCCCACCGAAGTGTGGATATACAGCCGGTTGGCGGCGCTGATCTGGCGCAGCCAGGCATTCTGGCTGCCCCAGGAATGATACATATGCATCGGGCGCTGGGTGATGGCGTGCAGGGAAAATTGGCTTGCCTCGATCCTGTCCTCTTCAAACGGCGTGTACCAGAAGGGCAGGGGATCGAAATATTTTTCGATCCGCTCCCGGTGCTCCGCCGGCGGGGTCCGATTGCCGTGGCCCTGAGCCGCGAGGCGGAACAATTGCATGGTTTCGCTATAAAGCTGAAAAATCGTCGGCGTCGTCGTGACCCGGAACCCCTTGTCCACGGCCCATTGCAAATAGTCCAGATTGGCGTGCTTGAAATAGGCCTGTTCGGGTTTGAGGTGATCGATAAAGAACGACCCGTTCTCGATATATTTGGCAAGTTGGTCGGGGTTTGGCTCCCCCTTGCCTGTCTGCTTACCGTCCTTGCCGCGCCACCCCGCGAGCGGGCCGATGCCCGGGCGTCGCTCGTGGTTCACGATATAATCCGGGTACCCGCCCGGATATTTGGGCGTGCCGTCGTCGTTAACGAAGTTAGGTAATTTTAGCCGGGCGCCAAGATCAATCAATACCTCCTGGAAGGGCCGCACGTCGCGGTCCGGCTCAACAACCGGGTGGCGGATAGCGTCCGCCGCAGCGTCAGCTTCGGAGATTGGACGGTCCAGCAGGGATATACAATCCCAGCGCTCGAGATAGGTGGTATCCGGCAGGATCAGGTCGGCATACGGCACCATTTCCGAATAATAGGCATCGGAATAAATGATCTTCGGGATTTTATAATCGCCGTTCTCGTCTTTTGCCGTCAAATCGTCGAGCGTGCCCGGCACGTTCATCGACGAATTCCATGCCATATTGGCCATGTACAGAAACAAAACCTCGATCCCGTACGGGTCCTTGGTCGCGGCGTTGTGGATTACCATATGCATCAGCCCGTGCACGGCGAGCGGGGCGTCCCATGCGAACGCCTTATCGATCCGCGCCGGGCTGTCGCCGTCGAGCAGCAGGTGCTGCGGGCCTTGCGGGAATCCTAGATGCGGCCCGCCGAGTGGCTCGTTGGCCTGCACGTCTTTCGGTGCGCCGTGGGGCAATAGGCCGGGCGGGGCCGGTTTCGGATAGGGCGGCTTGTAGCGAAACCCGCCGGGGCAATCGATCGAGCCCAGCAGGATTTGCAGGATGTGGATCATCCGGCAGGTATGGAACCCGTTCGAATGGGCAGAAATGCCGCGCATGGCGTGCATCGATACCGGCCGCCCGATCATCTTGTCGTGCTTTCGCCCGGCCCAGTCGGTCCACGGCTGGTCGAGGATGATTTCCTGTTCAAATGCGACCTCGGCCAGCTCGGCGGCGATCCGGCGGATATCGTCTACCGCCATGCCGACCCGCTCCGCGACAGCATCCGGGGCATAGTCTTGTGCCAGAAACCGCTCGGCCATCAATTCAAATACGGGGCGGGCCGTGCGCCCGTCAGACAATTTCCGCGACCCCACAAGCGCCGGTGCGATATCAACTTCCATGCCGCTGGCGAGTTTGCCTGAATTCTGGTCGTGGACCAGCGGGTTGCCATCTTTGTCGCGGGCAAACAGACCGTGATCGGCGGCGCCGGGGTCATCGATCACCAGCCAAGGTGAATTTGTGTAGCGGACCAGATAATCGAGATCGACCTTTTGGTTGCGGAATAATTCGTGGATCAGCGCACCCACAAACAACCCGTCTGTTCCCGGGCGCAGGCCAATCCATTCGTCGGCGACAGCGCTATAACCGGTGCGGACAGGGTTGATGGAAACAAACTTCGCGCCGCGTTTTTTGATCTTGCCGATGCCGATCTTGATCGGGTTCGAAGCGTGGTCTTCTGCCACCCCGAACATCATCAGATATTTGGTATGCTCCCAATCGGG